>NZ_CP080267.1:680500-1361000 GCF_019431375.1 Alcanivorax sp.
CGTAGTAACTGGTACCAATGAGGGCAGAGCCGCCAAAGGCAAAGATTACCGCGTTGGTGTGCAGTGGCCGTAACCGACCAAAACTGAACCAGGGTAACTCGAAATTGAGGACAGGCCAGGCAAGCTGGGCGGCGATAATGACCCCCACCAGCATCCCCACAATGCCCCAGACAACTGCCATGATGGTGAATTGTCGCACCACCGTGTAGTTGTAAGGTGGCGAAACCGCTGAATTTTCCATGTGCGTTTCCTTCCGAATAATGCGCTGGGTGACGATACCAAGCGCGTTCCATGGCTTTCTTGACGTAGATCAACAGCGCTGGTCGTAACCCTGGGACAAAATGTCTCACCCACCCTCAGATAGGCACAGTTACTTTGTGGTCATTTTTTGCGCTGGCGTCAACTCTCGGAAGGAAACGTTGCGGAATCAGCTCCTCTTCTGGAAAAGGGAAAGCACTAGTGCGGTCAGCGCTGGCAGGGAAGTGATGGTCACGATGGCGGTGCCGAGCAACCCGAACAGGACGATGGCCCCGACGCCGCGATAAAGCTCGGTGCCTTCGCCCGGAATCAGTACCAGCGGCGCCAGGCCGCAGACCGTGGTGATGGTGGTCATGGCGATGGGGCGTAGCCGTGAGGCCACCGCTTCGCTTACCGCATCCACGGCGCTCATGGTGTTATCGCGAAAATTCAACGTGGCCTGATGCACGATCAGGATCGGGTTGTTGACCACCGTGCCCATCAATATCAGAAAGCCGAGCATGGTAATCATGTCGAACGGCTGAGTCAGCGGCGCCAGGCCCAGTACAGGCAGCAGGGCACCCACGCCATTCATCAATGCCAACCCCAGCAGGCCGCTGGCGATGCCCAGTGGAATGGTGGTCATGATCAGCAGCGGGAACCCCCAGTGGGTGAAAATGGCCACCAGCAACAGGTAAACCAGCAGCAGGGCCACCACATAATTACCGGACAGGGATTCCTGGGTGGCCTGCAACTGGTCACTGGCCCCGGACAGCGTGATGCTGATAGTGTCCGGGATCTCTCCCGCATCGCGCAACTGCTGGATCATGTCGCGCACCCGGCTGACCCCGGTTTCCAGGGCCACGCCCCGGGGCGGGATGATATTCAGGGTCACCGTGCGTCGACCGTTGACCCGCCGTACCACACTGGTGTCCACGGTTTCTTTCAGGGTGGCCAGCGAAGACAGCGGCACCGTGGCGCCGATGGGGGTGTGCACCGGCAGGCCGGGGAGGGCGGCCAGATCGGGTCGGGTGCCGGTACGGTGGCTGTAGGCATAGATGTCGATCTTGTCGTCACCCAGGAAAAACTCATCCAGGTAGGCGCCATCGGTAAGCGCGGCGACGGTAAAGCCTAGCGCTTCCGTGGAAAACTGCACTTCGGCGGCGCGACTCCAGCGCGGGAGAACCTCTATCAGCGGCTGAGCCAGGGACAGGCTGGCGGGCTGGGACTGGATGCGAGGGTTATCGAAGACCTGTTCCGCTTCGCGCTCCAGCCGTGAGGCCGCCCTGTAGATTTCCGCCAGATCCGCGCCGGCCACATCCAGGGTCACACTGCGGGTGCCGCCGTCATTACTGGATATGATCGAACCCCGGGCCGCAAAGGCGCCCATGCCGGGATAACGTTGATAGATCTCGGTGATGGCATCCATCATCGCTTCCATATGCGCCGGGTCCACCGGCTCGGCGATGATGCGCAGACGCTCTGCATCCACACCCATATTTACATACTTCATTGGCGGCATGGCCAACTTGCCTGAGTCATAATCCGCCGGATCGGCGCCCACCAGTGGCAGAAATTCCGCTTCCACCTCGTCGGCGATGGCCGCCATGGTGCTGAGGTTATAACCCGGCGGCGCACTCATGCTGGCAAAGGTTTTCGGTTCCTCGCCCTCTGGCAGATATTCCGCCGGCGGCGTCAGGAACAGCACAATGGCGCCACCAATCAATACGGTGGCCAACAGGGTGATCACTTGCCGGGGGCGACTACTGGACAAGCGGTCGGAAAGGCGGTGCAGGGCGATCATCCAGCGGCTGTGCTGACCGTCATGGGCCACCACCGCACTGAAATCCAGCCGGGCGGAGAGGGTGGGAATCACCGTCATGGCCACCAGCATGGAGACCAGAATGGACGCGGACACGGCAATGGCAATGTCGGAATAGAGCTGGCCGGCCTCTTCCTGGATGAACACCACCGGCAGGAATACCAGCACCGTGGTCATGGTGGAGGCGAACACCGCTGGCCACACTTTCTGGATACCACTCACCGCGGCGCGAATCCGATCCAGGCCCTTGCGCCGTTCTATCTCAATGCTTTCCAGCACCACAATGGAATTATCCAGGGTCATGCCGATGGCAAAGGCGATCCCGGCCAGGGAAATCACATTGATGGTGCGCCCGGCCAGCAGCAGGCCCAGAAACGCCGCAATGGTGCAGATGGGAATACCGATCACGCCCACGGCGGTGATCTTCACCGAGCGCAGGAACAGGAACATGACCAGGGTGGCAAACACCGCGCCGATGGCCAGGTTGGTCCACACGTTGGCCACCGAGGCTTCCACATAGCGCACATCATCGGCGATCAACGCCATGCGCATGCCCGCCGGCTCCAGCACCTCCCGGTTGATCTGTGTCACCTGATCGAACATGGCGTACTTGATGTCGATGACATTGGAACCGGTCTCCCGGCGCACCGCCAGGCTGATCACCGGCTCACCATTCACCCGCGACAGGCTGCGAACCGGAAAGTGGTCCAGCACCACCGTGGCCACGTCCCGCAGGCGCACCAGGGAGTCGCCACTGCGCGCCAGAATCAGCTCATTGAGGCTATCGATATCCTTGAAACGTCCCACGGTACGCAGCAAATAACGCCGCTTGCCGCTTTCCAGCTCACCGCCGGACACATCCCGGTTGCGCTCACGCAGGGCATCGCGCACATCCACCACGGTGAGTCCGAACTGGGCCAGTTTCTGGGCATTGAGTAGTAACTGAACCTGGCGTTCGGCGCCGCCGCGCACTTCCACCTGGGATACCCCGGCCACGCTCTCCATTCGTGAGCGCACTTCGTCGTCAATGAAGTCCTGCATCATGTCCATATCCAGCCCGCGCGGGTTGTCGGGCAGGGGAGAGACGCGGTAATACATGAAGGCGTTGCTGGAAAAGGAGCTGGACAGAATGCGCGGCTGATCCACGTTGTCGGGGTAGGCGGGGACCTGGCTGAGTGCATTATTGACCCGGATCAGCGCATCAGTGATATTCACGCCAAACGGAAACTCCAGCTCGATTTCCGCTTCACCGCTGCTAGCGGAGGCCGTCATTCTCCGCAGGTTGGGCAGGTTACGCAGGTATTCCTCCTGCTCGATGAGGATTTCCTTCTCCACATCCTGGGGGGTGGCGCCGGGCCAACTGGTCACCACGGAAATGGTACGCACCTCCAGATCCGGAATCATCTGTACCGGAATACGCAGGGCCGCCAGAACGCCGAGCAGGGTGATGATCAGCACCACCACGGTCATCAGGGTGCCATTGCGGACAATCTTCTCGAACATTATTCCACCACCAGGATCTGGTCACCCTCGCGCAGACTCTCGTTGCCGCGCACCACCACGCGATCGCCTCGGCGCAAGCCATCCAGAATGGTGACTTGTTGGGACTGACCCGGCGCAACCTTGACCACCTTGCGGCGCGCCACCAGATTGTCGTCTTCCCCCTCGGCCAGCCAGACGGTGACATTGTCCTGGCTGTCACGGAGCAGGGCGTCCCGGGGCACCGTGGGGCGAGCATCTGCTGACAGCATCTGTAACCGGCCATTGATGGCCATCCCCGGAGTCAGGCCCTTTTCGTCAATACTGGCCCGCACCGTGAAGGTTCTCGCGGTAGGGTCGTTTACCGGCACAATGGCGGTGATTTTCGCGCCCATGGGCCTGTTGTTTTCATCGTCCAGCCAGACCTCAAGGCCGGTATCTCGGGAAATCTGCGGAAAATAACGTTGTGGAACAGCAAAATCCGCGTGCAGATCATCGCTACCCACCAGCTCGAACACGGTGGTGCCAGGTGTGAGCCATTCGCCGACCTCGGTGAGTTTTGCGCTGATCACACCACTGAAAGGGGCTCGCAGGGTGTGTCGCTTGAGCAGCGCCTGCTGGCGTGCCACCTCGGCCTGGCTGGCAGCCAGGGATGACTTGGCTACCTGAACCTCGGATTCCAGACTGCGCACCTCGCTGGCGGCGATGCTTCGTTTAGCTACCAGGCTGTTGGCTTCCTCCAGGCGCCGACGGGCATCGGCCAGGGTGGCCTGTTGCTGCTGATAATTGGCGCGGGCGCGCTGCAGCTCGAGTCCAGTCAGCTCCGCATCCAGCTCAATCAGCGGAGCCCCGGCGTCCACCTGATCGCCAATATCCACGAGCAATTTGCTCACCAGACCGGACACTGACGCGGAAAGCCGGGCGGCACGATCAGCTACCAGCGTGCCGTTAACCAGCAACGCATCCTGGGAGCGCGACAGATTCACCGTAGCCACGGATACTGGAGGGACAGTGACGACATACGTGTCCTTGTTGGTTATTTTCATATTTAGTCTTGGTTTTGCAGTCTAGCAGGGCCAATGGCAAGCCCGAGTGAATCGCAGGCGTAAGTATTGTATAAGGCTGGGTTGACACAGGATCAAATAGAACTACGCATAATGTATATTATGTTAATATAGACACCAAGCATGTCTATGTCCACTGTGTACATTATGAGGATGTAGTTGAGCTTCTCAGAATGGCCAGTCAGTATATGCACACCTTGTCCACTCTGCATGGAAGCAGCTTGTGCTGGAACTCGTAAAGATCCGATTTGATGATTCTAACTATTCATGGACCGTTATAGATGATCACGGAAACCCAGTAGACGAGATTCGTGATTGGATCGTGCATCTTGAACAGATCAATCTCTCTCCCAATACAATCCAGGCATATGCACGTCATGTTGCTCGTCTTGGGACTTACCTCCACTCAAACAGTAAGGAAATCACCGGGATAACTGTTTCCGACTATGATCGTTTCCTTGAGTGGCTGCCTTACCATCTGAGTGGTATGGCCGATGATTCCTCAAATCTTGCCTTTCTTTCTCCTTCATTGGAGCCTGCAGCTAGGCTGGGCCCAACGGTGAATAACCAGGTGCACCTGGCCGTTAAGTCCTTTTATCGCTATTTGACAGGCAGAGAGCCTGCTTTTGCATCAGTCGCTGTCAGCAATCGACATCAGCCTGTAGACAGCTATAAGCCTTTCCTTGAACACATCAATCAACGCAGAAGTGTCAGGAAGAAAGATCCTTACCTTAAAGGGGATCTGGGGTCCGTAAGGAAGAGAGTAACTGAAAAAAGGATGTCGCCTGAGGCGGTTCTGGAGCTCATAAAGGCATGCAGCCTGGTCCGCGACGCCTTTCTTGTCACCCTCCTCTACAACACCGGAATGCGGATTGGAGAAGCTTTGGGACTTCGCCATGCTGATGTTGACCTTGCTGACGGTGTTATTTGGGTAATTCCTCGATCTGACAATGAAAATGGGGCCAGGGCCAAATCCAAGCGTGCTAGAGCAATCCCTGTAATGCCTTACCTGCTTGAAATGTACGAAGATTACATTACAAGCACAGAATACCTGGCAGCGTTTGAATCAGGCACGGAATATGTGTTCTGTAATGTTAAGAAAGGCAGGATTGGAAAAGCCCTATCTCGGAGCTACGCCGAGAATCTAAAAACGTATTTAATCAAACGTACGGGCTATACATTTACTTGGCACCACTTTCGCCACACACATGCTAGTGAGGCTATCGCTGATGGGCACGGGTTGCTAGCCGTTGCTGACCGACTTGGGCATGCCAGCCCTCAAACAACTCTCGATTTTTATAAGCACCTCTTTAGTAGTGAGGTTAGAAAATTACATCTGACCGGCCCAAACAAGCTGAAGGAGCGGCTTGAAGAATTTATGGAATCCGGCACCCAATTGGCTGAGCGAGGCATTAAATGGATTTAGAGCTGATTTCACATGACAAGGAAGGCGCTGATTTATATTCGGCGCAAATGGAAGCACGTTTAAACGCTATATCACCAGTATTAGCACAAGAAAGTGTATGGAATAAAAGCCTTCTCGATGAGACCCCATGTTTCGTTAATGAATATATAGCCGACCGAAGCCCTATTTCATTTGTTGGAATTCCTGAGACACCTTCACTAGAGGTCAAGCTCTACTGGGCTAACCTTCTTTCTGATCCAAGAATGAATTCGCAGTCTATAGTCCAAAGAAGAAGACTCCCAATGAGCTGGTTGATGGCATGCTGTGAGAATACGCTGCAAAAATTTGGGGTGACATGCATAGCCGATATTCCTCATCCAGAATTCCCACAAAAAGGCTCAATTGGTCCTAACAAGAAAGGCCACAATAAAGATCTGATTGCACATTTTATGTTGTTCGATGAAAACCCTAACAGGGCGATGGTGAAAATACAGTACACTAAGTCGGGCGAGTTGAAGGAAAAGGAATACACCTCCCCACAAATTACTGTTGTTGGCGACTTCCATAAAAAAATAATTATTCAGCGCGACCAATTTAAAAGCCTAAGAAAACGGAATATATTGCTCTTCGATGACTTGTACTCTGAGTATCACGTAAGGTACAAGGATCTCCAGAAGCAAAAAAGTAGCTACGCCAATTTATACCAGTTCCCGGAGTGGTTAAGGGATGCTGTCAGAGAACACATTGTCGACAAGGTCACGCACGGAGAATTGGGCCCCAAAACACTTACCGGCTATGTTGCGAGACTCAAGCATTTTAGTAATTTCATGCATGAGACATTCGAGCGGCCATCTCCCAGCTCAATAACGGATGTTATTATTGGTGATATGTTTGTTGATTGGGGGAACGCAAAAGGCTTGTATGGCAGAAACTGGTATACCGACACACTGGCTATGCTGGCTACAGCAGCCAGGAAGTGGCCTGACATTTGGCCTAGCTTAACTGTTTCAGGTCGATCTTCGAAGAAAATTAAGAATGTGCATTATAAAGAAGGTCTTGGAAGGTTGGGTTATGCGCAGGAAGGCGGTGGCCGTGCTTACTCTCAGAGAATTGTTGATGAGCTCTATTTCGCAGTAAAGCATGCGCCCTCACCTACCCCATGTGTTTTTACTTTGATAATGGGGGCTGGCATGAGGTCTGAAGATGGCCATGCCATTTTGTTTGATTGTCTAGATGAAGATCCGAACGACGCAGATTTCATGCTGCTTACATTCTGGCAGAGCAAAGTTAGCAAGTGGAATGTAAAGCCTTTGCACAAGAATAATAAAGACCATGCTCAGATAATTAACGCGATTGAAGAGCAACGGTCTGCAGTTATTAAACGACACGGAAAGAAGACCAAATACCTTTTCCCTGTATTCAATGGCACTCATGAAAGCTTTACATCGCCCGCCTACACTATGGGCGAAATAAAAAAACAATGCGTAAGCACTGGTGTATTATCTGATGACGGGTCCCCTCTTTCATTTTCCTGGCATCCTCTGAGGCATACCAAAGGCACCTCAATGGCCAAAGATGGCCATGACATATTATCGATTATGATGGAGCTTGGACATGCCAGTCCTGACATGGCCACCGCATATATAAACAACCGGCTTGAGCTCAAGAAAAAAGCCCTTCTGCAAAATGGCGGTGGCCGCTTTTACACAATTGAGGGGGAGGTAGATGAAAGCGTAGCCAACCTCCTCGTAAGAAAAGGTCAGATAAGAGCTACACGGGTGTGTGGCGGCGCTTGTACAATGCCTGCTCAAATTGGTGATTGGTGCGAGCATGCGAATGCTTGCTATACATGCAAACATTACCGCGCTGACGCTAAAGATGTAGATTTCTTTAAGAATGAGAAAGGCGCAGTAATTAATCTGATTGAAGAGCAGCAAGAAGAGCTTGTGGCTTTGCAGGAGAATCAGCAAAGTCGTATGTCTGAAATTACAGGCCGCAGACTTGCTAAAAACAAGGAAATATACAAGCGGCTTAATGACATAGTTTCTTCGATTGAAGCTGATGGCCAGTATCAAGGTCGTGAGCAACAAGCGCGCAAAACCTCACTGGAGGATAAATGAGTGAAGACAACCTTGATGGTTTGCGTCAGGCCAGGGATGAGCGCAGCCTTCAAAAGCGTAGAGCCGTCGAGCAAGCGGTTGATCAATTGAAGCAGAGCAATGAAACGATCACATTTAAAGCTGTTGCCAAGCTGGCTGGTGTAAGCCGACAGTATCTTTACAACAACTTTAAAGACCAGATTTCTAGTATGAGGGAGGGAGACCGGGCTTCGAGCGTAAAAATTGATAATGTCACCGTTCCAGCTAGAACACCCGAGGAGTCTCGGCATGTTGAAGCCCTGCTGAGAAACAAGATAGATCGACTAAAAAAAGAACTTGGCTCTGTTCGGCATGAGAATTCCAGGCTTAAACAAGCGCTTGAAAAAGAGCGAGGGAAGTCTGAGCATTTTCGGAAAAATTGGATAAATTCAAGAGGTAAGCAATAAATTGATAAGTGCCAATTTTTGAAGCCGCCCAAAATTTGTTCCTTGCTGGTTTTGAGCGTAGAAAGCCTGCCGGCCAGTTTATCTTGGCCGGCAGGTTAATCACGAATAAGGCTTTGCTTGCCCTACTTGCCCTTGGAATGCGGAACGAGAACCTCGGCAGAACCGAAGCCTACATTACCGTTTTCGTCCGTTGCACGATAAGTGATTGTGTAAACTCGTCCATCTCCGCCGCCACTTCGTTCAGCCCGGAGGTAAATGGTGCCATCTTGAGGGTTGGCAGACAAACGTGCAAAATCCCCCAAAAACATCGTAACCTATTGTTCTATAGAGAAATAAGTTATTACCCCTGTGACTCTCTACCACAACCAGCCATCCATAGGGCATCTGGACATGACTATTCGTTTCGGGGGGGGTATCGCAGCCCCCCCCTCAATTATCAGTGCCGGATCAGCAGCTGATGAGGTCCGGCCGGTAAAAGCGTTGGAATTAGCCACTTCGATCATAACTATTTGAATTATAAAGGTTTAATCAACCAGCAGTTCAAATGTCATGGGCTTAACTTGTTTGGTTAGATCCAACTCAAAACTTCCCAATCTGCCCAAGTGCTCGGTATGGTATGGCGAGAATGCCGCCATGTGGTCACGGGTAATATTGTGTCCTTCTGACTTCAGTTGGTTAAACACTTCCGTCATCGCGTTCACGTTATACAGGATCGCGAAGTTAGCCAGCAGATGATTATATTTCACGATTTTGCTTTGCTCGTGCTTTAAATTGGCGGAAATTTTTCCGGCATTCGCAAAGAACAACCAACGAGCAAACTCATTGAACTCTTCACTCTTACAGGTCGCTGCCTGGATCGTTTTGCGTAGATCAACATCGGTGATGTATTCTAGCAAGAACATGGTTCTGACCACTCGCCCGAGTTCGCGGAACGCAAAGTACAGCTTGTTTTTCCGGTTCTTGGTACCGAACCGGCGCAGGATTGTCGAGGCGGTAATTTTTCCTGCTTTGACGGACATGGCTGTTCGCATCATATCCGCATAGTGCTTTTCAATAAGGTCCCACTTGATAGGCTCTTTGAACAAGGACTGAATATGCTTAAGCACCATGGCTCGGTCAGGCTTGTAGAAGCTGAGATCTTTAATATTTCGGATGCGCGGCATGAGCTTAATACCCAGCAAATACGCCAAACCAAACACCGGTGTGGATTGCGCTTGCGTATCGCCGTGCACGGTGTCTGGATTAAAATCAGATTCATCATTGAGCAGGCCGTCGAGGATATAAATCGCCTCGTAGACACCACAGGGGATAAACCGGCTGAACAACGCAATGTAGGTATCTGAGACGTGGTAATAGGCAATGCCGCCATAGCTGCCGTAACGAATATGGTATTCCGATAGTAAATTATCTTCGTAGAGATCCCATAGCTTGCCATCGGCGGACACACTGTTGCCCGATCCCCAGCACTCGATGAGACGGTATTTCTTGTACTCGCTATTGATCTTTGCAATCGCTTTATCAAGACGGGCTTCCGTGGTGCGCTTTAAGTTAAGCCATGCAACTTGCTTGCGCGACACACCCTGCACAGAGCGCACGGTTTCGGTAGGGCCAATATTGGTGCCGTAACAAAACACGGTCAGAACAAAACGTAACACCGGGTCGCTGATACGTGATTCGAAACCCGACAACGGCCCAAAATGTTTATTCAGGTTCAACCATTTTTCGACATTAATGATCACATCGAGCAGGTTGATCTTGTCCAAGCGATCGCGCAATAGCGCTCCAATCTCTTCGACTTCTGGTGAGGGTTGTTCGGGTTTCGGTTTACCTATAATCAGATTCCCGTTTTCAATACGAACTAGCTCATCCTCCGGGAACTGGCTATCAGCTTTCTGGCAACTCGTTTCCATGGACTCCTTCAGTGTTTTTGCAAATTCAGTATCACCGGCGATAAGCCCTACCTCCTCGCAATAGATAGGCAACTGCCCCTCGTATTCTTCCCAAGTGATCATTTGCTCCCGATAATCATCGAAGGTTTCACTGTAGGGAATGAACAAGTCACCGGTACTCAATTCTTCGGCGATCCGCTCAAACACACACAACTCAAAACAGGTTTTATTGACCTCGGTGACTTGCGCCGCTTTAGTCGATTTTCCCGTGACCAATTTCCACCAGCTTTCGCGAATCCAGCGAATGTTGATCACATTTTTGGAAGATGGATCATTTAGATTACTTTGAATAGACAAGAACTCGGCGCGCCGTTGTTTGTGTTTCAAAATAAATTGAAAAGCATTCAGTAGGTCCTTGTCTTCCGTGGCCGATGCCAGATTGAGTATTTCAATTGTGCGAAACAAAGTTGATCGCTGCTTTCTATAGAGTTGAACCATGAACGGCAAATAGTTGTTACCTGCGAAGGCCATGTAGTGTTCGCACATTTGCAGCAACTGATCGCTGTTCTTTCCCAGCACCGGATCAAAAGCTGACACCGATTCGGGTTTATCCAAATACACCTTGACCGTTCCGGTCAGCACAGAAATCAAATGATCAGTTTGCTTTTGATGGTCTGCAAGGTATTTCTCCAACAGTTTCTGCGCCGAGCGATCCATTTTTAACAGCAGTTTGATAAAAATATCGGCGGCATTATCCAGAGTTCGTGCGTATTGGTGTCGGATTAAAACGATGACCAGAGCGAGTCGCTTGTTCAGCTTTAGTTTCATCAATTCGGCGAAATCTAGGGCCTTGGCCTCGTCGATAAACTGCTGGTGTTTCACCGGTGGCAACCCCAAATCCGCGGGCAGAAGTGTTTGCAGGGAGGTCAGCCATTCCAGGTAGTGGATGTACGCATGGATATTGCGAGGAGTTGGGCGTTTCGGTTCATTTTTCAGCGTGCTCCAGCCAAAACCATTCGGCCCAGTGCTGGAACGGAGAATATCCGTGATGCATTGGCGACTTTCAGCCGTCAAAAATTCACACAATTGATCGTAATACCGGGTGTTGACTTCGGCTCTGGCGGTTTGGCATATCCGCTCAAGCACGCTGAACGCTGGCAACTCGTATCGCTCCTTGACCAGGTATTCCAGCGTGACATTGATAATATCCGGTAGCGCTTCCTTGGTGGTCGCTGCTTCAAGTGCCCAGGCCTGGGTCAACTCAGACGTTTTGGCCGCGTCATAAGCTTTGATATTGAGATGATGTCGTATCAGTTTGACATGACGATCCTTCGATCCAGATCCATAGTAGGCATTTAGATCCTGGATTGTGGCCCGTGAACGACAGTGGGATTTTATGTGCGCGATAATCACTTTTGGAATTTCACCCAAACTGACGAACCGACCCAATCGCTGTGTGATTTTTAGCTGAACCAGAAGTCCCAAAAAGGCCGCACTGCTTCGTTTACAGTGACGTAATGCAAACTGCTGGTCTTCTGGCGTTGGTGTGTAGACATGCCCCAACTCATCCTGGGTAATGTCTGATTTGATACGTGGATAGGCTGTCTGATATATGGCGGCCATGAGTTCACTTCAGATCTATAGCATGGTTTTCATCAATGTTCTTTTTTGTAGTCATAGCACCTGTCATCCTCGCGGGGCCAACATGATAATGCTCATTCCCACGAGCGTTACCGCCACGCCGACAAAGTCCCACAAATGCGGGCGAACCCCATCCACACCCCAGAGCCACAGCAAGGCAACGGACACATAGACGCCACCATAGGCCGCATACACCCGTCCGACGTCAGTCGGATGCAGTGACAGTAGCCAGACGAATAGCGCGAGGCTTGCGGCGGCCGGCAGCAGCACCCATACCGGAGCCGATTTTTTCAGCCACAAATACGGCAGGTAGCAACCGACGATTTCGGCTACGGCCGTGATGACGAATAATCCCAGAGTGTAGAGAACCGACATAATTTCGCTCTTCTAGTGATGCTAGCCAGCAGATGAATGCTGGTCAGAGGAATCTCGACAGGATTCTGTCGGCAGTTCAATTTCGATGGTCGTGTGAGCCAGTTGGTATGGCTCAAGTGCATCGGCCACCGCCGCCTTGGTGGCGGGGTATTGCTCCAACGGAAAAGAGTCCCTCACCACCAAATGCACCGTTAAAACATGGTGCTCTCCATCCAGTGACCAGAGGTGTTGATGGTGAACCTCGCTGATATGTTCAATGCCGAGCAGCGTTCGCCGGATCTCATCATGCAGCGCCGGGTCTGGTACCGCTTGGATAAAGAGTTTGCCGGTGGCCCAGAGGTTGCGGATTACATTTGCCAGAATAAACAGGGTAAAACCGATGGACAGCAAGGGATCAAGGATGGGCCAGTCCACGAATTGCAAAATGATCGAGACGATCAGCACCGCGACCCAGCCCAGGACATCTTCTAGTAAGTGCCAGTTGAGCACTTTTTCGTTCAGTGACTTCCCTTTACTCAGACGGTAGGCCGCGAACCCATTGACTGTAACCCCCAACAGGGCCAACGCGAGCATTCCTTCGGTGACCGGCATGACCGGGTCGGCCAGCCGGGGGATCGCTTCACTGAGTACCCACAGCGACCCGCCCACCAGGACCAATCCGTTGATAAGGGCACCGAACAACGATAGCCTGCGATAGCCATAGGTAAATTCGCGGTCAGCCGCTTTGCGCCCCTGCCGGTTCAGCAGCCAGGCACTGCCAATGGACAGGCTATCGCCCAGGTCATGCACGGCATCAGCCAGGATGGCCGTGCTGTTGGTCAACAACCCCCCAACAAACTCGATGAGGGTAAACCCCACATTGAGAAAGAATACTAGGCCAAGACGTCTGGAACTGGTGTCGTCTGAATGAGTGTGCGCGTGATCATGGTGACGCATTCATCTCACCTCGTTATAGTGGTTCAAGGGTTAAACGTGCATGGACGTATCCGTGTTGGTCAGTCATATCAAGGCCACAAATTAATGCCAAATTGGCGCAGCAGCAGCGCGAAGATGCCGAAGCAAACTGCGGTAACCGCGCAGCTGACAAGCAGCGTTGGCCAGAAGCCCAATCGACCCAACAGTAATGGAAAACTTAAAAACATCGGCAGTGTCGGCAGCACATACCAGAGGGTATACCAGGCATGCCTGGCGATTTTCTCCTCGGGCTGATTTTCCACATGCAGCCAAATAAGCGCCAGAATGGTCACCAACGGCAAGGCCGCCACTAGGGCACCCAGCTTGTCACTGCGCCTTGCAATCTCCGAAACCACCACCACGACTGCTGCCGTAATCAGGTATTTGGTGATGAGCCATTGCCACGGCATGTTTACCCTTACTCCAAACCGTCGAATTTCCCCGTGAAATTCGCATCGTAGACTTCCCCGTCACTCGATATGAGCACGTAGAGCGTTTTTGCCTCAGCCGCATTGGCAACCGAGACAATAAAATAACCGCTGCCTTTCTTATGGATCTTCGCAGAGGCAGCTGACATTGCCTTCCAGCTTTCGGGCAGTTTTCCAAAACCCAGTCCGGCGTCCTTCTCTGTCAACTGGATGGTCGCCTCTTTGGCGAGCTGAAGCGCCGACGCTTCAGTAATCGGTCCGTGAGCGTGATCACTGTGTGCAAAAGCCTGCTGAAAGCCGGACAGTAAAATCAGTGTAAAAATGACGGTAAAAAGTTTCATGACAGTATTTCCTCAAAAGTTAACAAGATTAATGCGAGTGGGGCTCGCCATCGTCGTGGCTGTGGACTTCAGGTGCCTCGGGCTGCGGGTCAGCGGATGGGGCTTGCAGCTCAAGGCGTTTCGGGTAGTTCGACAGAGAGTCTTTGTTATCCCCCATGTCCTCGTGCGCATGCTGGTGATCATCCCGGTTGAGAGGAAAATCATCCGGATACTGCGTGTGCTGGAATCCATGTAACTGCATCAGCAGCAACAGGCCACCGGCGAGCATCAGCGCCACATTGGATGCTTTGCTGAAGCGCTCAAATGACGCGGTTTTTCGCCACACCATGAGCACGACCAGCATAATGCTCAAGGCCACAATCTGGCCTAACTCGACGCCGACATTGAACGACAATATCTTCATTACCAGGCCATCGTCGCCCAGCGGCAACTGTTGCAACCGGGTGGACAGGCCAAACCCATGAATCAAGCCAAAGGAAAACACCATCCAGGTCAGGTTCGGGGATTTCATCTGCAAGTGTTTCTGAAAGCCACCGAGGTTGTCGAAGGCTTTGTAGCAAACGGTCAACGCAATCACCGCATCAATCAGATAGTAATTGGCGGTAATTCCAAACAGTGTGGCGAACACTAGGGTAATGGAATGGCCGACGGTGAAGGCGGTAATGAACTTGATGATTTCGCCAAAGCGCGTCAAAAAGAACATGACGCCGAACAGAAACAGCAAATGATCGTATCCGCTCAGCATGTGAGTCGCGCCTAGCCGGATGTACTCCAGGTAGCCGGCATTGAGTATCCGGGCTTGGTCTTCCGCCGACATGCCATGGGCCCAAGCCGTGACACTGGCAAGGGACGCAATGGCGATAAATATGAGTTTAAGCATAATTTCTTCAACCTTAGTCGTAATGATCCAACCGATCACACATTAATTATGTAATTGAGAGGCGGGCGTGCGCTCAGTTTTCGCTTTGCCCTCCAAGTTACCTTGCGGCAACGGGTTCCTGGCGCGCCGGAACCCGTTCAGCCCCGCCGCGTTTATATTTTCTTACGATGCAACAGCGCGTAGAGCACCGGGAGTACGAACAGCGTCAACAAAGTCGACGAGATAATCCCCCCGATCACCACCGTCGCCAGCGGTCGCTGTACCTCCGCGCCGGTGCCGGTATTGAGTGCCATGGGCACAAAGCCGAGGCTCGCCACCAGGGCTGTCATCAAAACCGGCCGCAAGCGAACCAGAGCGCCTTCCACAATCGCCGTGATGAGATCCCCTTGTTCCCGCCACAGGTCGCGAATGAAGGCCACCATCACTAATCCATTGAGAACCGCCACACCTGAGAGCGCGATAAAGCCCACGCCTGCCGAGATCGACAGCGGCATATCCCGCAACCACAGGGACAACACCCCGCCGGTCAGCGCGAGTGGCACGCCGGTGAAGATAATCATGGCGTCTTTAAACGACCCGAACGCCATGATCAGCAGACCGATGATGATCGCCAGAGTAATGGGTACAACAAGGGCGAGGCGCGCGCTGGCGGATTGCAATTGCTCAAAGGTGCCGCCGTAATCGAACCAATAGCCGTCCGGCAAATCGACGTCCTGTGCGATACGCGCCTGCACTTCCTCGACGAAGCCCCCGAGATCGCGGTCCCGCACGTTGGCGGTGACCACCACCCGGCGTTTGCCGTTTTCCCGGCTGATCTGGTTGGGTGCCGGCGCCAGTTCCAACTCAGCCACTTCCGACAAGGGCACGTAGCCGCCGTCTGGCAGGGGGATGGGCAGGAATGCGAGGCTATCAATATCGCGCCTCACGTCTTCAGGCAGACGGACCACCAATTCAAAGCGGCGGTCGCCCTCATAGATTAACCCGGCGTTTTCACCACCGACTCCGGTCGCCACCAATGCTTGCAAGTCTTCGACATTCAGGCCGTAGCGCGACAGCACCATGCGCTTGGGATGAATCGACAGCATGGGTAACCCTGTAACCTGTTCGACCTGGATATCCGCCGCACCCTCGACGGTTTCGAGCACTTCCTGAACGGCTTGCGCCGAGGCCAGCAACTGATCCATATCATCGCCAAACACCTTGATCCCGAGATCGGCCCGCACCCCGGAAATCAACTCGTTAAAGCGCATCTCAATGGGCTGGGTGAACTCATAGTTGTTACCCGGCAGTTGGGTCACCGCCGCTTCCATTTCGGCCACCAGTTCTTCCTTGGTTTTGTCAGGATCTGGCCATTGATCGCGGGGCTTTAGGACGACGAAGTTATCCGCCACGCTCGGAGGCATGGGGTCGGTGGCCACTTCCGGCGTGCCGATCTTGGCGAACACCTTGTCCACCTCGGGAAAGGCCTTCAGCCGTTCTTCCAACTGCGACTGCATCTCGATGGATTGCTCCAGTCCCGTTCCAGGAATGCGCAGCGCGTGCAGCGCAATATCCCCCTCGTCCAGTTGTGGAATAAATTCCGAACCCAGGGTGGTCGCAAGCCAGATACAGACCGCCACCAGCACCGTTGCCGATCCCAGCACCAGCCAGCGAAACTTCATGGCGACCAGTAAGGCCGGCTTGTACAGCGATTTGGCGCCGCTGATCACAAAGCTTTCTTTTTCGCTGATCTTGCCCCCCATAAATACCGCCACGGCGGCCGGCACCACAGTCAGCGACAGCACCATGGCCGATAGCAACGCCATCACCACTGTGGCCGCCATGGGGTGGAACATCTTGCCTTCTACGCCAGTGAGGGCAAAGATCGGCAGGTAGACCACGGTAATGATTGCGACACCGAACAGGCTGGGACGAATGACTTCGTTGGTGGCCTCATATACCAGTTGAAGCCGTTCCTTGAGGGGCAGCTGACCATTATGCTGGGCGTGGGACAAGCGCCTAATGCAGTTCTCGACAATAATCACCGCGCCATCGACGATCAGACCGAAGTCCAAGGCGCCAAGGCTCATCAGATTGGCCGACACGCCCGATTGCACCATGCCCGTGATGGTGGCAAGCATAGACAAGGGAATGACTGCGGCGGTAATTAAGGCGGCACGCAGGTTGCCCAGCAACAGGAACAGCACCACGATCACCAGCAGCGCCCCTTCGAGCAGGTTCTTCTCCACCGTGGCTATGGCTTTGTCTACCAAGGTCGTGCGATCGTACACCGCCTCCACTTTGACCCCCTCGGGCAGTGAGGGCTGGATGGACTCCAGTTTTTCGGCCACGGCTTTCGCGACGGAGCGGGAGTTTTCCCCCACCAGCATCATGGCTGTGCCCATTACTGTTTCCTTGCCGTCGCGGGTGGCGGCACCGGTGCGCAACTCTTTGCCGATGGCCACCTCGGCCACATCACTGACTTTTACCGGTGCGCCGTCGCGGTTAGCAATGACCACCTGCTCAATCTCGGCAATGGATGCCAATTGTCCCGGTGAACGCACCAGCAGCTGTTGCCCGTTGCGCTCGATATAGCCGGCGCCACGATTGGCGTTGTTGGCCCGCAGTGCCTCCGCCAGTTCATCCATGGTGACGCCAAATTGCAGTAACTTTTGTGGTGAGGGCGTGACGTGGTATTGCTTGTCATAGCCGCCGATGGTGTTGATTTCGATCACGCCGGGTACTTGCGCCAGTTGGGGCTTGATAATCCAGTCCTGAATCTCCCTCAGTGCCGTAGCATCCAGCGAGCTGCCGTCTGCCTGGGTGGCGCCGGGCAAGGCTTCCACGGTGTACATCAAGATCTCGCCCAGGCCGGTTGCGATGGGACCCATTTCAGGTTCCAGGCCAGGTGGTAGGGCATTCTTGATGGAGCCGAGGCGCTCATCGATCAGGTTCCGAGCGAAATAGATGTCCGTGCCTTCCTTGAACACAACAGTCACCTGGGACAAGCCATAGCGGGATATTGAGCGGGTATAGGACAAATTCGGCAGGCCGTACAAGGCCGTTTCCACCGGGAAGGTGATGCGCTGCTCCGCCTCCAAAGGCGAATACCCCGGCGCCTCGGTATTGATCTGCACCTGGACGTTGGTGATGTCCGGCACCGCATCGATGGGCAGGCGCTGAAAGCTCCATAAACCCACACCAACCAGCACCAGAATAAAGGATAAGGTTAAAAACCGCCGCTCTACCGAGAAGCGTAAGATGGCATTAATCATCATAGCCTCCTGGGTTAGTGGTCGTGGGATGCGCCGGATTTTTCGATATCGGCCTTGATCAAATAGCTGTTTTCTACCACATACCGGTCACCGGCCTGTAGTCCGCCCAACACTTCGGTCAGGGTGCCGTCACTGCGGCCGAGTTCTAGCGGGCGAATTTCATAGGTATCGCCCACCTGGATAAACACCACGCTCCAGTCCCGAAAGGACTGCAGTGCACGATTTTCCACTGCCAGTGGCAGCTCAAGGGTCTCTACCACTATGTCCCCCGCCACCAGTAAGCCGGGGCTCAATGTGCCATCCGGGTTATCCACTTCCACACGGGCCAGGGAAGACGAAGCATTGCCCGGCGAAGGCAGCAGATGACCGATGCGAGCCTGTTGATCAAAGCCCTCGGCTTGCAGGTGTACTTTCTGATCGACCGCGACCTCGGTGCGCTGACCCGGAAATACCCGAAGCTCCGCCCACAAGGTCGTTAAATCGGCGATCGCAAACAATGGTTGCTCACCGGCGATTTCACCCTCACTGATCTGCCGCTCAATCACCACGCCGTCTATGGGCGCACGCAGGTCATAAGTTTTGAGGCTTTCGTTGGATTCCACTTGCGCCAGCAAATCGCCTTTGGCAACCCGATCACCGAGGCGAGCATTTATCTTGGTGACGACGCCGGGGAAGCGGGCGCGCACCCGTGCGAGTTGTTCAGGCGCGGTGGTGAGTTGCCCATAAGTGGTCAAGGTCTTCTCAATCGAGCCCGGACCGGCCTGGGTTGCTTGGATGCCGGCCTTTGCGGCAATGTCGGTTGCAATGCGGGTCCGACCTTCGTGGGATTCCCACTGCCAGTCGTATTGCGCACCGTTCAGGGCTACCATCACTTCCACATCAAAGGAATGGGGTTCGGTCACCACCCCGTCACCTAGCCAATAGTCTCCCTGGAAGGCAAAATCGAAGGTATCCACTTGCCCACCCAAGCGGGTGAGTCGGACGTTGAGGTCAACACCATCGGTAATGGGCTTTCCGCCATGTGTTACCCAGGCGCGGTACTCCGGGGGTACACCTTGCTCAAAAATCTGCAGCTCAACGGTAGTGTCGTCCTGCTTCAGTAACAACCCGCCATGGGGACCCTTGGTCTCGGGCGCGCTTGAGTGCACTTCTCCGTCGTCATCGTGCGTATCTTCGGAAGCGTGGAGAGGCGTGACGGCCAGACAGGTGGCCACCAGTATCCAGTAGAGTGGTTTTATCAATTGCATGGTTCAATAATCCTGTGTTTGGTTAGCGGGCGTGGCCTGGCCTTGGGTCATGGACTGCGCCGTAAGCTGTTCGATAAGAGCCTGGTTGAGCAGCGCCGTGGCGGCTGCTTCGACGAGTGCCTCGCGGGCCGAGAGCAGTTCGCGCTGAGCGGCGGTCCACTCCACGTAGCTGTAGCGGCCGCGTTCATAGGCTTGCTGGGTAAGCTCTAGCGCCTTGGTTAAATCGGGCAGCACCGCATCACGCAGCTGCTCAACGGCGGCAATGTTTTGTTGGCGGGTGTGGTAAGCCTCGAACAACAGGGAGTGCAGTTGCAGCAGCGCGCTCTGTTGGCGGTATTCCACCTCGTCACGCGCCGCCGTGGCGGCCTGCACTTCTCCACGGTTCCGGCTTCCGGCAAACAGTGGCATCGACACCCCGGCCACGAACGCGGTATCGCCTGTCTCCTCAAAACGGCGGGCGCCGACTTGCCAGCGAATATCACTTTCCGATTGGCTTTTTGCTAACTGGATCTCGGCATCGCGCATCCGCCGCTCGCTGGCGTAAACCCGGATCATCGGACTTTCGCTGGCCAGCTGGTACAGCACCTCGAAACGCTCGCCAGGCTCAAACCGGAATAGGTCTCCCTGCAACCGCTGAAAATCCACCTGCGTTTCGCCCCACAGCGAGGCCAGCGCCATCTTTCGCTTCTCGTACTCCGTTTGCAGGGCGGAATGGGCGATGCGATTCTGGGAGAGCGCGGCCTTGGCGCGCAAGACTTCAGCGTCGGGCGCCGCGCCTTGCTTGGCGCGACCGGTGACCGTGTTGAGGGTCGCCTCGCTCAATTCCACAGCCTGGGCGGCCAATGCGAGCTTTTCCTGCAGGGCTAGGGCGGCGACATAGCGCTGAGTTACCTGGCCCAACACATCCAGGGTCTCCGCCTCACGTTCGGCCTCCATCAGATCATAGCGGGAGCTCACAGCGCTCATTCGAGCCCGGCGTTTGCCTCCAAGCTCAATGACCGAGGATAGCGACAGGGTGTATTCCGCCCCATCGACACCTTGCAGGGCACCGCTACCGAGGATATTCTCCACCTCCAGGCCTGCTTCATAAGCCGGTGCCTGATCGGCCGAAAGGCGTTTTCCCTCAAGCCCCTGCAAGCGAAAGTCGAATACCCGCAGACCGGGATTGTGCGTCATCGCCCGGGAGAGGGCCTTGGGCAGGGTTAGAGGCGCATCGGCGGCGTGAACCGCGGTAACTCTGAACGCCAGCGCTAAGAGGAATAAAAAAAGGACACAAATCTGACGCGGCAGTAAACGCCGCCCAGCACTCTTGGGCGTGCAAAAAAGCATGGAACTTCTCCTACGAAGATCTAAATGACAAATGTTCCCTGGATGGGGTGCGTCGTAGGCTTAGGCGATGGGAGGGCGGAGCAGGGAGGGTGGGATGACTGAAGTATGACGGGCTTGATAGTCGGACAAGCGCTGACCGGCGGACAAAACGGCAATATCCGTTGCCGCGCTCACCAGCACCATGTGAAAATGGGCATGGTTTTGATGGCAATGATCGGACGCGTGATCTCGCGAAGGGTCCGATGAGGTCGAAGACTCCTCCATTTCCAGAGTGACCGAGTCAAGGAGGACGTCTTCATGGGAATGCCCGTGATCATGAGCGTGATAAGGCGTAGCGGGATAATGAGGTTGATTTATATCGCCAATAGCTGCCAGTGACTGCAGCGCAATCACCAGTGCTAATACGATTGTTAACCAACGATTCATTATCAAAACAGACCGACTCATAAAAATGGATGCTGGATACTAACAATAAAACGCGAGAATCAAAAGCCCATTGTCCCATTCAGATATCGATAGCGATTACGAGTCCGGAGAATGCGTTACGGGGATAACATGATGGATGCCATCTTTTCCATCAATATCACCGTCGCGTTGTTAGACAATTGCTGACCTTCTTCAATATATTCCCAGACTGTGGCGTCGCTCTTCCAACCTCCCTGTTTTTTAATTAGCTCAAAATCCACCCGTTCCCGTGCTGCCGACGTGGACAGGCCTCGGCGGAAGCTATGGCTGCTCAGGTCCGGTACAAAATCGAACTGGCAGGCCTTTCCCAAAGTTTTGAGCAGGTCGTTGATTGCGCCTGGATTCAGGGCTTTTTCGTGCACTTGATCCCACCGATTGACGGGTCTGAACAGAGGGCCATCCTCAACGCTGGCCACCTCCATCCATGCCTTAATCGCTGTGGCAGGACAGCAGTTTTCGGCACCAAAAGGTAGGGCTCGGGCGAACCCGGTTGCTTGCTGATCAGTCTTCGAGCGCGGCAAGCGGATAATCAGGCCTTCTGGCTCCCACGCTAGATCGCTGACTTGTATGGCCACTAATTCGCTCCGTCGAAAGGCCCCGAAAAAGCCCGTCAACACCAGGGCTATATCTCGGAAATTCTTCTTGCTATCGGGCAAGCGCCGCAAATGCTTCACCATCTGAGCGATGTGTTCCAGGCGCAGCGCCTTGGCTTTTCGCTTGGGCTGGCCATGGGTGCGGCGAATACCTTCCATGGTTTTGCGCACCAACGGATCGCGCACGGGATCGATCAGGCTCTGGTGGTGGTGCCATTGGCTGATGGCCGTGAGGTGGACATCCAGGGTCCGAGCGTTGAGGGAGTCGGCTTTGGCTAACAGGTAGCGCACCACAGTATTCCGATCCGTTGGTAGTCTTCCACCCCATTTTTCGAACTGCCGGATCGCCGAGCGGTAAGCTTTTCGCGTGCTGTCTGAAGTGGCTGCCTGGAGGTAGTGCCGCAGTGACTCAGCTTCCTGATAGGTAGTCAGGCTTGACTCTTCATTACGTAACGATAAGTCGGTGGCCATTTCTGGTGATTCGCGGTTCATTGGATTCCTATTGAAGACGGCAGAAAGGGGGCGATGTACCGGCGTTACAAGCTGAAAATTTTCAACCAAATACTTTAACCCACGATAACGCTCATTATCGATGCTTATATTCAGTAATTCAAGCGGTATCAAAATACACAAATATAATGTTATATTACGTGATACGTAATACGTAACGAAATAATCTCAGAGGAACTACAATGGCCCGTGCAGGAGTGACTTACTATGATATTGTTAAAGCCGCAGAAACCATCAAAGCCGGCGACCAAGAACCCACGGTTGATCGGGTGCGCGAGCAACTAGGTACTGGGAGCAGAAGCACCATCGCTCCGTTATTGAAGCGCTGGCGGTCAGACAACGACGGCGCTGCCGAGGTTAGTGGACTGCCACGTGACTTGGTGGAAGTAGTGAAATCCCTGCACGAACGGATGCAGCAAATGGCTGACCAACGCATCGACCAAATCCGGCAAGAATTCGATGCTTTGAATGACGAACGCCACAAAAGGTTAACCGAAGCAAACACCTCCATCGTACAACTGACTGCGCGTCTACAGGACATGGGAGTTCAGCTAGAGCTGCTTAATGAAGAAAAACGTCAGCAAAGTCGGTCTTTGGAAGATACCCGAGTCGCCCTTGCCAAAGCGGAGTCCCAGCGGGACGAAGCGATAGCGCGATCCACTGAATTGAAAAAAACCGTCACTGAGCTTAAGCAGGAAAACCGAGACATTCGCGATCATTTTGAGCATTACCAGCAACGAACTGCCGCAGACCGTCAGCAGGAGCGCGAACAGTTCCGTTCGGCTAGCCAGGGGTTGAAAGATCAGATCCAGGATCTGCAACATCGGCTGGCCCAAGCTGAGTCAAGGTCGTCAGATCTGTTTGGCGCCAACGCGCAATTGCGACAAAGGGTCCATGAACTTGAGCAGGCCAATGCTGCATTGAACAGTGAGCTAAGCCGAAAGACCGAGGATATCCGGAACCTGAAACGTGACCTCGAAAAAGCTTTGGCGAAGAGCGGTGAATATCAGAGTAAAAACGAGCAGCTGGCCGAAAAAATAGCAGCACTCACCAGTCAGAAAGCATATCTAGATAAAGAAGTGGCTGTGTTATACCAAGCATTGGAAGCCACCAAAACCGAACTGAAAACTACCCAGGATAAAGTGGCGCTTCTGACCGACGAGAATAAGGTGATTCTTCAAGAAAAAGCCGTGATTCAGGGGCAGTTTAAACAACTCCAGAACTCGCTGTAATGAAGGGGCAGGCTTTTGGCGTGATCGGAAATGCCACTCGAAGTTATGCAAATAGCGCCTAAGCAAGATTATTGTTTATTATCAATAGGTTATTGGTGAAGTGGCTAAATTCAACGCTTTTACCGGCCGAACCTCCTGATCCGGCGCCAAGACTAGGAGATTACCACCCAAGCTTTAAGCTTGGTCAATCCGGATTCCTATCACGTCGTTGCATCAGCAGATAGGCTGCGGGCAGTACGAAAAGTGATAACAAAGGTGCTGTTACCATCCCTCCTACCATGGGCGCAGCAATGCGGCTCATGATCTCGCTACCTGTACCTCCCCCCCAGAAAATCGGAAGAAGGCCGGCAATAATAACAGCTACAGTCATCGCCTTAGGTCGAACACGTAATACCGCGCCATCACGGATAGCACCCATCAAGGCAGCTTCATCCTTTTGGCCCTGCTCCTGTCTCTCCTGCCACGCCTGCTTTAGGTACAGCAACATGATTACGCCAAACTCGGCAGCGACACCCGCCAGGGCGATGAAGCCGACACCAGTAGCCACTGACAGGTTGTAGTCCAACAGATACAAGAACCAGATACCACCGGTCACCGCGAACGGTAACGTCGCCATAATCAGCAAGGCTTCACCGACACGGCGAAAGGTCAGGAATAACAGTACGAAAATAATCAGTAAGGTCGCCGGCACCACCACTTTCAGTCTCGCATTGGCCCGCTCCAGGAACTCAAACTGACCGGCAAAGGACAAGCTGACGCCCTCTGGCAGCCTGACTCCATCATTCACTGAGGCACGTAGATCATCCACTACCGAGGCTAGGTCACGCCCCCGAACATCGATATACACCCACCCAGACAGTCGGCCATTCTCACTTTTCAACATCGGTGGCCCATCGGTAATCTTGATATCCGCCACGGTTCCGAGGGTAATTTGTTTTCCTTCGGGAGTGACTATGGGCAAATCGCGTAAGCGATGCACCGTGTCGCGCCACTCGCGAGGATATCGAAGGCTGATCGGGTAACGCTCCAGCCCTTCCACTGTCTCACCGATGTTTTCACCACCAATCAAACCACTGACAACCGACTGAATATCCGCGATGTTGAGGCCATACTGAGCCGCAATGCCACGCCGAATATCGATATCCACATAACGACCACCAGTCAACCGTTCAGCCAATGCTGAGGAGACACCGGGTACTTGTTTGGCTACCTGTTCGATTTGACGGCTCACCTGGTCAATGATCTCTAGGTCATTACCCGCTACTTTGATGCCAATTGGGCTCTTGATGCCAGTGGCAAGCATGTCGATACGATTGCGTATCGGAGGAATCCAGATATTTGCCAGTCCAGGCACGCGTACAATACGGTCCAGCTCTTCGACAAGCTTCTCCGTTGTCATGCCTTCACGCCATTGGTCCTTGGGCTTGAAACGGATGGTGGTTTCAAACATCGTCAATGGTGCAGGGTCAGTCGCTGTCCGCGCACGCCCCGCCTTGCCGAACACCTGCTCCACCTCAGGCACCGTTTTGATCAACCGATCGGTCTGCTGTAGAAGCTCGGTAGCTTTTTGTGCTGACAAGCCTGGTAAGGCACTTGGCATATACAGCAAATCGCCCTCATCCAGCGGTGGCAAAAATTCACCACCAAGCTGACTTAGCGGCCAAAAGGCGGTAACAAAAACTAAACCGGCAACCAGCAAGGTGGTTTTCGGCCACGCCAAGACTCGCTCTAGTACGGGTTGATAACAACTAATCAAAAAGCGACTGATTGGATTACTTTCCTCGGAAGGTATCTTTCCCCGAATCCAGTACCCCATTAACAGTGGAACCAATGTCACCGATAGGCCGGCTGCCGCCGCCATAGCCCAGGTTTTGGTAAATGCCAGTGGGCCAAATAGCCGCCCTTCCTGTGCTTCCAAGGTAAAGACAGGAATAAACGACAAGGTAATAATTAGCAACGAGAAGAACAGCGCTGGCCCCACTTCGACAGCTGCTTGCTCTATGACTCGCCAATGCGCATTACCAGTCAGAGATTGCCCTGGGTTATCCCGATGCCAAATCTCAATTTTCTTGTGAGCGTTTTCGATTAACACCACTGCTGCATCCACCATAGCGCCGATAGCGATAGCAATGCCGCCAAGCGACATGATATTGGCATTGATACCCTGGTAACGCATCACAATAAAGGCAGCAAGGATTCCCAGCGGTAGGGAAATGATGGCCACCAGTGACGAACGCAAATGGCCAAGAAACAATACGCACACCAGTGCAACTACAATGAACTCTTCAATCAATTTGTAACTGAGGTTTGTTACCGCTCGATCAATCAGCTCACTTCGATCATAGGTGGTGACGATCTCAACCCCTTCCGGCAAGCTTTCCCGCAGTGTCTCAAGTCGCTCATGCACGGCAGATAGCACGGCGCGGGCGTTCTTGCCTGAACGCAGAATGACGACCCCGCCGACGACTTCCCCTTCACCGTCCAGCTCGGCAATACCACGCCGCATCTCCGGACCAAGGCGAATCTGCGCCACATCTCCAAGCTGTACTGGCACTCCATCAACCAGTTTTAGTGGGATTTTTCGGAAATCCTCGAGTGACTGAAGGTAGCCACTGGAGCGCACCATGAACTCCGCTTCGCCCAGCGTCAGCACTGCTCCCCCGGTTTCCTGGTTAGCTTGTTCTATCGCCTTGCGTACTTGTTGATGACTGATCCCATGGCTGGCGAGTTTGACCGGGTCAGGGACTACCTGATATTCACGTACCATGCCGCCTATGGTTGCCACTTCTGCAACGTCAGGCAGAGTCTGCAGCTCGTATTTTAGAAACCAGTCCTGTATCGAGGTTAGTTGCGATAGATCATGCTGGCCGGTGCGATCGATCAATGCGTACTGATAAATCCAGCCGACACCGGTAGCGTCTGGCCCAAGTGATGGTCGTGCTGTACGCGGCAATTCAGACTGGACCTGACTAAGGTATTCCAACACCCGTGAGCGTGCCCAATACAAGTCGGTACCATCTTCAAACAACACGTAAACATAACTATCACCGAAGAACGAGTAACCACGTACTGTGCGCGCACCTGGCACGGCCAGCATGGTGGTGGCAAGTGGATAGGTAACCTGTTTTTCCACCAGCTGCGGTGCCTGACCTGGGTAACTGGTGCGGATAATCACCTGTACATCGGACAGATCCGGTAAAGCATCTACGGGGGTATTGTTGATAGACCAGATCCCCCACGCACTCATGAACAGCGTCGCCAGCAGCACCAAAAATCGGTTAGGGAACCTCTGAAAAACTCCCCGACTTTGCCATAATCAGGGCTTTCTATCAGCCACTTTCCGGGAATGCCATGAGCCAGCTGACTTTTGCCGAAGCCGAATATGAACACAAGAAGCGCAAGACCCGGCGGGAAGTGTTCCTTGAGAAGTTGGATCAGTTGCTACCCTGGAAGGCGCTGGAGTCCACGATTGCGGTCTATTACGCCTCCGGTAGCACTGGCCGGCCGCCGTATCCGCTCTCCAGCATGCTGCGCATTCATGTCATGCAGATCATCTACAACCTGAGTGATCCGGCGATGGAAGATGCCTTGTATGAGATCGAGTCTATGCGCCGTTTCGCAGGGATTCGGCTCTCTCGGGTTCCTGATGAGACAACGATCCTGAACTTCCGGCACCTGCTGGAGCAGCACACTCTTGGCAAGAAGCTGTTCAAGAAGATCAACCGTCAGTTGGCACGACATGGCCTGATGGTTCGGGAAGGCAGCATCGTTGATGCGACGATTATCGAAGCGCCCAGCTCGACGAAGAACAAAGGTAAGGCTCGTGATCCGGAGATGCACCAGACCAAGAAAGGCAATCAATGGCACTTTGGCATGAAGTGCCATATTGGCGTCGATGACACGGTGGGTCTGATTCATAGCCTTGCCACTACCGCCGCGAATGAGCATGACCTGACGGCATCAGACCAGCTTTTGCATGGCAAAGAGAAACGTGTCTGGGGAGACGCGGGTTATTGCGGTATCGAGAAACGCGAAGAGCACAAGAACCGTAAAGTGGATTGGTTTATCGCTGAGCGTCCTGGTAAGCGCTCCACGATGTCGAAGGTTGCGCTGGAATGCGAAACCATCAAAGCCAGCGTACGTGCCAAAGTGGAACATCCCTTCCGAGTGATCAAAGGCATGTTCGGTTACAGCAAGGTTCGCTACCGGGGTCTGGCGAAAAATACCAACCGGCTCTATCTCCTGGCGGGGCTGCACAACCTGTTGAGGGTGAAACGGGTGCTGCTGCCCTAGGGGCAGTGCGCCTGATTGCCGCTAAAGTGCGGCAATCAGGCGAAAAAATGAACACTCAAGAGTGAATTGTGGCCTGAATTTGATGGCAGAAGCCTGTTGATCATCGTAAAGGCGAAAAAAGCGAGTTATTCAGACCTTCCTTAGCCAACGACCAGCGAATCAGGGTAGCGATCATGGTGCAACCTCCTGTTTGTCGAGAGACACCACAGTCAAGCCATTATCGGTATCTTTGACGCCGACGCGCACACGATCGCCCACTGCTATATCGCTGGCCACCTGTTCGCTGGCAAGACGAAAGCGCATGGTCATGCGAGGCATACCGAGCGTCTTAAAAGGACCGTGTTTAAGCTTGACCTTGCCGTCGGATAGCCCCTCGATAACCCCCTCGGCGTAATGCAACGAATTCACTTGGGTGTCTTTTTGTTCCGCCACCTGCTTTTCTAGGCGCTCCACAATCAACCCTTTGTCTGTATCACGAATGCCAATGCGCACGCGATCACCTACCGATATCCCTTTGCCTACTTGTTCATTCGCCAGGTTAAAACGCATGGTCATGGCAGGCATGGACAAGCTCTTGAAAGGGCCATGGTCCAGCATTATTTTGCTGCCATTCAGTTGCTCGACAACACCTTCGGCATAGTGCAGTGCGTTCATCATTTCCGTCTCATCTGACATAGCCAGCTCCTGAACGGCAATGCCTTGCAGGCTGGCTTCGGAATCGAGCAGGAACTGACCACTGACAACCACCTTCTGGTCTTCCTTCAGCCCTGCCAGGATCAGCGTTTGGTCTCCCAGCTCGCCCCCCGGCAACACTGCCTGCGGACGATATCGACCCTCCCCCTCATCAAGCATCACCAGGCTGCGCTTTCCTGTATGCAATAAGGCTGCGGTTGGTACGGCCAATGCTTTCTGTGTGGCTTCGCCATGAATGCGTACCTGAGCGCTCATGCCCGGACGCAGATCACCCTCGTCATTGGACAAGGTCACTCGCACCGGCACAGTTCGGCTGGACTGATCCACCAGAGGCAGAATGTCGGCAACTTGCCCCTCACGCAGTGCTGGCTTCACTCCTTGAACGGTCACGTCAACAGCGTTACCACTACTGACTTGCCCCAATTGGCGTTCCGGGACTGCTATCTCCACCCACACGGGGTTGAGTGACTGAATCTCCGCCACGGGAGCACCGGCCGACAGCGTCATGCCAGCACGAGCATTGAGACTGCGTATCACGCCATCATGCGGAGCTGTCACCGTCCAGGTTTCCAGCGGTTTACGTTGGCGTTCAATACTTCGGATCAGGGATGCAGGCATGCCCAATGACAACAGGCGCTCCCGCCCGGCGACGATCAGTTCGTTGTTGCCGCTGCCGAGCACGGCCAGCCATTCATGCTGAGCTCCAGTCCAGGCCGGAACTCTCAATTGCATCAGCGGCTGACCACTGGAGATAGTGTCGCCCTCAGCCAGAGGCCAGACCTTGTCTACGAAGGAAGGCGCGGGGCTTTGCAGGCGTGTCAGGGCGCGGTCGTTGTAAGCAATCAACCCCGTGACATCAAGCTGAGATTGTGACTGAGCCACGACCACCGAGGCACTGCGAATTCCCAGATTTTGTACCATGGCTGCATCAATACGGACCGTTGGCTGATCGCTATCATCACCACCATTGGCATAACGGGGCACCAACTCCATATCCATGAAAGGTGAGGGCCCGGGCTCGTCAAAGTGCTGCTGGGGATACATAGGGTCATACCAGTACAGCACTTCCTTTTCATCCGCTTTGCTGTTGGTTTCACCGCTGTCCATCGCCATCGATATACTGCTCTGCGAAGGGGTGACGTAACGGCCCAAATATATTCCGGCTAGCAACAACAGCGAGGCAGCCAAACCGATCAAGGCATTGCGTTTAATGTTCATTATCTTGCTCCTCGCCCACCATGCCGTGGTGGTCGTAGGTAAAATGGAGGGCGGCTGCCTGCTGGTCATACTGCCCGCTGAGATCAATCTCCTTCAGTTTGGCGTCCAGCCATTCGCTACGTGCCCGTACAAGATCGGCCAAACTGCCATCACCGCCGCGCCAAGCGGCCCTAGCCAATCCCACTTTCTCTTTTGCCAGAGGCACCAGTCGCTCCCGTTGCCGGGCAAGCGTGCGTTCCTGGCGTTCATATTCGGCCAGATCGCTCTGCAGCATCGCTTCATGTTCGCGACGTACCGCCTCTGCACGAGATTCCAGTGCTTGCCACTCAGCTTCCGCCGAGGCAATGCGAGGCCCCTGGCGCGACCGGCTGAACAATGGCAGGTCCACATTGACCTGTAGCATCGCCATGTCACTGAATTCTTCACGATTCATATAAGCCAGAGTTAAAGCCCAGTCCGGCTTCTTGGCGGCACGAGCCTCGTCCGCGTTAGCCTGGGCGACAGAAGCCTGACGCGACGCTATCTCAAGTTCAGGGTGCTTATGCAGGCTATTCAGTAACTGTTCAGCATTGATGGCGAAATCAGGTGCTTGGCCAGCCGGTGATTGCCGGCCGGCTTCCCCCAGCCAGCGTATTAAACGAGCCTTAGCCTGGCGTTGCCTGGCCAGAAGAGCATCTCGCCGATCCAGTAATGTCACGGCTTCCTGCCTGGGTGCCACGCTATCAATAGCCTTTCCTTGACCCGATGAAAGCCGGGCACGCACTGCCTTGTCGAACAAACGATTTTCAGCAATGAGTTCTTCCAGCAGGACTAGTTGACGATCCAGAGTGTGGAGCTCAATCCAGGCTTGAGCGGTCTGACGCAGCACGGCCAGACGAGTGGCCTCTTTCGTGGCCTCCGTTAAGCCGATTTGCTGTCTGGCACCTTCTGCCCTTGCTGTGCGTTTGCTGCGATTGGGGAAACGCTGGGTTACACCAATACGCTGCATGGTCATGAAATCACTCGACAGGCTGTAACGATCGGCGCCATCCACAGGTACATTGTCGAGGCCAAGAATCAGGGTGGGATCGGGCAAAGCATCGGCAGGCCCTTCTGCCTGCTGAGCGGCCTCGACGCGGGCCGATTCCGCCCGCAATTCCGGTGATTGACGTAAGGCGAGCTGTAGCGCCTGATTAAAAGTCAGGCCTTCTGCCCCAAACGCCTGGACACTAGCTAGCAGCAGGGAGGGCGCTAGCCAGCCGAGTGCGCGCCGATACCGGCCGGCGCTCAGAAATATCCAATACATGTGTCACTCCAACACGGATCATGGCGCGCAACGCGCCCTCAGTGGGCCCAGACCAGGCCGGACCCCGAAAAGATCAGTGAGAAAGTGCTAGAGGCGGTCGCCAGATGGTAGATAAGGCAAGGGGGAGATAGAGAGGGTTAGAAAAATGAGGGGTAGCCGGATTTGCTACCTGAAAAGAAACCGCCGGAGCCGTATTCATGATCGAGAGCTGCCCAGCATGGCACTCCTGGCCAGGCTTGCAAACCGGGCCGCTGTGCGTGTTGGATTCACCATCCAGACAACAATCGTTTTGTGGCATGGCGGACATCATGCTGCAACGGTCATCCATGTCTGCCTGCATCATGGTTTGTTCCATGGGGCAAGGCTGCGCCAATTGCACCGCTGCCATCCCCTGCAAGGAGATGCTAAGCAGAAATAGGCAACTAATGAAAAACCGAGCAATAAACATATTGTGTCAGCATAGTCCGAAGCAATGTGCTATTAACAACATAAACCTTGGGGTAGCCCCCATGTCAACGTTTAATATTGAGCTATGTAACTATTGATCGCCAGCTCTGCTCCCTCTGGCATGCTCTTCTGCTACGCCACAGCCTTCAATAGCATTACTTGATGAAGCGTGAAAGTGTCTCTCGATGCCATTCCAGGCGCCTGTTGGCATGCTGGGTACCGAGGCTTATGTCGACAGGTGGCGGCGTGGTTAAGAACTATAAAATCGACACTTTGATCTATTGCGGTTGTACGATGCCTTCGCTGATGTCTGCAAGAACCCCGCAAGCATCAACTTCACGGCCATCGTTGCACCTCGCTCTCAGGGAAACGAGTTGCTTCTCAAGCGATTGCAAAGCCGTTATCTGCGACCGCGCATCAGCAGACTTCCTGTTATAAGCAACCTGTTGGCTTTACACACCTAGAGAGTTAATCACAATGAGTTGGATTAAAGTTGAACGGGCTGAGCAAACCCCGTGGAACTTGATCACGGTCAACAGATCACGGATGAAGTCGCTTAAGGCGCCAGCTATGGCAAAATAGCCCCTACTCGAGGCTCCACGCCGATGGCCTAGGATTGCATGCCCAAAGATCCGGTAGGCAGGTATTTCCGTGCCCAGCTTCTCCTTCATCGTGGTTTTGACGTCGATTTCGATCAGCACCCCGAAGCAGTTATCCGTGAGAGACTGACGCGCTCGTTTGTCAATCGCCTCAAAATCAGCATCTTCTATGGTTCGATCAATAGTGTACGGCACCAGCGATTATTACTTAGGGCCAAGCTTGATAACTCGCAGGCGCAATGCATTCACAATCACGCTGAAAGACGACAGCGACATTGCAGCAGCCGCGAAGATCGGTGAAAGCAGTATCCCGAAGAACGGGTACAAAACCCCCGCCGCAATCGGAACGCCCGCGGAGTTGTACACAAAAGCAAAGAACAGGTTCTGTCGGATATTGCGCATGGTCGCCAGCGACAGACGACGCGCTTCTACAATACCCATCAAGTCGCCGCGCAGCAGCGTAATGCCCGCGCTTTCGATGGCCACATCTGTGCCGGTGCCCATGGCCACCCCCACGTCCGCCGTTGCCAATGCAGGCGCGTCGTTAACGCCATCACCCGCCATCACGACAACACCCCCTTCATCTTTCAGACGCTGGACGATCTTGCCCTTATCTTCCGGCAGTACCTCCGCTTCCACTTCATCGATATGCAATTTGCGAGCAACCGCCTCGGCCGAGGTGTAGTTATCGCCAGTCAGCATGACCACTCGAATGCCGTCTTTTTGCAGCGCGACAATAGCAGCGTGGGTCGTTCTCTTGATGGGATCGGAGATGGCCAACAGCCCAGCGATTTTTCCATCGACGGCGGCAAAAATCACGGTAGCACCATCTTTGCGATGCTCGTCGGCATCGCTGTCAAATCTAGTGGTGTCGACATTCTCCGACTCCATGAGAAGACGATTACCAAGCAGCACCCGCTTGCCGTCGATTTTTCCTGTTACCCCTTTACCGTTGGGAGAATCGAAGTCTTCCGCATCCGGCAGCTTCAGCTCCATGCCCTTGGCTTTGTCCAGAATGGCGTGGGCCAGTGGATGCTCACTGCCTTTCTCGAGTCCGCCCGCAAAACGCATCAAAGCATCGTCATCGTACCCATTCGCTGTAACAATTCGGGTGATTTGTGGCTGCCCCTCTGTCAACGTGCCGGTCTTATCCACTACCACCGTATCTACCTTTTCCATGCGTTCAAGGGCTTCCGCATCGCGGATCAGCACACCACTTTGGGCGCCGCGGCCAACACCTACCATGATCGACATCGGCGTTGCCAGACCCAGTGCGCAAGGGCAGGCAATGATCAGAACACTGACCGCCGCAATCAGCCCGAACGCCATGGGCGGTGTCGGCCCAAGGAATGACCAGGCTATAAAGGCAACAATGGCAATTAGGATCACGGTGGGCACAAACCAGCTCGCCACCTTATCGGCAAGCCCCTGGATCGGTGCGCGGCTGCGTTGGGCGCTGGCCACCATCTGCACGATTTGGGAAAGCATGGTGTCCCGGCCAACCTTGTCGGCCCGCATGATAAAGCTGCCCTGTTGGTTAATACTGCCGCCAATCACTTGGTCGCCAGACTTTTTGCTGACTGCAAGAGGCTCACCGGTCACCATGGACTCATCCACGTTGGAGCTGCCTTCAAGTAACTCACCGTCCAGCGGCACCTTGTCCCCCGGGCGCACTCGCAGGCGATCACCCACCTTGACCTGATCCAGCGACACATCGGACTCGTCGCCCTGGTCATCCAGCTTTCGGGCCGTCGCCGGTGCCAGATCCAGCAGCGCCTTGATCGCGCCCGAGGTTTTCTCCCGGGCCCGCAGTTCAAGCACCTGGCCTAACAGAACCAGCACCACGATGACCGCAGCCGCCTCGAAGTAGACGGCGACAGAACCGTCTTCCTGCCGAAAGGCGTCGGGGAAAATCTGGGGCGCCAGTGTCGCCACCAGGCTGTAGATCAGCGCCACGCCAGTACCAATGGCAATGAGCGTGAACATGTTCAGATTGCGGCTGACGACGGACTTCCAGCCTCTGACAAAGAAAGGCCAGCCACACCAGGCCACTACTGGCGTCGCCAACACCAGTTGAATCCAGTTGGACATTTGTGGGGCAACGATCTGGTCAAGGCCGGTGAGATGTCCGCCCATTTCCAGCACCAATACCGGCAGGGCCAGCACCAGGCCAATCCAAAATCGACGGGTCATGTCTTTGAGCTCTGCCGAGGGCCCGTCATCCAGACTTACCTGCTCGGGCTCCAGGGCCATACCACAGATAGGGCAATCTCCGGGGCCCTGCTGGCGAATTTCCGGATGCATCGGGCAGGTGTACATGGTGCCCGGAGCCACGGGTTCGTCCTGTTTCTGTTCTCCACTGAGGTAGTGTCCCGGGTCGCCGTCAAACTTCGATTTGCACCCCGAAGAACAGAAATACCAGGTTTTCCCGCCATGCTCGCTGCGATGTTCCGCCGAGTGTGGATTCACCGACATGCCGCAAACAGGATCTTTGACCGTGTGCTCAGCCGTCATGGCCGATCCCTCCCTATCGAGTTCTGGTGATTAGTGATGATGAGCATGAGATTCTTTGTGTCCCGCTTCTTCGGCTTCTGTGGCCTTTTTCAGGAACAGTTGCTCGGCCACTGCGATAACAATCATGGTGACAACCGCCACGCCAATAACAAACAGGTCAGTATTCAGTTTGACCCAAACGAAGCCACCAAGAGCGAGCAAATCCAGAACAATTGCCACCGTGGGCACCCACACATTGGCCTTCACATCCTCCCGTAAATAGCGCAGAACGCCCCAATGGATAGCAATGTCCATGATCAGGTAAAAAATGATGCCCAGCGCTGCAATTCGGGACAGGTCGAAGAAGGCCGTGAGGATAAGCCCAAGCACCACGGTATAAACCAGCGTGTGCTTCTGGATGCTACCGGGCATGCCGAAATGACTGTGGGGAACCAGCTTCATTTCAGTCAGCATGGCCAACATGCGTGAGACGGCGAAAATACTGGCCAGAATGCCACCGGCGGTGGCCATCATCGCAATGGCGACGGTAAACCAGACGCCGTAGTCGCCCAATGCGGGACGCGCAGCGGCCGCCAGAGAGTAGTCCTGCGTTTTGATGATTTCCGCCAGGGACAGGTTACTGGCAACGGCGAAACCGACCAGGGTGTAGATCACCACGCAGGCTGCGATGGAAATAATAATCGCTCGCCCCACGTTTCTCTTGGGGTCTATGACTTCCGAGCCGCTGTTGGTGATGGTGGTAAAACCTTTGAAGGCCAGAATGCCAAGGGCCGTTGCCCCCAGGAAATTGCCAAAGGTTCCAGCCTCACCGGGGCTAGAGAAATCAACAGAAACACTGTCGGCAATCCAGATACCCACCAGCCCGAAAACCAGAATGCCTCCGATCTTCAGGATCCCTATAAAGGAAGCCACGCCCTGAATCATTCGGTTGCCCAACAGATTGATCAGAAACGCGGCCAGAATTAGTGAGACGCCAAGAATGGGCACCATGCGGCCACTTTCATCGCCACCGAACAGTTGCATGGTGTAAGAACCGAAGGTTCGCGCAAGAAAGCTCTGGGCAATCACCATCGAGAAATACATCAGCAAAGCATTGAAAGCCGTCGGTAACCGATTGCCATAGGCTTTGTGCAGGTACATGCCTATGCCCCCGGCTGACGGGTAGGCATTGGAAATTTTGATGTAGGAATAGGCACTGAAGCTTACGATTACCGCCGCGGCCAGAAACGCCAACGGGAAAAGAACGCCAGTCATCTGCGCCATCTGCCCGGTAAGGGCGAAGATACCGGCGCCAATCATGACACCGGTGCCCAGCATAACAGTTCCCGGAAGTGTAAGACTGCCTTTCTGATAGCGCGTGGTTCTGTCGTGCGTGCTGCTCATACAACCTCCTGTTGTTTTGAACGGCGTTTGATACTCAATAAATAGCCAATGCTGGCTTGGGTAGATCTCACTTGCATCAATGTCGAGAAAAACGGGCCAAAGAAATATCTTTAGCCCCTAAGTACCTGATCAGAGTGCGATGCGCGCTCCAATCACAGCAAACCAATCTGCTGTACTGCCGCCGTCCGCTTCGGCAAAGTCGGCACTATCGCCGTATTTGCGCTCATGCACCACGCCCACATAAGGCGAGAACGCACGGTCGATCAGATCATAGCTCAACCTGAGTCCGGTTTCGGTAGAAACCAGTCCTTTACCAACGCCAATTTCCCGGTCCTCGCTAAACGCAACCGTGGCATCCAGCGTTGCCGCCAGAATCCAGTAGTTGGTGAGAAGCAGCTCGTACTCTGCATCCAGTTCGGCTGACGTATCGCCATCCTTACTGACATACAGGTTTGCATCGATCTCAAACCATTGGGGAGCCAGCCCGGCTACACCGAGAACGGCATATGTACGGTCCGGCCCCTCGGGCGTATCGAAACGCACACCCGCTTTGGCGTCAAAGAACTTGGAGATAGGGATCTGGCCGACCAGTTGGTTTTCCAGTGTTTCGTAGGCCTGCTCCTCTATCTCGTACTCCCCGGTTGTGAGCAACCGGACTTTGAACTCATCGGTGCCATAGAAGGCATCCGCATTCCAGACGCCCAGTTCCTCGTCATCGTCGCTGTAGCGGTATTCAAACTCCTCAAATTGAACACCCCAGGTTGTGAGCGGCTGTTTACGAGCGGTGGTGTCGGAGATCATTTCCTGAGCTGTCACCGCCGTTGAGAATCCGATAGAGGCAAAGAAACTGACCGCAACAAGTGATCGAATACAACTCATGCCTCACCTCCTTCTTCAGCAGCCGCGTCTGATTTGGCCTGCGTCGACTCTGGCCCACCTTCAACAACCACCTTACGGAACATACCAGCGGCCGCGTGGTAAGAGAGGTGGCAGTGGAACGCCCATTGGCCAGGCTCATCAACCTCGGTTTCCATGTACACCGTAGTGCCTGGGTTCACGCTAATCGTGTGCTTGATCGGGTTCCACTGGCCTGCGCCAACATCAAGGATGGACCACATGCCGTGCAGGTGCATGGGGTGAGTCATCATGGTTTCGTTGACAAACTTGAAGCGGACCCGCTCACCGTATTTCAGGCGAATCGGATCGGCGTCCTCGTATTTAACGCCATTGATACTCCAGGTGTACCGTTCCATATTGCCAGTCAAACGAAGCTCAACTTCCTTAGTTGGTTCACGGTCTTCATACAGTGGATCCTGAGCCTTCAGGTCAGCGTAGGACAGGAACTTGCCGCCATTGGCTGCCGTGGGGACGAGGCCACTTCCCTTCGCATAGAAGGGGTCGCTTGGACCTTCTTTTCCCATCGCCATGGAACCATGGTCCATGCCGGACATGCCCGAATGATCCATACCTTCCATGTTGGAATGATCCATTCCTTTCATATTTGAGTGGTCCATGTTGCTCATGTTTGCGTGGTCCATTCCCTCCATCGAAGAATGATCCATTCCGGACATACCTTCTGAGCTATTCATATCCATGTCGCCATGATCCATACCAGCCATGCTGCCATGGTCCATACCGGGCATACCGCTCATGTCAGCCATGGTCAGGCGCGCCGGTTCGCGCAGTTGCGGCACGGCCGCTTCCATACCCTCTTCTGGGGCCAGTGTCGCTCTGGCATAGCCCGAACGCCCCATGGATTCAGCGAAGATGGTGTAGGCCTGCTCATCTTTCGGACGGACGATCACATCGTAGGTTTCCGCCACACCGATCCGGAACTCGTCCACACTAACCGGCTGAACGTTGTTGCCATCAGCCTGCACAACCGTCATGTCCAGACCGGGGATCCGGATATCAAAGTAAGTCATCGCCGAAGAGTTGATGAAACGCAGCCGAATGCGTTCGCCCGGCTCAAAAAGCCCAGTCCAGTTCTGATCCGGCCCTTTACCGTTGATCAGCCCTGTAAAACCCTGCAAGTCCTCGACATCCGCTTTCATCATCCGCATGCCACCCCAGGCCATACGGTCCCGAACGGTGTTCATCAGGCCGTTCTCGGACACGTCAGAGAAAAACTCTCCGACAGTCTGCTGCTCGCGGTTGTAGTAGTCCGGCATCATCTTCAGGTTACGCATGATGCGATCACCGGAGTGCGGGTGCTTATCGGTTAGCTGAACTACGTATTCGCGATCGTAGCGGAACGGTTCACGTCCCTCAGGTTCGATAACGATGGAACCGTAGGCGCCATCCGGCTCCTGAAAACCGGAGTGGCTGTGAAACCAATAAGTACCAGCCTGCTGGATGGGAAATTCGTAGGTGAAGGTTTCACCCGGCTTGATGCCTGGAAAGCTGATACCAGGCACACCGTCCTGATCAAAAGGAAGGATCAGGCCGTGCCAGTGAATGGAAGTCATCTCATCCAGGTTGTTGGTCACGTTGATCTTGACGTTTTCGCCTTCCTTGAAGCGCATTACCGGCCCGGGAGATGCACCGTTATAACCGATGCCGTCTTTCACGAAATCGCCGGTGTCAATTTCGACCCGATCAACCGTGAGATTATATTCGCCAGCCATGACCGATGCAGACATCAGCAGGCTTAACAACACTGAACCTAAACGGCTGTTCATACTTTTTGCTCCAAATCGCTCTTCACTAAGAACCCTCAAAATAAATACCTACAAGCCCACTGGATCAACGCCCCATTAGTGAACTCAGTTACTGGACCTTGACGTCACCGTACATCCCTGCCTGGTAATGACCCGGCACGTTGCAGGCGAACTCGATATTGCTGTTATCGGAAAACTTCCAAATAACTTCCTGCCTCTGGCCCGGTTCCAGCAGGACGCTGTTAGGGTCGTCGTGTTTCATGGACTGGCCGTTCCCCATGTCCATTTCCATCATGTCGTGGTTGAGCTTTCCGCCCTGGATGACGCCATGTTCGACCATCATCATCATTTCCTCCTGATGCCCCTCATGCATCTCAGGTGTGCCGATGTTGAACTCGTGAACGAGGTTCCCCTTGTTCTCCACCACGAACCGCACCGTTTCCCCGGGGCTTACGATGATTGATCCCGGTTCATAGTAATTGTCGTACATTTCGACTGTTATGGTTCGGCTGGCCTCTGAGGCTTTGCCGGGCTCACCACTCGCAGCGCCGTGATCATGTCCTCCACCATGGGTTCCAGCGGCAAAGGTGGTCGCCGACAATAAGATAGTTGCGGCAGCAACGAGGAATTTTGATACGGTCATATATCTTCTCCTTTGAACAGCTTTGGCCCTGAGGGCCGGGTTGTCTCACTCAAAACTTGAGCAATATCCAGAAGCGGTTGCTACCATCGCTCAGCAACCTGAATCCAGGCTGAAAATCGGAATTATTTTTTGTTCTGGCACAATTCAGCTTGGGCAGCGACACTGACGGACTCTGATGCTCAATTTAGAAAGGCAGTTCAGGAATGAGATTACTTCTGGTGGAAGATGACTACCTGCTGACAAATGGGCTAAGCGCCCAACTGGAAAAGGCCGGTTTCAGCGTGGATACCGCCCGTACAGCGCGGGAAGCCCGGCACCTCGGGCAGCAGGAAAGTTACCGCGCCGGTATTCTTGACCTGGGCCTGCCCGACGGCAACGGCCTGGACGTACTGAAACAGTGGCGGACGCATAAGGTCAGTTTCCCGGTGTTGATCCTGACCGCCAGGGGAGACTGGCAGGACAAGGTCAATGGCTTGAAGGCCGGCGCCGATGATTACCTCGCGAAGCCTTTCCAGACCGAAGAGCTGATTGCCCGACTTCACGCCATCGTCCGGCGAAGCGAAGGCAGAATAATGGATACCCTGACAGCGGGCCGGTTCGAGCTGGACGAAAATCGCCAGACGTTAAGGGCCGGTGACGAGACCGAACATAGCCTGACCGGTACGGAGTTCCGTTTGCTCCGATGTCTGATGAGTCGTCCCGGGCAGGTTTTCTCGAAAGAACAGCTTCTCGACCAGCTATACAGCATCGACGACATACCCAGCGAGAACGTGATCGAAGCGTATGTGCGGCGGCTCAGGAAGCTGGTGGGACCGGACACCATCAAGACCCGACGTGGTCAAGGGTACCTGTTCGATGCCGATAGCCGCTAGACCTCGCTCAGTCAGGGGGATGCTCCTGATTCTGCTACTTCCGGCCGGTATTGGTCTGATGGCACTGGCTTGGATCATCCATGGGGCCTTGCTGGAGAGGATGACCATGGACTTAGTAGAACGCCGCTTGAAAGATGAGGTAGCTTTTCTGGAACACCAGATCCGCCAATCCGGTGGCCAGATTGATACACTCCAGACCGGCGACTATTTTCAGGAAGTGCTCCTCCACGCCTTCGCCATCGCCATCGCTTCTCCGTCTGGGCAGTCCATCTCACCGGAGACCTGGACTCCGATTCTGAGGCCGTTGCTCACCTCCGGGCAGGAGGGAGCCGTGAGAGCCAGGGATGCTGAGGTACCATCTGCGCCTTCCCAAATGCTTGGGTATCGCCGTGCCTTCACGGTCGACGGAAACCCCTTCGTGATCATTGTTGCCGAGGATATGGAGGCGCTTCATCGGAGCCAGGCCAAACTCCATATCTGGACTGCCGTCGTCTCGGTTTTACTGGTCATTCTGATGATCGGGAGCATATGGCTGGGAATCACTCTGGCCCTGCGGTCAATAGCGGGCCTTCAGATGAACCTGAAAAAACTTCAGTCAGGCGAGCTCTCCCGTATTAACGCAGACGGCCCGGAGGAGTTCCGGCCCCTCGTCCGGCAACTCAATCGACTGCTGGATTCACTGGATGACCGGCTGGAACGCTCCCGTGACGCACTTGCCAACCTTTCCCACAGCGTGAAAACCCCCATAGCGGCTGTCAGACAGATCCTGGAAGACACCAGTCGCCCGCTCGATGAGAAGCTGAGATGGGAAATGGCGGCGCGCCTCGACGACATAGATGCTCAGCTTGAGGCCGAAATGCGGCGAAGCCGGTTTGCGGGTCCACAGGTCGGCCAAAGTGTATGTCCGATCAAACAGGCCCGGGATCTGCTGTGGATGCTTGGCCGCCTCTACCCCGATAAATCTTTTGAATTGTCAACGGATCTGCCTGAAAACCATCGCTGGCCTGTCGAGGAGCATGATCTGAACGAAATCCTTGGCAACTTGCTGGATAACGCAGGCAAATGGTCATCCCGCTGGGTGGAGCTCACGCTGAGTGAAGATCAAGAGCAGTTAAAAATTATCATCAGCGACGACGGAGCGGGCGTATCAGAAACAGCCCACTCACAATTGGGCAAGCGAGGATTGAGGCTGGACGAGCAAACACCCGGTCATGGATTGGGGCTGGCTATTGTCCACGCAATAGTTGAGCGTTATCAGGGACAGGTTCATTACACGTCCAGTAAGGTAGGAGGCCTTACTGCAGTTGTTGTAATCCCTGGTTCTGATCGATTCGGCGACCGGTCAGACAACTGACACCTTCACCCTCCATTCTCTATGCTTCAAGTCAAATTCATCAATAGTTGGGATGATGATTTGGAGTCTCGTCCAGCCTGTTCAATCTCGACCGCTCTATAATGAGCTTTTCCTGAAGGATACTGAATCTACACCCACTAACACTACTTGCTCTACTTGCAACCCAAAACAGCAAACCGATGCTTTTGATCATGAATTTTACACTCCCCCCCCCCTTTCACTGCATGCCAGAGCCCGCCTTGTGCGGGCTTTTTCATGCCGTTTTGGAGTTTCTATGGATATTCGAGCGAGCTGGGCCTGTACCACGTACAGGGCTACGTTAAGCCTGAGGAGATTATCAGTACGGCGGCCACCATTTTGTATGGCTGAAAGGTGTCTAGCAAACCGGTGGCGATTCAGTTGATCTTACCTTTGCATGAGAGTGAGACAGACCGGCATCTCATCGGATTATCTGGTTGATGCTTCACCTACTGCTGGTGCATGTTTCCTTCGCTAATTCCAGCAAGAACCCCACACGCCTCAACTTCCCGGTCATCGTTGCAACTCGCTCTCAGTGAAACGAGTTGTTTCTCAAGCGCTTGCAGAGCGGTTATCTGCGACCGCACATGAGAGATGTGATCATCGAGCAAGGCGTTGACGGCGGTACAAGGCTGATGAGGGTCGTCCTGATAGCTCTGTAGTTCGTGAATCTCAGCCAGTGACAGGCCCAGGATTCTGCAGCGACGGATGAAGGCCAGCCCCTCACCATGCTTCTCGGTATAGACACGGTAACCGTTGTCCTGCCGATCAGGCGGCGGCAACAAGCCCTGCTGTTCATAGAAGCGGATCGTCTGTGTTTCGACCCCTACCAACTGCGCCAACTGACCAATGCGCATCAGCCTCCTCCCCAACGGATTCTTTACTCTATTGACCTTATAGTAGCTTTATAGTTTAAAATGGTACCACAACATTGTTCAAGTGGAGTCGTATCATGAGCAAATCCTGTGGTGGCGCCTGTGGCGGTGATGCAACGTCCGCAGCGGATACCGATATACAGGCCTCCTCCGAGGCGCCAGGGAGATGGGTCAGTGTTTATGCCGTGCCGAAGATGGACTGTCCATCAGAAGAACGAATGATTCGCCTAGCCCTGAACGGCTTTGAGGAGATTCGGGCGCTGTCCTTCGACTTGTCGAACCGCCGGCTGAAGGTCGTGCATGACGGCGAGGTCGAGCCCGTCACCTCGAAACTGAAGACCTTGGGGCTAGGCGCCTCGCTTCAGGAAACCGTCGCTGCAAATCCGGAGACCATCAAGGCCGCCGAGTTTTCGGCAGCTTCTGCTAAGCAAGAATCCGGGACCCTGCGCTGGTTGCTCGGCATCAATGCACTTCTGTTCGTGGTGGAAATGACTGCCGGTCTGATCGCCCAGTCCACCGGCCTGATTGGAGAATCCCTGGATAATTTTGCCGATGCGGCCGTGTACGGGCTTGCCCTTTATGCGGTTGGTCACAGCGTGAAAATGCAGCTACGTGCTGCCCATCTTGCGGGTGTCCTGCAACTGATCTTGGCTGTTGGCGTACTCATAGAGGTGGTGAGACGCTTTGTATTCGGTAGTGAGCCTGAATCGCTGGTGATGATGGCTATCGCATTCGTCGCATTGATTGCCAATACCTCCAAACATCGGGAAGGCGGGGCGCACATGAAGGCAAGCTGGATATTCTCGGCCAACGACGTGGTGATCAACCTGGGGGTCATCACCGCCGGCGCCCTGGTCGCGTGGACCGGGTCCAATTATCCGGATCTGATTATCGGCACCATCGCGGGGCTCGTCGTGCTATCGGGAGTCATTGTACTTAACGGGGCCAGGCGTATTCTGGCGTTGAAGGGTTAAATAATTGCTCATTATTGGCAACAAGCACTCGTCGTATGCCCTGTTTTCCATATCGAGCCTGCTGGCAGCGTCAGATCAGGCTGCAAAGTTGCTGGTGCAGCAATCAATGGCCTATGGCGAGTCTATTTCAGTGACCCCGTTCTTTAACTGGGTGCACGTATGGAACACCGGTGCCGCATTCAGTCTTTTTGCGAATGGCGGAGGCTGGCAGCGCTATTTTTTAATCGGAATCGCGGTGGTGGTCTCGATTTTCCTGATCAAGCTGATTCTTGAAAATCGTCATAAAGGAGAAGCCTTCGCTTACAGTCTTATCCTCGGTGGCGCCATGGGCAACCTGATTGACCGAATATTTCGCGGCTACGTTGTGGATTCCTTTGATTTCTATTGGCGGGACTGGCACTGGCCGGCCTTTAATCTGGCTGATATTGCTATTGTCACCGGTGCCTTGCTTTTCGTTTCCGGCAGTTTGTTGGGCGAAAAAACAAACACCAATACAAACCCAGATAGGCAAGGCTGACGTTACAGCTATGAACGCCATTGGGAAGAATGTGCGGTTCGCTAAGCGTGGGCTTCTTATCGTGTTTTGCTCAGACCCGGCAAGCGGGTCATCCTGTAGATAGTCCATCGCAAGTTCATTTGCCAGGTCTAAAACCTTGAAGGCAAGCGATCGGAGAATGCGGAGGCCTTCCGTATCGCGCAGCGGCTAGATGAGTTCTTGGAGAATGAATTCAACCTCCCCTCCCCCCTACAACTTCCTGACGACACAAAACCGCTTGAACGAAAATAGTGAATTAAAGCCTGATACCGGTTCTACATGATAGGAATATCATTCATCGGTTAGAAAAATAGCAGCAGGAAGCGAGAGAGCGTCGCTAATCTGGTAGATTTTGAGCAGAGTAATGTTCTTTTCGCCACGCTCAATGTGACCCATATAGCTGCGGTCCAAGCCTGCTAAACTTGCAAGCTCCTCTTGGGATAGGCCTTTCTGCTTTCGCATTGCTCTAACCTTTGCGCCAAATGCCTGAAGACGAGCATTGCTCATGGAAGTCTCACCTAAAAGTGAGAACTATCATTTTTTGATGCCTGAGCATCCACGGACTATAATACCCATTTTCCGTTTGGGTGGAGAATGTCTCACCTGCAAAGAAATGCGCCATGCCCATGTGGTAGCGGGGTTAAATACAAGAAGTGCTGCTTGCCAAGGCAGGAAGCAGAGCTGCACGCCACGAACCAAGGGCAGGTATATGCGTTATTGAACCAGATTATTCCAGTCACAATTGGCTCGCCCGACGAAAACAGCAAGGAGTTCCAGCGACTTGAGGAGTGGGCTAATCGCTATTTATCAGGGATTGATCGCCGGCACCCTCTATTTGAGCCTCTGTCCGATCATTTGTGCACACACAGTGAAATCATTGCAATCGCCAAACAACAGAAGATCCATAGTTATTTGTCCGTGGCCGAACCTCTATATATTGCATGGCTAAATTCTTGACCATCACTACCACATGGTTGTTACGGGTGATTTATCTATTTAAATTGAGGTTACACCCAATGTGTGAGGTGCTTATGAAATTGAAAGTGCAGAAAATTAGTAATGGCGCAGGACTTCGAGTCCCTAAAACTGTCTTGCAGCATCTTGGTCTTGATGTGGGAAGTATCGTTGATATGGAACTGACTGATGAGCAGTTGATCATTCGCCCAAAGCCCATGCCGACCTTGGAAGAGATGTTGGCAGCTTGTACACCAGAGAATACCGCACTGAGCGAGGAAGACCGCGAGTGGCTTAGCGATGGTCCGGTCGGTAAAGAGATTTTGTGATCCCCTGCCCGGCGCCACCAATAATGTAACAGGGATGCAGCGGTTGCGTCGCGCACAGTTGACACGGCATTCGTGCTACCCGATTGATTATCATAATAAAATACACCACTTGGTGTGCATACATGGTAAATAGAAGATTTCCTAGTTTGACGGGATACTTCAGGGGCACCCAAACCAAAGGGAAATCCGGATGCCCCTCTACCTCAAATACCTCATTACTGCCGCGCTGGTTGTGCTGATATCAGAAGTCGCCCGGCACAGCGACCGACTGGGCGCCCTGATCGGCGCCTTGCCGCTGGTAACCCTGCTTGCCATGTTCTGGCTCTACATGGGAAACCAGCCCGAGGAGAAAATCGGCAATCACGCCTGGTACACCTTCTGGTACGTCATCCCGACGCTGCCCATGTTTGCCCTGTTTCCCTTCATGCTGGAACGTTGGGGCTTTCTGCTTGCCATGGGATGCAGCGTGCTGCTGACCATCACCTGCTTTGTGGTTCTCGGCCTTCTCCTCAGCCCCTTTGGTGTTGAACTCTGGTAAATGATGCGACGTTTGTGACTCGCCGTGTCCGGCATCAAGCCAGGTCTTGCTAGATGCCGGTTAAATAGGCTTTCATGGGGATAGAGAGAAGATAGATGGCCAAGGGAGCGTTCTCATGGGCCGTGAATATCGCAGCGCACCGCATCATGGCCACAGGCTTGCGGCCAGAGTGTTTCTTTGTGTGCTGTTGGTGCTTTTGTTCCTGCTGGCGCCCGCCTCTCCAGCCCAGAACGCCTCCTCCGCCACGCCCTCTCCTTCCGCAGCTTCAGTCTGGGTAATGACCCTGGACGGCCCAATCGGACCGGCGCTCAGTGACTGGTTTGTCCGTTCCCTGGAAGAAGCCAACGAGGCGGCCGCAACGCTGTTTGTGTTGCAGCTGAATACCCCTGGCGGGCTGGATAGCGCCATGCGCGACATGATTCGGACGATTCTCGATAGTCGGGTACCTGTGGCTACCTATGTTTCTCCCAGTGGTAGCCGGGCGGCCAGTGCTGGCACCTATATTCTCTATGCGTCCCATATTGCCGCCATGGCCCCGGCCACCAATCTGGGCGCGGCCACGCCGGTGCAGATTGGCGGCGGTGGTGGTCTTCCCTCCCCCTCCTCACCGGACGACAAAGGAAAAGGCGATGATGACTCTTCTGCCCGTCCTGATAGTGCCTCGGCACTGCATCGCAAGCAGGTCAACGATGCGGTGGCCTATATCCGCGGGCTGGCGGAATTGCGGGGTCGCAATGCGGACTGGGCAGAAAAGGCGGTGCGCGAAGCGGTAAGCCTGTCCTCCAGCGATGCCCTCGAGCAAGGCGTGATTGATCTGAAAGCGACTGACCTCAATGAGCTGCTTGCTCAGCTGGATGGACGAGAACTGAGTTGGGACGGCGAATCGGTCAGTCTGGCACTGGCCGGTGCGCAATTGCATCAGGTGAAACGGGACTGGCGAACGGATTTTCTGGCCATTGTTACCGACCCGAGCATTGCCTATTTGCTGTTGCTGGTGGGGATATACGGACTAGTGCTGGAGTTTTCCAACCCCGGTGTGGGCGTCCCAGGCGTGCTGGGTGCAATCTGTTTGTTGCTCGCTCTTTATGCCCTGCAGATGTTGCCGGTGAGTTATGTGGGGCTCGGACTGATTTTGCTGGGCGCGGTGCTGGTAACGCTGGAGGCCATATCGCCAAGCTTCGGGGTGCTGGGAATCGGCGGCGTAATCGCTTTCGTGATCGGTTCGATCATGTTGATGGATACGGATCTCCCTGCTTTCCGCATTGCCATGCCCGTGATTGCCGCGGTGGGCGTGGGCTCACTGCTTTTGGTGGGCCTGTTTGTACGACTGGCGGTCAAGGCCCACGAAGGGCCGCCAGTTACGGGGGACGACACACTGGTGGGGCAAACCGCTGTCGCGCTGGATGATTTTGACCACGAGGGCCAGGTGCGGGTGCTGGGCGAAATCTGGCATGCACGAAGTCAACAGCCGGTCCGCCAGGGCCAGTCGCTACAGGTCACCGACCGTCGCGATCTGGTATTGGATGTGAAACCGGACGACAAGGAGGAGACATCATGACTCCCTATTTCTGGTTATCGCTGACCATAATCACGGTCGGCTTTTTGATCAGCATGTTCCGTATTCTGCGCGAGTACGAGCGCGGGGTGATCTTTATGCTGGGGCGATACTACCGGGTGAAAGGCCCGGGGCTGATCCTGGTGGTGCCGGTGATCCAGCAGATGGTAAAGGTGGATCTGCGCATCCGGGTACTGGATGTGCCCACCCAGGATGTGATCTCCCGGGATAATGTGTCGGTCAAGGTGAATGCCGTGTTGTATTTTCGGGTGCTGGACGCCGAGAAAGCAGTGATCAATGTGGAAGACTTCTACTCTGCCACCAGCCAGTTATCCCAGACCACCTTGCGTTCAGTACTGGGCAAACACGAGCTTGACGAAATGCTCGCCTCACGGGATGAGCTGAACAGCGATATTCAGGAAATTCTCGACGAACAGACCGATAACTGGGGCATCAAGGTTACCAATGTGGAAATCAAACATGTGGATCTGGATGAAGGCATGGTGCGGGTAATTGCCCGCCAGGCCGAGGCGGAGCGTATCCGCCGCGCCAAGGTGATCCATGCCAATGGTGAGAAGGAAGCGTCCCAGGTGCTGCTGGAAGCAGCGAAAACCCTGTCCGAACAACCCCAGGCGCTGCAACTACGCTACCTGCAGACATTGACCGAGGTCGCCAACGAGCGCTCCAGCACCATTGTTTTCCCGCTTCCCATGGATTTGATTGAAAGCTTCATCAGCCGTGGAGGTCGCGAACAATAAGCGCAAAAGAATGCCAATGCTGCCCGGGGTCACGTATGAGAAAAGCGTAAAGAGCCCGTTCAGCTCTTCACGCTTTCGCATCGATCAGTGATCGCGGCTGTGAGTATGTTCAAAGCGATAAGTCAGGTTTAACTGCACCCGTGGCGCTTCGCTGCGATCACCTGCCTGGTTGTCGCGCATCCCGTATGCCAGCTCAGCCCCATAACTGAGGCTGCTATCGTGCTGGCGAATCAGGCTAAGCGTGCCGTAACGGGTGCGACGCATGGCATCCGGCGGCAGATCGTCGTCCTTTTCCAGGGTGATCTCACCCCCGACCATGGCCAGAGTCCAGTCAGGACGGAACTGCCACTGCCCGCCTAGATAACCGCCCTGGGCCAGCAAGGGCTGCAAGCCGTCGGTAGCAAACACATAGCCATCCATGCCGCTGTCACCGAAGCCGGACAGGTCATTGTAGTAATGGGCCATGCCTTGCCCGTAACTGCCACTGGCCAGCAGGGTCAGGCTGTCAGTCACAGCCAGGGTGCCGCTGAGCACACCGCCGGTGGCATTGGCGTATTGCTGGTCGCCATCGGCAAATTCCACACCGATTTCCCGATTTACAAGGCCAGCCCGCACATGCCCGCGCTCATGGGGCTGATTCCAGGCGGCGATGACGTCGGGGCGGCGACCACTGGCGCTGCTCAGGTTATCCGGGTCATACACTTCCGGGTTGGGATCCTCCAGCGCCAGGGTCAGATGCTCGCCCTGCCAGCGCACGCCGGTCTGGCGGGCAAAGATGGCGCTGTTGGGGCCCTGGGAATCCAGGGTCAAGGGCCAGGCCGAACCGTCCAGCAAGGCGGTATAGCCATAGCCAGCACGCAGGGCGCCGTATTCGAAATAGAAATCCCGCACTCTCAGGTCGTAACCGTCGATGCTGCCGAACAGATCCACAGCGAACACCGCATGGGGCCCACTGCCCTCCCCCAATCGCAGGCCCAGCTGGCTGTTCTTGCCATGCAACTCAAAATTCTGCTGGTGGGTATCACCGGCTGGGATGGTGCTAGGGATAAGCAGATCATTAAGCCCTGCGTTCTTGTCATCGTAGATAGCATCCACACTGACTTTTCCGAACACTGCAAAGTCGGGCCACTGCACATCGTTTGATGGGGTATGGGTTGGCGCATCCTGGGTCAGGTTGGCCTTGAGCTGATCCAGCTCTTTTTGAAGACGACGGATTTCAGACTGGGTGGTATCCGCAGACAGGCTGGCGGCGGCCAGTGCGGTACTGCTGAAAACGGTCGTCCAGATGGTGGTTCGCACCCTGGACATGGGAATCTCTCCTGAAATCCACCGGATCACGGTGGCGTTCATCTTTTTGCTTCGGCGTCCCGGGGTTATGTGCCTTGTGGGCTGTCCGGGGCGTGAAACGCGAAAGGCGCGAAGAATACGGATGCGATGCTTTGTCCGCTACTAGACGAAATGTTTAGTACAGCAATATCTGGGGATTGGCGGACGAATGGAATGCAGATTTTTGCCTTTGAGCGCAAGTGTTGGATGACTTGCCTGCAGCCGAAACGGGGTTGTGGAGATTCGGCGACAGGCAGTTTCCTGTCCAAAGACTATTACTTGCTCAAATAGCGCATGGCCTTTTCCAGGCCTTCGATGGTGAGCGGATACATCTTGTGCTCGCTGAGCTGCTTGATCCACTGGGTGGAGGTGGTCATCTGCCAGGCCCGCTCCGGTTCCGGGTTGAGCCAGACCACCTTTTCGTAGGTTTCCATGACGCGCTGGAACCAGACGGCGCCGGCCTCCTCGTTCCAGTGCTCCACGCTGCCGCCCACGGAGTTCACTTCGTAGGGGCTCATGGCCGCATCGCCCACGAAGATCACCTTGTAGTCGCTGCCGTACTTGTGCAGCACGTCCCAGGTGGAAATCTTCTCGTCCCAGCGACGGCGGTTGTCCTTCCACACGTATTCATAAATGAAGTTATGGAAGTAGAAATATTCCATATGCTTGAACTCCAGCCGGGCGGCGGAGAACAGCTCTTCGCAGAGTTTGATGTACGGGTCCATGGAACCACCCACATCAAAGAAGATCAGCACCTTGACGCGGTTTTCCTTCTGCGGGCGCATCTTGATGTCGAGCAGGCCGGCGTTGCGGGCGGTGGAACGGATGGTGTCATCCATATCCAGCTCTTCATCGCGACCGGTGCGGGCAAACTTGCGCAGGCGCCGCATGGCCAGTTTGATATTGCGGGTGCCCAGCTCCACAGAATCATCCAGGTTGCGGAATTCCCGCTTTTCCCAGACTTTTACCGCCCGCTTGTTGCGGGAGGGCCCAACCATGCGCACCCCTTCCGGATTGGCGCCATAGCCCCCAAAGGGGCTGGTACCGCCGGTACCGACCCACTTGTTACCGCCCTGGTGGCGCTTTTCCTGCTCTTCGAGCCGCTTGCGCAGCTCGTCCATGATCTTTTCCAGGCTGCCCAGGCCCTTGAGCTTCTCGAATTCATCCGGGCTCAGGTTCTTCTCCAGCTCCTTGCGCAGCCACTCGTCCGGGATCACCTTGTTGAGCCAGTCTGGCTCCAGGTTTTCCAGGCCTTCGAAGTAGTTAGCAAACGCCTGGTCGAAGCGGTCGTAGAACTTTTCGTCCTTGACCATCACCGCCCGGCTGAGCAGGTAGAAATCCTCGATGGAGCCGAAGGCCACGTGGGCCTGCAGGGCATCAAAGAGATCCAGCAATTCGCGCAGGGTTACCGGGACCCGGTAACGGCGCAGATTTTCGAAGAAACCAATCAGCATAATCAGCCAGCGTTGCGGTTAACTTTCGCGACGGTTCATGAACGCCAGGCGCTCAAGCAATTGAACATCCGACTCGTTCTTCAGCAGTGCACCATAGAGCGGCGGCACCGCGCTTTTGGTGTCGCGGTTGCGCAGAATGTCCGCCGGAATATCGTCAGCCATGAGCAGCTTGAGCCAATCGATCAATTCACTGGTGGACGGCTTTTTCTTCAGGCCGGGCACCTTACGCAGGTCGAAGAAGATTTCCAGGGCCTCGGTGACCAGGTTCTTTTTGATCTCCGGGAAATGCACATCCACGATGGCCTGCATAGTCTGGGCATCGGGGAAGTTGATGTAATGGAAGAAGCAGCGGCGCAGGAAGGCGTCAGGCAGCTCTTTCTCGTTGTTGGAGGTAATGATCACGATCGGGCGCTGCTCGGCGCGGATGGTTTCCCCAGTCTCGTAGACGAAGAACTCCATGCGATCCAGTTCCTGCAGCAGATCATTGGGGAACTCGATGTCGGCCTTGTCGATTTCGTCGATCAGCAGCACCACCTGCCCTTCATGGGTAAAGGCTTCCCACAGCTTGCCCTTTTTCAGGTAGTTGGCCACATCCTCCACCCCTTCGGCGCCGAGCTGGGAATCGCGCAGGCGCGATACGGCATCGTACTCGTACAGGCCTTGCTGGGCCTTGGTGGTGGACTTGATATTCCAGGACAGCAGCGGCAAACCCAGGGATTCGGCCACCTGTTCCGCCAACAGGGTCTTGCCGGTACCCGGCTCACCCTTGATCAGCAACGGGCGCTTGAGGGCGATCGCTGCGTTCACGGCCATTTTCAGGTCGTCGGTGGCCACATATTGGTCAGTACCCTGAAACTGCATGAAACTCTCCACACTAAACAGTTAATCGGACGGGCGAACGGGCGGCACACTCTACCAGTGGCCCGAAGACGCCGCCAGTTACCAGCGGGTCAATGTCACCCTCGCTACAGACAGGTTCCTGCAGCCGGTAGTGCTTGATGCGGGCAATTTAGCAAGGCTGCGTCGCCCGGCATAGGGCGAGAACAGCCAAGTAAACAGCGATTTACGTCACTTTGGTGTGAGGATTTCAGCGCGGATTCCGGGTCAGGCTGTGCCATAATCCGCTCCATGAATCTGCTGCTGCTACACCCTCATCAACATCTTCATGGCAATCTCTGGCGCCTGGACGAGCGCCAGTGTCGCCATGTGCGCGAGATTCTGGGATTGGCTGAGGGTGACACCTGCCGGGCAGGCATTCTCGGGGGTGGCATGGGAACAGCACGAATTGAATCGATTAAAAACAATGAGATAACAACTTATCTTGAAGTAGATGCTCATTGCGAGCCCCCGCCTCCTCTGTCCCTGCTATTGGCCCTTCCCCGCCCCAAGATGCTCAAGCGTATCCTGATTGATGCCACCAGCCTTGGCATCAAGCGCATCGTGCTGATCAATAGCTGGAAGGTGGACAAGAGCTACTGGCAGACCCCCAACCTGAAGGCCGGCCTGCTGCGCGAGAAGATGCTGCTAGGGCTGGAACAAGCCCGCGACACCACCCTGCCGGAGCTGGTTCTCGCCCCGCGTTTCAAGCCCTTCGTGGAAGACGACCTGGACAGCTGGGCAGGACCCGGCCGACGGATCCTCGCCCACCCCGGCGACCACCCGGCCATGCCCGTCGACCTGACTGAGCCTGTCACCCTGGCCATCGGCCCGGAAGGCGGCTGGACCGATTACGAAGTGGCGATGCTGCAGCGGAAAGGCTTTGCCTGCCACAGCTTCGGGGTCCGCATTCTGAGGGTTGAGACGGCGCTGCCCGCGCTGGTCGGGCGCTTGATGAGGCTGCCGTAGGAGCGCCGCTTGAGGCGCGAATTACGAAAAGCGAAACCAGAGAACGGGTCCTGCTTTTCAAGACTCGCTCCTCGTAATTCGATACTGACTGCTTCGCGCCTCAAGCGGCGCTCCTACAGGGTGACTGCCTAGCGCCGGTAAGGGCCGCGCGCCTTGCGGGGAGGTTTGCTGCCGGCGCGCTGGTGGCGCAGGCGAGCGCGACCGTAGAGGCCGGTGTATTTCTTGCCCTTCAGCTCCACTTTGCCGATCAGGGCCTGAATCTGTTCAGGCTCCAGCTCCATCCAGCGGCCCTGGCGCAGTTGTGGTGGCAGGGTCAGGTCGCCGAAGCGGATCCGCATCAGGCGTGCCACCTCCAGATCCTGGGACTGGAAAAGACGGCGAACTTCCCGGTATTTGCCCCCGGTCAGTGTCACCTTGTACCAGTGGTTGGCGCCCTCTTCCGCGCCGCCGGCATCCTCTATGCTATCGAATTTGGAGACACCATCTTCCAGTAGCACGCCATCCAGCATGGCCTGACGCTTTTCCGGGGTCATACCGCCACGCACCCGCACCGCGTATTCACGCACGAAACCGTTGGACGGATGCATGAGCCGGTGGGCCAGCTCACCATCGGTGGTGAATAGCAGCAGGCCAGTGGTATTGATGTCCAGACGCCCTACCTGTACCCAGCGCATGCCCTGCAGGCGCGGCAGATTATCAAACACCGTGGGGCGCCCTTCCGGATCGTTGCGTGAGCACACTTCGCCGGGTGGCTTGTGGTACATGATCACGCGCTGAACAATTTCTTCTTCCGGCTTCACTTTAATAATCCTGCCATCCACACGTAGGGTGTCGTCATTGCCAACCCGGTCGCCCAGGGTTGCCACAGTGCCGTTAACCGAAACCCGGCCATCAGCAATCCATTTTTCCAGCTCCCGACGGGAGCCCAGGCCAGCTCGCGCCAGCACTTTCTGCAATTTTTCAGTCTCAGTCATGACGTGTCTGGCTGTCCTCTGCACTGTCATTCGCAGCGGCATCTGTGCCGTCAGCGTCATTAATGGGGCTATTGTCAGCCGTATCGGCCTCTTCGGCCATGGTTTCCTTGCCGGGGGCCTCCAGCTCATCCTTGTCGGCTCCCGGTTTGCGACGGAATTCCTGCTCAAAGCTGGTCAGGACCGAGTCCACCTTGTCCATGCTCATCAAGGTGGCATCGTCAATTTCGGGTTCCTGCTCAAGCCCCGGGAAGGCCTCCTGATCACCGGGAAGCCGGGGTTCGCGTTCGTCGTCCAGCATGCTATGGCCGTCTTCACCTTCCGGCGCCTCGTCCATGTCACCCGGTGCCGCATTGGCCGGTGGCACATCGCTGAGGGCCAGCTCCTCGTTGATCTTGTCCAGGTCGCGAATTTCCGACAACGGCGGCAGATCTTCCAGGCTCTTCAGGTCAAAGTAGTCGAGAAACTGCTTGGTGGTGGCAAACATGGCCGGTCGGCCCGGCACGTCCCGGTGCCCCACTACACGCACCCAGTTTCTCTCCAGCAGACTTTTGACGATATGCGAGCTTACCGAAACACCACGAATTTCTTCGATTTCGCCACGGGTAATGGGCTGGCGATAAGCGATCAGTGCCAGAGTTTCCAGAATCGCCCGACTGTAGCGCGGCGGCTTCTCCTGCCACAGGCGGCTGACCCACTGGCCCAGTTCCGGGCGGGCCTGAAAGCGGAAACCGGAGGCCACTTCCTTCAGGAAGATGCCGCGATCTGCATAGGCCGCATCGATATCTTCCAGGTATTTACCCAAATCCTGCTTACTGGGGCGATCCTCTTCATCAAACAGGGACAGGATCGCATCCCGGTCCAGCGGGCCTTCAGCCACCAGAATGGCGGCTTCAATAATTCTTTTTATCTGCTCAGCTTCCACGCTTACCCCTCGGTTCCGTCATGGGCATCGGTTTCATCATCCACGCCGTCATCGGGTTCGTCTTCCAGCTCCAGCTGGGCCAGCACATCGGATTCTTCCAGCACCAGGGTCTTCGCCTTCACGTGAATCGGGGCAAAAGGCCCGTTCTGTACCAGCTCGATCAGGCTACCCTTGACCAGCTCCAGGGTGGCCAGAAACGTCACCACCACACCGAGACGGCCTTCTTCCGGATTGAACAGCTCCACGAAGGGCACAAAATCCCGCCCCTTGAGTTTGTCCAGCACGTTGGCCATACGCTCACGGGTAGAGAGCTTTTCCCGGGACACCTGGTGACTTTCGAACATGTCAGCCCGGTGCATGACTTCTTTCAGGGCCAGCAACAGCTCACGCATATCCACGTCTGGCTGGGCTTTTTCACGGGTAAACTCCGGGCGCTTGGCCTCCGCCGGGAAGATGTCTCTTTCCAGTCGCGGTAACCCGTCGATATCTTCTGCTGCCTGCTTGAAGCGTTCGTATTCCTGCAGGCGACGAATCAGCTCTGCCCGCGGGTCATGTTCCTCGTCTTCCTCGTCGTCTTTCTGACGAGGAAGCAGCATGCGAGATTTGATCTCCCCCAGCATGGCGGCCATCACCAGGTATTCCGCCGCCAGCTCGAAGTTCATCGCCTTCATCAGCTCCACGTATTCCATGTACTGGGTAGTAATGGTGGAGACCGGAATATCGAGAATGTCCAGGTTCTGGCGCTTGATCAGATACAGCAGCAGATCCAGCGGGCCTTCGAACGCCTCCAGGAAGACTTCCAGTGCATCCGGCGGAATGTACAGATCGTCCGGCAGCTTGGTGATGGCCTTGCCATACATCAGGCCAAAGGGCATCTCCGCCTGGCTGGGATGCAGCGGCTTCATGACGGGTGTGACTGTAGGTTCTGCCGGTTCAGTCATGTCTCTCTCCCGAGTGCGCTGGTGCGCCTCAGCGGTAATTGAGCCCCATGGCGGCACGGACTTCTTCCAGGGTGGCGCGGGCCGCCTCGCGGGCTTCCTCGCAACCTTCGGCGACCAGGGTGCGAACCAGATCCGGGTTGCGCAGGTGCTCCTCGGCACGCTTGCGGATCGGCTCCAGCTCTGCCTGAACCGCCTCGATGACAGGCTTCTTGCAGTCCAGGCAGCCGATGCCGGCGCTGGTGCAGCCCTCTTTCACCCACTGGCGGGTGTTGTCATCGGAATAGACCATGTGGAACTGCCACACCGGGCAGTTATCCGGGTTGCCCGGGTCTGTGCGGCGAACCCGGGCCGGGTCCGTGGGCATGCGGCGGATCTTGCTGTCGATATCCGCCTCTTCCTCACGCATGGTGATGAAGTTGCCGTAGGACTTGGACATTTTCTGCCCATCCAGCCCCGGCATTTTGGAGGCCGGTGTCAACAGTGCCTGGGGCTCGGGCAGGATCACCTTGCCGCCGCCTTCCAGGTCGCCCATCAATCGCTCCTTGTCTCCAAGGGTGATGTTCTGCTGACTTTCCACCAGAGCACGCGCGGTTTCCAGGGAGGTTTCATCACCTTTCTCCTGGTACTGACGGCGGTGGTTCAGGTACACCTTTGCCTGCTTCTTGCCCATTTTCTTGATGGCCGCATCCACCGCTTCCTCGAAACCCGGCTCACGGCCATAAAGGTGATTGAAGCGGCGCGCCACTTCCCGGGTGAGCTCAACATGGGCCACCTGATCGGCGCCTACCGGTACCTGACCGGCCCGGTAAGCCAGAATGTCGGCGGATTGCAGCAGCGGATAGCCCAGAAAACCATAGGTGCTGAGGTCTTTCTCGCGCAGCTTTTCCTGCTGATCCTTGTAGGTGGGCACCCGTTCCAGCCAGGACAACGGGGTCATCATGGACAGCAGCAGATGAAGCTCCGCATGCTCGGGCACCTGACTCTGGATAAACAGGGTGGCCGAGCCCGGGTTCACACCAGCGGCCAGCCAGTCGATCACCAGATCCCAGACGTGCTGTTCGATCTTGTGCGGGTTTTCGTATTCAGTGGTGAGGCCGTGCCAGTCTGCCACAAAGAAAAAGCACTCGTACTCGTGCTGCAGACGCGCCCAGTTCTTCAGCACGCCATGGTAATGCCCCAGATGCAGGCGGCCGGTGGCGCGCATGCCGGAAACAACTCGCTGGGAGGGAACCACGGAACTCAAAGCCTACTCCTTAACAAACCCGACTATCCGTACGCCGCCTTTGGCTCGGCACGGAGGAAAGCCCGCGATTATACGGTGAACCGGGGCATCAGGGACAGTGGCAAGCGGGTCCTTTGCAGCACTCTGGGCAAAAGATAACCAGCAACAGTGAACATTAGTAAATACTGTCCACCGGCCCAGCCCCTTCGCGCACTACTTCCGGGCCATCGCCGTCAGCCAGGGATATCACGGTGGTTTCGGTAACACCGCAGAAGCCGCCATCAATAACAAGATCCACCTGCCCCTGAAGGAAATCCCGAACATCCTGGGGGTCGGTGAGCGGGAATTCGTCGTTGGGTAGATGGCAGGTGGACGTCATGATCGGCTCGCCATGCTCGGCCAGCAGCGCCTGACAGATAGGATGATCGGGCACGCGAATACCGATATTGCGCTTCTTCGGATCCATCAACCGCCGGGGCACCTCGGTAGTGCCCTTGAGGATAAAGGTATAGGGGCCCGGAGTGTGGGACTTGAGTAGACGGTAATCCGGATTTTCCACCTTGGCATAGATCGCCAGCGCTGAGAGGTCGTGACACAGCAGGGTGAACTGGTGTTTCTTGTCCAGCTGCCGCAGGCGGATCAAGCGATCCAGGGCATTTTTCTCGCCAATGCCACAGCCCAGTGCATAGGTAGTATCCGTCGGGTAGGCAATCAGCCCGCCGTTGCGAATCACGTCTACAGCCTGCCGGATAAGGCGCGGCTGGGGGGTTTCAGGATGGATGTAGAGGATTTCGGTCATAAATAAGCAGTTAACAGTGAATAATTAATAGTGAACAGCGGAAAACCCCGAAGGAGTTCATTTTCGGCCGAAGAGCAGTTCCAAATTTAGGTAATGCCACATGCTAACAGTGAACTTTAACAAGCAGCGATAAGTCTTTGTTTTAGCTGTTAACTGTTCACTATTAACTGTTAACTCAAGCCAGCCGCCCTTCCCAAACCGGCCTGGCGCCGCTCGGCACTGGGGGCAGCCGACCCAGTGCCAGCCATTTCTGCTCCGGTGAGTGAAAGTCGGAGCCGGCGGATACCTGCAGGTCGAAGTGTTGCCAGCACTCATCCAACAACGCAGTCTGTTGCGGGGAGAGCCCGGGCATGGCCACTTCAAGGCCATCACCGCCGGCTTCCTTGAAGCTGGCGAGAAACTGGCGCAGCTTTTTGCGCGTCATGCCGTAGGCCTGGGGATGGGCCAGTACAGCCGAGCCGCCGGCGGCATGAATATCGGCAATCGCCTCATCAAGAGTACACCAGGGGGTGGCCACAAAAGCCGACTGGCCCTGTTTGAGGTAACGGTTGAAGGCATGGCGCTGGTTGCGCACCCTGCCCGCCTCTTCCAGAAAACGGGCGAACAGGGGGCGCCCTGGCGCGTCAGTGCCTGCCAGTTCGCAGGTGCGCTCATAGCTATTGGCGAGGGTGGCGGCACGGTCCAGGCGGCGGCCGATCTCCCGGGCACGATTAACCCGTGCCGCTTGCTGGGCGGCCACCCTTTCCTGCAGCTGCCCACAGTCCGTGTCCAGCCATAGCCCCAGCACATGGTACTCGCGGTTTTCGTGGCGCACAGACAGCTCGATACCGTTCACCAGGCTGATCTCGTGCTGCCGGGCAGCCTCGCCAGCCTCCGGCAGCCCAGCTAGGGTATCGTGGTCCGTCAACGCCAGACAGGTCACTCCGTAGTCCGCAGCCCTCGACACCAGCGCTGCAGGGCTTAGAATACCGTCGGACGCAGTACTGTGACTGTGCAGGTCGATTGTGTGGTTACAGGAGATAGCCAGATCCTCTCAAGGTTCTCGATGTGTCTGCAGTGACTCCACATCCGCCAAACGGGCCCGCTCCGGCAGGCTGACGACGGGAATCAAGGCGCAGGGTAGCATTTTTGTGCCCGGCACCGGCATCTTTAAAGGCGCCAGGTTACCCTAACCGATCAAACGGAATACTCAATGAGCGACAGCGACACCCCGGAACAGCGTGGCAAGCCTGCCAGCGCCACGCCACCGAAACAGGAAAGCCTGCTGGCCAACCTGTTGATCAATATCATCATCCCCGCCCTGATCCTGGCCAAACTCTCCGGGGATGACTGGCTTGGCACCAAGTGGGCCATCGTGGTGGCGCTGGCCTTCCCCCTGCTCTACGGCCTGCGGGACTTGCTGCAGAACGGCAAGGCCAATTTCTTCTCAGGTCTGGGTATCGTCAGCATTCTGCTGACTGGCGGCATCAGCCTGATGGAGCTGGACGCCAAGTACATTGCCATGAAAGAAGCCGCTATCCCCGCACTGCTGGGCGTCGCGACCGTGGTTTCCCTGCGCACCCGCTGGCCGCTGGTAAAAACCTTTCTCTATAACGACAAGGTGCTGGATACCGACAAAATTGCCGCCCGACTGGAAGATAACAATAATCTCAGCGCCTTCGAGCGAACCCTCAAGCAGGCTTCCTGGATGGTCGCGGCCTCATTTTTCCTGTCTTCGGTACTCAACTACGTGCTGGCCAGGATTATCCTGACCAGCCCGCCGGGCAGTGAGGCCTTCAATGCCGAGCTGGGCAAGATGACAGCCCTGAGCTACCCGGTTATTGTCGTGCCCTCCATGATTGTACTGATTCTGGCCATGGTCTTTCTGTTTCGCCGCATCGGCAAACTCACCGGCCTGAAGCTGGAAGAGATCATGGCCGCACACCACCGTTAACCCTGAACAAAGAGCGAAACCATGCTGTACGCGATTATCAGTGAGGACGTGGCCAACTCCCTTCCCTTGCGCAAACAGGCCAGGGCAGACCATCTGGCCCGGCTGGAAACCCTCAAAGAACAGGGGCGATTGATTCTGGCCGGCCCGCACCCGGCCATGGACAGCAACGATCCCGGCGAGGCCGGCTTTACCGGCTCATTGGTCGTGGCCGAATTTGCCTCGCTGGAAGCCGCCCAACAGTGGGCGGATGCCGACCCCTACATTGCTGCCGGTGTTTACGCTGGCGTCACGGTAAAACCGTTCAAGAAGGTGCTGCCCTGACCTGTTAGCGGGCAGATTGCCATTTTTTACAAAGACACCACGGCCCACAGCGCGAAATGTGATTATGGTAGCGCCGCAACCCTGATGACTTCTCTAGACTGCGCGGCCTGACACGAAGGAGTAAAGACCCCCATGCTCGCAAGACTGGTTTGTTTCCTGGCAATAATGGTAGCCAGCCATACGGCTGTCGCCTCCACTGCCTGGGTGGATGACAACATTTATGTGCCGATTCGTTCATCTGCCAACCCCTCTGGCCGTATTCTCCACCGGGGTATCCCGAGCGGTACCCGCATTGAATTTCTCGGATTCGACGGGGACTGGGCGAAGATCCGTTACAAGGATATCGAGGGCTACATCGGCAAGCAGTACCTGAGCCAGAGCCCAACCGCCGAGATCTTGCTGGAGCGTGCCAACCAGGCCAGCGAACAGGCCAAGGCAGAAGCCGCCAAGCTGCGCACCCAGCTGGCTGAGCTCAAGGGGCAGCACGAGGCGCTCTCCGAACAGTCCTCCGAACTGAAAAATGCCCTCAGCGCCCGCAGCAACGAGCTGGAGCAACTGCAGGACGTGGCCTCTGACCCGATTCGTCTGGACCAGGCCAACCGCCGCCTCAATGAGGAACTGAGCCTGCTTCGTTCCGAGCTGGATCAGGTGAAAGGCGAAAACGTCATGCTCCGCAACAACAACACCTCCCAGCAATGGATCACCGGCGTCGGCATCCTGCTGCTTGGCCTGGTTGCAGGCATGATCATGCGCTCACGGTCGGGGCGTCGACGCAACAGTGGCTGGGCCAACTGACACCCACTCGCAACCCCTGAATAAAGGCCATGCCCTGCCGGCATGGCCTTTTTTATGAAAAAACCAAGCCCCTGTATTTTCGGGAAAAATGACCGAAACGGACACGGGACATGCCCGCGGCCTTTGGGTAGCATGCGTGTTTACCCTGGTATTGACGACGACAGTTATGACTATCTGGCACAAGATCCGTGGCGTACTGGCCCTGCTTGGCATCCTGCTTAACACCCTTCTTCTCTGCCTGCCGCTCTACTTTTTTGCCCTGCTGAGGCTGGTGCTGCGTGGAGAAAAATCCCAGGTGATATTGTCGAAAATCCTGGTCTTCATCGCCGAGACCTGGATCGGCTTCAATAACGCCATTATTGGTCTGACCAGTCAGGTAAGATGGAACATCACCGGCATGGACAACCTGGACCGGGATCAGTGGTACCTGGTTACCTGTAACCACCAATCCTGGGCTGACATTCTCGTGCTGCAGCACATTTCCAACCGCCGCATTCCGTTCCTGAAGTTTTTCCTCAAGCAGGAACTGATCAAGGTACCGATCCTTGGGCTGGCCTGGTGGGCACTGGATTTCCCCTTCATGAAGCGATTCACCAAGGCAGAACTGGAGAAAGATCCGACCCTGAAAGGCAAGGATTTGGAAACCACCCGCAAGGCTTGCGAGAAATTTGCCTACTTTCCCACCTCGGTGATGAATTTTTTCGAGGGCACCCGCTTCACCCCGGAAAAGCACGCCAAGCAGCAACCCCCCTACCGCCACCTGCTTAAACCGAAAGCCGGCGGCGCGGCCTTTACTTTGAATGCCATGTCCGGGCATTTGCGAAATTTGCTTGATGTGACCATTATTTACCCCCCGGAGGCACCCCGCTCTCTGCTGGCCTATCTCGGCGGCGCCATGAACGAAGTCGAAGTTATCGTTCAACAGCGCGTTATCCCTGCCTGGGCCTCTGAGGGCGACTACGAATCGGACCCGGAGTTTCGCGCCCGATTCCAGCAATGGATTGGCGAGCTCTGGGCGGAAAAGGATGCCTTACTGACTTCAAAAATGGGCCAATAAGCCAGATTTATTCGACGCTTCGGCCCACAATAAACAGGGACCCGGGAAGCACCCGGGCGAGACTCTATGTTTGGCCGATTTCTGAAACCCCGCTGGCAGCACAGCAATCCCGACATGCGGCTCAAGGCCGTGGAGCAACTCTGCCCCAACGACGACGAGGCCACTCTGGCCCGCCTCGCCCGGGGTGATTCCAACTCCCTGGTGCGGGCCGCCGCCAGCGGCAGGATTAACGACTTTTCCCTGCTGGACGAAATCCACCAGCGAGATGAAGAGCCCTCGGTGCGTGAAGCCGCCTCCATGCGCATCATGGCACTGCTGGCCGGTACTGCCGATGGCGCCCCCAACAGCGAAACCCGGCTGCGGCTGATACGCCTGACCGGCAATCGGGAAGCGCTGGCCTTTATTGCCCGCAACAGCCCCGATGAAATGTGCCAACAGGCCGCCATCGAGCGCCTGGATGACGACAACCTGCTGTTCGAGCTGGCGCTGGAAAGCAAGACCGAAACCCTGCGACTGGAAGCCGCCCAACAGCTTCGCAGCCTCTCCCTCCTGAAACGTCTGAGCCGAGAAGGCCGCGACAAACGGGTTACCCGGCTGGCCCGGGAGCAGGCAAAAGCCCTGCAGGAAAAAATGCAGCAGGAAGAGGCAGAGTCCGCCCGCGTAATCCAGTTGGCAGATCGCCTGGAGCAACATGCCCGCCGTTCCGTCGATGCCCTTTATGGCCCACGGCTTGAACAGCTGGAACAGCAGTGGCAAGACAGTCGCGGCCGGGCCACACCGGACCTGGCGGAACGGGTTCAGCAAGCACTGCAACAATGCCGCCATCAACTGGCCACCCTGCAGGAAGAAAATCACCGCCAGGCCCTGGCGGATACCGCCCGTGCCGAGCGGGAAGCCGCCGCGCACAATCTGTATCAACTACTTAACCAGAGCGACCCACAGGCCTGGGAAGACCAACTGGGCGAGTTGCGCTCTGCCCTGTCCACCCAGAAGCGCCGCTGGGACAGTGCCAATGAGCAGGCTCCGGCGCCGGACAATGACAGACAGGCCTTCGAGGATCTGGTGAGTGCGTTTGAGCGCATGCTGGACCTGGCCGTCGATATTCTGGACGCCCGCGATGATCCCGCCCGGCTGAACGCTCTGGCCGCACAATGGCCGACGGGCTATCCCAAACCACCCTTGTTGACCGCACTTGCCACGGAGCCCCGCAAGGAAAAGGCAGCGTCGCGCTCCAGCCGTCCCGCACCAAGCCCCCATCAGGGCCTGTTGGTGGCACTGAAGCGGGAGCTGCGGGAAGGCAACCTGCGCCATGCCAATCGTCTCTGGCACAAGGCCCAGGCGATCATCGAGGAACAAGGCGACCCAGCCCTGGCCAGCCAGTTGAAAAAGCTCGAAGCGCGCCGTGCCGAATTGCAGGACTGGCATCGCTTTGCCGCAGAGCCCAAGAAAGTCTCGCTGTGCGAAGATATGGAGGCTCTGGCCGATAGCAGCATGGATGCGCCACAACTGGCTTCCGCCATTCAGGCGCTCCATGAAGAATGGCGCGCCTTGATGAGCTCTGACCAGGACGAAGATCAGGCCCTGTGGGATCGCTTCAAGGCCGCCTCCGATCGTGCCTATGAGCCCTGCCGGGCTCATTTCGCTGAGCAAGACGCCCTGCGTCAGCAGAACCTGGAAAAACGCCGTCAGCTTTGCGAACAGCTGGAACAGTTTATTGCCGCCCAGGACTGGAGCCGGGCCGACTGGCAGGGCATCTGGCAGATCCGCCAACAGGCCCCGAAAGACTGGAAGGCGATCCAGCCAGTGCGCTTCACCGATGCTCGTGAGGTGCAGAAACGCTTCTCTGCCATCCTCTCGGGTCTGGATGAAAGGCTGAAGGAATATATCGATCAGGCGGAAACCGCCCGGCAAGCCCTGATCACTCAGGCAAAAAAACTGGCCGAACTTGACGATGTGGGCGAAGCCACCCGGCAGGCCCAGCAACTGCAAAAACAGTGGCGCGACACCCCCTGGCTGCCGCCGGCCCAGCACCGTGCCGACCAGAAGCAGTTCAAGAAGGTCATGGACAGCCTGTTTGCCGAGCGCAATCGTCAGCACGCCGAACGCAAAGCAGAACAGGAAATCCGCTCACGGGAAGCCCAGGATGCCGTCATCCTGCTGGAAAGCCGTCTTGATGCGCCTTTTTCTCGGGATAGCGCCCACGCCTTGAAAGAAGCACTGGAAGCGCTCGAGCAATTCAGCAGCGCCGCCCTGCCCCAGTCCCTTAATCGCCAGGCCCAGCAGCTCCGCCGTCGCGCCAGGGAAAGACTGGATCGTCAGTCAGAGTGGGAGCGCTGGCAGGCTCTGCAACAGCAGGTAGAAGCACTGGGTGAAGTGAATGAGTGCGGCGATGAATCCCTGACCCTCGCGGTCGCTTTCGAGGCCCTGGCCGGCGTACCCAGCCCGGAGGCCGAGCGACAGCGGCGTCTGCAGTGGCAGCTGGAAAAACTGCCCTCTGCCATGAAGCAGCAACAGTTTGTCGCCCTGGACGAAATGACTCGCCTGCTCAAAGATCACGATCAACCCGTCTGTACCGCCGTGCGTAATCGCCTGCATCAGGCCCTGGCCGTGCTGGAGCCCGGCAAGTGAGTAATTTTCTGACTCGCTTTGCCAGAACCCCAAGGGGATTGCGCTGGTTTCTCAACCTTTACGGCCCCTATCTCGGGGCCGGCGTGCGGGTGGATTATCTGGCGGAAGATTTCCGTGAATTGAAGGTGTCCATGGGATTGCACTGGTACAACCGTAATTACGTGGGCACCCATTTCGGCGGCAGCCTCTATTCCATGGTGGACCCGTTCTACATGCTCATGGTCATGAACGTGCTGGGCCGGGACTACATTGTCTGGGACAAGGCCGCCGAGATCGATTTCATCAAACCCGGCACGGGACGGGTCCATGCCCGTTTCCAGCTAACCGATGCCATGCTGGACGATATCCAGCGACATACCGCTGATGGCGACAAATACCTGCCCTGCTGGCCGGTGACCATCGTCAATGATGACGGCGAGACCGTGGCACAAATCAACAAGACCCTCTATATCCGCAAGAAGTCCCGGACTTGACCCCTAGCAGGAGCCATGCACGCATGGCGAATCTGCTAGCCGCCGTTATTCGCCATGCAAGCATGGCTCCTGCATGGCGTTTCCAATTACTGTCCGAAACCACCTGATTTTTCCAGATAGGCGAGCTCTTCGGCCGTGCTTTCCCGCCCCAGCGCCTTGTTGCGATGGGGGAAGCGCCCGAAGCGGCCAATCAGATCCCGATGCTGCCTGGCGGCATTGACGCTGCTGCGCACTGAATCGCGACAGGAAGCGGGTGCGCGCTCCAGCAAGTCCGTCATGCTGTTCAGGCAGAGACCCTGCAGATCTTCATCCTCGGCATGCATCAGTGGCATCAGGAAAAACACCTGGCCGCACAGGGGCAACTTGCTGTGCATCTGCCTGGAAACACCCTCCACCGCCAGGGTTGCCGCCCGGTGATCGCCGGCAAAGGCCTGGGACTGGCCACGGTAGATATGGCGGGTGAACTGGTCCAGCAACAGAATCAATGCCAGCCGTGACTGGGGCTGGCGCTCCCAGTCCACCAGTTCCTGCTGTATCGCCGCCTCCACATAAACGCCGAAGCGATGCTCAATCTCCGCATCATCTCCGGCACTGGCACGAAACCATTTTCGCGTCACAGATGGCTGCGGCCAATCCTGGCTCAAGCCATCTTCAAACCAGTAATTCAGTACATCCTGCCAGGGCGGCGTCAGCTCAAACATCGTCGCCTCCTTTCCTCTTGCCGCACTGCTCTGGCAACAGGGGCTCAAGCACCGTGGAGGCATGGCGCTTCAGCAAGGGCTGGGCCTGCTCGGTAGGATGAATGCCATCTTTCTGCATCCAGCCCTGCGCTACGACGCCTTCAAGAAAAAACGGGAACAACGGTACCTGTTTGTCGTCAGATACCTGACGGAACTGCTGTTCGAACAGACGGGTATACTGTTGTCCGTAATTGGGGGGAATACGCATGCCAAGCAATACCGGCGAGGCATCGGCAGCGCGGCTTTTTTCGATCATCTGGCTCAGGTTTCTGGCCATGGCCAAAGGGGACAGGCCACGCAGGCCATCATTGCCGCCCAGCTCAATGATAACGATGTGCGGCGAATGCTCGTCCAGCAATGCCTGTAACCGACTATTGCCGCCGGCAGTGGTTTCGCCACTGACCGACGCATTGATCACGGGGAAATCACGGCAGCGCTGTTCCAGTTCTTTCTCCAACAGGGCGACCCAGCCTGCGGATTTTTCAATCCCGTAGGCGGCACTGATACTATCGCCCAGAACCAGTACACCCCTGGCCTGCGCAGACAGCGACACCATTGCCAGAATTGCCATTAAAAGAAGCCGAATCATGAAGTCACAATCTCCCGTATTAAGCGCCCGAAACCTTGGCAAACGTGTACAGGGGCCAGAGGGCGGGCTGGATCTGTTGCAGGATATCACGCTGGAAGTGAATGCCGGTGACAGTCTGGCCATTACCGGGCCGTCTGGTTCCGGAAAATCCACCCTATTGTCCCTTCTGGCCGGGCTGGATGTGCCCACCAGTGGCGAGGTACTGCTGGGAGGCACGTCCTTCAGCAGTGGCAGCGAGGATCAACGGGCCCGCCTGCGTGGCGAACAATGCGGTTTCGTGTTCCAGCATTTTCAGCTGGTGGCGGATCTCACCGCCCAGGAAAACGTGATGCTACCACTGGAAATCCTTGGCCGTGGCAAGCCCCGCGACACCGCCCGGCACTGGCTGGACCAGGTCGGGCTGGGCAAACGTTGCCACCATTTCCCGGCCCAACTGTCTGGCGGTGAACAGCAGCGCGTTGCCCTGGCCCGCGCTTTCGCGGTAGCCCCTTCGCTGCTATTTGCTGATGAACCCACCGGCAGCCTGGATTACGCCAACGGCGAGCACGTGGCAGACCTGCTGTTTTCCCTGAACCAGGAACAGGGCACCGCCCTGGTTCTGGTGACCCACGACCAGACCCTGGCCCAGCGTTGCAGCCGCTCCATGTCACTGGTGGAGGGCCGTCTTGGTGATTAAGGCCTGGCGCTCCCCCGCATTCCGCGTTCAGGCACTGGCGGTCCTGGTCGCCGCTTTTGCCATGACCGCCATGTTGATTCTGCGTGACACCGTGGACCAACGATTCAACCAGCGTACCGCCGTGGCTCTGGGCGCGGACCTGATTCTGGAAGGCACCCGCTTCCCGGAGCCAGAACAGCTGGAGCAATTGGCCGGCACTCGCCATACCGAAAGCGTGGAATTTTCCAGCGTGCTGGTTAACGACGAGAGCTTCCTGCTGGCCAGCATCCGCGCAGTTTCTGCCGGGTTCCCGCTCTATGGCGAGATCCAGATCAGTGACAGCCGTTTTGCGGATCCCTATCCGGTGGATCATGGGCCGGAGCCGGGCCATGTGTGGATTGCCGGCACCGGGCTCGATCGCCTGGGTTTGCAGACCGGCGAGTTCATAACCCTGGGCGAGCGTAGCCTGCTGATCGACAAGGTCATCGTTCAGGAGCCCGATCAACAGGCGGGCTTCTACAGCATGAACCCCCGCGCCCTAATCCATCTTGATGATCTGCAAAGCGCCGGCGTACTCGGTGAAGGCAGCCGCTACCGGCATAACGTACTGGTAGCCGCCGACGATGCCGCTCGCCAGCAGCTGGAATCCCGCCTGACTCCCGGGCTGCGCCCGGACCAGGAACTCGAAACCGTTGCCAATACCGAGTTGCGCAGCCGTGGGCCAGTAGAGCAGCTTTTCCTGTGGTCGCAACTGGCAGTAATGCTGGTGGTGCTTCTGTGTGCCGCGGCCATCTACCTGACGTCCAGCCACCGTGCCCGGCACCAGCAAACGCTCTGTGCAGTTATGAAAACCGTGGGCGCCAGCCAGGCAGCCATTGTCCGTCGCTTGCTGGGCGGTGACGCCATGGCACTGCTGATTCCTACCCTCGCCGGCATCGCCTTGGCCAGTGCGTTGGGCATTTATCTGATCGCACTGATGGGAGGTGGTATGGCCTTTCCCGTCTCCGCTCCGCTGCTGGGGCTGATTGGCCCGGTGCTGCTGTGGCTAGGATTTGCCGCACCGACGCTGTGGGCGCACCTTGGCCTGCCTGCCACCGCCTTGCTGCAACAGCGCGACAGCCAACCCGGCCGCCAGCGCTGGACTCTGCTGATCGCCCTGCTCACGCCGATTCCCATTGCAGCCCTGATGAGTGGTTCACTGGCCAGCCTGTGGCCGCTGTTGCTGCTTACCTTTGCCATCGCGGTGGGACTGCCGCTACTGCTGTGGCCACTGGTGTCACTGCTGGACCGGGCCAGCGGCAGGATGCCGTTGGCAGCGCGCCTGGCCCTGCGGCGCCTTAGCCGGCGCAAGGCCACTACCCTGCCCCTGCTGGCGGCACTGGTGGTGTCACTGGCGGTGCTATCCATGTCCATCCAGACCGGCCGGCAACTGCTGAGCGACTGGCGCTCTACCCTGCCCGAAAATGCCCCCAACTATTTTGTCATCAACCTGTTTGATCAGGATCTGGCGCCTTTCAATGACTGGCTGGCCCAGCACAACAGCGACAGTCAGCCTCTCTACCCGGTGGTGCGTGCCCGGCTCACCGCCATTAACGGCGAACCGGTGCGAGAAGCGGTCACCAAAGAAGAGGACCGGGCAGAGCGGGCATTAAACCGGGACCTGTCACTGACCGAAGCGGATGCCTTGCCCGACAGTAACGTCATGCTGGAAGGCCGCTGGATCGAGCGGCCCGGTGAGGTGACCGTGGAAAGTGAGCTGGCGGAATCCCTGGGACTCAAACTGGGTGACCAGCTGACCTTCACCGGGGCCGCCTCGCCCATTGAGGCGGAGATTGTCGGCTTGCGGGAGGTGGACTGGGAAAGCTTCGCTCCCAACTTCTATTTCATGTTCTCCCCCGGCACTCTGGACACCCAGAGCCGGACCTGGATAACCAGTTTTTATCTGCCCCCCGAGAAGAGCAAGGAGCTGGGCAGTCTGGTACAACAGTTTCCGCAGATCAGCCTGCTGGATGTGAATGCCATCCTTGCCACTCTGGAAGAGATTGTTGCCCAGGCCAGTCGTGCAGCCTTCTTCGTGGGCTTGCTGCTGATGCTGGCGGCCCTGCTGGTGCTGGCAGCAGCCCTGCTGGCCACCGCGAATCAGATGCGCAAGGACAACCGCTTGCTGGTAGTGATCGGCGCCCGTCAGCGCCTGTTACGTCGCACTGCGGCCCTGCAGGCCCTGTTCCTGATCGGTGGCGCCGCACTACTGGCCAACCTGATTCACTTTGCCGCACTGTTTCCTTTGGGGCAAAAGCTGTTCGATGGGCAATTGCCGTTGAGTCTCTGGCTGCTGCTGCCCTGGGTTGTCACCTTGCTACTGGTGCTGACTGCCCAGATAGCACCACCACTGCAGCCTGTCCCTCGTGGAGGGAAAGCCTGACTGCACTTGCAATGCACGCGGGGGCGGGCAGACCTCGTAGGGTGGATTAGCCTCAGGCGTAATCCACCACCATCCTGAGATCCGGAGTCTGGTTGGTGAATCTTGTGGATTACGCCTTAGGCTAATCCACCCTACGGTTGCTGGACCGCCCCGGCGTCATATTGGTGCAGTTCGCCTTAGGCTCAGTGCACCCTGCATGTTCTACGAGACCTGATCTTCCGCGCCTTTTCGCAGCCACAGGAAAGCGATCAGCGCTGCAATGCTGCTACCGGCCATAAGCAGGGTCATCGGTATTGGTGTGCCGTCGTGCCAGGCCCCCAATGCCGTGCCAATCAGGCCAGCCAGCAGAAATTGCAGGGTGCCATTCAGGCCGGTCGCTGCCCCGCTATCGCGATCGAACAGACTGAGAAAACTGGCAATGCCGTTGGGTATCACCAACGCCACCATGCCCGCCGTCACCATGATCAATGGCACCACGGCCCACAGCACAAGATAGTCTGTCAGCGTCAGCACCAACAATGCTACCCCCGCCAGAGCCTGCAGGATCAAGCCCGCGCGCATGATATCGGCACTGGCATAGCGGCGTAGCAAGACCACATTCAACCGGTTCAGCCCGAGCATGGTCACCACGTTAGCCCCGAAAAAAAGTGGGAATTGCTCCGGGCTGATACCGAAATAATCCATGTACAGGAAGGCAGCATCGGTAATGAAGACGAACAGGGCGGAAAATGCCAGCCCGTTGGCAAGAATAAAGCCCATGGCTGGGCGATTACGCAGCACTCGCCCATAGGCATGAAACAAACGATGCCACAGGGTTTCATTGTCCTCACTCGGAGGCACCGTGGGCAGCGGAAAACGCACCAGCAACATCAGCATTGCACCATAGCCTGCCAGCATGAAGAAAATGCTCTGCCAACCGGCCAGATTGAGCAATGCCACGCCCACTGCCGGGGCCAGCAGCGGCGCGATCAACATCACCAGGCCGATACTTGTCAGCACGCTGGCTGCCTGCTGGCCGGTAAAATGATCCCGGACCGAAGCGGCTGCAATCACCACCGACGCGCCCCCGCCCACTGCCTGCAGAAAACGCAGCCCATACAGCACCTCAATATCCGCACTGAAGGGAATCAACAGACTCGAGCTGATAAACAGCAACAAGCCTGTGTAAGCCACCGGCTTTCGCCCGAAATGATCCGATAACGGGCCGCCCAACCACTGGCCCAGCGCCACACCCAGCACATAAACGCTTACCGAGATCTCCACATCATGGATCGGCACGGCGAAATGTTCGGACATGGCGAGTAATGCGGGAAGATAGGTGTCAATGGCCAGCGGCCCCAGGGCAACCAGAGTGCCGAGCAGGAGTGCCAGTCGGCGCGGGGAAATTCGGCTTTGCATGGAATGTCCAGTCAGGCTGTCAGAGCGCGATGGTACCGCATGTCAAAGCGAGGTTCAGTGATTTTATGAACCAGATTCAAGCATGCTTGTGAAAAACGGGTTGCGGCCACCGGGCTGTCCTGTGACCATTACCCGCTTTGGTAGGTGTGGCAACAGTCTCACCACTGGGGCTTGAAAACCGAGATGGATACAGCGATGACATGACTGCCAACGGACCGGCACAAATGCATCGCAGACTTTTTGCAACTGCATATGGCAACTGGCTCCATAGGTTCTGCTAACAACACTGCCTGCCCAACCTGCCGTCATTACCATACGGGAACTGCATGGATTTAGAGATCGCTTACCAATTGGCCATCATTACCGTTGTGGCCTTCCTCTGCCAGTGGGTTTCCTGGCGCATCAAACTCCCTGCCATTCTCCCGCTTCTGCTGACAGGTCTGGCTCTGGGGCCACTGACCGGCGTGCTTCAGCCCAAAGAATTGCTGGGCGACTTGCTCCTTCCCGGCGTGTCGCTGGCGGTTTCCATCATTCTCTTCGAAGGGGCCATGACCCTTCGTTTTGACGAAATCCGCGGTCTTGAGAAAACCGTGCGTCGTCTGGTTACCTGGGGGGCACTGGTTACCTGGTCCATTGTTGCCATTTCCGCTTGGTGGCTATTGAAACTGTCGTTTGATCTGGCCCTGCTGTTCGGCGCACTCGTCGTGGTCACCGGACCCACCGTGATCGTGCCGCTGTTGCGCAGCGTACGCCCGGTCAGCAGCGTGGCCCGTCTGCTACGCTGGGAAGGCATCGTCATTGATCCACTGGGCGCCATCTTTGCCGTACTGGCCTATGAGTTGGTAGTAGCCAGTGGCCAGGAAGGCGCCCTGCTCCACACCCTGTGGCTGTTCATCCAGACTATCACCGTGGGCACTGCGATCGGGGTGATTGTTGCCATGGGGCTGGCGGCACTGCTGCGGCGACATCTGGTTCCGGAATATCTGCGCAGCTTCCTGGTGCTGTCACTGGTGATCGGCGAATTCGTGCTGGCCAACGCGCTCAGTGAAGAATCCGGGCTGGTGGCCGTCACTGCCACCGGCATCGTGCTAGCCAACCTGAAAGGGGTTCGCACCAACGACATTCTCCACTTCAAGGAAAACCTGTCGGTCATTCTGATCTCAGGGCTCTTTATTGTGCTGGCCGCGCGTCTGGAAATGCAGGAGTTGGAGCAACTGGGCCTGATGGCACTGGCTCTGTTGGCGATTATTCAACTGGTGGCTCGCCCTGCCTCGGTGCTGGTGGCAACGCTTGGTTCCAATCTGAACTGGCGGGAGAAATCCCTGCTCGCCTGGATTGCTCCCCGCGGCATCGTTGCTGCCGCTATCTCCGCCCTGTTTGCCGAACGCTTGCTGCAAAACGGCGTGGCCGGTGCGGAGATGCTGGTACCCCTGACATTCATGGTCATCATTGGCACGGTGGCGCTGCAAAGCCTGACAGCGCGCCCCCTGGCACGCTTGCTCAAAGTCGCCGAACCGGCACCGCGAGGCTTCCTGATCGTTGGAGCCAACCCGGTCGCCCGAGCCATTGGCGCTGCCCTGCAGAAAAACCATTTCTCAGTGATGGTTACCGATTCCAGCTGGGAGTCCATTCGCCTTGCCCGCATGGAAGGTCTGAGCACCTTTTATGGCAATCCGGTATCCCAGCATGCTGACCAATACATGGATCTGGTGGGCTACGGAAAGTTGCTGGGCCTGAGCCCACGCCGGGAGCTGAACACCATGGCCACCATGCGCTATCGACTGGAGTTCGGCGAGCCGAATATCTTCAGTTTGCCCACCCAGCGCAGCGATAAGGAAGTGAAGCATGAAGTGGCCCCTGAACACCGTGGTGCTACCCTGTTCGGTGCGGAAATGACCTATGCACGCCTGGCCAGCCTGCTGAGCCAGGGCGCAGAAATCCGCAAGACCCGGCTCACTGAAGAGTTCGATTTCAACACCTACCTGCAAACCCCCCACCGCCGGGTATGGCCCCTGTTTGCCATTGATACCCGTGATCGCATTTATGTGTTCAGCGAGGAAAGTCAGCCAGCGCCCAAGGCAGGTTGGCACGTGCTTGGCCTGATCAAGGAAGATGCCGCCAAGGAAGAGGCCCGCACCGAAGCTCGCGCTGAAGCGGCCGCGGAAAAAGTGGCCGCAGACAAGCAGAAAGGGGCCGACAAGGCCGGCAAGAAAGACTGATCTACGCGCCTGCCCCGGCGTCATCCACAAAGGTGTCGATCAGACCGCAGACCCGACCATCGTCAAGACGCTGGTCGGGAGTGGTTTGCCATTCGGCCATGGCCGTGCGCATCCGCTGGCTCAGTGATTGCAACTCGGCAATGCGGTCTTCCACTTGTTGCAGTCGGCTTTCAATCAACGTACGTACCTGACCACAAGGCGTCTCTCCATGTCGGGACGCATCAGCAAGAGCCTGGATATCAGCGAGGGTAAATCCCAGAGATCGTGCCTTCAGGGCAAACCGCAACAATCGTAAATCCGTATTTCTGTAATGCCGATAGCCGTTATTCGGGTCCCTGACCGGTTGCAGCAAGCCAATGTCGGTGTAATGCCGGACCGTTTCGGTGGTGGTTCCCGTCTTGCGGGCCAGGTCGGAAACACGCATGTCAGTTTTCTCCCGGTACCGTCCAGGGTTGGTAGATAGCGGGCACCGGGGCACCCTGCTGTTGGTAATAATTCCCGATGGCAGCCGACACGGTGTCGGCACCCAAAGCGACCGAAAGCTGATCGAGAAACTCTGTCCCGCCCTGCTCCACAGCCAGATAACATTGCAGCGCCACATCAGCCAGCAACCGATGTTCCGGGTGCCGTTGCCAGGCCTGCTCCAGATCGGCCTGCACCCATTCACATCGCTGCTGAAGCAACGCCAGCTGCCCCTTGAGCCACCACAGATAGGGATCATCGCCGAGTGCGTCATGGAGTTGCTTGCTGATCTGCCGGTAATGATCCTGATCGGAAGCCAGGGGTTTCTCAAGCTGCCACAAAGCCGGTTTATTGGTGGGCTCCTGGGCCGCCAGGGCCTGATCTTCACAAGGCTTGTCACTGCATTGTGCGAGCCATAACGCTTGCAGGACAGGGCGTCCTGCTGCCAGGGATGCCAGTTCCGGGGAGCCCGGTCGGTTCTGCAGCATTGCCAAGAATGCCTTGCCCTGTCCGCTGTTAAACCTGGCGCCGTAGGCAATCAGATCACTCAACTGCAGGCCACTGCTATAGTCGTACCATTCGGTCAGCCGATAGTCTTCGCCCGGCTCGCCCTCCAGCCGCAAAAAACCAATGGCCCCGTCAGCAAAATGCAGCCTGACACGGGCGGCAAAACGTGCCCGGTTTTCATTGAATCCGGTGATGGCAAATTGCTCGATGTTAACGTCCTGTACCCATCGGGCAATCTGCTGGTCGGGAATGGGTATAAGCGCCTGCCTGGCCAGCACCGGCTTGAGCGACCCGCTGGCCAGGTCCGCTCGCAGAGCCTGCAAGGTGGTGCTGTCAGCAACAACACCGGATGCAAGACAGAAAAACAACAACGTAGCCCAGAATCGGAAAGCCATGGGAACCCTCATTCAATCCCGCACAGCCTAGGCAAAAAACCGTGCACAAGCCACACACCGACGATCAATAGGTGAGGCCAGAATGGGCAAAAGTGACGATAACTCACCCGCCAGGCCACTTGCCTTTAGTCCGGGGAACACCACGCTAAAGGCGCACGGCTCCTATCGTGCCGGATAGCCGGTGATCTGCCTGATCGAGCGATAAAGCGGCGACAGGCGCGGATACATTTTCCGGTAGACGTGCCGATATAGCGCATCGTATTGGCGGGCCACTTCCGGCTCAGGGTCGAAACGCTGGCCAGGTCGGGTCATGGCGGCCACTGCACTGGCATGGTCCGGATGCAGCCCCATGGCCACGGCAGCATTGATGGCCGCACCCAACCCGGAGGTTTCCGGGGTATGTGGCCGTTCAGCAGGCAGACCGAACAGGTTCGCGGTAATCTGCATGATGGCATCGCTCTGGGAACCACCGCCGGACACCCGCAGAGACTGTACCTTCACCCGATTGCGCTTCTCCAGACGCTCCTTGCCCTCGCGCAACGCATAGGCAATGCCTTCGATAATCGCCCGATAGAGATGGGCACGGGTATGGACGTCACCAAAGCCGATGATGGCACCCTTGGCTTCCGGCCCGGGGATGCGTACCCCGGGATTCCAGAACGGTTGCAGCACCAGCCCCATGGCGCCGGGGGGAGATTCATGAAGGAAGGATTCGAAAAGGGTTTCCGGGCTGACACCCAGCTCTTGCGCTTGCTGCACTTCCTGCTGTGCGAACTCCCGCTTGAACCAGTTCACCATCCAGTAGCCACGCTGAACAATGATTTCCGAGTTGTAGCGCCCCGGTACCGCAGCGCTGTAGGCGGGCACAAACGGAATCGGTTCCACATAGCGCTCATTACAGGTATTGAAGGTGGCCGTGGTGCCATAGCTTAGGTTGCCGATTTCCGGAGTAAAGGCGCCCGAACCAAGCACTTCGCAGGCTTTGTCCGCACCACTGGCAATCACCGGCAGGCCAGCAGGAATACCGGTATGCCGGCTGGCAGCGGCGGTGACCTTGCCCAGCAATTCGCCAGATGGGATCAGCTCGGGAAGTTGATCCCGGGTGACCCGGAGGGCTTTCCATTTAAGGTCATGGTCCGGCGCCCAGCGTTGCCCTTTGTAGTCGAAAGGAATGTAGCCGACCTGGGAAGCGGTGCAGTCGCGGATTTCACCAGTAAGGCGGTAATTCAGGTAGCCAGATAGCAGAAGGAAATGGGCCGTACGCTGCCAGATCTCCGGCTCGTCCACGGCCAGCCAGTTGCACTCTGCCTTGGCCTGGAACTGACGCAAGGTTTCCCCTTGCCCCAGCAAGTTCACCGGCGCCGCATACCACCAGGGAAGTTGCGGAAAATCCGGCGTGCGTCGCTGATCCAGCCAGATCACAGCCGGACGCAATGGTCGCATGGCCTTGTCCAGACAGACCACTGACGCCCTCTGGGTAGTCAGGGAGACGGCTATCACTCTTGAGCGCAGCTCGGCATGTTCAAGCCATAGCCCCTGGCAGGCCTGTCCCAGTTGCTCCCAGAAATAATTGGCGTCTTGCTCGGCATGGCCCGGTTGGCCAGCCAGGTAAGGCTCGATGTGTTGTTGATACTTGGCGACCAGTTCACCATTGCCATCAAACAACATGGCCCGGGCACTCTGCGTGCCCTGATCCAGTGCCAGCAGCAAAGGCGCGCTCATCCCGCCGCCTGCTGTGCTGGAGAGGCAGGAACACCGTAATAACGCTGATGGATATCCAGGTAGCGACTGCGCTCCTGATCCCAGCGGGCATCGTCCCAGCCAAGGCTGTGCTGAATTTGCTGTCTCAGCGTATCCAGAAACACTTTACCGGCCCCAGGCAGCAAAAGCCCCAGACGGGTACGGCGCAGCATCAGATCATCCAGATGCACCACATCCTCGTTATCCAGGATCCACTGAATAAACACCGGGTCCCCCTGATCCGCGTGCAGGAAAGCATCCACCGCTGCGGGAGCATCGCTGATGGGGGTAAAACCCCGCTCACTGCTTTTCTGGCCACGCTTGTGGTCGGCATTACTGATCAGCCCGGTGGCAAGCAAGGCATCCAGGGCGATCAATCTGAATGTCGTCAGCTTGCCACCACTGACAGTGACAATGCCGTTTTCGCCCCATACCGCGTGATCGCGACGCTCCTTGGAAGGGTCCAGGCCCTTGCCAGAGGCAATCACCGGTCGGACACCGGCAATAGTCGAATAAATGTCCTCCCGGCTGAGCCCGACCTTGGGGAACTGGCTGTTGATGAGTCTTAGCAGGTAGTCCACTTCCTGGCCACTGGCCGCCGCTTCAATATCCATGTCTTGGGGGTGGTCCAGATCCGTGGTCCCCACGCAGGTCACCCCTTCCCAGGGGAACACAAAGACCGGTCGACCATCGTCCGGGTGCATGACGGTAAGACAATCTTCCACTGGCAGACGCGCTGGATCGACAAAGAGATGACTGCCACGCAGCGGTCGAACGCGAGGGTCGCTGCCGGAAAAACGATCAGCCCAGGCGCCAGTGGCGCTGACCACTCTGCGCGATGAGAGCGTAGCGGTCTGTCCGGTGGTTCGGTCTGTTACGGTGACGGCGAACCTGTCTCCGTTGGCCTCAGCCTGCTCCACCCGACAATAATTTTGCGCCTGGCCACCATGGCGGGCCGCTTCCAGTATCGCCCGCACCACCAGACGGCAGTCATCGGTGAGAGCGTCGGTATAACTCATGGCTCCAGTGAGCGACTGGCTGTTCAAGCCCGGCACGCGTTCCAGCAGTTGCTCGCGGCTAAGGTAACGATGATCACGGATGCCCGCCAGGAAGTCATACAGCCAGAGAATCACCTTCATGGGCCATCGGCCCGGGAAAACCCCTTTGCGCAACGGGAACAGATAGGTTGCCCGCTCCACCAGACCAGGCAATTCCTCGATCAGGCGCTCACGTTCAAGCAGAGAGTGGCGAGTCAGACGAATATCACCCTGGGCGATATAACGCAGACCACCATGCACCATCTTCGAGGAGCGGCTGGATGTTCCCCAGGCAAAATCGGTCTGTTCCAGCAACAGAACCCTGAGTCCGCGGCGAGCCGCTTCCAGCAAGACTCCGGCACCGGTGATACCCCCTCCGATCACAATAAGATCCCAGTTTTCGTCAGCGAGAGCATCCAGGGATTGGCGTTTGCCGAGCATCAATATTCCTTCTCAAACTTGGGACTGTGTGTTGTCGAGCAAGCAACCGGGGTTCAACCGCTGCTGCGGGTCAAAGTGCTTCACCAATGACGCCAATGCTGCCATACCCTGGTCACCCTTCTCGTGATGGAGCCATGGCGCATGATCGCGCCCTACCCCGTGCTGATGGCTGATCGTGCCGCCTTGGGCCACGATGGCATCACTGGCCGCGTCCTTCATGGCCCGCCAGCGTTTCAAGGTGGCCTGGTAACTGTCAGAGCAACGAAACACGTAGGTGGTATAAATACTGGAACCCTGCGGATAAAGGTGTGACAGATGGGTAAAGACGTGCACTTTCTCACCTTCACCTGCGTTGTCACGAACCGCCTGCTCCATGGCCTTCATGGCCGGGGTGACCCGATTCCAGTCCACTGCGGTTTCGAACGTGTCCACCACATAACCATGCTCCCACAGGCCGTGGCGTAAATAGGGGGAGCGGAAACGGGACTCTTCCCATTTCTTGCCCAGCAACTCACCTACCACAGTGCCTCCAGCAGCACGAATGCGTTTCTTCACCGTGGCCAGGGTATGGCGAACCAATGCTTTTTCACCGGTGACCCCGAAAGTAATCATGCATTTTTCATTCCCGCAGCCGCGCAATGACAGATAACGGTGGAGAACGGCCACCAGCCTTTCATGGCCAGCCAGCATCAGGTGGGTGCGGGTTTCTTCTGCATTGGAAAGCCGCAGCATGGAAAGTGGTAGCTTGGCCTGGGTCAGGCTACGAACAAGCGTCTTGGCTGTTTCCCAATCCGGCGCGAAGGCCACCTGGAAGGTTTCTGTTTCCGGCAGGGGTGTAACCCGTACCTTGACCTCGGTAATGATCCCCATGCGCCCTTCCGAGCCCATGATGATTTCCCTGAGATCCGGCCCCGCAGATGACGCCGGGATGGTGGGGATATCCAGAGTGCCTCTGGGGGTTTCAACACGACCGCCGGCAAACATTTGCTCAATACGACCATAACGCATGGACTGTTGACCGCTGGAGCGGCTGGCTACCCAACCGCCAACGGTAGACAGTTCCCAGGATTGCGGAAAATGGCCCAGCATGTATCCCTGCTCGCGTAACTGACGTTCCACTTCCGGCCCGGCAGTGCCGGCACCAAAAGTGGCAATCTGGCTTTCCTTATCCAGGTGAAGCAATTGATTCATAGCGGCCAGAGACAGTGTCAGCACCGGCTTGTCGCTGACAGGTGGGTTGATATGCCCGGCCACGGAGGTGCCTCCACCATAGGGAATAACAAGCACATCGTTCTCTTGCGCCCAGGCCAGCAAGGTCTTCACCTCTTCGCTTTTGCCCGGGACGGCAACACCGTCTGGGAAACGGCCGAAATCACCAGACCGCATGGCCAGCCAGTCTGGCAGGCTTTGCCCCCGGGCATGACGAATACGGGTTTCTGCATCGGTACGAATTAATGGATGCTCAGGCAGGCGTGATGCCGGCACTCGCTGTGACACCGCGGCCATTTCTGCATCGGGGAGAGGGGTGGCAGCACCGAGACGGGCTTGCAGAAAACTCAGGCCTGAGGCCTTGAGCGGATAATGGTTGGCGCTATCGCCCCAGCCGTTCCAGCGTCGCATGCGCGATACTCCTTGGTTTTATAAATCCGTCGGCCCCGAAATGGGAGGCGTTATATCGGGGCGTACCGAACCAGACTGACTGCACCAATGGTAGCCCTGAAAGGAAGGGGTTTCATTGGCGCAGCGGGACAGTGGATGGACTATTTCGGACACCGATCGGGTTTTGTTCTCCCAAAACGGCGTTATTGAATAGATAACAACCGTATGCCGACAGATACTCGGTTTTTTTCGTACAAATTCGTAAACTGATGAACACGCCGCTTTACCGGCCATGCTCTCAGGGCTATTGTTTGTACACGCCCAAACTATTTAAAAACCAATACCTTATAAGACTTACAAGGAGTTTCCATGAAACGTTTCGTTGGCTGCCTGGCACTTGCCGGCGCTATGTCCCTGCAGGCTGGCTGCAGCACTATCAACCCCTACACCGGTGAAAAGCAGACTTCCAAGGCTGGAATGGGTGCCGGTATTGGCGCCGTAACCGGTGCCCTGATCGGTATCGCCACGTCAGACAGTGCCAAAGAGCGCAAGGAACGTGCACTGAAAGGCGCCGGTATTGGCGCTGTTGCCGGTGGTGGCGTTGGCTACTACATGGATGTACAGGAAGCCAAACTGCGCCAGAAACTGGAAGGCGCTGGCGTGTCGGTCACCCGTGACGGTGACAACATCATCCTGAACATGCCGGGTAACCTGACGTTCGACACCGACAGCACCACCGTGAAGTCTTCCTTCCGCCCGGTACTGGATGCCGTCTCTGAAGTACTGAAAGAGTACAAGTCCACCATGATCCAGGTCGCCGGTCACACCGACAGCACCGGTGGCGACAAATACAACCTGATGCTGTCCCAGCAGCGCGCCCAGTCCGTGGCCAACATTCTCGGTGGCTTCGGCGTTGAACAAGTGCGCATGGACACCGTCGGCTTCGGCGAAACCCAACCCATCGCCAGCAATAACACTGCCAGCGGTCGGGAGCAGAACCGCCGCGTGGAACTGACCCTGCTGCCCTACACCGAGTAAGGCGGCCTGCGGAGGTGGGTGCCAGTCACCCACCTCTCCCCTCTTCCCCTTCCGCTTTTCCAATTCCACCGCAACATCCAGAGTGCATCACGATTTCCTTCGGGCCATGATGAGGTCACACGCTTCACAGCATCCAAAGGAACAGATCGTGACCACAGTGACTGCCGAGATTACCGACACACAATGGCAGGCAATCCTGGTGCGTGACCGCCGCGCCGATGGTCGCTTTGTGTATGGGGTCATCACTACCGGGATTTTCTGTCGACCCAGCTGCCCTGCCAAACGCCCCAACCCAGACAATGTGCGAATTTTCCCGAATGGGCAGACAGCGCTGCAGGCCGGCTTTCGCCCCTGTCGTCGCTGCACTCCGCTTTCCCCGGCGGGCTCGCCGGTAACAGACATCGTGATTGCACTGTGTCGTTATATTGAACAAAGCCATGACTTGCCGACGCTGAAGGATCTTGCTTCTCAATGCGGCTGGTCACGCCACCATCTGCAGCGCCAGTTCAAGGCTGTCACCGGTCTCTCGCCGCGGGACTATGCATTGGCTGTGCGCCGGCGGCGGCTGGCCGTCAATTTACAGCGACATCACTCAGTCAGTGATGCCATGCAGGAGTCTGGAATGGAATCCAGCAGCCAACTTTATACCCAAGGCAAGCAGATGCTGGGCATGTTGCCTGGCCAGTATCGTTCCCGTGGTGCGGGCATCACCATCCGATTTGCCATGGCCGAATGCAGCCTGGGAAGCCTGCTGGTGGCGGAAACGGCGCAGGGTATCTGTGCCATCAGCCTCGGTGATGAGCCGGAGCCATTACTCCTGGAATTCCAGGCCCGCTTTGCCGACGCCGACCTGCTTCCCCCGGATCCGGCGTTTGATGACAAGGTGGCCCGGGTTATTGCACTGATCGAAGATCCGCACCGGAACCTGTCGTTACCGCTGGACATTCGCGGCACCGCTTTTCAACAGCGTGTGTGGCAGGCGCTGCAGCAGATACCGCCGGGCACCACCCTGTCCTATCAGGAGCTGGCCGAGAAAATCGGCCAGCCGGGTGCGGCCCGGGCAGTGGCGTCGGCCTGCGCCGCCAACACACTTGCCGTGGCTATTCCCTGCCACCGTATTGTTCGCCGCGATGGCAGCCTGTCCGGCTATCGCTGGGGCGTGGAGCGCAAACGGGCCTTGCTGGAACGTGAGCACGAGGAGAGTGAGTGCGAAAAAAAACAGCGGAGGTAGTTCTGCCGTTGCCGGTGGATTTTGATCGCGAGGCGTTTCTGGATTTTCACCGGCGGGATGTTCAAGCGGTAGCCGAGAGAGTTGATGCCAAGAGGCTCGACAAGGCCTTCATCTGGCAACAGATACCGGCACTGCTGGTCGTGGAATTCAACGAACCCGGCCAGGCCCGGATTGTGCTGAAGCCGGACAGTGACGTGCCGTTAACCGGTGTTTCACTGGAATCCTTTGCGCGTCACCTGCTGGGGCTGGATCAGCCAACACAGGAATTCGAAGCAAAGGTTGCCGATCATCCCCTGATAGGCGTATTGGTGCGCTCCCAGGCCGGGTTGCGGGTGCCGCAATCCGCATCACCTTTCGAGGCACTGAGCTGGGCAATCATCGGCCAGCAGATCAGTGTGGCCGCCGCGGTTTCCATTCGTCGACGTTTTATCCTGGCACTTGGCCGTCAGCACAGTAGCGGCCTGTACTGCTACCCCGATGCCAGCGATGTGATTGCCACCGACGCGGAAACATTGAAAGCCTGCGGGTTTTCGCGCAGCAAGGCAGATTGCCTGCTGAGCGTGGCCCAAGCCTGCCTTGCTGAATCCCTGCTACCGCAGATCGGCATCCCAGAGAACCGCCTGAAAACACTACAGAAGACATTACTGGACATCCGCGGGCTCGGCCCCTGGAGCGTTCACTATGCATTGCTGCGAGGCTATGCCCGGATGGACGGCACCCTCCACGGGGATGTGGCCGTGCGCCGGGCAATCCAACAATTACAGGGTGGTGCAACTCCGCCGACCGCCCGGGAAGCCGAAGCCTGGCTGGCAGACTTCCGCCCCTGGCGCAGCCTGCTGGCGGCTCATCTATGGAAATCCCTGTCGCTAAACACCTGACTCGATCTGGCCTATGACGCCCGGTATTTCCGTAGGGTGCACTGAGCCTAAGGCGAACTGCACCATCCCCGGCGCCGAATCGGTGCAGTTCGCCTAGGCTCAGTGCACCCTACGAGGCTGAAGTATTCTTGACCGGTTTTCGCAACTCGAAACTCTGACCTCGCCACTGACTCCCTACGCACTGTCAGCCGCGGAACGCACCAGCCGCCAGGCCAGCCCGGCCAGTGGCACCATCAGGGACATCACCAGCAAATAGGGCCAACGATGGTCGAGGGTGTACAGCCCGGTGCCCACCAACGGCCCGAGAATAAACCCAAGCGCCGGGCAGGCGCTGGCCAGCCCGGCCACCCTGCCCTGTTCTTCACTGCTGACCCGCAGGCTAGCCAGGGACATGATCGCCGGCATGCCAAAACCCAGCCCAAGACCTACCAGCAGCACCGCAAAGCTCATCACCCATTGCTGGTCTGCCAGCCACAGAATCAGCGCTCCCCCGCCAAGCGCAGGCACCGCCAGGGCGATCAACAGCGTGGCAGGGGCTCGCAGCCATTGCACCACCACAATCTGGCCGAACAATGAGGTGACGGCCGCTGCCATCATGGTCAGGCCAAGGGCGCGGGCGGCTGCCGCCGGTGACAGCGAAGAAGTGGTCCTGAAACAGGAAGCCCAGGGTCTGCTGAATCAGCGCAAAACTCATGAACAGCATCACCCCGGTAAGCAGTAAGTCGCGCAGGCGCGGATCCGCATAGGCGCCGAGCCCGCTACGCAGCACCTTGCCCAGCGACACCGTGCGGGCCATAGGCTGGTGCGGCGATGGGGGAGCCACAGCGCTGTGGCTATGGCCATAAGCGCAGTCAGCGCCGCCACCCCATAAAGCGGAAAGACCAGACCCACCGCCGCCAGAATGCCGCCGGATACCGGGCCGATCACCGTGCCCAGATTATTGGCAGCACCGATTCGGCCCATGCCCTGGGTCGTTGTACAGGGTGGTGCAACTCCGCCGACCGCCCGGGAAGCCGAAGCCTGGCTGGCAGACTTCCGCCCCTGGCGCAGCCTGCTGGCGGCTCATCTATGGAAATCCCTGTCGCTAAACACCTGACTCGATCTGGCCTATGACGCCCGGTATTTCCGTAGGGTGCACTGAGCCTAAGGCGAACTGCACCATCCCCGGCGCCGAATCGGTGCAGTTCGCCTAGGCTCAGTGCACCCTACGAGGCTGAAGTATTCTTGACCGGTTTTCGCAACTCGAAACTCTGACCTCGCCACTGACTCCCTACGCACTGTCAGCCGCGGAACGCACCAGCCGCCAGGCCAGCCCGGCCAGTGGCACCATCAGGGACATCACCAGCAAATAGGGCCAACGATGGTCGAGGGTGTACAGCCCGGTGCCCACCAACGGCCCGAGAATAAACCCAAGCGCCGGGCAGGCGCTGGCCAGCCCGGCCACCCTGCCCTGTTCTTCACTGCTGACCCGCAGGCTAGCCAGGGACATGATCGCCGGCATGCCAAAACCCAGCCCAAGACCTACCAGCAGCACCGCAAAGCTCATCACCCATTGCTGGTCTGCCAGCCACAGAATCAGCGCTCCCCCGCCAAGCGCAGGCACCGCCAGGGCGATCAACAGCGTGGCAGGGGCTCGCAGCCATTGCACCACCACAATCTGGCCGAACAATGAGGTGACGGCCGCTGCCATCATGGTCAGGCCAAGGGCGCGGGCGGCTGCCGCCGGTGACAGCCCGAAGTGGTCCTGAAACAGGAAGCCCAGGGTCTGCTGAATCAGCGCAAAACTCATGAACAGCATCACCCCGGTAAGCAGTAAGTCGCGCAGGCGCGGATCCGCATAGGCGCCGAGCCCGCTACGCAGCACCTTGCCCAGCGACACCGTGCGGGCCATAGGCTGGTGCGGCGATGGGGGGAGCCACAGCGCTGTGGCTATGGCCATAAGCGCAGTCAGCGCCGCCACCCCATAAAGCGGAAAGACCAGACCCACCGCCGCCAGAATGCCGCCGGATACCGGGCCGATCACCGTGCCCAGATTATTGGCAGCACCGATTCGGCCCATGCCCTGGGTCCGTTGTTCGGGAGTGGTGATATCAGCGGTATAGGCCGCCGCCGCTGCTGGCGTGGCCGCCATGATGGCCGCCTGCACCATGCGGCTGAGCACCAGGCCTGCCACCAGCAGCCCGCCGGCCAGTCCGCCGTGCAGCCCAATATCGAATACCACCGCAAACATCAAGGTGCCGAGCGAGTAGCCGCTCAACCCGATCACCAGCACCCGCTTGCGGCCCAGGGATTCGCTAAGGGTCCCCCACACCGGGCTGGCCAGAGCAAAAACCAGTGACGAGCAACTGATGATCAACCCCACCTGCATTTCCGCCAGGCCCGTGGCCCGGCCCAGGGAGGGCAGCAGCGTGAATACCAGGGTCTGCCCCAGCGCGGTAACCGCCACGGCAGTGAGCAGGATTGTATGGCTGAGGGTGCCCGGGTTAGGGTTTGTCGCCGCAGAGGACGAATTTAATGAAGACATATCCCACCCCGAGCCTGGCTGACTGGCTGGCCGAACACCCTTTTACCTTGGCCATGTCGTCCGGTTTTTTTGGTTTCTTTGCCCATTTTGGTGTCGTCAAAGCCTTGAAAGAAAATGAATTACACCCGGCCCGCTATTGCGGTTCCAGTGCCGGTGCGTTGGTCGCGGCCTGCATCGCCAGTCAGGCGTGCCCGGAAAAAATGGAGCGCACCCTGCTGGGGCTGTCTCGAGATCATTTCTGGGACCCCGCACCCGGCCTCGGTTTGCTGGCCGGCAAACGTTTTCGGACCCTGTTGCAGGGTCTGGTCCCGCTAACAGACCTGGCCCACAGCCCTACCCCGGTTGCCCTTTCCGCCTGGCACGCCGCCAGTCGGCGCACCCGGGTGCTGAAAACCGGTGACCCAGTGGAAGCTGTCTATGCGTCCTGTGCGGTGCCATTGCTTTTCCAGCCCGCACGCATCGATGGGGGGTATTACTGGGATGGAGGTATTGCTGACCGCCACGGCCTGGCCGGCACCTGGCCCGGCGAGCGCATACTTTATCATCATCTACAATCCCGATCCCCGTGGCGACGGGCCAATAGCCCCGCCCTGCAGGCGCCTTTGCGCGCCAACCTGACAACCCTGGCCATTGACGGCCTGACCCGCAGCGGCCCCGGGAAGCTGGAACAGGGACGTGTCGCGTTACAGCAAGCCTATGAGGCGACCACTCAGGCACTGGCCAAACCCGTTCGGCATGGAATGGTAAAAGTCCCCAGCGTGTGATGAAACGTAGGGGCACCAACAAGTTAAATTGATAATTGATAATGGATAATTGATAACTACGCGCCATCAGGGATTCGCCTATCTCCAACGCAAGAGGCCGCGCCCGAACTCTGGGCGCGGCCTCTTGCGTTGAGAATAAAGGGACTATCCCGTGCGTTCTCAATTATCCATTATCAATTGTTCTGGTGCAGTTCGCCTTAGGCTCAGTGCACCCTACACTCAGATCTGGGCTTGTGCAGGAACCGCCCTCAGGACGCTTCGTCGTAAAGCGGCTTGGACAGTTCTGCCCAGTCCACCTCCCCGTCATCCACCAGGTTTTCGAACTGCAGAATGCCCAACTCCTCGAAACGGGGACGGACCGACTCGGTCAGCAATCCGATGCGTTTCAGGTTGGGCATGATGCGAGTGAACAGCAGATTGCGGAACTGGGCCATGATGGTGGAAGACAGCACCTGTTCACGGGCTTCGTCAACATCCCAACCGAAGTGCTCGAACACCTCGGTGCTGATCAGACGCTCACGCATGACCACGCAGGCCTCGAAGGCAAAGTGTGCACGCTCCTCTTTTTCTTCTTCAGAAAGAGTCTCAACAAAGTCTTCCAAGTAGTTGACACCAAAGGTAACGTGCCGCGCCTCGTCGCGTATAACCAGGTGGATGATCTGCTTGAGCAGCGGGTCATGGGCGGTCAGTTTGAGGGTGTTGAAGGCGGCCAAAGCCAGGCCTTCGATGATGATCTGCATACCGATGAATTTCAGATCCCAGCGCGGGTCAGAGAGGATTTTGTCGAGCAGGGCCTTCAGATTGGGGTTCACCGGGTAAAAAATGCCGATCTTTTCCTGCAGGTAGCGGGTGAAGACCTCCACATGTCGCGCTTCGTCAAAGGTCTGGCTGGCCGCATAGAGTTTGGCATCGTAGGACGGCGCGCAACTGGCCAGTTGCGACGCCACAAGCAACGCTCCCTGCTCCCCGTGCATGAATTGCGCCAGCATCCAGGCAAGATTGTGCCAGCCGAAGCGCAGTTTTTCGTCGTCGCTGAGCGCCTCGAAGGTGGGCCAGCCGTTGAACGGATTGAAGGCCTGATCCAGCGGGACTTCGCTCCTGGGAAAGTTCTGCGTCCAGTCCAGATCCATGTCCGCATTCCAGTTCAGTTCCTTGCCCAGCCGATACAGCTTGCGGATACGGCCATCGGCACTGGAATAGTCCCAGTTGTAGTGGCCGGTGAGCGGGGTCTGGAAGATTTCCACCACATCCTGCACATGGCCCGGAGTCAGCTTGTCTTCGATATCCTCAGCACCGGGCCCGTCCCAGCTCTCATAGATGCTCACCGATGTGGGGGGAGAGGTGACATTGGTTATTTTCATGGAAACACCCTTATTAGCGTTGTAGCGCACACCTCAGGACGCAAAGACGCGCCCTGAACAGGTTCACTTAAACGCTAGGCGGATGTGAGTGCCGGAACAATGTCGCGTTCTGACAATCGGGCCGGGTGTTGGCGTGAAATCACAATTTAACGCCGGACCAGGGAAAAGCAATTGATAATGGATAACTCGTGGGATAACTCCTCTGCCGTCAAACGCAGGAAGCCGCGCCCAACCTCTGGACGCGGTCTTAGAGTTTCCAGATCTGTCTCGGGGTTGATTTCGCCGTTATCAACGATCCATTTCAGCCGGCATCGTCCGACAGCAGGAAATGCGCCCGGGCAATGGTAATCGGCTCCTGGCGGTTTTTCTGCCAGGCGCTGATGTGCACATTGGCAATGCGGCGCCCCAGCCGGGTGACGCTGCATTCCGCATAGGTGTCGCGGAACAGGCCGGCACGCAGGTAGTCGATGGTGAAATCGATGGTCTTGGGCACCCGTGGCTCGCCCATTTGCAGCAGGATAAAGATAATCGCCGCCTGCTCCATGAAGCCCGCCACGGCGCCACCATGCAGGGCCGGCAGGGTCGGGTTACCGACTACATTGTCATGCTTGGGCAGCACAAAGGTCAGCTCATCCCCTTGCGCCACCACCTGGATGCCCAGAAAGCGGGCGTAGGGCACCCGGTCGATGAGGCTTTGATAATCTGCTTTGCCGGCACGGCATTCTTCAATCAGGGTTTTCAGTGCTTTCATTGCCCTACCACCTTGCCTGCGGTTTCAATTTTCAGTCGGGTATAGGTCGCCAGACCGGTCGCGATGGGTTCGTCCTCAGTACCCTCTTCCCAGGTGGTAATGCGCACAAAGGCCACATGGTTGGTAAGCCGGTAGCAGGTGGCTTCACACACCACCGCCGCCCCCTTCGCGGGGCCACGCAGGTGATCCACGCGAAAGTCGATGGTGGGAGTGATCTCAAAGGTCGGAAAGGTACGGCAGGTCACTGCCATGCCGCCAGCATGGTCCATCATGGCGAAAATAGCGCCACCATGCATGACCCCGGTTTCCGGGTTGCCCACCAGGTCTTCCCGCCAGGGCACTCGTACCCGGACTGCGTGTTCTTCGGCGCTGAGCACTTCCAGCCCCAGTACAACAGAGTGCCTGACCGACTCCAGAAAGCGGTTACAGACATCCAGACGAGTAAAGGATTGCGATGAAGTTGTCACGACGGCCAATGCCTCCTGTGCGTCGGGCGCGCTAGATTAGCGAGTCGACATTAATCTGCAAAGTGTTACTTTTTCACCATGGTAATGCGTTGCTTTCCCGATAGTATCCCCAGCCCCTTCATTGTCGGAGGCCATCCATGGCGACGTCATCCCGTTTGAAGACCAGTCTGCGTGCCGTTGGACATATCGTCGAGCGTCGGCGCCATCCGCAACGGTTTATCCAGATCGACAAGTGCCCCTGGGATGAAATCTACCGCGACGGCATCATGGCCGTTCGCCATTATAGCCTGCCCCCCATGGACGAGATCCCGGTGAATGACGAGATGATGCCGGTGGAGCGCAACAAATACCGCACGCCCCTGATTCTGGTGCCGGCACTGGGTATCCATTGCTGGACCTACGATTTGATGCCTAACCGTTCCATGGTCCGCTATCTCATGGCGCGGGGCTATGACATCTATCTGGTGGATTGGGGCAAGCCCTCCCAGGCAGAACGCAGTCTGGATCTGGATACCTATGTGAACCGCTGGTTGCCGGCGGCGGTGGACACGGTCAAGGCCCATTCCGGGCAGGAGCAGGTCAATTTGCTGGGCTACTGCATGGGCGGCCTGCTGTGCATGATGTACCTGGGTGGCCACCCGGATGCGCCGGTGCGCAGCCTGATCACTATTGCCAGCCCTGTGAATTTCCACAAGAGCGGCCCCTTCGGCAAGGCCCTTGGCCTGGCATCCATTCCTGCCATGCAGTTGCACGACTGGTTCAAGCTGCGCCTCGAGCCACTGGACGACAAGCTGTTCCACATCCCTGCGGGGCTACTGACCTTCGGTTTCAAAATGACCAACCCGCCGGGGGTTGTACAGGCCTACCTTGATCTCGTGAAGAACATCGCCGACCGGGAATATGTCACCGAGTATATGACCATGGGCCAATGGTTCAACGATATGGTGGATTACCCAGGTGCGGTGGTGCGAGAAGTGATTGAAAAGATGATTCTGGCCAACAGCCTGGCCAAGGGAAAAATCCGCATTGGTGAGCGCAGCGTGGATTTCTCCGCGATTCACCAGGATTTGTTGGCCTTTGCCGGCACCACAGACAATATCGTCAGTCTTCGTGCAGCCAGGGAAGTACTACGTCTGGTGGGCAGCCAGGAAAAGCGTTTCGAGGAAGTCCCTGGTGGGCATGCCGGGGTATTCTCCGGCTCCAAGGCACCCAGCCACGCCTGGCGTATCAGCGCAGACTGGCTGGCTACCCGCTCGGACTGACCAGCAAGGGAAGAAACGTCCTCTATTTTCTCCGTACCCCGTATCTGAACACTGGTTCAGGGCGCCACTAGCTCCTCTACCCGCTCGGCAACCTGGCTGGCATAACGGTAAAAGAGGTATGGCACCTTGTTGGCATCGTTTTCGTTCATGCGCGGGATGGTATTGCGCACAAAAACCCAGCGCTGCTCCACAAAAGCCAACACTTCACGCGCTTGCGCATCGTCAGCATAGCGACCCTTGAGAATGGCCAGCTGATCATCGATACCTTTTGCTTCAATGGCAAAATCCATGGGCGGCAATCCGGTACCGGTTGGCAGGCCTGCTGACGGGAAAGCAGCCAACGCCAGATATTCACTAGCCAACCGCTGCATGGATACCGACAAATCCGCGACATCCAGATACTTGTCTTTGCTGCGAGTTTCGGCCTGCTCTGCCAACTCAGCCACCGCAAGAGTGGTAGTGTTCATCTCGCTCATGGCACCGTAATCCGCATAGCCTAGCGAAGCGAGCGGGTTATCCAGGGCGCGCCGGGATAGTTCACCCCAGGCCTGGCCAAAGGCGCTAGCCTGTGAAACCTCACTACCCTCAGCCTGCCCCTTAAGCTCAGCCACCCGCCGCTCTCCACCTTCGAGCAATTGCCGAAGCGAATCACGGTCTTCCGGGTTGTCACCACGAATCGAAAGCAGATGAAACCCCATCCTGGCGCGCCAGGCATCCGCCTCCATCATTGCAAGCTCCGTTGCAGAAAATGCGGCCTGCGCCCCGGAAACAGCCATCATCAGCGCCCCGGCCAACACCCACAATCCTTGTTTTTTCACCCTGTTTTCCTCTTCCTCAACCCCACGAAAAACCCCCGTCGTTAGCGGGGGCCTTGATGTAAACCAATACTGGTCGTTCCGGCTATTCAACGGGCCCGAAAGTCGGCTTGGCCATATCCGTTGATGCCAGGCTGATAGCCTGTTCCAATGTATCTACCATCTGTCTGGTATAGCGATAAATCAGAAACGGCACCGCATTTTCATAGAATTTCACCATGGACTGGCGAATGAACTTCCACTTCACTGCTACCTGATCCAAGGCCCGGGTCATGGCTTCATCACCAGCGTACTGTTTTTGCGCCGCCTTGAGCATTTTCTCGAATTGCGGCACAGCATTCTTGAAATCCAGCCTGCCTTCATCGGAACCTGCAGCCATACCGCCGGCCGGATCTGCAGCCACATTCAGGTATTCGGAGGTCATCCGCTGAAGGTAGGCTGATAACTCTCGAATCTCGTCATATTTACCGCTACTGGCATTTTCGAACGCATCCATCTTTTCTGACATGATGGCGGGTAACTCATTGACGTCCTTGATGACGTAGGCATTGGTGTACCCTTGCTCCGCCATGGTGTTGCCCTTGGCAGCATCCTTGTAGAGTAACCAGTCCTTCTCCAGGTCAGCCACAAACTGGCGCTCTTCACTGCCTTCGGCAGAACTTTTCAATTCAGAAAGGGCCTGGCTGGCTCGAGCTATAGTGCGTTCAAGATCGGACGCGTAGGTGTCACTGCCGGTCATCACACTGAGCATATGAAAATTTGCGCGAACCTTCCACAGAGACAATTCAAACTCTTCAAGATCCGCATTGCTAATGGCTGCCATCCCCTGCGCTGGCAGCAAGGCGATAGCCAGAAGGCTCCCCAGCAGACGCTTGCCCATAACTACTCCCTTTTCCTGATCGCTAATTGTTGTTGTGCATTGCTTGTTCTTGCTTTGATCACGCCGGCCCAGGGCTGGCACTCACTCAATAAGAGTAAACACTATCACAGAATCCGTAAAAGAGAGGAACCCGGTATTGATATCAGAATGATTATGGTTATACCGACCTCCTCCGAAGGTACTCTAGAAGGTGCTCTACGGATCGCGGCACGCCGAAAATGGCAATCGCTCGCCTGTGGCATACAGGCCTTTCGACGCCATAAACGCCACCACTCGCTTCGCTCCTCTATGGCTGCTCCGGATCTTCCTGCTGGTCACGCCACCCCTGGTAACGCTCAATATCCTGCTGGGCAAATTGCCAGGCCTTGGCCAGCACTCCCATATCATCCAGCAAGCCCAGTCCGATAATCGGGTCGGGAATAGCATCCAGTGGCATCAGAAAATACACCAGCGCTCCGGTGATGGTCAGCAGGGTTGCCCAAGGCACCTGGCGGTAGCGTCCCGTCGTCCAGTCCAGCAGCATCCTGGCCAGCATTTTGAGCTGCTCCGCCGCTTCGCCAAGCCGTTGCTGGAGCTGGTCAGAGCGATTGAAAACCGCCCTGGCAAGCCAGCGGCTGGCCGTTGCCGAGCGCAAGATGCGTTCGGCACGGCCGGAGGCCTGCTTAAGGAACGGATTAGCGGCCATGGAGTTCGTGGAACAGGGCCCGATATTCCTCAGTCAGCTTGTGCTTGGGTTGCAAGTTGACGAGCGGCGTGGCCTGCTCATGGGACTCGCGCATCACCACACTGGCAGACAGCTTGCTGTTCAACATTGGCAACCCCTCCTCTACAAGCGACGCTACCAGCTCCTGGGGCAGCCGGGCGCGGGGCTGGAACTGGTTGACCACAATGCCTTCCACCTGCAACTCGTCATTGTGATCCTCACGGGCTTCCTGAATGTTCTCCAGAAGGGTGTACAGAGCCTTGCGCGAAAAGGCATCACAATCGAAGGGGATCAATACCCGGTCGGCAGCAATGAGCGCAGACAGGGTATAAAAATTATAGGCAGGCGGGGTATCCACAAAGATGGTATCGAAATCCTTGGCCAGGCTTTTCAGCAGGCCGCGCAGCTTGTAGATCTTGTGCTTGGATTCCAGCATGTGCTCAATTTCGCCCAGCTCGCCATCCGACGGCAACACAAACAGGTTCTGGAAAGGGGTGGCATGCACGTATTCACGGGCATCCTTCTCTTTCAACCGAAACGACAACGTCTGGGCAAAGAAGGTACCGATATTGGGCTTCGGGCCCTCCCCATTGCTGTAGGCGGGCATCCCAAGCAGGTATTGGCTGGCGTTGCACTGCGGATCCAGATCCACTACCAGGGTACGATTTCCTTCGGCAGCACTGATGGCAGCCAGGTTTACCGTGATACTGGACTTCCCCACTCCCCCCTTCTGGTTAAACACCACACGACGCATTCCTTGTTCTCCTTAGTACAGCAGGCTTGCGGACTGTCTGCAGGCCATGGCTTGCTGAGCACTCGCAACTATTGGCAGTCACACTCAACCCGGCCGAACTGGCTCACTGGAAGACATAACCGACCAAGCCCGGCCTGCACGCAGTTTTTGTTTGTTGCCGAATCATACACAGGCCTTGGTGGCTCTCCCAGTGCCCACCGCCCCTCTTTTTCTGTCCACAGTTTCTGTGGATAACCGGGTGCATAACCCCTGAGTGACGGGCCCCATCCTCGCCGGGATGCCAGTCAGGCCGGTTACGGTCAAAAAAACAGCACAACACCGGCAAATAGACAACATCTGAGCCGCTCAGCTGACAGGGAAATGCCATAACGAAATCTGTTTAGTGTTGTTGAGCTGAGTGCACTATCCAGCTAAAAGTAGACGTACTGTTTATCAGGAGAGATCCATGTCACAACCGTTTTGTTCGTTGCCCGCCCAGAGTCAACTTCGGGCCGTTCCCGGCGACAAGGGGCTACCGCTGATTGGCCATACCCTCTCCTTCATGCGCGACCCGATCGGCTTGATGCGAAAGCGCTATGATCAATACGGCCCGGTTTCGTGGACCAGCGTATTCGGCCTGAAAATGGTGCAGATGCTGGGCCCGGACGCCAATCAGTTCGTTATGCTCAACCGTGGTGATTTGTTTTCCAATCACCAGGGATGGGACTATTTCATCGGCCGTTTTTTTCATCGTGGCATCATGCTGCTGGATTTCGAGGAGCATCGCTGGCATCGCAAGATCATGCAGCAGGCTTTCAATCGGGATGTGTTGAAGGGTTACCTGGACAGGATGGGGCCACACATCACCTCGGGCATTGCTCCCTGGAAAGAAATTGCCGACTTCCATGTACTCAGTGCGGTAAAACAGCTGACCCTGGATCTGGCCACCGATGTGTTTATGGGGTACGAACTGGGCCCGGAAGCTGATGACATCAATCGGGCCTTTGTTGATACCGTTCGCGCTGGCACGGCCATCGTGCGCACCAGTGTTCCTGGGCTGCGCTGGTCAAAAGGTCTCAAGGGACGCAAGGTTCTGGAAGCTTTCTTCCGCAAGGAAATTGCCGCCAAACGCCAAAGCCGCGATTCCGATCTGTTCAGCGTGCTATGCCATGCAGAAACGGAAGACGGAGAACAATTCAGTGATGACGATGTGGTCAATCACATGATTTTCCTGATGATGGCAGCCCACGATACGTCCACTATCACGCTCTCCACCCTCTTCTATTATCTGGCCAAAAATCCGCAATGGCAGGAACGTCTGCGCACGCAGCTCACTGGAAGGAACGTAACCGACCAGGCCCGGCCTGCACGCAGTTTTTGTTTGTTGCCGAATCATACACAGGCCTTGGTGGCTCTCCAGGCCCCAGTGGCCCACCGCCTCTTTCCAATCACAGTTTCTGTGGATAACCGGAGTGCATAACCCCTGAGTGACGGGCCCCATCATAAGCCGGGATGCCAGTCAGGCCGGTTACGGTCAAAACAGCATAACACCGGCAAATAGACAACATCTACTCAGCTGACAGGAAATGCCATGGCAAATCTGTTTAGTGTTGTTGAGCTGAGTGCACTATCCAGCTAAAAGTAGACGTACTGTTTATCAGGAGAATCCGTATCACGGCTCCGTTTTTGTTCGTTGCCCGCCCAAGAGTCAACTTCCGGGCCGTTCCCGGCGACAAGGGGCTACCGCGCTGATTGAAAGCGCCTTGCCTCTCCTTCATGCGCGACCCGCGATCGGCGATGCGAAAGAAAGCGCTGCGGAAGTCAGCCACGGCCCAGTTTCGTGGACCAGCGTATTCGGCCTGAAAATGAATTGCGAATGCTGCTCCGGATCTTCCTGCTGGTCACGCCACCCCTGGTAACGCTCAATATCCTGCTGGGCAAATTGCCAGGCCTTGGCCAGCACTCCCATATCATCCAGCAAGCCCAGTCCGATAATCGGGTCGGGAATAGCATCCAGTGGCATCAGAAAATACACCAGCGCTCCGGTGATGGTCAGCAGGGTTGCCCAAGGCACCTGGCGGTAGCGTCCCGTCGTCCAGTCCAGCAGCATCCTGGCCAGCATTTTGAGCTGCTCCGCCGCTTCGCCAAGCCGTTGCTGGAGCTGGTCAGAGCGATTGAAAACCGCCCTGGCAAGCCAGCGGCTGGCCGTTGCCGAGCGCAAGATGCGTTCGGCACGGCCGGAGGCCTGCTTAAGGAACGGATTAGCGGCCATGGAGTTCGTGGAACAGGGCCCGATATTCCTCAGTCAGCTTGTGCTTGGGTTGCAAGTTGACGAGCGGCGTGGCCTGCTCATGGGACTCGCGCATCACCACACTGGCAGACAGCTTGCTGTTCAACATTGGCAACCCCTCCTCTACAAGCGACGCTACCAGCTCCTGGGGCAGCCGGGCGCGGGGCTGGAACTGGTTGACCACAATGCCTTCCACCTGCAACTCGTCATTGTGATCCTCACGGGCTTCCTGAATGTTCTCCAGAAGGGTGTACAGAGCCTTGCGCGAAAAGGCATCACAATCGAAGGGGATCAATACCCGGTCGGCAGCAATGAGCGCAGACAGGGTATAAAAATTATAGGCAGGCGGGGTATCCACAAAGATGGTATCGAAATCCTTGGCCAGGCTTTTCAGCAGGCCGCGCAGCTTGTAGATCTTGTGCTTGGATTCCAGCATGTGCTCAATTTCGCCCAGCTCGCCATCCGACGGCAACACAAACAGGTTCTGGAAAGGGGTGGCATGCACGTATTCACGGGCATCCTTCTCTTTCAACCGAAACGACAACGTCTGGGCAAAGAAGGTACCGATATTGGGCTTCGGGCCCTCCCCATTGCTGTAGGCGGGCATCCCAAGCAGGTATTGGCTGGCGTTGCACTGCGGATCCAGATCCACTACCAGGGTACGATTTCCTTCGGCAGCACTGATGGCAGCCAGGTTTACCGTGATACTGGACTTCCCCACTCCCCCCTTCTGGTTAAACACCACACGACGCATTCCTTGTTCTCCTTAGTACAGCAGGCTTGCGGACTGTCTGCAGGCCATGGCTTGCTGAGCACTCGCAACTATTGGCAGTCACACTCAACCCGGCCGAACTGGCTCACTGGAAGACATAACCGACCAAGCCCGGCCTGCACGCAGTTTTTGTTTGTTGCCGAATCATACACAGGCCTTGGTGGCTCTCCCAGTGCCCACCGCCCCTCTTTTTCTGTCCACAGTTTCTGTGGATAACCGGGTGCATAACCCCTGAGTGACGGGCCCCATCCTCGCCGGGATGCCAGTCAGGCCGGTTACGGTCAAAAAAACAGCACAACACCGGCAAATAGACAACATCTGAGCCGCTCAGCTGACAGGGAAATGCCATAACGAAATCTGTTTAGTGTTGTTGAGCTGAGTGCACTATCCAGCTAAAAGTAGACGTACTGTTTATCAGGAGAGATCCATGTCACAACCGTTTTGTTCGTTGCCCGCCCAGAGTCAACTTCGGGCCGTTCCCGGCGACAAGGGGCTACCGCTGATTGGCCATACCCTCTCCTTCATGCGCGACCCGATCGGCTTGATGCGAAAGCGCTATGATCAATACGGCCCGGTTTCGTGGACCAGCGTATTCGGCCTGAAAATGGTGCAGATGCTGGGCCCGGACGCCAATCAGTTCGTTATGCTCAACCGTGGTGATTTGTTTTCCAATCACCAGGGATGGGACTATTTCATCGGCCGTTTTTTTCATCGTGGCATCATGCTGCTGGATTTCGAGGAGCATCGCTGGCATCGCAAGATCATGCAGCAGGCTTTCAATCGGGATGTGTTGAAGGGTTACCTGGACAGGATGGGGCCACACATCACCTCGGGCATTGCTCCCTGGAAAGAAATTGCCGACTTCCATGTACTCAGTGCGGTAAAACAGCTGACCCTGGATCTGGCCACCGATGTGTTTATGGGGTACGAACTGGGCCCGGAAGCTGATGACATCAATCGGGCCTTTGTTGATACCGTTCGCGCTGGCACGGCCATCGTGCGCACCAGTGTTCCTGGGCTGCGCTGGTCAAAAGGTCTCAAGGGACGCAAGGTTCTGGAAGCTTTCTTCCGCAAGGAAATTGCCGCCAAACGCCAAAGCCGCGATTCCGATCTGTTCAGCGTGCTATGCCATGCAGAAACGGAAGACGGAGAACAATTCAGTGATGACGATGTGGTCAATCACATGATTTTCCTGATGATGGCAGCCCACGATACGTCCACTATCACGCTCTCCACCCTCTTCTATTATCTGGCCAAAAATCCGCAATGGCAGGAACGTCTGCGCACGGAAAGCCAGGCCCTCGCCAAAACCTGCCTGGACTATGAGGACCTGCCCCGGCTGGAAGGCATTGGCATGGCCATGAAAGAAGCGTTGCGGCTCTGCGCTCCAGTACCTTCCCTGCCGCGCAAGACCGTCAAGGACGTGGAATACGAGGGGTTTTTCATCCCCCGTGGCAGCTTTATCAATGTGGTCCCCTACTTCACACACTACATGGAAGAGTACTGGCCGGAACCGGAAAGATTCGATCCGGAACGGTTCAGTGACGCCCGTCGGGAGGACAAGGTGCATCCCTATGCCTGGGTGCCGTTCGGGGGCGGCGCACACAAATGTATCGGCCTGCACTTTGCGGAGATGCAGGTGAAGGCGATTCTGCACCAGGTGCTGCTCAATTATCGCTGGAGCGTACCGCAGGACTATGAAATGCCGGTGGATACCACTAGCCTGCCGGTCCCAGGGGATGGGTTGCCGGTGGACCTGGAGAGAATCTGACACCCTGTCCGCAGGAGCGTCGCTGGCGGCGGTCCTGCGGTGAGGCCAAACACTATTGGCTGTTCAGGCGGTGAGCCTTTCCCCCTGACGCATCGTCACCAACTCTTCCGCTGCTGTCGGGTGGATACCCACAGTGGCGTCGAAGTCCGCCTTGGTGGCGCCCATCTTGATGGCCACGGCAAAGCCCTGGGTAATTTCCGCCGCGTCCTCACCGGCCATATGCAAGCCAAGCACCTTGTCGGTTTCATCGTCCACAATCAGCTTTATCAGGCTGCGCTCCTGCTTGTCGCCCAGGGTGTAACGCATGGGCCGAAAACTACTTTTATAGACCCGGATCGCCGGAGTCTGCTGTAGCGCCTCTTCCTGGCTAAGCCCAACGGTACCGATGTTCGGATGGCTGAAAACAGCAGTGGCGATGTTGTGGTAATCCATTTCGGCCTTCGGCTTTCTCTCTCCGAACAGCTTCGCGGCCAGCCACATGCCCTCCGCCAAGGCGACAGGGGTCAGTTGGACACGATCGATGACATCGCCCAGTGCGTAAAGCCCCTGGATTGAGGTGGCAAAACCCGCATCAACCTTGATTGCCCCATTGCTCGCCAGCGCTGGCGCGGCCCCTTCAGCAAACAACCCATCCAGCTTTGGCACACGGCCGGTAGCGTAGAACACCTCGTCAAAGGTCTGCTGACTGCCATCCAGGTAGGTAACCTGCTTGCCACCATCGGCAAGATCAACGCGCGCCACGTCCGTATTGAATTTCAGGTCAACGCCCTGCCCACGCATTTGTTCAGCCACGAACTGGCGGATATCACCGTCAAACCCTCGCAGGAAGAGGTCTCCCCGGTACAGTTGGGTAACCTGACAGCCCAGCCCATGCAGGATGCCGGCGAACTCGGTGGCAATATAACCCCCGCCGACCACCGCTACCCGTTCGGGCAAGACATCCAGATAGAACAGGTCGTCGGAGATTCGCACCAGCTCACGGCCGGGCAACTCCGGGACAAAGGGCTTTCCGCCGGTGGCAATGAGAATATTGGCCGCGCTGAGTTCTTGATCATCGACCGCAACCCGGCCTTCCCCCAACACCTTGCCGTGGCCTTCGAAAATGGTAACCCCGGCCTGGTCGAGGATCCGCTGGTAAATGCCATTCAAACGCTCAATCTCACGGCTTTTATTATCCCGCAGGGTAGCCCAGTCGAATGACCAGCCCTGCACGGAAAAGCCAAAATCCTCGGCCAGCGCGAATTCCTGGGGGAAATGGGAACCGTAGGAGAACAGTTTCTTGGGCACACAGCCCACATTCACGCAGGTGCCACCAAAGAAACGCTCCTCAATGATGGCCACCCGGGCACCATGGCTTGCCGCCATACGTGCTGCACGGACACCGCCTGAGCCGGCTCCGATCACCACCAGATCAAATTCTGTCGTCACTGCTGTCTCCTTCTGGATTTGCCCCTATTGTGCGCAGCGCGGAAGGATTAACAAGCCACTCAGGCTGATTCGGGTCATAGGCAGAACCGATGGGTCCATATCGTGAACAAACCACTGGAATGTGCACCACGCCTCTTGGGCCTTTAGCCAAGCGATAGTATGATGATTCCCGGTTATGTGGGTACGCTCAGCGGCTTATATCGACAATTCATCGGTCATGAGTCATAACAACAAGGCGCGACGTTATCATGGGGGTAACCTCCGCCAGAAAAGCTGATACCGGGCAAGCATTGTTTCCCGGGCAGACTTTTCCTTAAAACAACAACGTGCAGAAACAGCGCATAGAATGGGGAACGGGAATCCAATGCGACTGACCGGGCTGCTGACTCTGTTAATGAGCGGCATGATCAGTTTTTCAGGCACTGTCGGGGCCAGTGATATTTACAAGTATCGCGCCGCGGACGGCACTATTCTGTTCACAGATCAGCCCCAGGATCGAGTCGGTAAAAATCACACCCTGCTGTCAATCCGCAAGGGCTGGAGCTATCAGCCCAGGGCCCTGAGCGATGTGGAGCGGGATCGCTACGACAACCTGATTACCTTTGCCGCCGGACAGCACCGCGTCGATCCGGCTCTGGTCAAAGCGGTCATCCATGCCGAGTCCCTTTTCAACCCTCAGGCCGTTTCCCGTGTTGGCGCCCAGGGCCTTATGCAGCTGATGCCCGAAACCGCTGCCTATCTGGAAGTCAGCAACCCATTCGATGCCCGCGAGAATATCCTCGGAGGCACCCGCTTTCTGGCATATCTAAAAGGCAAATTCTCCACTCTGGACCATATCCTTGCAGCCTATAATGCTGGTGAGGGCAACGTGCGCCGTTACGGCGGCATCCCGCCCTTCAAGGAAACCCAGGCCTACGTGCGCAAGGTCAAACAGTTGCGCCACCGCTACAGCAGCCACTTTGTTGCCGATCTTGGTGAAGAAAAGGTGGTCTACGCTTCCCCTGTCCGCCAATAACGCGCTGCCCTCCCGCTTTTGTAGGAGCGTGCCTGCAAGCGGATCTCGACACCAATTCACTTACAGGCAAGCTCCTACAAAAAGACGATCCGCTCACTCTCAGTGACGCCTGTGTTCTCTTTGGTAAAGTCGGATGTGCTACGGGGAAAGATTCACACCCAACCAGGGGCCGTCGTAGTCGATCCGGTATTGCTCGAGTTGGTAGTTGGCGCTCAGACAGCGTCCGCTACGCAGAGAAAACGCCAGCCCATGTCCGGGACAACGCAGCTCACCGTGGCTGACAGTGCAGCGATCCAATGGAAAGTCCGCATGGGGGCAGCGTCGTTGCATTAGGCGGGTCTCGCCCTCCTCATGGATCAGCAACAGCTCCAGCCGCCCGACTTTTACCGGCAGTCGCAGGCCATCGTACAAATCCAGTGTCCTGATCAGGCGATGAAACATGGGGTACCTTTATCCAGGTTTTGAACTTGCGGTGCTTGCGAGCCTCACCCATTCTGGAGTGCGCCCTCTCCCATGAGGGAATAGGCAGCCGAAAGGTAGTCACACGCATACACCCGCCCACACAGTAAAAAGCCCGCAATCGCGCACTGCTGTCCCACAGTTTGGGATAAATGAAAAAGCCTGAACCAATCTGATTACAATGTATCTGCGAAGAAAACGTTGTCATCAGGGAGGTTCAGGCTTTGTCACATTCTAACACCGCCTTTCACGATCTGCTCAAGCCGGTTTCGAGACATGAATTCGATGCCTTGGCGCGAGCAGTCAGGGACGCTGTGCCAGTCGCCAGTTTCTCGTAGCGGGCCGACAGAGCCAGTGTCCTGCAGGCCCAGCAAGGCAAGTTGTACCATCTGGGCGGCAAGCCGATTGCTCGTTCGACTCTGGCCAGAGTGAACGAGAAGCAGCCTTACCAGCTTTACGAGGCGCTGTTTGGGAAGCTGCTAAAACGGTGCCAAAGTTTGCCGGGCCAGCGCCGTTTCCGCTTCAAAAATCCGCTGTATTCCCTAGATGCCAGCCTGATTGACTTGTCCATCAACCTGTTCCCCTGGGCACGGAACAATGCCACCAAAGCCTCGGTGAAATTGCACGTGGGCCTCAATCACGAACGCATGATTCCGGAGTTTGTGTGGATCTCCGACGGCAAGCAAAGTGAGTTGATTGCGGGTCAGCCGAAGGGCAATCATTGCCTTCGACAAGTGGACATGGTTGGAAGTCATTGATGACCCGGCTCCGCCCGAACAGCATCCACTGGAACGACAGTCAAGGGGCAGGAATCAGCTCAACAGTGCACATGCTGCCAATCTGCGGGTCGGCTTCCGCTGCCCGGTAACGGGCCGTCACTATGTCTTCCTGACCAACAACTTCAAGCTAAGCGCACGCACGATTGCTGACATCTATAAGGATCGCTGGCAAGTCGAGTTATTCTTCAAGGCGATCAAGCAGAACCTCAAGATCAAGGCCTTCGTGGGCACATCCCGCAACGGGATTCTGACCCAGTTATGGATTGCCCAGTACGGAATCCGGGTTCAGGGACACGGAAGAGATGCCCTGCTCCATCAACCACTTGGCCAGGTGCAGGATCAAGCGGGCAAATCAGTTGCCATGCTTCTCCGCCAGGTAGAACCAGGTGTCCAGTACGGAATCCGGGTTCAGGGACACGGAAGAGATGCCCTGCTCCAGCAACCACTTGGCCAGGTCAGGATGATCTGACGGGCCCTGGCCACAGATGCCGATATACTTGCCCTGGGCGTTACAGGCATCGATGGCCATCTTCAGCAACTTCTTGACTGCCGGGTCACGCTCATCAAACAGATGGCTGACGATACCGGAATCCCGGTCCAGACCCAGGGTGAGCTGAGTCAGATCGTTGGAGCCAATGGAGAAGCCATCAAAGTGCTGCAGGAACTCGTCAGCCAGCAGCGCGTTGGTAGGCAGTTCGCACATCATGATCACGCGCAGACCGTTTTCGCCACGCTTCAGGCCGTTCTTGGCCAGCAGATCAACCGCCTGCTCCGCTTCGCCCACTGTCCGCACGAAGGGCACCATGATTTCCACATTGGTAAAGCCCATGACGTCGCGCACCTTCTTGAGGGCACGGCATTCCAGCTCAAAGCAGTCACGGAAATTTTCGCTGATATAACGGCTGGCGCCACGGAAGCCCAGCATGGGGTTCTCTTCTTCCGGCTCATAGAGCTTGCCGCCGATCAGGTTCGCGTACTCATTGGACTTGAAGTCAGACAAGCGAACGATGACCTTTTCCGGATGGAAAGCGGCGGCCAGAGTGGAAATCCCCTCAACCAGCTTCTCCACGTAGAAATCCACCGGATCACCGTAACCGGAAGTGCGTTTGTCCACGTTCTGCTTCACGTCCTTGGGCAGACTATCGTAGTTCAGCAGCGCTTTCGGGTGCACACCGATCATGCGGTTGATGATGAACTCAAGACGGGCCAAGCCTACGCCCTGGTTTGGCAGACCGGCGAAATCAAACGCCCGATCCGGGTTACCCACGTTCATCATGATCTTGAACGGCAGCTTGGGCATGGATTCGATGGAGTTTCGCTGAATATCGAATTCCAGCTGGCCCTCATAGATCTTGCCGGTATCACCTTCGGCACAGGATGCCGTCACTTCCTGGCCATCATTGAGCACCTCAGTGGCATCGCCACAGCCTACAATGGCAGGCACGCCCAGCTCGCGGGCAATGATCGCCGCGTGGCAGGTACGGCCACCGCGGTTGGTGATAATAGCCGCTGCACGCTTCATGACCGGCTCCCAGTCCGGATCAGTCATGTCGGTAACAAGCACATCGCCGGGCTGGACCTTGTCCATTTCCTTGATGTTGGTGACGATCCGCACCTTGCCGGCACCGATACGCTGGCCAATGGAGCGGCCTTCTACCAGCACCTTGCCGGTCTGCTTGAGCAGGTAACGCTCCATCACATTCACATCGGAGCGGCTCTTCACGGTCTCCGGGCGAGCCTGCACGATGTAGAGCTTGTTATCGTCGCCGTCCAGTGCCCACTCAATATCCATGGGCATGCCGTAGTGTTTTTCGATCTCGATGGCCTGCCGGGACAGGTTTTCAATCTGCTCGTCATTCAGGCAGTAGACCATGCGCTCGGCATTATCCACTTCCACAATCTGCACAGACTTGCCGGCGGTAGCTTCGGCACCATAGATCATCTTCTGCATCTTGCTGCCCAGGTTGCGGCGCAGGATCGCAGGTTTCTTGTTCAGCAGGGTTTTCTTGTGGACGTAAAACTCATCCGGGTTCACCGCACCCTGCACCACCATTTCACCCAGACCGTAGGAGGCGGTAATAAAGACCACATCGCGGAAGCCGGATTCGGTGTCCATGGAGAACATGACGCCAGCGGCACCTGTCTCGGAGCGAACCATGCGCTGCACGCCAGCAGACAGGGCAACCAGCTTGTGGTCGAAGCCCTGGTGGACGCGGTAGCTGATGGCACGGTCGTTAAACAGGGAGGCGAACACTTCCTTGACAGCAATCATTACGCTGTCGATACCACGAATGTTCAGGAAGGTTTCCTGCTGGCCGGCGAAGGAGGCATCCGGCAGATCTTCTGCGGTCGCAGAAGAACGTACCGCCACCGGCAAATCGGCATTCCCCTCGCCAATCTCTGCGTAAGCCTCGCGGATAGCGCTGTCCAAGGCAGGTTGGAAAGGTGCATCCACAACCCACTGGCGGATCTGCTCGCCAGTCTTGGCCAGAGCAACCACATCATCAACATCCAGGGCGCTTAAGGCCTCGTTGATTTTCTGGGTCAGATTGTTGTGCTCGAGGAACTCGCGAAAGGCTTCAGCGGTGGTGGCAAAGCCGCCCGGAACGGAGACACCCGCTGCCGACAGATTGCTGATCATTTCACCGAGGGATGCATTTTTGCCGCCTACGCGCTCAACGTCATTCTTCCCCAGGTCCTGAAACCAGACTACATATTCCGCCAAGGTCGTCTCCTTTTACGTATTACCGTTGATTACTGGCCTGAGCCGGCTCTAATCGAGCCGACATTCTACTCAAAACCCGCACAGTTTGCCCGCCCCTCGTCGTAATTTGGGTACGAGTTTGGTCAATCCCTGCATCTGAAGCTTGTCATACCCCGCCTCGGGGCACTATCCCCTTGAAAATGAAAGGGTAATTAACCTGCGAGCTTGCCCATCCGGCGCAGTTTAGAAGGATGTGAAGGCAGGGACAACGCCCAAGGCAGGATTTGCCCGACAAGCTGAAAGATAGCACTGGCCCCCGCCTGTCACTGCCTCTAGACTGTCATCATTGAAAACAATGACTTACGAAATCCCCTAGGAGCGGCGCTTGAGCCGCGAATGTACTTGGGAATAAACATCTCAAAGTTGCACGGCTGCAGTAATTGGCGCTCCCAAGACACAGAAAACGGCTGAAACCAATGAAAAGAACGGCGTTTTACCTCTCCGACGGCACTGGCATCACCGCTGAAACCCTCGGCCACAGCATGCTCAGTCAGTTCGGCGATATTGAATTTGTGCAGGTCACCCTGCCCTTCGTTCAGTCCGATGAGCAGACCCGCGAAGCGGTAGCCCGTATCAACAGGGCCTCACAAGAAGATGGCCAGAAACCCGTGGTCTTCTCCACCCTGGTAAACAACGACCACCGCGCCCTGCTACACGGCTGCGATGCCCTGGTGCTGGACCTGTTCGGCGCCTTCCTGAACCCCCTGGAAGACGAACTGGGGGTACGCTCCAGCCACAAGATCAACCAGAGCCACGCTATCCGTGATGCGGAATCCTACCGCATTCGTATCAATGCCGTGCATTTTGCCCTGGACAACGATGACGGCGCCCGCACCCGCCACTACGACCAGGCGGATGTTATCCTGATCGGCGTCTCACGCTCCGGTAAAACACCGACCTGTCTCTACCTGGCACTACAGTTCGGCCTGTTCACCGCCAATTATCCACTCACCGAAGACGACTTCGACGACCTGCGGCTGCCCAAGCCACTGCTTGAACACAAACAAAAACTCTTCGGTCTCACCATCAACGCGGACCGTCTCAGCGCTATCCGCAGCGAACGAAAAGCCGGCAGCAAATACGCCTCCCTGCGTCAGTGTGATATGGAGTTAAGAGCCCTGGAAGCGATGTACAACAAACACAACATTCCGTACCTGGATGCCACGGAGTTATCGATTGAGGAAATCAGTACGCGAGTCTTGGCGATGAAGGGGCTGGAGCGGCGGCTGCAGTAACTGGTACCCGCCGTAGGAGCTTGCCTGCAAGCGATTCACACTCATAACACCGTCATTCCGGGGTTATTCGCTGCACTCACCCCTTCGGGGCCAGCCTTCGGCTGTTCTGCGCTGCGCTGATGCCCCGGAACCTCCCTCCCCCGGCAGAGCCATTCATTCGAAAAGGGCACGGCGAGCTGAAGGAGGTTCTGGGTGTCCCCGATTCAGCACTGCCCCTCCCAGAGCCTCACTCTTTACCTTTAACGCAAAAAAAAGGCATTTAAAAGCCGCTTGTTTTTCCCTATAGTGCACAAATGAACAATAAATGTACGATCCAGATATTCACAGATAACACGTGGCATGATGCTGCTAGCGTGACGCTCACTAACGATGAGCAGCAAGGCTGGAAAGCCTCCACCCGAGCCGGCTACACCCTCGGCCATGTCCTGAACTTTCAAGGCAAGCGTGATGCCCACGCCTGCACCTATCAATGGCCAGTGAGCATGGAGTTGCTCCAGCATGAAAGTTGGCCCCCCTTTCTACTGGACTTGCTTCCCCAAGGGTTTGGACGCCAGGAACTGCTAAGGCAACTGGAGTTGCCAGAAACTGCGACTTACTCAGCCGACTGGGCGTTGCTGTTGGCTGGCGCCGGCAACCCTATTGGCAACCTTCGCATCAAGGAAGCCGCCGAGCGCAACCAGCAGGCGAACACACCGCTTACCGGCTTTCATTACAGCGACATTGCCAACAGGCATGAAGATTTTGTGGAATACCTAGCCAGCCATGGGCTCTTTGTAGCGGGCTCATCTGGCGTACAAGGCGAGTGGCCCAAAATCCTGCTGACAGAAGCCGACGACGGCTTGTTATACCTGGATCACACCCTTCCCGATCATAAAGCACGCAAACACTGGCTGGTGAAATTCCAGCGCAGCCACCAAGCCGACCTCAAACTGATTCTGGAATGTGAAGCGAAATACATGACCCTGGCCAGGCACCTGGGGTTGCGTGTTCATGGTGAGCTGGAAAACCACAACGGCGCCCTTTTCATCCCCCGCTTTGACCGCCAATGCGATAAAGGCAACGTCACACGTATCGCCCAGGAAAGTCTCGCCTCTCTGTGCCAGAAAGCAGGATTTGGGCTACGCATGACACACAATGAAGCCTGCACGGCAATTGCCGGAGCCTGTAACGATCCCGAGCAGGAAATCATCGAATACCTGAAACGCGATATAGCCAACATCATTCTTGGCAACAAGGATAATCACAGCCGCAATACCGCCATCAGCCGTACAAACAGCGGCCATATCGCCCTTACCTCCCTGTTCGATTTCGCGCCGATGTACCTACACCCGGAAGGCATCGCTCGCTCCATACGGTGGGCGCAAGATGATAACGGCCAGCCAGACTGGAACAGCGCGATCAAGCAGGCAGCGACTGCCAGCGGGCTGCCGCCGGAAAGCCTGGCAGCAGGCTTGAAACCGCTACTCCCACTATTACGCACTCTGGGGGAAAAGATGCGCGAACTGGATATCCCCACCCCAATGATCGAGCGGGCTGAAAGGCTGGCAGAAATGGCCGTTAAGTTGCTGGAGGCAATCTAGCCATGGACAAGCGCTACACCCAACTCACACCCCATGAGCAACTGGCACGCCGGCAAGCCGTTTACCAGTCCATCGCAGAGCAACCCGGGCAGCCACTCGCCCAGATCGTGGCTCTGTTAAGAAAGGAGCTACGGCTTACCCTTGATGAGATGAGTCGACTTACCGGTGTTTCAGTGCGAGTGATTCACAGCATCGAAAACGGCCAGGGTAACCCGACGCTGGGCACTGCGGAAAAACTGTTAAGGCCTTTCGGCTTACGCCTGGGAGTTGTCAAATAAGTCGGTCGCGGCCCACGTAATAAAACGAGGGAGCACGGGTCCCTCTTGGCAATGCCCAAATTTTTTGTAGGAGCTTGCCTGCAAGCGAATGGGGCCGAACCACAACCCTCAAAAGACGGTTCGCCTGCAAGCAGCCTCCTACAAGGTCAAACGAGGGAGATTCTGAGGCCGATTCACCGATTCAAGCCTGCATGCGCTACGCCGTCACAGCCGGCTGGACCTTAGGCTCAGGCGTTTGCCTAGCCTGCCACAAGTCATACTGCAGCTGCTGGCGCAACCAGCTATCCGCACTGGGACCATTCGCCGGGCCTCCCAGCCACTTCTCCAGTCGCCGTGCCAGATCCACAGACACCGAGGCATGGCCATGTAATACCCGGCTCAGCGTAATCCGTGACACGCCAAGCTGGCTGGCCGCCTGCGTCACGGTCAACCCCAGCTCAGGCAAAACATCCTCTCGCAGAGTTTCCCCTGGGTGCGGGGGATTGAACATCACCATGGTGATCTCCTCAGCCTTCGCCTTAATGATAATCCTGATAATCCACCAGCACGGCATCACCGTTCTCAAAGGTATAGGTAAGCCGCCAATTGCCACTCACCTTCACCGACCAATGATTCTGGAGCGTGCCTTTCAGCGGGTGTAAATCCCAGCCTGGGACATTCATATCCTGCGGGCCTACAGCCACTTCCAGGCGAGCCAGTTGTCGGCGGAGCTTCGGTACATGCTTGGCCTGGATGCCTTTCATAGTGCCCGTCTCATAAAACTGTCTCAGGCCCTTATGCCGAAAGCTCTTGATCATTGCCCCTCCCTGGCTGCCACAAAAATAGTGTATCTCGTAGCGTTACACTATACAATCCCTAACAGACTTAACACCGAGGTCTTGGTCCGTCATGCCCGCGCCTGTCGCCTGTTGGTCAGGACATCCATAAACTTGGTCCCATCTCAAAACCTCACCCCAGCGCGCAAGCCGCTTTTTGCCCGGCAATCCAGCGCCGGCCAGTGGCTTCGGCAAAAGCTCTGACCTTCGCCAGCGGACCAATAGCCAGTGGGGCTCGCTGCTTCCTGGGTGCCATATTTTCCAGCCAGACCGTCTGATCCACTCCCAGACGATCAAGGATGCCCGCCGCAGAACCATCTATTGCGCCACGCTTGTCCGAACGTAGGGCTCTGCCTGTGGCATCCACCAATTCCAGATAATCCATCAGTCGCATGCGGCAAATCGTCGTGCTGTCATCGCTTTCGATATGCTCCCCATCCACTAATGGCAGAAGCGTCGGGACTTTCTCGATAGAGGATTTATTCTGGACAGCGCGGCTGCGCTGCTGGAGGGAGGTGTAATCCGACGTTTCCGGGGTGGCTGCCATGCCGGCCCGTACCGGGTTCAGGTCCACGTAGGCCATACAACTAAGCAGGGCCTTTTCATCCAGCAGCGCCTGACTCTTGTATCGCCCTTCCCAGAAGCGACCTTTGCAGCCGTCTTCCTCGTTTGCCCTGCGGGCCAGATGCTCATTCAGGCAGCGCATGAACCAGCCCAGGTCATACAGCCGGGAGCGCCATTCTTCCACAATCTCCAGCACCTTGAGGCTTTCCACCTCGCCGGTTTCATCACGCAACCAGCGTTGCACCAATAGCGGCCCGGAAAACAGCCGCATCCAGTGCTCAGCAACTTCCCGCTGCGTCCAGCTTTCCGCCCGAGCCTGATCAACCCTCAGAACCACATGGTAATGGTTAGACATCACCGCATACGCGCACAAATCAATGGCAAACACATTCACCAGCGTCGCCAGGCGCTCTACCACCCATTGCCGGCGATGTTCGTAGTCCTGACCGGAATAATGGTCACGACCACACAGAAACGCCCTGCGCACGCAGCGGCAGATGCAGTGATAAAATGGTGTCTCAGATAGGGATACTTGCTGGTAACGGGCTCGGGTCATGGTTGCCTCCTTGCTTATCCATGACCTCAACATACTGCCCTTTTGAACAGGCAGCCATCAGCAACGGCCGGTGAATGCCGTAGGATATCTGCCAATGTCTGGGTGTCCTATTATTCTGCATCAGGACGAGGCTGGCCCTCACGCTTCCATTTGCTCGAAATCCTCCTTGTAACGAACACTGCATTGCGGGCAGACGAAGTCATCCGGCAGGTTTTCAAATGGCATCGGCGGATAACCCTCACGCTTTTCGCCAACGGCTTCATCAAAGATGTAGCCGCAGCCGTTGCATTGATACTTAGCCATGGGACACCTCCCCGGCACCGTAGCGGGCGACGATCCGGGTGCGTTTCGCCGGGTCGATATTCACCTTGCCCAGATCGCCATCAATATGCGGCAGGGCCAGCACGCGCTTGTCCATCACCCGATACCAGAGCCAGGGGACATAGGCGATCAGGAACATGCCGAAATAGCCGTTCGGCAGTTCGGGAATATCGTCGAAGTTACGCAGGCTTTGATAGCGGCGAGTCGGGTTGGCGTGGTGATCCGAGTGACGCTCAAGATGGAACAGCAGGATGTTGCTGAAAATGTAGTTGGCGTTCCAGCTGTGATGGGGCTGGCAGTGCTCGTAGCGGCCGTTTTCCTTGCGCTGGCGCAGCAGGCCATAGTGTTCGATGTAGTTGGCGCTGGTAAGCTGAAACCAGGCCCAGAAGTTGTGGATCAGAAGGAATGGCACCATGATCCAGCCGAACAGCACGATCAGCCCGCCCTGCAGTAGCGCACTGAGCGCGTAGGATTGCAGGATCTCGTTATCGGCACTCCAGGCCGACTTGTTCAATCGCGCCAGACGCCGTTTTTCCTCGTTCCAACCGCGCCGGAATGCACCGGGTATCTCGCGCAGCATGAACTTGTAGATAGACTCGCCCATGCGCGAGCTGGCCGGATCTTCCGGCGTCGCCACATCGCGGTGATGGCCGCGGTTGTGCTCTACACAGAAATGGCCGTAGGTGCTGACGGCAAGGACGACCCGGGCAAGGATGCGCTCGAACACGGGCTTCTTGTGTCCCAGCTCATGGGCGGTATTGATGCCCAGCCCGCTGTAGATACCCGCGGTGAGCGCCACGGCCACGATTGCCCAGGCGGATAACGGCTGCGTGCCCACAAACCAGGCCAGGGCAAGCAGGACCACAAAGTGCATGGGCACTGTCAGCCAGGTCAAGATACGGTAGTAACGATCTGCTTCGAGCTGGGGCACCAGTTCCTCGGGGGGATTGTTTTCGTCCGCGCCGAAGACGCTATCCAGCAGCGGTACAATGCCATAAATGAAGAAGAGTGGCGCCAGCAACAGGTATTCGGCCTTGTTCAGGGCGAAATAGCCGGCTATGCCAGAAAGAGCCAGCAGCGGCAGGATTAGTGAGGCTACCCAGAGGTGACGTTTTTTGTCTGTGTATCGGATCAGCCCTTTTTCAGGGTGAGTCAATTGGTAGGTGACAGTCATAAGGCACTCCTATTGTTATCGCGCGTGTTGTTGCGCGTATCGCCCTTGACTTTAGCGGGCTTGCGCACCAACCTGAATTTCATCTAATGACAAAATGCGGATCATTAAGTGACAAAAAGGGAAGGTAGCAACGGTCCTGCTCCGGGTTCCGAGGGGGGCTATGACGTGGCGGCAGCCTATGTGCGGCTGATTTTGCAGGGTGTCAGCATCTCGCCTGATCTCGTACTTGAAGGGTCGGGGGTCGCCGTGGAGGGGCTGGACGAGCTGGAGTTTGTTCCCTGGCAGTCGCTGGCGGCCATATTCGACAATCTTGAGGCCCACGCTGGCTCGGCTGTCTGGCCGGTGGAACTGGGGGCGCGCCTGAATATCACCTCCCACGGCGCTGTCGGCTTTGCTGCCCTGACGGCGCCGACGGCGGGTGATGCCGTCGCCACGATCGCGACCTATTACCGGGCCCGTATTACGGCGGTGGAGATGCGTCTCCGCGAGGAAGATAACGTGATGCGGCTCGTGCTACGGGATGTCACCGGTGATCCGGTTTTCACCGGGCGCATTGCCCTGATCGTCATGAAGGTGGTCGAGTCCATGCTCGAGGCGATACTCGGTACCATCCCTGACAGGGCGTTGCAGATCTGTCTGGCAATGCCTGAAGGGACACCGGCCCGGCGGATAGCAGGCCTGTATCAGGCCCGGGCCATGTTCGGCGCGGACGGTTACAGCATCGCCATGCCGGCCGGTTGGCGAACACTGCCGTCCCCGCTTTACGAGAGGCGTGTCTACCGCGAGAACATACTGGAGTGTCAGCGGGAGATGGGGCGCAACAACACCTTTGCAACCGCCGGCGGCATGGTCAGAGCCCTTCTTCGGGCCCATCTGGAGACCGGTCTGGCGGGAGGCGGTGTCTCCGCGAGACCGCCCACGCTGGAAGAAATCGCCGGGCGCATGGCCGTGACGCCGCGGACGCTGATGCGACGGCTGCAGCGGGAAGGCGACAGCTACCAACAGATACTGGATTTACTGCGTCAGGAATATGCTGCGCGGATGCTTGCCGACGCCAGACTGGATATCGCCGACATCGCAATGCGGTTGGGGTATAGCGAGCCGCCGAATTTCTGCCGGGCCTTTCGCCGCTGGTACGGCGTTTCGCCGGCGGCATGGCGACGGACCATGCGCTGACGCCGAGCGGCGCCCTAGCGTTGCCGCATCAGGGAAAAGGCGCCATGCCACTGTCCGGAGGGGATGGCGACACTTCCCACCTGGTCGTTACCCAGCGTCACGGTGTTGACGAGGAAGGGCGCGCCGCCCGGCACAGTGGTGCCGAACAGGATGTCGTTGCCAATCTGTAGTTGAGCGGTACGGGGTAGAGCCTCGCTTTCGGGAATGAGGTCGACCCGGCCATTGGCCAGGCTGAGATTGCCGGTGATCTGACCGAAGGTCAGGCGTGTGTCCGGCCGGCCCGGTTCCGCGATCGACACATAGCTGCCCTGAGGGCCGCTGTTAGCGAATTCCGCGACAGTCAGGTCAGTCAAGCGAAGATCCGCTGAATACCCCATGAAAGACTGGCCGGCAGGCGCTGGTTTAAAGAGCACGTCGAACCGGTCGAACTCCAGATCGGCATCCACATTCAGCAGGGCGATTTCGCTGCCCAGGTCGCCCCCGGTAATGTCGCCGCCGCCGAAACGGCCGTTGAAGGCGGCCCTAGCCTGGCCGGACCGCAGCGCCAGTCCTTCCGGTTCCAGCGTCAGGAACATGTCCTCGAAGGCGAACAGCAGGTTGGAACGCAGGAAGCCAATGCCCAGGTTGATATCCGTGTCGCCGATCATGAAATGGCTGCCACTGTTCCAGTCGGCACTGTTGGACTGGATCTTCACGATGCCGTCCATCTTCATGCCGGTGGTATTGGCACCGGTGGTGCCCGGATAAACGAACAGGTTGGCGTCCAGGTCCCCCAGGGTGTAGACCAGGGTCCAGGGAAAGTCCTGGGTTTCCGGCGTACCCTGGCCGGAGGTGTCGGCGTAGTCACCGTCGGCGTTGATATCGTCCAGCAGACTCACCTGGGCGGAGTAGGCGTGCAGGTTGCCGTCGCGGATCAGCAGGGCGAAACCGTCTTCCGCCGCCACGTTCAGGTACTGCCCGCCGCCCGGACAGGTGGGGCCGTTGACCGTGCCGCCCCAGCACAGGCCGCCCGGCTGCTGCCCGGCGTTGACCGCATCCAGAGTGATGTTCGGAAAGTTGAGGGCATAAGGTGCGCCGGCGAGCTTGCGCCAGTCGCCGAACACCGCTTGCATGGGGCTGCCCGGTTCACTGGTATACCAGGCGAAATCGCTGGCGAAGTCGCCACGCAGGCCGAAGTGAAGGCCCTCGCTACGGTTGGCGATATCTTCCGAGCCGTCCGCCGCCGTGCCGTACCAGACGCCGCCACCGGCCAGCCAGGCGCGGAGGTCCACCATCCCGCCCTGCCAGCGCCAGCCCAGCACGGGCAAGTCCGTTGCGGTACGGGTGAAATCCCCGCTCGGCGCTCCTTCGTAGCGGAAATCCAGGTTCAGATCCACGGTGGCGGTGGGTGCTGCGACAAACAGCTCCCCCGCGTCCAGCCCTACCGTGCCGGCGCTCATGGCCAGCGCCAGGCGCAGATTGTCGATGGTCAGTTCCGGCGCCCCGCTGGCACCCTGCCGGTAGAAAAACTGCCCGCTGCCGGTATCCAGAGTCAGTGACGCGTTGCCGAAACTGCTGTCCAGGATGCCCCGGTTTACCAGCCGGACATGGGGCTCCGTATCCAGCACCAGGGTGCCGAGGGAGCGCGTCGGATCGGCGCCGTGGGTGATGCGATCGAGTCGCACCCGGGTGCGTGTTCCCTGCCAGTCGAGGGCCAGGAGCGGGTCGACCCCGTCGGAGCCCGCATCGAGGGTCAGCACATGGCTGAACGGAGTCGTCGCCGGGGCACCGTCGGCGCCGATCGGGGTGACGGCAACCGTGTGCAGTTGTGCTGTCGCCTCGGGGCTGATGGTGACGCCTCCCACCTGTGTCACGCCCCGATCGACGGTCCAGTCGATCCGGTCCGCGGTGACCTGGTCACTGGCCAACTCGAGTACCAGCCCATCCCGGGCGGCGACAGCGGCCAGGGACGGGTCATCGAGCGGTTGCAGGGCCGCCGCCGCGACCGGCACCAGCAAGGCGCCGAGGCAGCCCATCCTGGTCAAACGGCATCGGGACCGGCCGACATTGCCGGGGCCCGAGGTATTCACGACCGGGTGCGGACGTTTTTCGCACGCCATGGCATTGTCTCCGTCAGCAGAACACTACCGAGCCGTAACAGTTGTCCGGCGGCAGCTGGTTGAGGTTGACGTTCTCCAGGTTCGCGCCTTCGCCCAGGGCGCTCAGGGCGTCGAGCAGCCTCAGATCCACCGTCGCACTGGCGTTCTTGATCGCGGCATAGGGAATATTCATCCACCAGCCGCTGTTGGCCACCGCTGCGTAGCCGGTCTTGTCGAAGGTGGGCCAGGCGACCTGCTCGCGCTGCAGGGACAGGAAGAAATCCCCGCTTTTGGAGGAGTCGAGCAGTACCTGGTGGATAAAGCGCAGGTTTTCCTTCAGGTCGGCCGCGGCCGTGGTGCCGTTGAGGCTGCCGCTATACACATAGGCGGGGATATTGGCCAGGATCACGGCGTTCATGCGGGTGCCGCGGACAGGCTGGAAGTAGGGATCCTGGATCTCGTTGCTGGTGTTGTTGTCCGGGTTGCCGTCGCAGTTGGCATGATCGGCGGTGGCGGTGTTGCCGAAGCAGATGGACTGATCGCCGAGAGCGGTACCCGCCAGAATGTTGGCGGACACCTCCAGGTTCAGGTTCCCGCTCAGCCGGTTGATGCCGGAATGGCAGGCGAGCGCGCCGCTGCCGTCACCGGCCGAGGTATCGCAGGTGCCACCATGCTCCAGATTGACCTGGCCATTGCCGTAGAGGCGGCCGATGCCCAGCATGCCATCGGCAGTTTCGAAGCCGATCTTGATGCCGGCGATCTCTCGCAGAGTCTTGCTGTCGGCGTTGCGTACGGCAAATTCCACATAGGGGCGCCGGGTTTTGAAATCGCTGGTGACCGGATCGCCGGGCTGATCACCGTTGCGTCCCATAAAACGCAGGTAATCGATGTCAAGATCGCAGGCATTGGCGACCAGGTTCTCGTTAGTGCCGCCACAACCGAGCTGTAGTCTGTCGATATTCAGATTCATGTCCAGATCGACGTTCAGGCCCGAGCGCATAAAGGTGAAGTCGGTGGTGCCGCCGGCGGTGCCGCTGGGGGCGATCTGGTCGCTCCAGAACAGGGCCTGCTGGCCGCTGATCTGCGCGAGCTGCGCATCGGCCATCCGCTCCATTGCCGCCACGGGCATGGACAGCGACGCCAGCAGTGCCAGGGCGGCGCTACGGCGCGCTGAGGGTTTAATAGCCATAAATGCGTACCTTCCCGTCGATATCGATTTGCGTTTGCCGGCCCAGTTCGGCATCGGCGACGCGCACTCCGGCAAAACTGCCGTTGGCATCCGCCTGGAAGCCTGTACTGCCATATTCGATGGCGATGCGGCCGATTTCCAGCCCGAGGATGACGTCGGCCTCGAACACGCCCGCCGTGCCGGTAAAGGACAGCATCAGGGCCGGCAGGCCGTTGGGGTCGCAGCCGGCCAGCAGGCAGGTGCCGTTGTCGTCCTGGAAGCGGGTGGCGTCGTAGTAGGCGGTCGAGGTGGCCGGGTTGAAGGAGCCGTCGATGTTCAGGCCGTCGAGGAACAACCGGCCGAAGAAATCCTTCAGTACTATCCACTCGCCGCCGCCGCCATCGCGGTTGGCGAATTTCAGCCCCAGCCGGCAGGGATTGCCGATGCCGGTGCAGGAGGACAGGCTGGCGAGAGGGGCGCCGTTTTCGTCCGCGTTGATGCGCAGTTCCAGCAAGGTGCCGACCCCCTCCCTGGCCACCACTCCGGCCAGGGCCGCGTCGCTCATCGGCACCAGGCCGGTGTCGATGCTACCCTCCGCCGCCACGGTTTCACACAGGGGGAGCAGCAGCATGACGACAGCGGCCAGGACCCGGCGGGCCCTGCCGACCGGAAAAAACAGTATGTTCATCATGGCCCCGCCCCCAGGCTGGTGATTTTCAGGTGCTGGATGAGCAGGCCCTCAATCCGGCCATCGCCGAGATTGACCGCGCTAAGTCCGGTGCGGGTCCGGGTAAGGGTGGGCGGGGGGTCGTTGTAGTTGCCGGAGGTATCGGGCTGGGTGGCGGTGGCGGTGAACGTGGACGCCTCCGTGGCCTTGATGAAAATAAAGCCGTCATCGGTGGCGGCGGAACTATTGCACAGCGTGCCCGCGGCGCCGCAGTTGGCCCCGTTGCCCGGGTACCAGTCTCCCCAGCGGATAAAGCCGTGGGTCTCGTGATAGCGCGACGGCCGCTCGGTTCGTTGATAACCGCAGCTTGCACCCTGATAGCGAGCGTCCACGCAACCCTCGCCAGTGCCGCCGTTCAGGCCCGGCAGGCTGTAGAAGTCGTTGTAGGCATTGTCCCGGTTCGGCAGGCGGGTCAGCTCGATCACGAAGTTGCCATCGCCGCCGGCGCCACTGCCGGGCACGTTATCGTCCAGAATCAGCGACTGGTAGAACAGCTGGCCCATCGGAATCCAGCTATTGACGTTGCGGAAGATCAACCCCGGCGCATCGCCAGTGCCGGTGCCGTTGTCGAACTCGGGCACCACGCCCAGGGCGTCGCCGCTGGCGGCGGTCTGGGCCAGACTGAAGCGGAAATCCCCGGACAGGGCAATATTGAAGGTCATGCCGACGGAGCGATCAGCATCGTCCTGATTCTGGAACAGCCGGAACAGGGTGCCGCGGCGGACGGTTTCCTCGGTGAAGCTGGTGGGCCCCGGCGTGGAGGTGCTGTTGGTCGTGGTGCAGGTGCGCGGGGTACCGAATCCGCTGCAACCACCACCACCGCTGCCCGAGGTGGTGGTGGTGGTGGTTACCTGGGAGGTAGACACCAGCACATTGTTGACGTAGGTCTCCTCGGTGGTTTCGGTGGTGGTTTCCGCCGTGTACTGGGTGCAGGCAAAACCGCAGGAGGTGACGGTGGTGGTGGTGGTGGAATCCTTCGTTGTCACCACGTAGGTGCTTTCCCGGACAGTATCATCGACCACGGGCCGGCCGTTGATCAGGGCCTGGCTTTGCAGCAGGCCGTTGTTGGTGGCGCCGCTCTTGCCGGCTTCTATCTCGCCCCAGAACGACCAGCGGTAGGGGTCGGAGGCGGTGGGGCCGACCATTTCCAGCACCGTCTTGGTCACCTCGGTGTTCTGGAAATCGAAGCCGGTCTTGTCGAACACCCGCAGCAGGTAGGGGTTGTCGAAAGGGGCAATGGTGGCGCCGGTGAGGGACAGGGGGCAGAGCGAATGACCGCAGGCCTCGCCGTTCCAGCCCAAGCCGCCGGCGCCACCCGCGCCCGATACCGTCAGGCCATACCAGCGCAGATCGCCGCGCTGATAGCCGGCCCCGACACCCGGGTCCGTGCCGATCTGCTCGATATAGCCGGTGTTGCGCATCTGGAAGCGGAAATCCTCCAGCACCAGGGCGATACCCTCGCCGGTGACCGCCGCCAGGGCGTTGTCGGGCAGGGATTCGAGGGCACTGGCCGCTGTCCCGACGCTCAGGCCGCAGGCGACGAGAAAGAGTTGCAGCTTGCTGATGTGCATAGGGAGCCAGCCTGTTTTGTTATTATTGACTTGCCTGACCTTTCTTTTTACCAAATCGGCCCCCGGCTTGCAAGCCCGGCCCTGAAGGCCCTAAGGTCGGGCCTTGCCGCATTGACGGAAGGCGCCGGGGCGCCGGTGTAAGGGGCTCGTCGAAGCGGTGGAACTCCAGACCGGCGCCCCGGGCGACGCCTTCCGGCCGTCAGCAGAGCACTGCCGTGCCAGTTGTCCGGCGGCAGCGGGTTGTGGTTGACGTTCTCCAGGCTCGCGCCTTCGCCCAGGGCGCTCAGCGCGTCAAGCAGCCCCAGATCCACCGTCGCACGGGCGTTCTTGATCGCGGCATAGGGAGCATTTATCCACCCGCCGCTGTTGGCCACCGCTGCGTAGCCGGTCTTGTCGAAGGTGGGCCAGGCTGCTTCATTCTTATTTGTAGTGGCCTAATGAGTCCGGACACCAACGTAGGTGGTAACGTTACCACCTTAAGCGAGGTGTCAGATAACCAGCAAACGACGTTCCTTGACTCCTGAGTTCAAGCAGAAAGCCGCCAGCCTGGTGCTGGATCAAGGCTACACAGTTCCCCAGGCCATCGCATCGCTTGGTGTCGTCGAGAGCGCGCTGCGGCGCTGGGTTAAGCAGCTTGAGGCGGAACGCCAAGGTGTTACCCCCCAAAGGCAAGGCCCTTACCCTGGAGCAGCGCCGCATTCAGGAGTTGGAGGCCCGTTGTGAACGCCTGGCCTTGAAGGCCATGGTGCACCGTCTATGCAGGCAAAGCAGGAGTTCGGCGGGCAGCCGCACGATACAAGGGGTGCTCAAGTGAGCAGGGGCTGGAAATCGGTCTTTTCAAGGTGCGCAGACTAATGGATGAATTGGGACTGATTTGTAAGCAACCGGGCCGCATGCCTACAAGCAGGCAACTGTAGAGAGACAGGATATGCCGAACCATCTGGATGTTCATGCGGTGGTTTCTGCTAAGGAGTTATTTAGGGAACCTCTGAAAAACTCCCCGACTTTGCCATAATCAGGGCTTTCTATCAGCCACTTTCCGGGAATGCCATGAGCAGCTGACTTTTGCCGAAGCCGAATACGAACACAAGAAGCGCAAGACCCGGCGGGAAGTGTTCCTTGAGAAGTTGGATCAGTTGCTACCCTGGAAGGCGCTGGAGTCCACGATTGCGGTCTATTACGCCTCCGGTAGCACTGGCCGGCCGCCGTATCCGCTCTCCAGCATGCTGCGCATTCATGTCATGCAGATCATCTACAACCTGAGTGATCCGGCGATGGAAGATGCCTTGTATGAGATCGAGTCTATGCGCCGTTTCGCAGGGATTCGGCTCTCTCGGGTTCCTGATGAGACAACGATCCTGAACTTCCGGCACCTGCTGGAGCAGCACACTCTTGGCAAGAAGCTGTTCAAGAAGATCAACCGTCAGTTGGCACGACATGGCCTGATGGTTCGGGAAGGCAGCATCGTTGATGCGACGATTATCGACGCCCCCAGCTCGACGAAGAACAAGGAAAAGGCCCGTGATCCGGAGATGCATCAGACCAAAAAAGGCAATCAATGGCATTTTGGCATGAAGTGTCATATTGGCGTCGATGACACAGTGGGTCTGATTCATAGTCTTGCCACTACCGCCGCGAATGAGCATGACCTGACGGCATCAGACCAGCTTTTGCATGGCAAAGAGAAACGTGTCTGGGGAGACGCGGGTTATTGCGGTATCGAGAAACGCGAAGAGCACAAGAACCGTAAAGTGGATTGGTTTATCGCTGAGCGTCCTGGTAAGCGCTCCACGATGTCGAAGGTTGCGCTGGAATGCGAAACCATCAAAGCCAGCGTACGTGCCAAAGTGGAACATCCCTTCCGAGTGATCAAAGGCATGTTCGGTTACAGCAAGGTTCGCTACCGGGGTCTGGCGAAAAATACCAACCGGCTCTATCTCCTGGCGGGGCTGCACAACCTGTTGAGGGTGAAACGGGTGCTTCTGCCCTAGGGGCAGTGCGCCTGATTGCCGCTAAAGTGCGGCAATCAGGCGAAAAAATGAACACTCAAGAGTGAATTGTGGCCTGAATTTGATGGCAGAAGCCTGTTGATCATCGTAAAGGCGAAAAAAGCGAGTTATTCAGACCTTCCCTAACCCTTCGTCGGCTTGAAGATACCAACTAATGGAATTGTTCTGGACTCTCAAGGCAACAGACAACCGCGACGAAATTCATGAATACATCGAAACGGATAACCCTTCTGCCGCTTTAGCACTTGATGAATTTTTCTCGGCACGCGCGCTGCTCATCTGCTCGATCACCCGGACAGCGGCCGGGTCGGTCGTGTGTCCGGCACCAGGGAGCTGATTGTGCATCCACATTATATGCTGGTCTATGATGTACAGGGTACACGGGTACGGATACTGAGCGTCGTACATACAGCACGGCAATGGCCGCCTTTCTAAAATGCATCATCGTTACTGCAAGGCAGATCAAATGCGCATCACTTTGACTATTGATGACCAGCTATATCAACAAGCCCTTGCCATGGCCGACCCAGGTGTTGGTAAGGCTGATTTGTTTCGTGAAGCCATGCGGACTTACGTGCGGGTTCAGGCGGCGAAACGCCTGGCGTCATTGGGCGCGGCGGCGCCGGAAATGCGAGATATTCCCCGGCATGGCGGAAGCGATGATTTGTGACTGCTATGATCAAAGGGCTCCGTTTAGGTAAAACATCTCAATAGCTGGAGTAGCGTGCACTCTTCGTTGCTGGGGAATGACGTGATTGGCGGCTTTGGTCTGGACAGAATCGCGCCGCCGGCGCCGCTCCTCGCATGTTGCATGCCAACCACTGAGGTTCGCTTGCAAGCAAGCTCCTACAAACCCCTTATGCACATGACGTGTGTACTCTCAGCGGCGACGCAGGACTCCCTCATTTTGACGAACTCATAACATCGTCTTTCCGGACTTGATCCGGAATCTCCCTCTGCTGGCAGAGCCATTCGGAGAGGCCACGGTGGGTTGAAGGAGGTCCCGGGGCGACCAGCGCAGCGCAGAACAGACGAAGTCTGGCCCCGAAGGGGTGAGCGCAGCGAATAACCCCGGGATGACGCCTGAAGGGGCTATTCGCAGGACAGCCCTGTCGCTTGCAGGCAAGCTCCTACAAACCCTTGCATGCATGATGTGTGTGTGCTCTCAGCCGGATTTATCAGCAGCGCCGTTAAAGCGAGGTCGGGAACAAGGTATCGAATTCCTGTTGGAAATCACTGTTTTCCGGGGAAATAGCCAGCCGTGCTTGCACCTCCACAATTAACCGTTGAGTCGTGGAGTAAAGCATGGGGCTGAGCTGGTGGAGAGTATTGAAGTGTTCGGCGATGATGGCGTAGTCGGTTTCGTAATCATGGGCGGCCATATTGCGTGCCATTCGGCTTTGTTGCCACAATTCAGCGGAATCCAATACACCCAGTTTTTCGTAAAAGACCAGCACCTTGAGGAAGCTGTCTGCGGGTTCACTCATCAGCAAAGCCGTATGACGCATGGCAGCTGCCAGGGTGTCTTGCAGTTTGGCGAAACGCTCATTGATTGCTGCGAGGGTTTCAAACAGGTCGACATCTTTGCGGTGCTTTTCAAGAAAGGGGCCGTGTAATGGCCAGTCGATCTTGCCTTCCGATTGGTGTAGAAACCAGGCGCAACGCTGTAGAGCCACCAGCAAACCTGCCAGGTGGCGACGTTCATTATCCAGCATTTGTTGACTACTCATACAAGCCCCCTACGTGGGCCGCTTGCAAAATTAGGCAACAGTTCGCGTCGCCAAAGCGCCCAGCTCTGCGTTGGAAAAGTTTGAAATAAGCCCACTATTCCTGCTCTTTTCCGCCTAGATCTGAACACTTTGGCTGCGCTCCTTTGTTACCGAATTTCACAAGCGGCCCACTAGCCTCTGAGATTTGCCCCTTGCCATGGATTCAAAATCCGTTGCAGGTCTGCCGGGTTCGCTGAACAGCAGGTCCACAGGCATGGAAAGCTCTTGTTCTAGCCTGAGTTTGAGTGCAGCCCTGGCAAGCAGAGGCACATGCTGCGGGCACTCAAGCAACAGATCCAGGTCTCCACCACGCCGACTGTTGTCGAGACGCGAGCCAAACACCAGAACGCCAACCCCCTCGCCAAGACTGCCGGTGACGAGATCGCGGATGGTTTGTTGTTGTTCAAGGGTTAGGCGCATGTGAAGGGCTTGGTGGTTGATATGCCATCCATGTTACCCGGAGGTTGGCTTTTGGAGCAATCCAGGCACTGCGGTGGCTGTTACACCGTCCGATGCATCGGCTCGCTTTGGGGTAATAACATTTCCATGCTTATAGAGCCGTCATTCCGGGCTTGCCCCGGAATCTCCTCCGGTTGGCAGGGCCTTTCGGGAAGGTTGCGAGCGGCTGAGGGAGATCCCGGGGCGACCAGCGCAGAACAGAACAGACGAAGTCTGGCCCCGAAGGGGTGAGCGCAGCGAATAACCCCGGGATGACGAGGTGTTCTGACTTATTCGCTGGGCGGTTCACTTGCAAGCAAGGTTATTCGCTTCGCTCACCCTACGGGCCGCACGGAACTACGTGCGTTACTCCGCTACGCTCCGTTCCTACAGGAAAGGGGGTCATGAGCGGGAGTGTTTAAGGGATCTAGGGAGCCTCTGAATAACTCCTTGCGTACTCAGCGTGGCCTGAAGGGTGCAGCTGTTGTGTTTTGTCGCGACGGGCAGGGTGGTTCCCTTTCCTAGCGACAAAGCGCAGCAGATGTGCCCTTCAGGCCACGCCCTCCGGGTCTTCCAGGCTGGCCCGCACTCGTTGTTGCGTGTTGAAGGTGAAGAGCCGATGGATCGACATACACCTTCAAAATCGCGCCCTCTGTGCTCTGCGAGTATAGATTGCGAGCCAGCCTGAAAGACTGAGCATGCAAGGAGTTATTCAGAGGCTCCCTAGAGTTCAGATCACTTTTGCTGCTGGCAGCCCGTAGTACAGACCAGTCAGGGGCATCAATGGCCTTGTAATCTTCTCAGCCATGATTTGGCAGTGTCATTAATCAGAGAAGAGGCGAGCTCAGGTTCTATCTGCATTTCATCGACTAGCCGCTCAACAGACTCTTCTGGTTTACAGGTAATGAGCTCCAGAGACTGGCGCAGTGAGCGAGAAATAACGGCCTCTCCATAATGATTCACCGCAGCTTGCCAGGCGGAGTCAGGAATTCCGCCCCACTCTCTTCGCATCATGCAAAGATCAATCAGATCTTTATTACTGCTTCGATACCGATCTGCATTGGCTAGGAGCTTGGTAGAAAAACAGCTTTCCTGTGCTACAAAAGGAACAGGGAAAAGTGAAGTACGGCTATCGGCCAGGATTCCCTGCTCATCGAACTGGATAAGCTCCAGTTTTATTGGACGGCCGCTCCCATCGATAATGCTCCGTATGGCATCCCGATCAGCACGAATCTCACGGCCCTTATAAAGAGCCGGTTGTTTGCCTGGTTGGAAGATGTCTCCAAAGCTGTTCTGGGTAATGGAAGAACGAGCCGCTTTGTAGGACTCTCTGCCCACGCAGAACAAATCAATATCAATGGATTCACGGTATTCGCCAAGTTCCATGGCGATTCGCGTACCACCACCAAACAGAATGTTGTACTCAATCAGGAAAGGCCCATTCAGGGCTTCGAGGATGCTCCAGATAGTTTGATGATGTGGCCTGAGCAGTTTCATGCTGTCAGCATGACCCCATGTCCATACTTGGTTGCCAAACGAGTTATCATGGCCTTCTCTTCCGGTTTCAGCCGTTTCTGGTCCACATAACGCCAGCGGGTTTCATAGAGATGAAACGCCGCTTCCTCGGAGACAAGGCGGTCCGCTCGGTCCCACATAATGAGATCCAGTTCGGGGTAGTATTCTCTGTCTATCAAATTTTCCGCCATACTTGTCATACCAAGCTATCCAGAAGACTACTTGCTCACTTTATCAGCAGCACGGTACGCAGAGCAATTGGGGCTTGTTAGCAGGGTGGTTCGCTTGCAAGCAAGCTCCTACAACAACCCGAAGATGCTGTTAATGGGACAACATGTCCATAAATTCGTTGACTGGTTGAGACTCTAGCTCATCGCGGTCCTGGCACAACTCGAGGATACGTTCGGCTCTCCCCGACGGGAAACAGGTCAGCAGGTTCTGACGGAATTTGCTTTCCAGAACCGGGATGCCCTCTTCCCTGCGGCGACGGTGACCGATGGGATACTCTACGGCCACCTTGTCCGTGTGGGTGCCATCCTTGAAGAATATCTGGATGGCATTGGCGATGGAGCGTTTCTCCGGGTCGTGGTAATCCGCTGAATACTGCTTGTCTTCCTGCACCTTCATCTTATCGCGCAGGGTGTCGATAAGGGGGTGGTTTTTGTGGAAGTCATCCTCGTAGTGCTCGGCAGTGAGCTCACCGAATATCAGCGGTACGGCAACCATGTATTGCAGGCAGTGGTCCCGGTCAGCCGGATTGGCCAGCGCACCCTGTTTGGAAATGATGCGAATGGCGGAATCGTGGGTGGTGAGTTCGATGCTGTCGATCTGGTCCAGGTGATCCTTCACTTGAGGATGCAGAGTGACCGCCGCTTCACAGGCGGTCTGGGCATGGAACTCTGCCGGGAAGCTCAGTTTGAAGAGAATGTTCTCCATGACGTAGGAGCCATAGTTTCGCTGAAAGCGGAATTTACGCTCCGCGTCGGGTTTTATCTGCTGGTCCTTGTTGGTCTTGGAAAACAGCACATCGTAGAAGCCCCACTGCTTTGCGGTCAGCGCACTGGGGATGCCCATTTCCCCTCTCAGCGCGATATCGGCCAGCCGCACGGCCCGGCTGGTGGCGTCGCCAGCGGCCCAGGATTTTCGTGAGCCTGCGTTGGGGGCATGGCGATAGGTACGCAATGACTGGCCATCAACCCAGGCATGGGAAATGGCGGAAAGCAGCTGTTCGCGATTGGCGCCCATCATTTTTGCCGCCACGGCCGTGGACGCCACTTTCACCAGCACCACATGATCAAGCCCTACCCTGTTGAATGAATTCTCCAGCGCCAGTACGCCCTGTATTTCGTGGGCGCGGATCATGGCATCGAGCACGTCTTTCATGGTCAGCGGTGCCCTACCCTGCGCCACTCGCTTCTGGGAAAGGTGATCTGCCACCGCCAGGATCGCGCCCAGATTATCCGATGGGTGCCCCCACTCTGCCGCCAGCCAGGTGTCGTTATAGTCCAGCCAGCGAACAATGCAGCCGATGTCCCAGGCGGCTTTGACCGGGTCAAGGCGGTGCAGGGTGCCGGGAACCCGGGCAGCATGTGGGACCAGGGTGCCCTCCACCAGCGGCCCAAGGTGTTTGGTGCACTCGGGAAACCGCAGTGCCAACAGCCCACACCCCAGGGTATCCATCAGGCAGTGGCGCGCGGTGTCCCAGGCTTCTTCCGAGTCGATACGGTAGTCCAGCACATAGTCGGCAATGGCCTGGATTTCCGGGTCGTAATCCGGGCGTTCGTTGCTATCGACGTTGGTAGACATGATCAAGCCTCTTATTCCCTGGCAAACCCTTTCTTGATGCAAGCAAGCATCATCTCCCACACACAAACCAGCGTCAGAAACAGTCGCCGGGGACCCGTACCCAGCCTTCCATCAGCACCCGTGCGCTGCGGCTCATGCTGGCCTTGGTGGCAGTCCACTGGCCGTTCACTTGCTGGGCGCCGGCACCGACGCGCAGGGTGCCGGAGGGGTGGCCAAAGGTTACACTGTCACGTTCGCCGCCACCGGCGGCAAGGTTAACCAGGGTGCCCGGCACTGCCGAGGCACTGGCAATGGCCACGGCGGCGGTGCCCATCATGGCGTGGTGCAGTTTGCCCATGGACAGGGCCCGCACCAGCAGGTCCACCTCACCTTCCCCAATGTCCTTGCCACTGGAAGCGGTGTAGGCCTTCGGTTTTGCCACAAAGGCAATTTTGGGGGTGTGCTGACGGGCTTCCGCTTCTTCGATGTTCTCGATCAGGCCCATGCGCACGGCGCCATAGGCACGAATGTAGTCCAGCACATAGTCGGCAATGGCCTGGATTTCCGGGTCGTAATCCGGGCGTTCGTTGCTATCGACGTTGGTAGACATGATCAAGCCTCTTCTACGCTGGTGGAGGCTTTCAGGATGGGGACGTAATCACGTTCAGGTCAAGTTTCAATAATAGCCATGGTCGCAGCAGCAAAACCCGTAAAATCATCAAGGTGATGCTTGGCGATAGCGAATACGATGTTCCAGTCAAGAACATCGTAATTATGGACTGCCATATTCCGAAAACCGACAGATTTCTTCAGCTTCTCGGACAACAATGAAGTGATGATTTCCAGCTGAGCGAGACGATCGAAGGTCTCCCCCATGGTATTGGGCGGCGGCACATCATGGTCCACCAACAAGTGCGCACCGATATCAACACATAACTGCACGGCGCGACTGAGATTCAGAACCAGGATGTCCTGAATGTCGGGGTCATTTTCCAGCACTGAGGCGGTGTCCGGACGTTTGAGTTCCACACGCTTTATACAGCGACGTAAGGATTCCAGCTTCCGTTCAATAATCAAGATATCCATTGCTGTCTCCGCTCGGACAACAAACGGCGAATGGCGGGCAAAAAATCTTCGCTGTTATAGATATGGCGCTGTATCAGCGCAACATGTTGACTGTCTGAGCCTTTCAGCCGCTTACCATCCCTGAGAATCTCGCCCAAGAGCGGCTCTCCTGCCTGGTTAACGTCGACAAGATCCACCGGGCGCCCAGCAATACTTGCCAATTTGGCAATTATTTCCATTTTCCTGGGCGCGGAGAGAGGCGCGACCGTCTGAATCGCTACATCAAGGTCGCTTTGATACTTTTCGCTGCCCTTTGCCATGGAGCCAAAGACATAGGCAAGGCTCACGTCAGATTCGTGATCCAGGTAGTCTCTAACGTGTTCAAGGGTGGTAGCCATGCTCGCTCCGCTGGGGTTTGCGACATCCATGATGTTAGCAGAATACGAAGGTAGCAATAAGGTTTTCGCTTCACTGGCCGCTTTTGATTCGTTAGCCCGAGAGGAAGGCCTTGCCGGTGAGTTAGTGCTTTTGTGGGAGCACATGTTGGCCTGGCAAGGAACAACGCCCGGTATTATCTGGTGCCGTTCTGAAAAACCTTCTCTGCTCGGGCAATTTGTAAACCCAGCCTCGCTAACGCTCGGTTCGCCATGCAAGCATGGGCTCCTACAAAACCTGCCCCCACCGTAGGAAGCTGCTTACAGGCCAAACTCGCCGTTAGCCTCAAAGCGAAAGAATTCGCCTGCAAGCAACCTCCTACAGTGGAGCGCTCCTAACAGGCTCTGTTTTTACAAAAATCAACTCAGAAGCAGTCGCCGGGGACACGTACCCAGCCTTCCATCAGCACGCGGGCGCTGCGGCTCATGCTGGCCTTGGTGGCGGTCCACTGGCCGTTCACTTGCTGGGCTCCTGCGCCGACGCGCAGGGTGCCAGAGGGGTGGCCGAAGGTGACGCTGTCCCGCTCGCCGCCACCGGCGGCCAGGTTAACCAGGGTACCCGGCACTGCCGAGGCGCTGGCAATGGCCACGGCGGCGGTGCCCATCATGGCATGATGCAGCTTGCCCATGGACAGGGCCCGGACCAGCAGGTCCACCTCCCCTTCTCCAATTTGCTTGCCACTGGATGCGGTGTAAGCCTTGGGTTTTGCCACAAAGGCAATTTTGGGGGTGTGCTGACGGGCTTCCGCTTCTTCGATGTTCTCGATCAGGCCCATGCGCACGGCGCCATAGGCACGAATGGTCTCGAACCTCTGCAGCGCCTCCTTGTTTTCGTTGATGTCGCCCTGCAGCTCTGTACCTGTGTAACCGATATCTTCTGCGTTCACGAAAACCGTAGGAATACCGGCATTGATCATGGTCGCCGGAAAGGTGCCAACGCCGGGGACTTCAAGCTCGTCGACCACATTGCCGGTGGGGAACATGGCGCCGTCGCCATCTGCCGGATCCATGAAGTCTACCTGCACCTCTGCGGCCGGGAAGGTCACCCCGTCCAGCTCGAAATCACCGGTTTCCTGGACGTCACCGTTGGTGATCGGTACGTGGGCAATGATGGTTTTCTGGATATTCACCTGCCAGATGCGCACCACGGCAATGCCGTTCTCGGGAATCCGGTCGGCTGCGACCAGGCCATTGTTGATGGCAAAGGCTCCTACCGCCGCGGTCAGGTTGCCGCAGTTGCCGCTCCAGTCGATGAAGGGCTTGTCGATGGAAACCTGACCGAACAGGTAATCCACGTCGTGATCGGCGCTGTCACTTTTGGACAGAATCACCGTCTTGCTGGTGCTGGAGGTGGCGCCGCCCATACCGTCGGTGTGCTTGCCGTAGGGGTCCGGGCTGCCGATGACGCGCAGCAGCAGTTTGTCACGGGCCTCGCCGGGCACCTGGGCCACTTCCGGCAGATCGGTGAGGCTGAAGAAAACGCCTTTGCTGGTGCCGCCGCGCATGTAGGTGGCGGGGACTTTTATTTGGGGTGCATGGGGCATGGGGCTTTCCTGTTCTGTTGGCTTTGTGCTTCGTAGCGTACCCCTCTCCCCCCGCCCCCTCTCCCGCAAGGCGAGAGGGGCGCTTTCTTTTCCGGAGTTTGGGGTGACCTGCGGACCTCGCAGTTGCTACCCTGCCTATCTATTCAGCCCCTCTCCCTTTGTCAGAGAGGGATCAAGGGCACTGAAAATCACCTCCAGTACCGCTTCCGTATTCTGCAAAATCTCGTTGTTCCAGAAACGCAACACCTGAAAACCTTGTTCTTTCAACCAGGCATCACGCTGTTTGTCGGTTTCACTTTCATTGTGCTGACCGCCATCTGCTTCAACGATCAGCCGTGAATTGAAGTGCACGAAATCTGCTATATAAGGCCCTAACGGTTGTTGCCGGCGGAATTTCTGGCCGCTCAGCCGGTGGGCCCTCAGGTGTTTCCATAACAGTCGCTCAGCGTCTGTCATGTTGGTTCGCAAGTCCTTTGCGAAATGGTGGCGGTAGTCCATTACCGGCCTCCTTTCGTTTTGTGCTTTGTAGCGCCCCCCTCTCCCTGTCCCTTACTCGCTTCGCTCGCCCTACGGGCCGCACTGCGTGCGTTACTCCGCAAGCTCCGTTCCCGCAAGGGGAGAGGGGACCTTTTAGATAGGCTTTGGGGTAACTGCAACGCTAGCAGTTTATCCCAAACTTCGGGAAAGAAAGCTCCCCTCCCCCCTCGCGGGGGAGGGGCCGGGGGAGAGGGGGCGGTTTTAGCTCGCTTCCGCCATGAAATCCTTGGCGAACTTCTGCAGGATGCCACCGGCGGAATACACGGAGACTTCCTCGGCGGTATCAAGGCGACACTTAACCGGGACGCGTTCCACATCGCCATTCTGACGGTGGATGACCAGGGTCATGGTGGATCCGGGCGCGCGCTCACCTTCCACGTCGAAGATCTCGGTGCCATCCAGGCCCAGCGTCTTGCGGGTGGTGCCTTCCTCAAACTGCAGAGGCATGACGCCCATACCGATGAGGTTGGTACGGTGGATGCGCTCGAAACCTTCGGCAACAATGGCTTCAACCCCTGCCAGTGCCACGCCTTTGGCCGCCCAGTCACGGGACGAGCCCTGGCCGTAGTCAGCGCCGGCGATGATGATCAGCGGCTGCTTGCGGTCCATGTAGGTTTCGATGGCTTCCCACATACGCTTCACTTCGCCTTCCGGCTCAACCCGGGCCAGGGAACCCTGGATCACGTTGCCCTGCTCGTCCTTGACCATTTCGTTGAACAGTTTCGGGTTGGCCAGGGTGGCGCGCTGGGCGGTCAGGTGATCACCACGGTGCGTCGCGTAGGAGTTAAAGTCCTCCTCCGGCAAGCCCATCTTGTCCAGATAGGCACCAGCGGCACTGTCCAGCAGGATCGCATTGGACGGCGACACAGGTGCACGGGCCTCAGCCATGGTGCCTTCCCAGTACTTGGCGTAGGTTTTCCACCAGCGCCACCTGCTTGTCTTCGCGGCCGGTTAGCTTCAGGTATTCCAGGGTGTTGTCGTCGATGAAGAACATGCCCGCGGTGGCGCCATACTCGGGCGTCATATTGGCAATGGTGGCGCGGTCGCCCACGGACAGGCTGTCGGCGCCTTCACCAAAGAATTCCAGGTAGGCACCAACGACACGCTCGCGACGCAGGAATTCAGTGATCGCCAGTACCAGGTCAGTACCATTAATGCCGGGACGCAGTTTGCCGGTGAGCTCCACGCCGACAATGTCGGGCAGACGCATCATGGACGGGTTGCCCAGCATCACGTTCTCGGCTTCCAGGCCGCCCACGCCCACGGAGATCACGCCGAGCGCATCCACCATGGGGGTGTGACTGTCGGTGCCGACACAGGTATCCGGATAGGCGACACCATCACGGACCTGTACCACAGGAGACATCTTCTCCAGATTGATCTGGTGCATGATGCCGTTGCCCGGCGGGATCACATCCACGTTATCAAAGGCGGTCTTGGTCCAGTTGATGAAGTGGAAACGGTCTTCGTTGCGGCGCTCTTCCACCGCCCGGTTTTTCTCGAAGGCGTTCTCTTCAAAGCCCGGGTGCTCAACGGCCAGGGAGTGATCCACGATCAGCTGGGTGGGCACCACCGGGTTGACTTTAGAGGGGTCACCACCCTGCTCGGCAATGGTATCCCGCAGCCCGGCCAGGTCCACCAGTGCGGTCTGGCCAAGGATGTCATGGCAGACCACCCGGGCCGGATACCAGGGGAAATCCAGATCACGCTTGCGCTCAATCAGCTGCTTGAGCGAATCAGTCAGCGCTTCCGGCGCGCAGCGGCGTACCAGCTGCTCGGCAAGAATACGTGAGGTGTACGGCAGTTTGTCATAGGCCCCAGGCTGGATCGCATCGACGGCCGCACGGGTGTCGAAATACTCCAGCTCGGTGCCGGGAAGGGGTTTGCGGTATTCGGTGTTCATAGCCTGGGACTCTTGTTCAGGGGGAATCCTGGGTTTAAGGAGTGCGCTTTCGCGATGCGAGCATCGCTTCCCACAGGCGTAGTCGTCTGTGGGAAGTCATGCTCGCATGACGAAGCCTTTAGCCACGCTCGGCGATTGGCGTTACCTTGCGCAGTTCCGGACCGGTGTACTCGGCACTCGGACGGATGATGCGGTTATCGGCACGCTGCTCGAACACGTGGGCGGCCCAGCCAGTCAGGCGGCTCATCACGAAGATCGGTGTGAACAGCTTGGTGGGAATGCCCATGAAGTGGTACGCAGACGCATGGAAGAAATCGGCGTTACAGAACAACTTCTTTTCGCGCCACATGACTTCTTCACAACGCACGGATACCGGGTACAGCACAGTATCGCCCACATCATTGGCCAGCTTTTCGGACCAGTGCTTGATGATGGCGTTGCGCGGATCAGATTCGGTGTAGATCGCGTGGCCGAAGCCCATGATCTTTTCCTTGCGCTCCAGCATGCCCAGCATTTCTTTTTCGGCGTTATCCGGATCAGAGAATTTCTCGATCATGTCCATGGCCGCTTCGTTGGCGCCGCCATGCAGCGGACCACGCAGAGAGCCAATGGCACCGGTGATGCAGCTGTGCAGATCACTCAGGGTGGAGGCACAAACACGGGCGGTAAAGGTGGAGGCGTTGAACTCGTGCTCTGCATAGAGGATCAGGGACACGTTCATCACCCGCTCGTGCAGCTCGTTGGGCTTTTCGCCACGCAGCAGGTGCAGGAAGTGAGCGCCGATGGAGTCGTCATCGGTTTCCGGATCGATCTTCACGCCATCGTGACTAAAGCGGTACCAGTAACAGATGATTCCGGGGAAAGCGGCCAGCAGACGATCGGTGGCATCTTCCTGTTGGCTGAAATCGGTTTCCGTTTCCAGGTTGCCCAGCATGGAGCAGCCGGTACGCATCACGTCCATGGGATGGGCGTCCTTGGGAATCTGCTCGAGGACGGTTTTCAGCGCATCGGGCAGGCCGCGCAGGCTTTTCAGCTTGGCCTTGTAGGTAGCCAGTTGGTCCTGGGTGGGCAATTCGCCTTTCAGGATCAGGTGTGCCACTTCCTCGAACTCACAGTTCTCGGCCAGATCTTTCACATCATAACCACGGTAGGTCAGGCCGGAGCCGCTCTTGCCAACGGTGGAGAGAGCGGTTTTGCCTGCTACCTGGCCACGCAGACCTGCGCCGCCTACTTTTTTGCCTTCTGCCATTGTTTATCTCCTTATGAATCTGTTTGTTTATCCCATAGAAGCCTGGCTGCAGGCGATTTCCCATCCTTCACCAGAATATGGATCGCTTGCAGGCAAGCTCCTACGGTTTAGGTGGCAGCGAAATCAGCCCTTGCCCTTGGCAAAGAGCGCGTCGAGCTTCTGCTCGTAATCGTGGTAATTCAGGAAATCGTACAGTTCCATACGTGTCTGCATGATGTCTACCACGTCCTTCTGGTGGCCCTGCTCGCGGATACTCTGGTACACCTTCAGTGCTGCCTGATTCATGGCACGGAAAGCACTCAGTGGATACAGAATCATGTCCGCGCCAGCCTCAGCCAGCTCCTCGCGGGTAAACAGCGGCGTAGCGCCGAATTCGGTGATATTCGCCAGCAAGGGAACGTCGCCCAGACCTTCCTTGAAGGCCTTGTAATCTTCCAGCGTGTGTACTGCTTCGGCGAAGATGCCATCGGCACCGGCCTCGATGCAGGCTCTGGAGCGCTCGATGGCCGCTTCCAGGCCATCCTTCTGGAACGCGTCAGTACGGGCGATGATGAAAAAATCATCATCGGTCTTGCCGTCAACGGCGGCCTTGACCCGGTCGACCATTTCTTCCTGAGAGACAATTTCCTTGTTCGGGCGGTGGCCGCAGCGCTTCTGGGCAACCTGGTCTTCCAGGTGCACCGCGCCGGCACCGGCCTTGATCATTTCTTTCACGGTACGGGAGATATTGAACGCCCCACCCCAGCCGGTATCGATATCCACCAGCAACGGGGTTTCCACGGCGCTGGAGATTCGACGCACGTCTTCCAGCACATCATTCATGCTGGTCATGCCCAGGTCCGGCAAGCCGTAGCTGGCATTTGCCACACCACCGCCTGACAGGTAGATAGCCCGGTAGCCGGTCTGTTCTGCCATCATTGCCGCATAGGCGTTGATGGTGCCCATCACTTGCAACGGTTTTTCTTCGGCCAGTGCCTTGCGGAAACGACCGCCGGCGGTGAGTTTGCTCATGGTAAATCTCCTCGTTATGAGCCCTGGGAGCTTGTTTCCAAGCGAACTATGTTCGCCATGCGAGCATGGCTCCTACGGGGTATTAGCCGGTGTGGTGTACTGGTTTTCGATATTTTTGCGCGCACTGCTGATATGGCGACGCATTAACAGCTCGGCCATCTCGGCATCCCGGGCTTCGATGGCTTCTACGATTCGGCGGTGTTCATTGAGAGCTTTCTGGGGTCGGTTGGCCACGGTGCTGAACTGATAGCGGTACATACGCACCAGGTGGTAGAGCTCCCCGATCAGCAACTGGCTGAGCGTGGCATTGTGGCTGCCCTGGATAATGCGATAGTGAAAATCCAGATCCCCTTCGCGCTGAAAATAAGCCACATCTTCGCGAAGGTCCTGCTGCTGCTCATGCTGGGCCAGCACATCATAAAGGCCGCGCACTTCCTCGGCAGTCATATGCTCGGCGGCAAGCCTGGCGGCCATGCCTTCCAGGGCTTCGCGTACATGGTAGATTTCAATCAGATCGTTGACGCTAAGGGAGGCCACCCGGGTACCCACATGTACCACTCTCTCAAGCAGCTTGCGGGATTCCAGACGGCGGATAGCTTCACGAAGGGGGCCACGGCTGACGCCGTAGCGGCTAGCCAGCTCGGTTTCGCTGACCTTGGAACCGGGCAGGATCTCCCCGCGCACAATATCGTCCTGAAGCCGGGCGAAAACCCGATCTGCCAGTGTGCGTGTGTTTTCAGGCAAGGAGCCCGGGGAAGCAACAGACATAAAACAGCCCGATTGTTGACAATCTGAACAACCGGGCTGGACTTTACGCCCCTAAACAGGATGTTTCAAGGGGCATTGTTGACAACTTGACTCAGGGAGCTGGTGCCATGGGGTCACAGGAATCACCCGGTGCGCCCTCAAAGAACTGCACCGCCCCACTCACCAGAGACGCCACACGGCGATCTTCTGCGGCCGTGCGATCTTCGCCGAGCTCCGCCAGAAGAAGCCGTGGCAAATAGGAATCCTCAACCCAACGGGCACGCAAGCCGATTTCGAAGTTCTCATCGGAGAGACGATACATGGGAGCACAACCTCCTGCCGCCAAGTCAATCCGCCCCTCTATCGTTGCATTGAAGTGGGGAATATCGGCAGCCACATCCAGGCCCGGGGCAAGCCGCAGCGATACATTCGCACTTTTGGGGTCACTGAAAGTCCGGGTGACAAAACCGACGGTATAAGTCGTATCACAAGCGCCGGCGACCCCTGTTGATACCTGGCCTTCGCTGGAGATCACCAGGCAGAATTCATCAACACTATTTTCATCCAGACGAAAACGCTCTCTGGTGATAATTTCACCACCGATTATTTGAGGGTAATTTCCCCCTGAATCGCTGATCTCTTCATTCACATCGGGGGTGTCCGGAGTGGGATCAACAATATCAGAGCAATTAGCATCATCATTGCCAAGATCATCATCCACACAAGCGCGCATTAACCGAATGGTATAGGTGCCTGCCAGGTCCGAAACAATAGCACTATCAGGGAGCGCCTGAACAAAGCCCGTTTTCGTGGCCCGGAAAGGTAGCGGGGATTCGGGATCCAGGGCCTCATTCAATAACTTACCATTGATTTCCCCCTTATCATTCGGGTCGAGCGCTGTTGCGCTGCCGGGGAAATCCAGCTTGAAGTCACTTCTCCCATCAATTTCCACCCCGGCGTAAAGGCTGGAGCCAAGAAACCGGCCGCTAATTTTCCCTTGTGTATTGTCCGCCGGGGCATCGCCGATATCACGACTTAGAAGATCTACGGCCAAGCTTTCATCCTGTTGATTCTGAAGCTCAAGCAGATCAGAAAGCCCTGCATTTGAATCAAAACCCAGGTAATCCAGTATCTGATTCTGATCATTAGATGCCCTGACTCCGGTGCCGCCACCCAGAATGCCACCATCAGGGAGAACCAAGGCGTTGAGAGTAAAAGACACCGTGGAGCCCGCTTCTCCACCGAACTCACACCCCTCTAGAATGATGCATTCACCTGCTATTTCAAACGCATAGAGGCCCGCTCGTGAGCGATCATTACCAAGCTCCAAGCGCGTCTGATAATTTGTCGTATCAGTATCAAACCCGTCAGTTGGGCTCTCTGTATTCACACGATCAATGAATCCCTGCCATGCGGCCTTGAAAGCCTCGTAATCGGTTCCTGCAAAGCCACTATCCGGAGCAAGATCCGGTTGAGCATCAAGAATGGTATTTGGATCACCTGCATCCGCCTTTTCTGCCGGATTACCAGGAATGATAATTGCCTGGTCAGGATCGTTCCCCATTTCATTCAACGCATGCAACAGAGCAGACCTGTTAAGCACAGAGCTGGTCGCATCCATACTGTCTGCTTTGAGCGCCACACGACGAGGGGATGTTATCGTGTTAGCGAGACTCAAATCGGCCAAAGTGACTTGGTAGGTGCCCTTACGAAGCTGCTGGGGCAGAAGGTAACGGCCAAGGCTGGCGTTGTTACCTTCAAAAAGCCCACTGCCAATATAAAATTCGATACTGCCGGAATTTGCCGGACACAGCGCATGAAACGGAGGAACAACAACATTACCAAGCGTCACCTCTTCTGCCCGGGTGTAGCCGGTAGAATTGCCACAGCTGTAGCCCAGATTGGCAACCCGGGGACCCTGCAACTCGACCAGGACCTCACCTCGGGGGTTCAGGTCGCAATTCGCACCTAGCGGGCAACCGGGAACCGTAGCATCAGAAAAGTCTTCGCCGCCATTACAGCCAGCCAGCGCCAGGGCGGCAAAAGCCATTAATGTAAGGTGTCGCATAATTCGTTACCTATAATCGCAAGCCGGGCTCTACCCGGCTGAATTCATTGGGCGGACAGCAGCAATTCGCCTTTCAATACTGCCTGCAGCCCATCGGTGCTCGGCTGTTCTTGTAGGTAAGGCAGGAAAACCACCAAGTGACGTTGACCAGGTTCACGCGGCAGAGTTCCCTGCAGGTAGCCGTAGCGGTACCAGGTTTCCGGATACTTTCGGCTGAACGGCTGGTCAATCAGCAGGACCGGTCGCCCTTCTTCATCCAGCCACAATAGCTGTGCCGCCACATAGTTCTGCTTGCGAATAAAAGCCTTCAGGTCAAGGGTACTTACATCTTTCGCCAGTTTCAGCGCCATTGCCTTGAGCGGCTCGTCACCAAGCATGACCGGGCTACCCTGGTCAAAGGTGATCAGCATCTCCGCCCCCCGGGCAAGCTCGACAGCTTCCTCCAGCAAATGCAGGCAGCAATCCTGCCGTATTGTCCGGTAGGTTTCCAGGAACTCGCCGCCGGATATCTCAGCATAATCCGGTTCAGCGCTGCTCTGAGCGTCTTTCTCGGCCACCATATCCAATGGGCGACTGACCAGTTGACCACTCTCGTCCACATAAGTGATAAAGCGGTCCCGCTCTTTGGCTTCCAGTTCCTGATCTATCTCTTCGCTGGGGCGATAACCCTCTAATGACTCATTCCGCGACAGATTTTCAGCCTTGCGACCCGGTTCAGCCGTTTTTTTCTCAGCAGGTCTCTCTATACTGACCAGATTGCCCTGAGCATCCGTATAGACATACAGTTCACCCTGCCCCGGCCGACCTTGGCAGGCGGCCAGAAAGAAGGGAATCAATACCAACAATGCATTTTTATGCAGCAGTTGCTTCATGCGATTGGCCTGCATTGTCTTTGCGTTCCCCGTAACCACTATTCCCATCATTTTCCTGTAGGAGCCTGCTTGCAGGCGAATTCTCGCTATGCGTTTGGGCCTGGTTCGCTTGCAAGCAAGCTCCTACATGGCCAGGAAGGCATTAGAAGCGAGTTCTGAATGCCAGCCCCAGAATCGTTACCGTCGCTTCGGTCTTGATATCCAGACCGGCATAGGGGTTATACACCACATTGTCGATACCCGTGCAGTTAGCGGCACAGCTGGTGTTGGCAGGAATTTCATCCTTGCTGCGCAGCTGGGCGATGCCCAGGTCGATATCGGTCTCCTTGTCCCATTTATAGCCAAGACCAAGACTGTAATACTTCGCCTCATTGATCGGCACCATCGGGCTGCGGCGGTCTTCCGGAATCGCTGATGCTCGCGGCTCGTAGCCGGCTCGAAGCTGGATACGCCCAGTCAGGTCATAGGAAGCGCCAAATGCCAGATTCCAGGTGGACTGAAAATTCAGTGGGTAGCTTAACCGTGTCGAGGTGGAACCCGGCGAAAACAGGCGCGCCAGACTGAGTACCGCAGAACTGCGATCAAAGGTAAAGTCGAAGGAATCCCACTCCTTGTAATCGGCCCAGACTGCATCCACATTGAATTGCAATCTTTCCGTGGGCCGCACTTTGATACCAGTCTGGAAAGTCGCGGGCATGGTCAGATCCATACTCACGCGGCCCACCTCTTCTGCCCCGATTCTGGAGGGTATACCCAAGACAGCCAGGGCAATCGCACCGGTTGGTGAGCCACCAATGCCGTTGATCGTTTCCTGGGTCGCATTGCTATAACTTATTTTGTAGTCCCCCCGCATATGGGTCTTGGCCGGAGAGCGCCACACGGCCCCCCATGCAAAACGTTCATGGGGCTCCCATAGCACCCCAAGATTGTAAGAAGGACTAAAACGCTGATCCATGGCCACATCCAGTGATGCCAAGTTCTTGAATGGACCCAAGCCCTCCTCCGGGCGACAGACACCAAAAAGAATCAGATCCAGAGCAATATTGGATTCACCTTTGAAAGGCGCACAAATACTTTCATCCAGCACCCGCGCAAACCCCAGCAGCTCATTGGGGGCACGAAAATCCTGTTCCAGGGCCACTGCCTGGAAGCTCATGCCGATGGAGGCACCGATCGATAGCTCATCATTTACCCGGTAGCCCACTGAAGGGGAAAGATAAGTAATTCGCTCCAACGCTACGCGCTCACCCATGAAGTTACCTACGTCATCTTCATCCCGATAAAAACCGGCAGCCATAGGCAAATAGGTAGCCGTACCAAAAGTGAATTTGGAGCCAGCAGGACGGATTGAAAAGGCTGGCAGTGGACCTGCGATAAGAGGCCCGGGTGGCAGATCTACCGTGTCATTGATAAAAGGAACATAGAGGGAAATACCCTCAATCGTACTGGTCGCTGTTTTGAAATCCCGACAGAAATCCACACCATCATTGGGAGCATCGTTACAGACAACGGGATCATCCGAAAAGCCGAAAACGTTATACCCCGGAGGCGCAGAAAACTCCGACTCAAGACTGAAATCAGCACCGAGAAACTGCAGATCCATCCTGCGACCATCTAGCTTGGCCAATCCGGCGGGATTGAAATGAATTGCCATAATGCCAGGCGGATCCGCTGTCACCGCATGACCCATGCTCATGGCACGCACATCAATTGCCAGATTATTAGCTAACTGTGCCGGGGCACTCGTGGCAAACAGACAACCCAGCAAAACTGCCGGGATCCAGCCCAAAGCCTTGTTATTATTCTTCATGGCATGCCTCTCACAACTGCTAAAATCGGCTTAGGCACCGGGTTTCAGGCCACTGAAATCAATCGGCATGGACAGCCCAAGCAGCACGTCGGGAGAGTCTTCAGTCAGACCGAAGCCGAAACTCAGGTTAATAATACGATTCTTGGAAGAACGCAGTCCGACGGAAGTGTTAACAACGCTGGATGTGGAATCCTCAGAACTGGCTACCCGGCCGTCACTAAACTGAAACTCCGTATCGAAGTTATAAGACTGCTGGTAGCTAGCGCTGATTGAAACTTCATAAGACAAGGAATAGGCCAGGCCCATGGAAAAGTTGATGCTATCGCCGGGGTTCACTTCTTCCAGAATCGCCGAGCCACGGCGCTGATTGAGTCCGGTCACATCAAAGGCCATGGAATAGCCTAGGGAACCATAGAGGACAACAGGATCGACAACCTTGCTCATGCTGACGCCACCGCCGAGGGAGTAAAACCCTGAACCACTGGACACCTCGCTATTGACATTAATGTCATAGGGGCTGTCACCTGTTGGCGTGCTAAGCGTGGTGTAAAGCGTGGTATTCATTGCACCGGGGCGCACCGGGAAAGGCTGATAACGCAGGCCAAAGGACACATCCCCCAATGCCGCTTGGGACACATCCTTTTCAGTATCGTATTTATAAGAGACAGGCAGACGCGTATTGAAGGTCAGGTTGTTCCAAATACCGTAATCAAACGACAAAGATGAGCCAAAAGAATGCTGAGCATCCTGCTCAATACGGAATCGACTGATGCTACCACTATCTTCATCCAGGGCAATATCGATACGGTCATCGCGGTAGTAACTATAGTTTGCGGCGAAATTTAGCGACATCTGCCCGCTAGGCAGCAACGAATATTGCTTTTCGGCGGCCTGGAATACCTCTTCCAGGTTTTTTTCCTCGGTAACGTCATCTTCCTTGGTCTGCAGGGCATCGCGTGCTTCTTCTACGCTATCGGCCGCCCAGGCAAAGGGCTGGGCAAGCAGGAGTGCAGCGATCGCTGCAATCTTTCCAGACTTCATGTTCATGCAAAGCCTTCCTTTATTCTGTTTGTTATTTGCCACTGCAGGCTCTTATTTTCTGAAATAGGTACGGGTCGGCACATTGATCACACGCTCTGTGCCATCTTCTTCCTCAATCAGCACCCGGCGAAGCGTACTGGCCTTATCCGCCCAGTTTTCAATGGTATTGGTAAATACGGGAAACTGCTGGAAAGCCAGCCTGTTAATGGTTCGCTCATCCAGAAGACGAAGATCATAATCTGTCAATTCCAGGCCATCCTGGGGCTCAAAACCGTTGGGAAATACGATAAAAAGTACATTCTGATCCCAGATTTCCAGGAATTTGGATTCCGTGAAACTGATATTCCCCAAGGCCGGGTCAGCCACATAAATGTGCCCATCCTGATACTTCTTGAGCACCACGAAATGCTTGAAACCACCATAAGCGATAGGCACGATTGCAGGGTGGTCCAAGCTCTTGATGTCTTTCATCTCCGCCCGAAACCCGCCGCTTGGATGCCCCAAGGCGGTGGCCAATCGTTTCATATCAAGCAGTGAAAAGCCTCGTCGCTCCACAATCTTCTCGGTTTCACCAAAACGCAGAAGGCCCTCCATAATCTGACGCTCCTGGAACTGGCGTCCAAGATACTGATTCAGTACGGTGGTTAAGGCAGCGGAGCCACAGGAATAGTCATACGCCTGGCGGGTGACATTGTGATAACGGAATTCAGAAACAGGCTTAACAGGCAGGCCACGCTCACGCAGCGGCCCATCACCAGTGGGATGCTCGTAATAGACCACCCCTTTTTCAGGGGGCTCGATCACTACGGATTCGTTGGCAGCAAAGTAGATCAGCGCTACACCCAGCATGGACGTCAGCATGGCAAGTTATCCGCCGTTATTGTTATTGTTTGTTTCAAACATGGCCAGTCATGTTAACCATGTCCCATTAGGCAGGCAACCACCTATTCTGACAGGTGACACCGAGATCGACAGAAATATGGCATTCCCATCGACAAACCCTAATCAGAATCAGGGACACAGCCCCGATTCAAGGGACAGACCGTACATTCACACCCCTCTGCTCCAGGGCTTTCACAAATGGATTGAACAACTCGCCGTATTTATCGTACTTCCCAACTGCGGTTGTAAAAACCCCTTCTCTGACCTGATTCATACTGGCAGTACCCACTCTGCTGACCCTACCGAAGTCAAGACAGGCATCATCCCAAGGTAGCTCAAGCCATGCCAGCAATCGCCGCAACTCCTCTTCAAAATTCTCAACCAACGTTTCATACGTTGTCACATTAAGCCTGCCGGAAAGCACCTGATGCCACCAGCTCATATCATCGCGATACAATGAAATTTCGGATGCTATTCCATCAACCGTAAAGCTAAAGTGCTGAAACTCAAAATTTTGCTTATAACAGCCATAAGCCACATCAAGCGGCGCACGATTTAACTCAATAAACCTGGCTTTGGGAAAAGCAGCAGCCAGCAACCCAGCAATTTTGTGATTGTTAATCCCTTTATGGATCATCACTTTATTTGGAGCTATCCCGGAGCGAGATACCGCTTGCAGATAGGCCTCCCTGAATTTCTTCAATTGTTCAGTCGAGATCGACTCATGATTCTCCGGGTAATCTGTCAGGCTCCAGCTTCCGGTCAACTGCCTCCAGGCATCGCTGGCGAAGTTCGCCTCCCCTGCACCGGCAGCCATCGGGTGGCGAGAAAGAGCCTGCTCCAGCAAAGTACTCCCAGAACGAGGCAGAGAAAGAATAAAAACGGGAGAGAATCCTGAAAAGTCATCATTATTTGCAACGCCAACCGCTTCTATCTTTTTAGCAGGGTAGGCTTCCCTGACTCGCTTTACATTGGCCGCATGGCGACTGGAATCCATTGGAGCTAATTCCGCCATAGTCGCGTTGCCCTTCTCCAGCGCAAGCATTTCTTTTTGCAGCTCCCCTGCCAATTGATATTGACGAGCGACCGCAAAATACATTCCCGCAGCATCACGCTTATCCGCTGTTTTTTCGGCTTTATCACAAGCGGAAAACAGCCGTTTTTCAAATGCAGAATCAAGCGGCTCTTTGATTGCATCAAGCAAAGGCGACCATGCAGTGAAATAATTTGGCTCTTTTTCCAGAACGCTTTTAAGCGTGCCAATAGCCTCTTCACGACGCCCCTCCACGGCCAACCAACGGGCATGCAGCGTCAGCAGCTCCGGGTCATGAGGGTAACGTTCCAGCAAAGGCTCAAGGACACTCTCCACTTCACTGTAATCTTCAATCGATATCCAGGAGGCTAACAATAAACGTTTGGCTAACTCGCCTACCTCCTCATTGGAGCTCCATTTCTGAAATAAAGGAATGGCGTCTTCAACTCTGCCACTACGACGCAGAGCCTCACCATACCAGACCCCTGCCTGAGGATAATCGGGGTTATCCCTAATGACCTCTTCAAGTAATACGCCAGCCTTGGCAGCCGCATCGGTTTTCAGAATACAATTCGCAATGTAAGTCTTGGCCTCAATATCCTTTGGGTCCCTCTCCAACACTGCTGCATAGGCCGCCTGTGCACGCCCCCAATCTCCAGCTTGAAAAAGGCAATGAGCAAGCCCTTTCCAGGCCAATGGGTACGCATCTTGCTCCCGGATAACTTGCTGAAACACATCGGCGGCAACTTGTAGTTGCCCCGAACGCAACAGTAAATCGCCATAGAACATGACCCGTTGCAGCGTTGCCCCGCCGACATTAATTGCGCCTTTGATGCTGTTCGTTGCCGTGCTCAGATCCCCGAGAGCCAAACTAGCCTGCGCAGACACTTCATAAAGTGCCACCGGCAATGGATTCGCTATTTTTTGGGCCTCAACAACCCACTTCATTGCTTTACGGTAATTGCCAGCCTGCATGGCATGCAGGGCTTTTTTAGTTATAGTGTCAATGCTCAAGATTCACCTGAAAAGCAAGATTGGAATAGACATTCAACAATACGAATTCTGCCAAAAAAACCGATGTCTTAGAACAAGAAAACCCGGCCTTGGCCGGGTTTTCTTGTTTCAAAATGACCAGTAAATTTTAGTGGCCAGCAATTACCAGGTCGCCAGTCAGATCAAGACCGATCAGTTCAACATCACCGATAGAGCCAGAAGCAGCAGTACCCAGCTTGAGGTCAGTCATACGAACGTCCATGCCGGTAGCCCCCCCCAAACCAGCGAGACCAATATGCAAGCCATCAGCCTCAATGTTGATGCCGGTACTCAGCGTCAGGTCCGTACCAGCATTGTCAACAACCTGCAGATCAGTGATCAAGCTGCCACCACTGTTTGCATCGCTCACGGAGAAGCCAGTCAGGCTGATGCCACCGGTAATGGTGGTATTCAGGGCAATCATATTGCCTTGCGGTTCGTTACCCAGCTGGATATTCAGGGTAGTGGCACCCAAGGTCATGGAACCAAGGTTCAGAACACTTGCAACAGTGCCGGTAGAAGACCAAGTGCCACCAGCAACGCCAGCAGCACTAACGGTACGACCGGAATCCGCAACACCCACAGAACCCAGAGCAACAGTAAGGCCGGTTGGCAGGCTCACGCCAATGTTCAGGGTCGGCGAAGTGCCACCATTGGTATCGATATCAATATCAATGCTGTCAGTGGTGTTAGCGCGAGTGATGGCAAAACCGCTGATTACCAAGGCACCAGAGTCGGCAGTAGCAACACCATTCCCGGTGAAACCATCTTTATCGTGAATTTTCAGCCCAGTAGTAACATTAGATGCCAGAGAGATGGAAATACCATCCTGACCGGTCACTCCAGACAGGGCGCTGTCTTCCAGGGCTTCCATGGAAAAACCGGTAGCCGGAAGGGCTGCAACGGCGGCCGCCAGAGCAAGTTTCTTGAATTCCATTGTAATCTCCTCGTGTGCACAACGTTTTGTTGTAATCGTTTGGGTGCCACGTTGGTTGGGGCACGCATCTAAGTTAACACAATGGTTACAAAAACAAATGCATCCGTTACAAAAGTAGAAGCCCTCTTACATTTGACCTATCTCATTGTTTTATTTGAATTTTCATTTTTCTTGCACGCACGTAACAACCGAACACAGATGTAAACATCATGACCCGTAAAGTTTATTTGTTACGCGCAGTAACAGAGTTGAGCAGGTTTCAACATGACAGGTAGACTAGCGCCTCCCGAATCTGGTTGCCCATGATGTCTCCAAGCTGTCTTTTCAATAGCACTAATGGCCTGGTCGCGCTTAACTGCCCCGACCTGACCCTATCCGCGCACAACGCCACGGATCTTGTGCGCTGTGCAACGGAAACGGGAAAGGCCCTGGCTGGCGGCTACACCTTTGCGGCCGGGGTGCTGCCTTATGAGGCCGGATCATGGCTGAGAGGGGTTAATCGTTCCTCCACCGTGAAAGGGGAAGGCATACATAACCATTCTGTAATGCCTGCGGTAATCCACCTATATAAGGAGATACCTTCACCCGTTCGCGGCTCATACCCGCAGGGCACAGAGAGCGCCGTTCCGACAGGGGAATTCACTCTCGGCGGAGCGTTTCGGGCAGAACAAAGTCAGGAGGAATATCTGCATAGTCTGGGCCGAATCAAGGACTACCTGGCTGCCGGAGATTGTTACCAGGTAAACCTGGCCCAGCGTTTCAGCGCTCACTTTCAGGGTGATCCGCTGACGGCCTGGCTGGCATTACAGGATGCCCACCCTGCCCCGCACAGTTGCTACTTTGATGCCGGTGACTGCCAGATATTCGGGGTGTCGCCGGAGCGTTTTCTGTCGATCCGGGACCGGCAGGTGGTAACCGAGCCAATCAAAGGCTCCCGCCCCCGTGGTGCGACCGCTGAGCAAGACCAGGCTTTCGGAGACGAGCTGCTCTCCAATCCCAAGGACCGCGCAGAGAACCTGATGATTGTGGATCTGCTGCGCAATGATCTGGGGGTCTGCTGTGAACCTGGCAGCGTCCAGGCCGACCCGCTGTTCGAGTTACGGCGGTTCAGTAATGTGCAGCATCTGGTGAGCACTGTGACCGGCACCCTGCGCCGGGATCTGTCGCCGCTGGATGCCCTGCTCGGTGCGTTCCCGGGTGGCTCCATCACCGGCGCACCGAAGAAACGAGCCATGGAAATCATTGCCGAGCTGGAACCGGCGCCCCGTGGCGCCTATTGTGGCAGCTTCTTCTGGATGGATAACCTCGGGAACCTAGACAGCAACATTCTTATTCGCACCCTGCAAACCGAGGGCGACAGGCTCTACTGCCATGGCGGTGGCGGTATCGTCTTTGATTCCGTACCGGAAGAAGAGTATGAGGAAAGTTGCTTTAAGGTCGCCAAGTTGATGGGGGCACTGGAGGAACGGTTTCTGTAGTCAACACAACTGGCAGCACGCTTCATACAGCAAGTAAAAGCAGCCCACTACTGCGAAAAAGCCGCGCCCAGATTCTGGGCGCGGCTTTTCATTTCCTGCGGGCAACAAACCCGCTTCGCGTTGTTCCATCAAACGAAGCGTGTTGCCTGGACACTGTATTAAAGTGGGATATCTCGCGGGCTGGCTTTGACGATTTCCTTTTTCAAATCGTCGTAGCTATGCACAGCAGGGAATTGGGGGAATTCGGCAATCACGTTATCCGGGGCGTGGAACAGAATGCCCTGTTCCGCTTCTGACAGCATGGTGGTGTCGTTGTAGGAATCACCCGCCGCAATGCAGTGGTAATTCAGGGAATGAAAAGCCTTGATGGATGCCCGCTTGGGGTCTTTCTGGCGCAGCTTGTAGTCAGTGATGCGACCGTTCTCGTCCACTTCCAGACGATGGCAAAACAGGGTCGGCCAACCCAGCTTCTTCATTAGCGGCCTGGCGAACTCGTAGAAGGTGTCAGAAAGGATGATCAGCTGGAAGTTCTCGCGGGCCCACTCGACGAATTCCTTGGCGCCCTCCAGAGGCTCCAGAGTATCGATGACAGCCTGGATGTCCGGCAGGCCGTAGCCGTGCTCGTCCAGCAGACGCAGACGCATCCGCATCAACTCGCCATAATCAGGAATGTCCCGGGTGGTGGCTCGAAGCTCGTCAATACCGGTCTTTTCCGCAAAGTTGATCCAGATTTCGGGGATCAACACCCCTTCCAGGTCCAGGCACAGCAATTCCACGGTTTTCCCCTTTGGGTTAATAAGGCGCGCACAATGTAGCGGCGCCTTGGGGGCTTTGCAACGGGGAGCCTGGATTTCGGGCTTATGCAATTGTGCGAGAGGGTATTTTGTGGGAAGCGATGCTGGCATCGCTTCCCACAAGGGATATTAGCGAATAGGTAGCTCGATGCCCTCGAACAAGGCCTCTCGCTCCTCCCGGTTAGGGGCCTTGATGGCCGCATCCACGCGCTCCCGGGTCAGATGGGGGGCGAACGCCTCCAGGAAGTCATACATGAAACCGCGCAGGAAGGTGCCCTTGCGAAAGCCGATACGGGTGGTGCTGGATTCAAACAGATGCCCGGCATCCAGGGCCACCAACCCCTTATCTTCGACAGGGTCAACGGCCATGTGGGCAATAATGCCCACCCCCATACCCAGCCGCACATAAGTCTTGATGACATCCGCATCGGCGGCGGTGAATACCACCTTCGGTTCCAGCCCCTTGTCGACAAAGGCATCATCCAGCTTGCTGCGGCCGGTAAAACCGAATACATAGGTGACAATGGGGTACTCTGCCAAGGCTTCCAGGGTCAGTGGTGTGACTTTGGTCAGCGGATGGCCCTGCGGCACCACCACGGTTCGATTCCAGCGATAGCAGGGCATCATCACCAGATCGGTAAACAGATCCAGGGCTTCCGTGGCAATGGCAAAATCCACGCTACCGTTTGCGGCCATTTCGGAAATCTGCATGGGTGTCCCTTGATGCATGTGCAGGGACACATCCGGGAATCGCCCGGTGAACTGCTGGATAACCGGTGGCAAGGCGTAACGAGCCTGGGTGTGGGTGGTGGCGATGCTGAGTTCGCCGCGGGATTCATCCCGGTATTCCTGGGAGACCCGACGAATCGATTCGGTCTGCTGGAGAATTTCGCCAGCGATTTTCAGGATCGCCTGACCTGCCGGAGTGATATGGGTCAGGTGTTTGCCACTGCGGGCAAAGACTTCAACGCCAAGCTCATCCTCCAGCATGCGAATCTGCTTACTGATCCCCGGCTGGGAAGTAAAAAGGGCCGCGGCGGTGGCAGACACATTCAGATCATGGCGGGCCACTTCCCAAATGTAGCGTAATTGCTGCAGTTTCATCCTTGCCTCCGCAATCGGAACACGGCACCCAGGTCAGGCACTCTTCATTATTCGCAAATCGGAACGCCAACTCAACCTGGTTATAAAAATATGAATAATTATTCGTTCAAAGCATAGATAACCGTCTTTATAGTGGTCCCGTCAAGCTTTTCTCCAAGCCAGGAGCCACTTGTATGCCGATACTGCAACCGGAGCTGCTTCTCTATATAAGCGCCGGTGCGCTGGTCGGTTTCGCGGTTGGCCTCACCGGGGTCGGCGGTGGCTCACTGATGACCCCGATCCTGCTGCTGTTCGGGTTCCCGCCCCAGGTTGCCATCGGTACCGACCTGCTTTACGCCGCCATTACCAAATCCTCCGGCATGGTGATGCATGCCCGTCGCGGCAATGTGGACTGGGCCATCATGAAGCGCATGGCCGCCGGTAGCATCCCCGCTGCGCTGCTTGTCACTGCCACTCTTTGGTTGCTGGCTTCCAGTGCTGACGACTATGCGCCTCTGCTGACAACGGCGCTGGGCATCACACTCATCGTCACCGCCCTGGTGCTCTTGTTCAAGCGCCGTTTGCAAAGCTGGGGCGCCCACCACCCCACAGGGGTGTTGGGATCCGCTCAGCAACGGGCCGGCGCCTGGACGGTGGCAATGGGAATTCTACTGGGGGTCTTCGTGACTCTGTCTTCGGTAGGCGCCGGCGCTATCGGCACTGCCGTGTTGCTGGTTCTTTATCCTGCCCTGGCACCAATTCGGATAGTCGGCACCGATCTGGCCCATGCTGTGCCACTCACCCTGATCGCCGGTCTTGGACACCTAGCCCTGGGGCATGTAGATCCGGGGCTACTGGTTGCTCTGTTGATGGGCTCGCTGCCTGCGATCTACATTGGCACCCATGTGGGCCAACGGATACCCAACCACATCATGCACCCGGTGTTGGTAACCGTGTTGTTGGCGCTGGGGGTCAAGTATGCGGTGTTTTGAACACTGACCGGACAGATCGCCTCAAGCTATCCCAGATAATCAAGAATGTAAGAGCTATGCTCGCATTGCGAACCTGCTTGCAATGGCGGCTGTTCACCATGCAAGCATGGGCTCCTGCAGAAAGGCGAAAAACCGGAAGGCTACACGGAGGCTTCAGCCCTCGCCGCTTTTGCGCCGATTCGCCACGCCATGGGGAACATGCCCGGCGGCCACATGGTGGGCAGCTGATTCACAGTGCCCCTGCTGATCATCGAAGAACACGTCCGCACCGAATGCCCGCAGAAAGTCCCCTTTCGCCAGCCCTCCCAGAAACAGACTTTCATCCAGACGGATATTCCAGTCGCGAAGGGTTCGTACCACCCGCTCATGGGCAGGGGCGCCCCGAGCGGTCACCAGGGCGGTTCGGATCGGGCAAGATTCCACTGGAAAGCTGTTCTGAAGTTGATGCAAGGCCGCCAGGAAAGGCTTGAAAGGTCCTCCATCCAGCGGCTGGCGGGCCGAGCGCTTCTCGTTTTCGGTAAAGGCCTCCAGGCCATCGCTCTGGAATATCTGTTCTGACTCATCGGAAAACAGCACTGCATCGCCATCAAAGGCGATCCGCAAAATGCCATCCGGACGCTGGCACTGGCCGCCGGAAAGAATGGTGGCGGCCGCGTAGCCGGCTTCCAGCACCTGCTGCACATCATCCGGGTCAGTGGAAAGAAACAGGTGGGCACCAAAAGCAGACACATAGCGGTGAGGGCTTTGCCCACCGGCAAAGGCCGCACGGGTAATTGGCAGCCCGTAATGCTCGATCGAGTTAAAAACCCGCAGGCCGGTATCCGAACTGTTGCGTGACAGCAGAATCACTTCCACCCGGCCTTTGCCTTCCTTCAGTTCATTAATAGCCAGCAGCTTCTGCACCAGGGGGAAAGCATCACCGGGCTCCAGCACATCGTCTTCGTGGCGGGTCTGGTAATCCTGAAAGGCTTCCAGCCCCTCTTCCAGATAGACCCTGTGGCTGTCTGCAAGGTTGAACAAGGCACGTGAGCTGATCGCGATAACCAGCTTGCCATCAAAGGAAACCGGCATGGTAGGTCCCGGGTGAAGGTGAATTTTGCCCAGTATCCTGCGCGCATCCACGAATCGCAACAGCACAACACTGATACCAGGTTCAAGCATTTTGCGGTTGGTGTCTTTCTGTGGGAAGTGATGCTTGCCACAAGCTCTTTCCCGGTGTCTTAGGTCCAGCATCCAACGTTCGGCCTGCTTTTCAATTGATCAATGGTTGTTCAGTGCTGGGATGTGGCATAAAGTTGCTACAGCAACTGCGTTGCACTTGAACATTGAATCAGGGCATTGCTGCTCTCCGGCACAAAGCCACTACGAACAATCCGAAGGGGAAAGGGAGTCATCCATGGCTGCTAGCAAGGTGAAAGATACTGTCGAGGAACTTCAGGCTCAGATTCGCAAGCTGGCTGAGCGCTTCGACAAGGAACGCGAGAAACAGATCAGTCAACTTGAGAAACAACTGGAGAAGGTGCGCGATCGCCTGAACCAGGAAATGAAGCGTCAGCGGGAGTACTTCGCCAAGGTTGAAAAGCTGCAGGCGGAATACCGTGACCGTGCCACCGCCACCGTCAAGAAACAGATTGAGCGTGCCCGCAAGGCGGCAGAAGATGCCCGCAAGCAGGTTGAAGCCTCTGAAGGTCGCAAGCGCATTCTGGAAACCGAAGTGCGGGTCTTGAAGGCCACCGCCAAGCAGGCTCACAGCCTGTCCCGGGTTATCGGCCAATACGAGAAAGACTTGGAAAAACGCGCCAAGGAAATTGAGCGCAAGGTTGCACCCAAGAAGGCAGCAGCCAAAAAAGCCCCCGCCAAGAAAAAGGCCGCTGCCAAGAAAGCTGCCACTCGCAAGGCTCCTGCAAAGAAAGCCGCTGCCAAAAAGGCCCCCGCCAAGAAAGCAGCTACCAAGAAAAAAGCCGCTACCAAGCGGGCTCCTGCCAAGAAGAAAGCAGCAGCCCCCTCCTCCGGCAACTAAGTACGCCGATATCAAAAAAGCCGCCCTCGGGCGGCTTTTTTGTATCCGGAAACAGCATTAGTGAGGGAAAAGCTGCTCTTCCATACCCGCCAGATAACGAATCTGGTGTTGGCGGGCATCGCCAGCCAGTTCACGCAGGTTGGAATAGGTACGTAGCCCGATGCGATAGGCCTGCCCTGCCCGGTGACAACTGACCACTTCCGCCGATACTTGACGCAGGATCATGCCTGGCGCGTACAGGTCCAGCTTGAGTCGCGTCCCCCGTGACAAACTTACCGGCGAGGTCAGACCTACCCCGAAACGGTTGTAGTCCATGGCCTTGGCACGGGTCACAAAGCGCCACCCCCCAATCAAACGGTGGCGAAAGATATCTACCCGCATCTGGGTATTGATTCGCGCCAACTTGCGGCGGTTGGCACCGCGATTTTCCCTGCTATCCATCATCGAACCGTATCAGCATCTGATCAAAATAGTGCACCACCGCCTTCCTGGCGCTGGCCTCCATGCCCGGCAACCCCTTATGAGTGGCGGACGCCGTTGCTTTACAAATTGTAACACGAGCAGCGGAGACTAATGCACGGTTTACTCGACCCAGTGTCAGACAAGCCACCGAGTTATCCATGAAATGCGTAATCGCACCATCGTTGATGGCCTGAAGCACATCAAGCAGCCCGGCCATGTCTTCCTCGCCCAGTAGACTTGCCTGGAACACCAGACTAGCCTTCTCGGCCATGGCCGGGCTCAACGGGTAGGCCACATACAGCTTGCCACCTCGATAACGGCGCAAATTGCAGAAATACCGCGCCAGTGCCAGCTGCTCGTCTACGGTGGTATTCTTCATCAACCGGCCAATGAGACTGTCCGCCGAGCGGTTAATCACTCTCATGGCACCCAGAATCAGCCTTGCCGAGGGCCCCTTTGCTTTGGCCGCTTCCAGCGGTCCCTTGAAGAACACCGACAGGACTTCATCAACAAAAGGCACAACCAGGGCATCCAGTTCTTCCAGGTGGCAACGGCCGGGCGCAGCCAGCATGCCGTCAATAAATCGCTCTATGGATTGCTGAAGGGATGGTGAGGCCTCGAAGGCAATGTGGAGCGTGCTATCATCCATACTCATTTAACTGGCGGACACTGGGAAAGTGGCGAATCATACTGTAATTACTCGGTCCTTACGGCTGCTGACGGGCCTGATGTTTTTGGCGTCCCAGTCACTGTTTGCTGAATCTGCCGATCAACTCCCGCCTTTCCCTTTAGCGCTCCAGCCTGCTGAGGCCGAATACCGGGTTGTGGTCAATGGCATCCCGCTTGGTCTCAATGCCACCATCCGCCTGACGCAGGAAGATCAGGATTACCAGCTCCATTTCCGTATTGAAAATCGCCTGTTTCAACATGAGGAAGTGGCCACTTTCCGCTGGCATGACTGTACCGCCCAGCCCCACCACTATCGCCATGCCAGTGCCGGCTTCGGCCTGCGCCGGGAAGGCGAAATTCTGTTTGATTGGCAAGACCGCGAAGCCCAGGGAAGCAAAGCGATATATCCACTAGTAGACGATGCCCTGGATGCGCTGAGCGTGGCCATGATGGCCCGCTGCAACATGGCCAGGGGAGACGAGGCATTCAGCTATCCGGTGGCTGAACCCGATGGCATGGCACACTATCAGTACCGTTCTCTGGGAGAGGAAAACCTGGAGACGCCCGCCGGTGAATGGGATGCCACCAGCGTAGAGCGGGATTACCCGGAACGAAGCAAACGCTCGCGTTTCTGGGCAGCCCGGGAACTGGATTACTTTATGGTCCGCATGGACCACCAGGAAAATTTGTTTGTGCGGGGGCGCATTGAAATGACCTCGTTCAGATATCTCGCGACAACCCCTTGAGGCACTCTAGATTCCCAACCCGATCCGCCAGGTCGGTAACACCTTCGCCAGGCGCCGGGTCGCCTGGTTAACCACTTCATCCTGATCCTCTTCCAGTTGCCAGCGATGGGAATCCTGCTGGAAGCGCGCCCGGGGTGTCAGTTCCTGCCGCTGCTCGCCACGATCAAACTGTCGGCAGGTCTCGGCAAATTGGTGGATAGCAGCAAGATCCACCTTCGGCTCGATACTCTCAGGCAGACAGTCCAGCAGCGCACTGATGCGTATGGAAGCTTCACTCAACTCTACCTGTTTCTGGTCAACGGCACGGCATAACACCTCAAGACTGTCGAGAATATGCACCTGCTGGGCTCTCGTTTCCCGCACTTCGCGACGGGCCAGCCAGATCCGCCATAGCACCAGACCCAGCACTGCACCAATCAACAGGCCGATAAGCGCTGCCAGTATGAGTTGTCCGGCCTGGATCATAACGGATTCTCCTTGCTGTCCATGAACACGAAAGTGATGCACTCGGGATTGAAAATCGCCGAGCTTAACCGCATTGTACGCGGCACACACTCTCTGCACAGCACCGCAAACCGGAGGCCCATTGAACGCAGAGTTACCCGCCTGGCTGGAGCCGCTGGCCCAGCAACTGGAACCCTGGCTGCCGGCACTCACGGTAACCGGTATTGTCATGGCCCTGGCCTCCTGTGTTGCCATTCCCTGGCTATTACTGCGTATGCCTGAGGATTATTTCACCGAAAGCTATCTGCCCCACGCCCATCGTGGCCCGCTGGCCTGGTGTTTCTGGCTGATTCGCAACGTACTGGCAGTATTATTGCTGGTGGCTGGCATCCTGATGCTGGTACTTCCCGGGCAAGGGCTGCTCACCATCCTCATCGCTTTGATGGCGAGCACGTTTCCGGGGAAATACCGGTTGGAACGCGCTATTATGCGCCGCCCTGGCGTCTTCCGGGCCGCCAACTGGATACGCCGCAAATACGACAGAACGCCCCTGAAACACCCTGACGGACATGACGAGGACATCACCGATGGCCATTAACAGCGCCGCCATCCGTTGGCATGAGGATCATCTGGAGCTGCTTGATCAGCGACGCCTGCCGGCGGAAACCGTCTGGCTTCCCGTGCATGGCAGCGATGATGCCGCCTCGGCCATTCGTGACATGGTGGTACGCGGCGCACCCGCTATTGGCATTACCGCCGCCTATGGCCTGGCCCTGGAAGCCGCCCGGCTGGGTGACACCGCCACAGCGGTAGCACTGGCCCCGGCGATTGCGACCCTGGCGGCCAGTCGGCCAACGGCGGTCAATCTGTTCTGGGCCCTGGAGCGCCTGCAAAAAGTCGCTGGCGACCTTTCCGGGGACGCGCTGATCAGCGCTCTCAAAACCGATGCACAAACCATTCACCAGGAAGATCTGGCCGCCAACCAGCGCATGGGCGAGCTGGGGGCCGACCTGCTGCCGGACAACGCCAGCGTCTACACCCACTGCAACACCGGCGCCCTGGCCACCGGCGGTCACGGCACTGCGCTCGGTATTATCCGCACAGCCTGGTCCCGGGGTAACCTGCAGGAAGTCTACGCCGGTGAAACCCGGCCCTGGCTGCAAGGCAGCCGGCTAACCAGCTGGGAACTGCTCAACGATGGCATTCCCGTCACTCTGGTAGCAGATAGCGCCGCTGGCCAGCTCATGCAGCAGGGCAAGATTCAGGCGGTGATAGTGGGTGCCGACCGCATTACCGCTAATGGCGAATTGCTGGTGGCTGGCATCCTGATGCTGGTACTTCCCGGGCAAGGGCTGCTCACCATCCTCATCGCTTTGATGGCGAGCACGTTTCCGGGGAAATACCGGTTGGAACGCGCTATTATGCGCCGCCCTGGCGTCTTCCGGGCCGCCAACTGGATACGCCGCAAATACGACAGAACGCCCCTGAAACACCCTGACGGACATGACGAGGACATCACCGATGGCCATTAACAGCGCCGCCATCCGTTGGCATGAGGATCATCTGGAGCTGCTTGATCAGCGACGCCTGCCGGCGGAAACCGTCTGGCTTCCCGTGCATGGCAGCGATGATGCCGCCTCGGCCATTCGTGACATGGTGGTACGCGGCGCACCCGCTATTGGCATTACCGCCGCCTATGGCCTGGCCCTGGAAGCCGCCCGGCTGGGTGACACCGCCACAGCGGTAGCACTGGCCCCGGCGATTGCGACCCTGGCGGCCAGTCGGCCAACGGCGGTCAATCTGTTCTGGGCCCTGGAGCGCCTGCAAAAAGTCGCTGGCGACCTTTCCGGGGACGCGCTGATCAGCGCTCTCAAAACCGATGCACAAACCATTCACCAGGAAGATCTGGCCGCCAACCAGCGCATGGGCGAGCTGGGGGCCGACCTGCTGCCGGACAACGCCAGCGTCTACACCCACTGCAACACCGGCGCCCTGGCCACCGGCGGTCACGGCACTGCGCTCGGTATTATCCGCACAGCCTGGTCCCGGGGTAACCTGCAGGAAGTCTACGCCGGTGAAACCCGGCCCTGGCTGCAAGGCAGCCGGCTAACCAGCTGGGAACTGCTCAACGATGGCATTCCCGTCACTCTGGTAGCAGATAGCGCCGCTGGCCAGCTCATGCAGCAGGGCAAGATTCAGGCGGTGATAGTGGGTGCCGACCGCATTACCGCTAATGGCGATACCGCCAACAAGATCGGCACCTACAACCTGGCCGTGCTGGCCCGCCATCACGGCATCCCCTTTATCGTAGCGGCGCCACTGTCAACCCTGGATGCAGACCTGCCGGACGGCAGCCATATCGTTATCGAAGAGCGTGACGCCAGCGAAGTGCGCAGCATTCAGGGCAAGACCCTGGCCCCGGCCCACTGCCCCGTCTACAACCCGGCCTTTGATGTGACACCGGCTGAATTGATCTCCGCCATCGTCACCGAACGGGGCGTGATCCGGAACCCCACCACCGATACACTTAGAGCCTGTTTGGAGTCTATACGCAACCGCGTTGCCGCTGAAAATGACGCCAGGCAAGGCGTGGACCGCAGGACCTGATGGATCAAGTTCAAGGTTCACAACACAGCATGGCGTCATTTTCAGCGGCAACCCGAAGGGCCAGGACCCTTTTCCCGCCAGCCCGCGATTGCCCTTGTTCATGTAGAGTCACTACACCACACAATCGCAATCACGACCTGGCGAAAAAATTGCCTCCGGCGCGGTTGCGTATAGACTCCAAACAGGCTCTTGAGCTCACTTCGTGGATAACAGCATGACCGATCGCCCCTACTCCACTGCCGATTACCGTGAAGCCGCCCGGGCCCTGGCGGCCACCGGCCAGCGCATCTATCAACATGGCTGGTCGCCGGCCACCAGCAGCAACTACTCCGTGCGCCTGAACGCCACCCATGCGGCGATCACCCGCTCCGGAAAGGACAAGGGGCTGCTGCAGGAAACCGATATCATGGCCGTGAACATGGACGGTCAGGCCGCCAGCGACGGCAAGCCATCGGCGGAAACCCTGCTCCATACCCAGCTGTACCGTCGCCATGAAAACGTGGGCGCGGTCCTGCATACCCACAGTCATGCCGGCACCGTGCTGACCATGCACTGGCCCGCCAACAGCATCACCCTGGAAGGCTACGAGCTGCTCAAGGCTCTGGAAGGCTATACCACCCATGACAGCCGGCTGGTGATCCCGGTGTTCGATAACACTCAGGACATCGCCGCCCTCGCCGACCAAGTGGATGCGGCCATGGCAGATAACAGCATCAGCCACGCCTATCTGATCCGCGGCCACGGCCTGTACACCTGGGCAAGCGATTTACCCACCTGTTACCGTCAACTTGAAGCGCTGGAGACCCTGCTCGCCATAGAGCTGGACCGCCGCCGTTTGCAAGGAGTTTGAGCACCATGAGCGAACTGAAAATCTTTCACGACAGCCAGCCGGATACCCTTGAGCAGCATCTGACTGACAAGGCGGCCATGGCCAAGGCACTGGCCGATGCAGGCATTCGCTATGAGCAGTGGCAAGCCACTCAGACCCTGTCCGATAATCCCCAGCAGGACGAAGTGATTGCCGCCTACCAGGCGGACATCGACCGGCTGATCGCCGAGGAAGGCTACCAGACCGTGGACGTGGTCAGCATGGTGCCGGATCACCCGGAGAAAGCCGCTTTCCGGCAGAAGTTTCTGGAAGAGCACCGCCACAGTGAAGACGAAGTGCGCTTCTTCGTGGAAGGCCAGGGCCTGTTCACCCTTCACATCGGCGACAAGGTCTACGAGGTGCTGTGCACCAAGGGCGACCTGATCAGCGTGCCCGCCAACACCCCCCACTGGTTCGACATGGGCCCCAATCCCCGCTTCGTGGCCATTCGCCTGTTCAATAATCCGGACGGCTGGGTGGCCAACTTTACCGGCAGCGATATCGCCCAGCGGTTCAACCGCCTGGAAAACTGAGCCCTCCTCCCGACAGGAATCGCTCCCCGGCCAGCGGCATTAACCTCGCTGGTAACGCCGGGTTTTCGCCAGGGAAGGCTGTTACAGACTATGCATTGTGAAGTTGACCATGATTAAAGCCGTTGTCACCGACATTGAAGGCACCACCAGCAGCATTTCCTTCGTCAAGGAAGTGCTGTTCCCCTATGCCGCCAGACAATTTCCCGCGTTTCTGGAAACACACTGGGACCAACCGGAGATACAGGCTCAGGTACAAGCGGCTGAGCAGGAAAGCGGACAGCGTCTGGACAGCCCGGCCTCTGCCAATGCCCTCTTTCAGCAATGGATCACCGACGACCGCAAAGCCACCCCGCTGAAAGCCCTGCAGGGGATGATCTGGAAGACCGGTTACCAGAATGGTGATTACACCGCCCACCTCTACCCCGATACCGCCCCGGCCCTGCAAGCCTGGAAAGAAAAAGGGCTGGACCTGTATGTGTATTCCTCCGGCTCCATCGCGGCCCAGAAGCTGTTCTTCAGCTACAGCGATGCGGGAGATCTGACAGGCCTGTTCTCCGGTTATTTCGATACCACCTCCGGTCATAAACAGGAAACGGACAGTTACCGCACCATCCAGCAATCCATCGGTTTGCCGGCGGAGCAATTGCTGTTTCTGTCGGATATTGAGGCAGAACTGGATGCGGCCGCTGAAGCGGGATTTCAGACTATCCGGCTGGATCGCGAAGGCAACCAGGGAGAAAGCCGGCATAAGGTAGTGACGTCGTTCGAAGAAATTGCCCTATAGCGAGCCCAACAACGGCACATCGACTCAGTGCACCCTACATGCAACGCCAGACGACAAATTTCTGGTTGCTGCCCAGTACCTCGACCTTGCCAAACAGCTTGCCCAGCAATTTGTGGTAACCCAGATGGCGGTTGCCGATCACTCGTAGTTCTCCGCCAGCGTTCAATGCCTGCTTTGATTGTCTGAACAAGCGCCGCGCCACGTGATCGCCAACCACATGCCCGTCATGGAACGGCGGATTGAGCAGGATCAGATCGAAACGCTCATCATGACCCGCCAGACCATCGCCGAGATAAAACTCGCTGGCGCTCTCCGGGCAATACCGCGCCACGTTGTCACGGGCACTTTGCAGTGCCAGCCAGGATTCATCACAGAACACCAGATGGCTGTCCGGGCATGCCTGCAGCAGCGCCAGCCCGATCACTCCGTTGCCACAGCCAAGATCCGCCACCGTCGCACCAGGTGGCAGATTGTTGGGAAGGTGCGCCAGGAAAAACCGCGCCCCGATATCCAGCTGTTGCTGAGCAAACACCCCGGCGTGCACCGTCAACGGTCCCATGGGGCCTTCCACCTCGGTGGGATACGGCGCGACTGCGAGTCGTTCGCCGGGCGCCAAGGCACTGAACAGGCGGGCCTTTTTCCAGCCCAGTTCCGCCCGGCCGTTGCCCAGATACTGCTGCATCAGCGGCACCAGTTGGCGGGGCAGGTGCTTGTCCATACCTGCCAGCCACACTGGCGTGCCCCGCGCCAGTTGTTCACTGAGCCACTGCAGCTGCCATTCCAGTAACGCCAGTGACTTGGGAACACGCATAATCACCTGATCAGGCGATTCCGGCAGATTATCAAAAGGCCACAGGGGTGCCCCCTGCTCCGGCAGCCCATTCAGATCGCAGTTATGCACCTGCGCCCGGCTCGCGAGGAAAGAATCTCCGCTGCTGATCACCGGCCCGTGCTGCGACGCCGCCAAGGCCAACGCGCCCTGCTGGTCGTTGACCACCAGCGTTGAGGGCCCGGCCGCGCGCGCTTTCAGGGTATTCAACAGGTAGAGATCCGCATTATCCCAGGCTTGCAGGGGCTCATTGTGGCGCAGCGGCCAACGCTGCAGGGTCAATTGGCCCCAGGGGTGCTCAAAGGTTGTCATACCGTCCCCGGTTGTGTCGTTCAGGCGGCGCATTCTGCCTGCCCTGCCCGTCGTTGACCAGAATCTGCGCAAACAGGCCGGCGACGGTTATTTAGGTATGGTATTTTGAAAATTCGCTGCTAGAATGCGCCAGCACAAGATCCGGAATATAGCTCAGCCTGGTAGAGCACTACGTTCGGGACGTAGGGGTCGCAGGTTCGAATCCTGCTATTCCGACCAATTCAGGTCCTTTTCATTGAGGACCTACAAAAAAGGCCGCGAAAGCGGCCTTTTTTGTGTCTGCCCGTAGCACGTTCAGTCCGCCAGTCGAGGGTTCAGTGTATAGCTGACCGTGATACTGGCCTTGTCCAGCACATGCCCCTCGAGGGCTGCCACAATGGCACCGCCGCTCATGTCATCTGCCACTGGCAGCTTGTCCACGTCCAGTGCATAGACAGTAAAGACATAGCGATGGACGATACTGTCGTTCCACGGCGGACAGGGTCCGTCATAACCAAAGTAGTCCCCTTCCATATCCCCATCGCCGGCAAACCAGCTGGTGTAATCATTGAGACCATGTCGCAGCCCCTGGGGGGCAGACGGTCCGGACTTGCCACGCGGGGTGACTCCCTGGCAATGGCTGCCTTCCATGATTTCGCTCTGGTCAGCAGGAATGTCGAACAGGGTCCAGTGATAGAAATCCACACGCGGCAGGTCCGCAGGCACCTCCCGGTCTTCCTGGTTCACATCGTCCCCGGCACTGGGCACATCCGGGTCATGGCAAATTACCGCGAAGGAGCGGGTTCCCGCAGGCTCGCCTTTCCAGGCCAGATGAGGATTAATGTTGCTGGACAAGGCCACATGGTTTTCCGGGTCAATCACCGCAAAGGCAAACTTTTCAGCTATGGGAGCCTGATCGGTGAGACTGTTACTGACTAGCTCCATGGTAAGACTCCTTGGGTCCGGTTTTGCAGAGGCTCCAACCTTGCAGGTGCAGTGCAAGAATTCAAGCCTTCGGCCTCAGTGAATGCTGCGACAAGGGCCGGTAAGTCGGCACTTCACCCTGAATCAACTCACTCTGATACAGACATAATTGGTCTACGGTCAATTGCCAGTCACCGGCTTGTGCCGCAAGGGCCAGCCCCGGCTTCGCCAGGGTAATGTGCGGGCGAAAGGCCCGCTGTTCGCGGTCAATGCCCTGACGGACAAGACAATCCCACAGGGCGTCATGCAACGCCTTGAGTGACCCCGAAGCGGCGGCAGTAAGCGCAAGAAATGGGCCCTGTTCTGCGGGAAAGGGCTCACAGCGATCAAACGTCAGATCAAAGGCCGCAAAGCGGTCGGACAGTGACTGTAATTCTGCGGATAGTCGGGCCACCCCTGCCGGGGTGCACTGCCCCAGAAAGGCCAACGTCAGATGCAGATTGGGTCGAGGGGTGGCCCGCGGCAACCCCAGGGCAAGCTCCTTGCATTCCCGGGCCAGGGGCCCGGTCACCGGTACGCCGACAAAACAGCGCATCAAAAACCTCCTGTCTGATAGGCCAGCCCTGCGGCATGGCTTCAAAACGGTGACGGCGGTAGAATTGCGCCCCCGTTCGCTCAGCCAGTGTCAGCCATCAGCGAACGGCAGCCAATATCGAGGTATCACTATGTCCGGTAAAGTCGGTTTCATCAGCCTGGGTTGCCCCAAGGCCCTGGTGGACTCTGAACGTATTCTGACCCAGCTTCGCACGGAAGGCTACGAGGTCACACCCAGTTACGACGATGCGGATGTGGTGGTAGTCAACACCTGCGGTTTTATCGACGATGCCAAGGCCGAGTCCCTGGAAACCATTGGCGAAGCGCTGAGCGAAAACGGCAAGGTGATTGTCACCGGTTGCATGGGCGTGGAAGAAGACACCATCCGCAAGGTGCACCCCTCGGTGCTGTCCGTCACCGGCCCGCAGCAATACGAGCAGGTGGTTAACGCGGTTCACCAGGTGGTGCCGCCCAGCCAGAACCATGACCCCTTTATGGATCTGGTACCGCCCCAGGGCATCAAGCTGACACCACGACACTATGCCTACCTGAAGATTTCCGAAGGCTGCAATCACAAATGCAGCTTCTGCATCATCCCCAGCATGCGCGGCAAGCTGGATTCGCGCCCCATTGGCGATGTGATGGATGAAGCCGAGCGGCTGGTGAAATCCGGTGTGCAGGAGCTGCTGGTGATCAGCCAGGACACCAGCGCCTATGGGGTGGATCGCAAGTACCAGACCGGTTTCTGGCAGGGCATGCCGGTGAAGACCCGCATGCTGGAGATGTGTCAGGCACTGGGTCAACTGGGTGCCTGGGTGCGCCTGCACTACGTATACCCCTACCCCCATGTGGACGACATCATCCCGATGATGGCCGAAGGCCATATCCTGCCTTATCTGGATATTCCTTTTCAGCACGCCAGCCCCAGTGTTCTCAAGAACATGAAGCGCCCGGCTCATGCCGAGAATACGCTGGAGCGGATCCGTCGCTGGCGGGAAATCTGCCCGGACATCACCCTGCGCAGCACCTTTATCACCGGCTTCCCCGGTGAAACCGATGCGGATTTCGAGATCCTGCTGGACTGGCTGGAAGAAGCCCAGCTGGACCGGGTGGGCTGTTTCACCTATTCCCCGGTGGAAGGCGCCCCGGCCAACGCCCTACCCGACCCGGTGGACCCGGACGTGGCGGAAGAACGCCGCGAGCGATTCATGAACGTGCAGGCCCGCATCAGTGCCGCCAAGCTGCAGAAGAAAATCGGCAGGACCCTGGAAGTGCTGGTGGACGAAGTGGACGAGGAAGGTGCCATTGCCCGCTCCCAGGCGGATGCACCGGAAATTGACGGCCTTGTTTATCTCAACGGGGAAAGTGACCTGAAACCCGGCCAGCGCCTGATGGTGAATATCGAGCACGCTGACGAGCACGACCTGTGGGGCACACCGGTGCCAGCCAGCAAGTGATCGCGTGAGCGACCAGCCTCTCAAGGGCGCCCTGCTACTGGTTCTCGGCGAGGGCCTTCTGGCGGTGATGGCCGCCATGATCAAGCACCTGTCCGATCACCTCGATACCGAGGTGATCGTGTTTGCCCGCAACCTGTTCGGGCTATTGATTCTGATTCCGATCATTGCCTCCCGTGGCGGCTTCGGCCAGTTACGCACCCGCTTCCTTCATCTGCACATGATCCGCGGTTTCACCGGGGTCACTGCCATGTTCTGCTTCTTCTATACCATCGGCCATATTGCCCTGGCAGAAGCGGTGCTGGTGAAGATGACCGTGCCTTTCTTCCTGCCGATCGTCGCCTGGCTGTGGCTACGGGAAGTGATCAGTGTGCGCACCTGGCTGGCCATTATCGGCGGTTTTGCCGGAGTCGCCGTAATCATGGACGTGAGCAGCGGCAACGTGAACCCGGTGATGTGGGTGGCACTGGCTGGTGCTGCCATCATGAGTGTGGCCAAGGTGAGTATCCGGCGCATGGCGGTGTCGGAGCCAGCACAACGGGTAGTCTTCTATTTCGCCCTGTTCGCCACCCTGTTTTCCGCCCTGCCCCTGCCCTGGGCCAGCACCTTGCCTGTTGGCACGGATTATCTGTGGCTGTTCGGCATCGGCCTGGTGGCCACCGGCGGGCAATATGCCATGACCACCGCCTATCAAATCGCCCGCCCGGGCCAGGTGGGCGTCTACAACTATTCCTCCGTCGTCTGGGCCGCTCTGCTCGGCTGGATGTTCTGGGGCGAAACCCTGGTCCTTACCACTCTCATTGGCACCCTGCTTATCGTCGCCGCTGGTGTCTGGAATCTGAAGAGCCGATAGGATCTCTGCAAGCTTCGCCACAAGAGGATCAAAGATCCATTGGATATTGGCCCGCAGGGAAGGACACGAGGCGACAAAATCCCCTATGCTCGTCGGTCGGCAAAACAACAAACAGGATTCATTCATGCATTCATTGAAACTCAGCCTGCTGTTGATCAGCACGATCATCCTTTCCGGCTGCGACGGACTGGCAAAATGGGCCTATGAAACCGGCCTGGGTCTGGAAAAAAGCCGTGCCGGCCTGACAGATCAGACCGTAGAGACCGCTGATGGCATTCAATGGCACCTGCTGCGCAGTGAAGGCCAGCTGGACAAACCGGTGGTGCTGTTGATCCACGGCTTTGGCGCCGATTCCAGTAACTGGGTGCGCTTCGTCAACGAGCTGGAAGGCGATTTCCATTTTGTGGTGCCGGACCTGCCGGGCCACGGCGAAACCACCCGTAATACCGAACTGGACTACACCATGGCGTCCCAGGCCCAGCGTCTGGTTACCCTGATGGATACCCTGGAGATTCCCGCCTATCACGTGGCCGGCAATTCCATGGGCGGTGCGATCACCCTGGCTCTGGCGCAAGCAGCACCAGAGAAGGTGCTTTCCATGGGACTGGTGGATTCCGCCGGGCTTACCCGCCAAACCGAAGACTTCAAGGCCATCCTGGCTACCAGCGACAGCAACCCCTTGATTCCTCGCAGCCCGGAACAGTTCCACACCACACTCAAGTGGGCCATGGAAGACGCTCCTTACATTCCGGAATTTTTCATCGACATCATGGGTGCCAAGAAAGCCGAGAATGCCCCGGTGGCGGACAAGATCTGGGAAGATATGGACACCGATCCGGGCATGAGCCTGGAAGGTACCGGCAAACTGGCCGATCTGAATCAGCCGGCGCTGGTCCTGTGGGGCCGGGAGGATCGCCTGCTCGGGGTGGACAATGTGGAGGTTTTTCTTGAGGAGCTGCCCCACTCTCGGGCGGTGATTCTCGATGGCATCGGCCATGTCCCCATGGCTGAAGCGCCCACCAAGAGCGCCGACGCCTTCCGGGTGTTCTGGCGAGAAGCCCAGGTGGATTCCTGATCTGACAGGACAGGGCTACGTTGACTGGACCTGCCGCTGCTCCGGCGGTGTCCAGTCAAACGGCACCTGGTAACTCATCAGGAAGCCGCCCAGCGTGATCAATACCCGAGAGATGCCGATATAGGAATCCGGGATGGAAATACGCTCTTCGCGAAAGCGCTGCATCAATTCCCCCATGGCGGCCACCGGTCCCTGCTGATTGACCTTGTCAGTCAACACATAGAGCGCCAGCTCCCGCAACGTTTCCGGGCTGCCACCCTTGAAACCGGCCTGAACAAACAGTTCGCCGATATCCACGTCCCCTTCAAAGCCCATCAGGCCATACAGCAACCGTGAATAGCGGCGAACCTCGTCCGGGGTCAGCACGCCGATGGCACCGAAGTCCAGAATCACCACCTGGCCCTGGTCGTTGACCAGGAAATTGCCCGGGTGCGGATCCGCCTGGTAGACCCCGAAACGGGTGACTTGCTGCAGGTAGCTGGTTAACAGTACCGAGAGCAGGTCCCTGGCCTGTTCCGGATTCGCATCCAGATGGTTACGCAGCCTTGAGCCATGTTCCCAACTGGTCACCAGAATGCGTTCACTGCACAGGCCATCAATCAGGTCAGGAATACGGATACGGGGATGATGGGGCTGGCGGGCAAAACGTCGAGTATTGGCCGCCTCGTTGCGGAAATCCAGCTCCATGGCGGTCATGCTCAACAGCTGCTCAACGGCCTGCTTCAGATCAAATTCCCGCAACCGGGGTGCAGCAATCGCCGCCAGAATCTGAAACACCTTGGCATCCTGCTCAAACAGTGACTTTACCCCGGGTAGGCGCACTTTCACCGCCACATCGGTGCCGTCCTCAAGGCGCGCTCGATGTACCTGGGCAATGGATGCCACCGCGATCGGTGTCTCGTCAATCCAGCGGAATTGATCTCGCCAGTCAACACCCCAGGATTTCTTCAGCGCCGTTTCAATGCGGGAAAAAGGGACCGGCGCCGCATCGTTCTGCAGTTGCTGAAATGCTTCAATGTATTCCTGTGGCAGCACGTCCGGCCGACAACTGAAGAACTGGGCCGCCTTGACCCAGAAAGCGCCATTGCGACGACACAAGGCTGCGAGAATGTTGGCGCCACGGCAATGACGTTGGTGACGGTCTTCCTTGCCGACTCCTCCGGCATATATCGCCGCCACCCGAGCCATGGCTGTCAGGGCGCGTAAATATCGGGACCGCCCCGCGGCAAGGCCGCTGACACCAGCAATACTTTCTCTAATCATCAGGTTTTCGTCATTATAGTTATTCACCCAAGGCAGTCAGCCTACAGCATGTCTTGTAGAGATACGGCTTGAATCCCGCTGAGCTTGACCGTAATGTTTCTGGCTTTGCCGCTGGTGAGCGATTATGTCAGGAACAGTTATACGCGCTGGAGAGCCGCATACCATTCGCACTCGCGGCATCACCCTGCTGCGTTCCGGCCACCGGGAAATCCGTCGCCTGAAACGTGCCAACCACACCCCCTCCATTCATGGCAACAAGGTCTGGAACTCCAGCTTCCTGATCATGGACCACCTGACCCGCCGAAAAGTGTCCGCCGATGAACATATGATGGATATCGGCTGCGGCTGGGGGCCCCTCTCCATCTTTGCGGCCAAGCGTTTTGGGTGTCGGGTCACCGCCGTGGATGCCGACCCGGATGTGTTTCCTTATCTCGACCTGCACGCACAGATCAACAAGGTCCAGATCACCCAGCAACAGGACCGCTTCGAGAAACTGACCCAAAAGCGGTTGGCCGACGTGGACATTATTGCCGGCGCCGACATCTGCTTCTGGGACGAGCTGACCCCGGTGCTCTTCAACCTGATACGCCGGGGACTGCGCAGCGGGGTCAAACAGGTGATCATTGCTGACCCGGGCCGCTCACCATTCTATGCCTTGGCGGAAAAATGCGAGAATGCCGGGATGGATGCCCGTGTCGTGGAGCGCCGGACAAAAACCCCGAAAACCCTGAGTGCGGATCTGTTGATCATCAACAATTGATTTTTCGCCCGTCGCCACCATGTTGTTTCCACGCTGAATGGAAGTGACAACACTATGAGCCAAGACGATACCAATACTGTTGAGCAATCCTCGGGCAGCCTGGCGTTGCCCGACCAGCTGAAACCCCAGCGTATCTACCTGATCCCCGTGCAACACCGCCCCTTTATGCCCGGGCTGGTGCAACCGGTGATGCTGGACAAGGAGCGCTGGCAGGCGACCCTGGAACGGGTCAGCCAGACGCCGCATCAGTCTTTGGGCCTGGTCTATGTGGGCGACAACGACCCGGACTCGGTGACCCACGAGGATTTCCCGGAATACGGCTGTCTGGTCAAGGTTCACGCCCTCAATGAAGAAAACGACCAGTTCCAGATGGTGGCCCAGGGCACCACACGGTTCCGTATTGAAAACTGGCTGAGCCGCAAGCGCCCCTTCATGACCGAGGTCAGCTATCCGGAATCCCGTGCCGAAGCGGATGAAACCATCCGCGCCTTTGGCATGGCCATTATCAACACCATCCGCGAACTGCTGCCGCTGAACCCGCTCTACAACGAGGGACTGCGCCACTATCTGCAGAATTTTTCCCCCAGCGACCCCTCACCGCTCACCGACTTCGCGGCGGCACTCACCAGCGCCAACGGCTCGGAGCTGCAGGCCATCCTGGAAACCGTGCCGCTGAAAGCGCGCATGGAAAAAGTGCTCACCCTGGTCAAGAAAGAGCTGGAAGTGGCCCGGCTGCAAAGCCAGATTTCCGAAGAGGTTAACGAAAAGGTCAGCCAGCACCAGCGCGAGTTCTTCCTTCGCGAGCAGCTCAAGATCATCCAGCGGGAACTGGGCCTGAGCAAGGACGACAAGACCGCCGAAGCGGAGGAATTCCGTGAGCGGATGCGTGCTCTGGCACCACCGGAATCCGTAAAGAAGCGCTTTGACGATGAACTGCAGAAACTGTCCGTGCTGGAAACCGGCTCACCGGAATATGGCGTCACCCGTAACTACCTGGACTGGCTCACCAATGTCCCCTGGGGCCAGTACAGCGACGACAATCTGGACCTGCAACACGCCCGGGAAATACTTGAAGCTCACCACAGCGGCCTGGATGATGTGAAGGATCGGATAGTGGAATTCCTGGCCGTAGGCGCACTGCGCGGTGAGGTCAAAGGCTCCATTATCCTGCTGGTGGGGCCACCCGGTGTGGGCAAGACCAGTATCGGAAAATCCGTCGCCGATGCCCTGGGTCGCAAGTTCTACCGTTTCAGCCTGGGTGGCATGCGGGATGAAGCGGAAATCAAGGGTCATCGTCGCACCTACATCGGAGCCATGCCAGGCAAACTGGTGCAGGCACTCAAGGAAGCCGGCACCGCGAATCCGGTGATCATGCTCGACGAGGTGGACAAGCTGGGCCAGTCCTTTCAGGGTGACCCGGCCTCAGCATTGCTGGAAGTGCTGGACCCGGAACAGAACCAGGATTTCCTGGACCACTACCTGGACGAACGGTTAGACCTGAGCCATGCCTTGTTCATCTGCACCGCCAACACGCTGGATAGCATCCCCGGCCCCTTGCTGGACCGCATGGAAATCATTCGCCTGTCCGGTTATATCACCGAAGAAAAAGTGCAGATCGCACGCCAGCACCTGTGGCCCCGAGCCCTTGAGCGGGCTGGGGTGAAGCCAAGCCAGCTGCGCATCAGCGACAGTGCCTTGCGCCAGATCGTGGAAGGCTATGCCCGCGAGGCCGGGGTCCGTAACCTGGAAAAACAGCTCAACAAGATCATCCGCAAGGCCGCGGTCAAATTGCTGGCCGGGGACAAGAAACTGAGTATCTCCGGCAAGAACCTGGCGGATTTCCTGGGCCAGCCCTACTTCCAGACCGAGAAGACCCAGCGCGGTGTGGGCGTGGTCACCGGCCTGGCCTGGACCGCCATGGGAGGAGCCACGCTATCAGTAGAAGCGAGCCAGGTGCACAGCAAACAACGAGGCTTCAAACTCACTGGTCAGTTGGGCGATGTGATGAAGGAATCCGCGGAGATTGCCTACAGTTATGTGGCCAGTCACCTGAAGGATTACGGTCTCAGCGAGGAACGACTGGATGAGGCCTTTCTCCATCTCCATGTACCGGAAGGAGCGACGCCCAAGGACGGACCCAGTGCCGGCATCACCATGGCCAGCGCCCTGCTGTCGCTGCTCCTGAAAAAACGTCTACCCCGCAAAGTAGCCATGACCGGCGAGCTGACCCTTACCGGCCAGGTGCTGGCAGTAGGCGGCATCCGCGAAAAGGTCATCGCGGCCCGGCGGGTGGGAATTCGTGAGGTGATTCTGCCGGAAGCCTGTCAGCGGGATTTCGATGAACTGCCGGATTACCTGAAAGACGGACTCACTGTGCATTTTGCCAAGCAGTATGACGATGTCTTTGCGATTCTCTGGGGAAAATAAGTGGCGAGAAGCGAGTGATGCGTAGCGAAAGGCAAAACCAGGCCAGTGTTTCGACACGCGACACCTGCGAGTCTCAACGGCGAATTGCCCCGTGAATTCCCCCGCCGACAAACCCTACTATATCGTGCCCACCTGCCATGAGCGGGTGGGCACGATATACCGGGATGATCACATCCTGCTGATCAACAAACCTGCCTACCTGCTCAGTGTGCCGGGGCGTGCCCCGGAAAATCAGGATTGCGCCGTTCGTCGGCTGGCACGCAAGGACCCGAATATACGGCTGGTGCACCGACTGGATCTGGATACCTCCGGCATCATGGTGTTCGCCCTCACCCGCCAGGCGCAGAGCCAGCTCAGTCGGTTGTTCCAGCAACGTACTGTGAAGAAACGCTATCAGGCAGTGGTACATGGTCTGGTCGAAAAGGAGAGTGGCAGCATCGAGTTGCCATTAATCGCGGACTGGCCCAACCGGCCACTGCAGAAGGTCTGTTACGACACAGGAAAATCGGCCCTTACCCATTATCAGGTGCTGGAACGGGACGAGATCCGCAACCGCACCCGGCTGGCGTTAAGCCCGGTCACCGGCCGCAGCCATCAACTACGGATTCACTGCCGGGAGCTGGGCCACCCCATCATCGGTTGCGACATGTATGCACCGCCGGAAATAGAGGCATTAAGCCCGAGATTACTGCTGCACGCGGAATGGCTGGCCTTCAACCACCCGATAACCGGGCTCTGGCAGGAATTCACCTCACCCTGCCCGTTCTGAGGCCGGCTTCGCACCTCAAGCGGTTCTCCTACAGATGGCCGCTAATCCAGGTTTTAAGCTATTAACTATTCACTGTTAACTATTAACTGCCTCTTCAGTCCCAATCGTCGCCGTAGTCGTGCAGCAGCTCTTCCCCGGCCTTGATGGACTTCAGCGCCACCACAGTCAGGTCGTCGTAATAAGCGACATTGGGTTTCTTGCCGTGGTTGATGAAACGCAGGTCGCAGAGTACCCGGTAGCGCTCTTTACCCTCGTCATCCAGCGATAACACATAGGGACCCTCTTTTTTGGCAGCCTTGGTTTTGCAAAGCCCCAACTCGGTCCCTTTCTTGATCGGCTGGCTGGCAAACAGACCTCGACCGTGGACAGTACTGTGGCGCACTTCCAGTAAATCGTCTCGCAGATAGGGTTTTGACATTTTTTCGCACTTTACGTTAATGACACAGCCATGGCATCTTGCCAGAAAAGCAGTAACAGTTGAAAAAATCGATGCAAGGGATGCATGTCATGGGTTTTGCGGATTTTCCGTTTGAGTCGCGTTACGTCACACTGAATGGCCACCGCCTGCATTACATTGATGAAGGCGAAGGACCGGTACTGCTGTTCATCCATGGCAACCCCACTTCCAGTTATCTGTGGCGCAATGTAATAAAGCCGCTTCGCGGTCAGTATCGCTGCATCGCCCTGGACTTGATCGGCTTCGGCAGCAGTGACCAACCCGATATCGATTACCGTTTCCTGACCCATTACCGCTACCTGGAAGACTTTGTTGCCGCGCTGGCACTCTCCGACATTACCCTGGTACTCCACGACTGGGGTGGCCCACTGGGCTTTCGGCTGGCGCAACAGCAGCCGAACACTGTCAGCCGCCTGTGTTTTATGGAAACCTTCCCGTTCACCTTTGACTGGGATGAGTTCCCCCTGCCCCTGCGGCCCCTGTTCTTTGCCTTCCGGCAGGAACGGCTGGGGCGTTTTCTGATCATCAACCGTAATCTGTTTGTCAGGATGGTGCTGCCTTTCGGCGTCATCCGTCACTTGCCCCGCAGCGTCAGGCGCATCTACCAGAGGCCTTTTCGCCAGCGAGAGTCCCGCTACCCGGTGTATGTCTGGCCCAACCAGCTACCGATCAACGATCGCAAGGATGAGACCTGGCGGGCCATCGAGGACATCGAGAAGGGGCTGGGCAGCATGCCCCAGCCCATGCTGTTGTTGCGGTTTCGACCGGGGGCCGTGCTCGGCCCGGCGCGCATCCGCTGGCTGCTGGAACAGATTCCCAACCTGGATATTTCCGATTGCGGTCGCGGGCTGCACTATGTGCAGGAAGACAACCCGCAAGCCATCGCCGATGCTATCCAGCACTGGCTACATCCCCTGACGATGGAAACGACGACAGAACAAGCGACCACACCTGCAGGCCCTCGCCTCCATGAGTCAGACAGTTATGCGGGGCAACTGACCTGGTACTACGGTGAAAGCCGCTATGGCAAGGCCCTTGTTGCTGAATCCACTCACGGTCTGATCCATTTCGATTTCTGCGACGACAAGGACCAGGCTCTGGCCAGGCTGCAACAACGCTTTCCTGACACCAGCCTCACCGAACAACCCACCCCCACCCTACTCGCTACCCTGGACCATCCCGACTCCGCGCCAACCCCGTTACATCTTTGCGGTACGCCGTTCCAGCGACAGGTGTGGCAAGCACTGCTAGGCATTCCCTCCGGCAGCACACGGCACTATGGTGATATTGCCAAGCAGCTGGGCAGCCAGGCCCGGGCCGTAGGTCAGGCAGTGGGCAAGAACCGCCTGGCGATCCTGGTACCCTGCCACCGGGTCACCCGCGCCGATGGCGGGCCGGGCGGGTTCTATTGGGGAACAACACTGAAGCAGCAGTTGCTGGATCAGGAGCGCACGACTAAAGGACATGCCCCATGAGCATCCTGCACACCGGCAAAGACCTGCTCCGTATGAATGAGCTGGCCACCATTCTGTTCAAATATGGCTTTGCCGATGTGATTCGTCGCCTCGGGCTTTCCACACCGGCTGAGCACGCCGGTAAGCTGGTGCGCAGTTCCATGCGCCCTGACATGCTGCGCATGGGCACCGCCGAACGGCTGCGTCATGCCATGGAGGAGATGGGCCCCACCTTCGTGAAACTCGCGCAGGTACTGGCCACCCGGGTAGACCTGTTTCCTCTCGACTGGATTGCCGAATTCGAGAAGCTTCAGGATCAGGCTACCGCTATCCCCTATGAGGAGCTGGTGCCACACATCGAAGCGGTCCTGGGCAAACCCCTGGAAACCGCCTTTGCCCGTATCGATCCCCAGCCCATCGGCGTCGCTTCCATCGGTCAAGTGCACAGCGGTCTTACCCGTCGCGGCCAAAAAGTGGTGCTGAAAATCCAGAAACCGGGCATTCGTGCCAAAATCGAATCCGACCTGCGACTGCTGGATCAGCTCGCCAAACTGGCGGCTGACAATTCCGTTGAGCTTCGCCGATACCGACCTGTGGAACTGGTCCGTGAGTTCAAACGCTCCCTGACCCGGGAGCTGGATTTCACCATCGAAGCCCGCAACGCCGACCGTATCCGCCGGAACATGCGCACCCTGAAATGGCTTACCGTACCCAAGGTTTACTGGGAACTATCATCACAAACCCTGCAGGTTCAGGAGCATATTGAGGGGATTCCTGCCCGCGCCACGGACAAACTGGATGCTCAAGGTTTTGACCGGGTACTGATTGCCCGGCGCGGCGCCCTGGCGGCCTGGAAAATGGCCCTGGAAGACGGCTTCTTTCACGCCGACCCGCACCCGGGCAACTTCATCATCCAGAACAACAACCGCATTGCCATGCTGGATTTCGGCATGGTCGGCAAACTCAGCCATAGCCGCCGCGAGCAGATCCTGCAGATTACCCGCTCGGTGGTATTACGTGAGGCAGAACAATGTGCGGCGGTATTGTCCAACTGGTCCGACGGGCAACCGGTACGGTTCGATCAGCTGGTATCGGATGTGGAAGACGTAATCAGCCAGTACCACGGTATTTCGCTTTCGCAACTGGATATCAGTGCCCTGCTTACCGATATCACCGCCCTGGTACGTAACCACAACCTGGTATTGCCCAGCGATATTGCCCTGTTCATCAAGGCCATCATCACGCTGGAAGGCTTCGGGCGCCTGCTCAACCCGGATTTCGATCTGATGACCGAGGCGGAACCTCTGCTCAAACGCATGGTCCGTAATCGCTACTCTCCGGTGCGCCTGGCCAAGAGCCTTAGCCTGCGTGCTCTGGATGTGGTGGATAAGGTCTACGCCCCGCCTCACACCAGCAACCTGCCACCGCAACAGGATGGCAGCATTGACCCGCGCCATCTGGAAAGACTGGTGGCGCGACTGGAGCGTGGTCAGTATCGACAGGTGCAGGCCCTGTTGGTGGCTTCCGGTTTTATCGGCGGCTCATTGATGCTGGCCGGCCGCGTACCCCCTGCACCATGGGAAATTTCCCTGTTTGGCCTTATCATCTTCCTCGGAAGTGCTGGCTGGGCAAGCTGGCTTATGTTTGTGTCCCGCCGTTTTCTGCGGGAATGGGAGTAATGAAACAATGAAATTCCGCCGTCTTATCACGGTTTCCGCGCTCACTACCGGGCTTGTGGCCTGCGCCACCTCACCACTGGGTCGCAATCAGTTCTTATTGATGCCCGCCGATCAGATGGACGAGATGGGAAGCACTGCCTATGCACAGATGAAGGAGGAAAAGCCACAGAGCAAGGACAATCGTGAAGTGAACTACGTCCTTTGCGTGAGCAATGCCATCACCAACACTTTGGCTGGCAACCAGCAGTGGGAAGTGACCGTATTCCAGGAAGACAGCGCCAACGCTTTTGCCCTGCCCGGGGGAAAGATCGGCGTGCATACGGGGCTACTGAAAGTGGCCAAGAATCAGAGCCAGCTTGCCGCCGTAATCGGTCATGAAATTGGCCATGTGCAGGCTCAGCATTCCAACGAGCGCGTGTCCCTGCAGTATGCCACCCAGAGCGGCATGCAGCTGCTGGGGGCTCTTGCTGGCCAGGATACCGCAGCCAAACAGGGAGTGATGGCAGCCCTGGGGGTGGGCGCAGAATATGGTCTTGCCCTGCCCTTCAGCCGGAAGCATGAAGCCGAGGCAGATATCATTGGCCTGCAACTGATGGCCCAGGCCGGTTTCGATCCCCGGGAAAGCGTGAACCTGTGGCAGAACATGGCGGCAGCCAATGGTGGCAACGAGCCACCGGAGTTCATGTCCACCCACCCCTCAAATTCCACCCGCATTGACGGCCTGCGCGCGCGCATACCGGAAGTGATGCCGCTGTATCAGCAGGCCCAGGCGGCGGGACGTAAACCGCAGTGCGGGTGAGGAAAGCTACGAGCTGCTAGCCACTAGCTTCTAGTAAAAGCGAAGACCTCATAAAAGAAAACGCAGCCCCATGGCTGCGTTTTTCCTTTCTAGTAGCTAGTAGCTCGAAGCTGTTAGCTGTAGTAAGCGTTATCCGTGACGGTGTGGTCGGTCTTGTCGCGGACACCGGTCAGGTCCGGCACGCGCTCTTTGAGGGTCTTTTCCACGCCGTCGCGCAGGGTCACATCCACCACGGAGCAGCCCTGGCAACCGCCGCCGAATTCCAGCACGGCCACGTTATCCTCAGTCAGCTCCAGTAACTGGACGCTGCCGCCGTGGGCCGCCAGGTTGGGATTGATCTCGGCATACAGCACGTAATTGATCTTTTCTTCGATGCTGGCATCTTCGCTGATATCGGGCACCCGGGATTTCGGGGCACGGAAAGTGAGCTGGCCGCCCATGCTGTCCTTTTTGTAGTCGATCACCGCATCTTCCAGGTAGCGCACGCTCTTGCCTTCCACCCAGGCATGAAAGCCCTCGTAGTCATAGCGCACGTCGCTGTCTTCCTGCTCGCCATCCGGGCAATAGGCCATGCAGCACTCTGCATGAGGGGTGCCAGGACGCTCAACAAAAATGCGCACGCCGATATCGCCCTGGTCCTGCTTGCCCAACAGGTCACGCAAGTAGTCCTGGGCGGTTTCGGTAATGTCGATCAACTGCTCTGCCATCATGATTCCTGTTCGGGATGAATGGCCACCTGGGGGTGGTAATGCTTTCCTGACTATTTTAGTCAGGTACTCAGCAGTTGCAATGGTGCCGTGGTGAAGCGAATTCAACCCTGACCCTCCGCGCTGTTACCCAGCGCCCGGCAAGCGTACAATGACTGGTGCAGTTATAACGTTTAGCCAATCGCCAAAACGCAGGATTCTCCATGTCCGAGCAGGATCACACCTCCACCGATCAAGAAAAGAAACCCACCCTGATCCAGACCATCAGCAGCATTCTGGCCGCTTTGTTCGGTGTCCAGAGCTCGAAAAACCGCGAGCGCGACTTTACCAAGGGCGATGCCGGTAACTATATCGGTGTCTATGTAGTGCTGGTTCTGGCGCTGGTCATCGGTATGATCGTCACCGTGAATATGGTGCTGGACGCGGCCGCTAAATAAGTCTGGTTTCATGAGCCCCCGTTATAGCGATATGCCAAGATATTTCTTTTCACTATAAGGGCGCTTTGTTAGAGTGCCGCTCTCCCTCCCCCGAGGGCGACGCTTACTTGTTGAATTTCAAGCATAAAGGACGGTGAATCGGTCCCATGTACGTCTATCAGGAACATGACCAGCAACTGCTGGAAGAGCGGGTTGCGCAGTATCGCGACCAGACCCGCCGTTATCTGGCTGGAGAATTGAGCGAAGACGAGTTTCTCGCCCTGCGTCTCCAGAACGGCCTCTATATTCAACGTTATGCGCCGATGCTGCGCATTTCCGTTCCTTATGGCTTACTGGCGAGCCGTCAGTTGCGCCGTCTGGCTCATATTGTGCGCACCTATGACAAGGGCTTCTGCCACGTCAGCACACGCCAGAATATTCAGCTGAACTGGCCTTCTGTGGAAGAGGTGCCGGATATTCTTGCCGAGCTGGCTGAGGTGCAGATGCACGCCATTCAGACCAGTGGTAACTGTATCCGTAACATCACCACTGATGAATTCGCTGGCGTGAACCCGAAGGAAATTGAAGATCCGCGCCCCTGGTGTGAAATCATTCGCCAGTGGTCCACCTTCAACCCGGAATTCGCCTACCTGCCGCGTAAATTCAAGATTGCCGTGAATGCAGTCCCCGACGCGGACCCGGCCCTGATCGGCGTCCACGATATCGGCGTACAACTGGTTCACGATGCCAACGGCGAGACCGGGTTCCAGGTTTGGGCTGGTGGCGGCCTCGGCCGTACCCCCATGACCGGCTCCGTCATCGGCGAGTTTGTCCCCTGGCAGGACCTGTTGCCCTACCTGGAGTCAATCCTGCGGGTGTACAACAAGTACGGTAACCGGGACAACAAGTACAAGGCCCGCATCAAGATTCTGGTGAAGGCTCTGGGGGCCGACAAGTACCGGGAACTGGTGGAACAGGAATTCGCCGAGCTGAAAGGCGGCCCAATGACCCTGACCACGGAAGAAGTGGAACGCATCCAGTCCTGCTTCTCTGCCCCGGATTACCAGTCCGTGGATACTGCCGCTCTGGATGCCAAACTGGCCGAAGACAAGGCGTTCAGCCGCTGGTATCACACCAATACCCGCGCCCACAAACAGGCCGGTTATCGTGCCGTTACCCTGACCCTGAAGAAAACCGGTCGGGTTCCCGGCGACATCAGCGACGAGCAGCTGGAAGCCGTGGCCGATCTGGCGGACCAGTACAGCTTCGGCGTGCTGCGCAACAGCCACCAGCAGAACATGGTACTGGCTGACGTGGCCGCCTCGGATCTCTACGATCTGTGGAAAGCCCTGGATGCCCTCGGTTTCGCGACCCCGAACCTGGGCTTGATCACCGATATCGTGGCCTGCCCCGGCGGCGATCTGTGCGCCCTGGCCAACGCCAAATCCATCCCGGTGGCGGAATCCATCCAGCGTCGTTTCGACAATATGGATTACGTGCACGACCTGGGGCTCATCGACCTGAACATCTCCGGTTGCATGAACGCCTGTGGTCACCACCACATTGGCCACATCGGCATTCTCGGTGTGGACAAGAAAGGCAAGGAGTTCTACCAGGTCACCCTGGGCGGCCGTGGCGACAAGGAATCTCGTGTAGGTGAGAAACTGGGCCCATCCTTCGAGTCGGACCAGATCACCGATGTGGTAGAAAACATTATCAAGCTCTACGTGGAAAAACGCCTCGAAAACGAGCCGTTTATCGACACCTACGAGCGCATTGGCATGGAACCGTTCAAGGAGCGCATCTATGGGTAAGGTAATCATTGATGGCGCCATCGTGGACAACCAGTGGCAGCGCCTGGAAGCTGACGCTCTGGAAAACGGCGTACCGGCACAGGGCAAGATCATTGTGCCGCTGGCCTACTGGCAGGAAAATCGCGATGCCCTGATCGAGCGTGGCGATGTGGCTGTATGGCTGGCGCCCGGCGAAGAGCCCAAAGACCTGGAAGACGATCTGGCCAGCTTGCCGCTGGTGGCGATTCACTTCCCTGCCTTCAAGGACGGCCGCGGCTACTCCTATGCCCGTGAGCTGCGCACTCGCTACAACTTCGAGGGCGAAGTCCGCGCCACCGGCGACGTGTTGCGTGACCAGCTGTTCTACATGACCCGTTGCGGGTTCAATGCCTTTGAAATTCGCGAAGACCGCAGCATCGAAGATGCACTGCAAGGTCTGAAAGATTTCAGCGTCACCTACCAGGCTGACGTGAACGATCCAAGACCGATTTACCGCCGGGCCTGAACAACAGGCACATCAACGGTAGATACCGAACGCCGCTGGCTATAACCAGCGGCGTTTTCGCATCCAGATGGCGACGCCAACGGCAATCACTCCCACTCCGGAACAGAACCACCAGAAGGCGTTCGGATCCTCAACGCCTGGCAACCCACCCACATTGATACCGAACAGGCCGGTGAGAAAACCCAGTGGCAGGAACAATGCCGAAATGATCGCCAGCAGGTACATGCGATCATTAATTGCCTCGTTCTGCACCGAAAACACCTCCTCCTGCAGCAGGGTGGCATGCTCCCTGGCCGCATCCAGATCTTCCAGCAAGCGCTGCAGCCTGTCTGTAGCCTCACGGATCAACAGGGTATCCACCGCGGCAAACAGGCTTTCATTCTGCAGCTTGATCAGGGCTTCTCGCTGTGGCGCCAGATAACGCCGCAGGGTAATTGCACGGCGCCGCAACAAACTCAAATGTGACGTCAGGCTGGCAGTGGGGGATTCCTCCAGCTGCAGAGCACAGCCTTCCACTTCCAGCTCCAGATTCTCGATCACCTCCTCCATTCGCCAGATCAGCTGATCAATCAGTTCAGCCACCAGGGCACTGATGGAATCTGGCCCCTGCTGACTGTCCAGTGTCTGTCGCACTGCCTCCACACTGAGCAGCGTACGTTTTTGGGTACTGATAAGGCCGGTCGGTGACACCCACATGCGCAGAGCAATCATGTCCTCTGGCCGTGCACCGGGGTTAAGGTTGACGCCACGCAAATACACCAGCACGCCACCGGCCACTTCCGATGCACGTGGGCGAGTTTCCGCGGCCGTCAGCGCAGCAATAACAGCCTGCGGAATGGACTGCTGTTGCAACCACTGCTCGCTCTCTTCGCGGGTATAATCCAGATGAACCCAGTAGCTCGGTGTTTCAGTCAGTAGTTGCTGCGACCCCAGTGGCAGCGCCCCACCCTTAGCCGTCAACTGCAATGCGAATTTCAGCCAGTTGTTATTACTCATGGCGGCCAATGCCCCCTGTTCCTTGTTAACCATAGAATGCGTCAGCAAGTTTCTTCAGACAAATAAAAAAGCGCGGCTTCACCGCGCTTTTTTCAGTGCCCCCAAAGCGTTATTGGCTCAGGGCAAACGCACGACCACTCGCCCCTGAACACCGCCCTGGAGAATTTTTTCCACCCAGGCGTTTACACCATCAAGATCAACCTCATCCGCTTCCAGCAAAGACAGATCCGCAGGCATCCACTCGTCCGCGAGCAGCTGCCACATCTGTTGCTTGATCTCACAGGGCAACTCAACACTGTCTACGCCCAGCAGATTCACCCCGCGCAGAATGAACGGTAAAACCGTCATTTCCAGTTTAGGAGAAGCAGCCAGTCCACAGCACGCCGTTGAGCCCCCATATTTCAGGCTTTTCAGTGCCGTGCTCAACATATCACCACCGGCACAATCCACCGCTCCGGCCCAATTTTCTTTCAGCATCGGCTTTCCGGCATTTTCCAGAAAACTGTCGCGGCTGATCACCTCACTGGCCCCCAGGGACTTGAGCCACTGGTGTGATTCCGGCTTGCCACTCACTGCGGACACCGAGAAACCCAGTTTGGCCAGAATGGCCACACTGATGCTGCCCACCCCGCCGGTAGCACCGGTAACCAGCACCGGGCCCTGGTCAGGATTGAGACCGGTATCGAGCAGTGACTCCACGCACAAGGCAGCGGTCAATCCGGCGGTGCCCAGCACCATGGCATCTCGGGGAGCCAAGCCCTCAGGTAGAGGAACCAGCCATTCCGCCGGCACCCGGATGTACTGGCCATAGCCACCATCCGTATTCATGCCCAGGTCATAGCCGGTGCAGATGACGGCATCACCCACACTGAATGGGCCATTCGCGGTTTCCTCGACCACTCCTACTGCATCAATACCCGGCGTGTGAGGGAACTGACGGGTAACGCCCTTATTGCCGGTGGCAGAAAGGGCGTCCTTGTAGTTCAGGGACGACCAGTGCACCCGCACCAGCACACCCTCCTCCCCCAGATCGGCAAGCTCGCGTTCTTCAACAGCGTTTTCATAGCCGTTCTCGGTTTCACGGGTCAGCAGGGCTTGGAAACTCATGGTCGGAACTCCTCTAAAGCTACGAGCCGCTAGCTACTAGCTGTGAGACGCGGATAAAGGTCTCTTTAAACAGAAAACCCTGCCCGCGAAACAATGGTGTTACAGCCTTAGCCTTGGGCGCGGCGACAATACTCTCTCGCTTAGCAGCACGATGCCCGCGTCTCAAAGCTAGCAGCTCATAGCTCGCAGCTTATTTAATGAATCTGGCGCTGGCTGCCGCGGTGCCAAAATTTTTCCACGGCACGGTGCAGACTGGTCTCCAGGGAGAACCCCAGCCGCTCACCCAGCTTGCGCTTGGCTTCCCACTGTACCTGATAGAGAGAATGGCTTCCCTGGCGCAGTTGCAACAATTCGTCACTGGTCATGATCTCGTCCACCAGTCCCAGCTCCTTGGCCTGAGTGCCAAACCAGTGCTCGCCGGTGGCGACTTTGTCCAGGTCCAGACCACGACGGTTGTCACGGACAAAGGATTTGAAAAGCTGATGGGTTTCTTCCAGCTCTTCCTGGAACTTGGCGCGACCTTTCTCGGTGTTTTCACCCAGCATGGTCATGGTGCGCTTGTACTCTCCGGCTGTCATCAGCTCCACGTCGATGTCGTTCTTTTTCAACAAGCGGTGGAAATTGGGGATCTGGGCTACCACGCCGATAGAGCCGATCACCGCAAACGGCGCGGCAACGATACGGTCAGCGATACAGGCCATCATATAGCCGCCACTGGCGGCGACTTCGTCAACGGTCACGGTCAATTTGATACCGCTATTGCGGATACGGCGCAGCTGGGACGCTGCAAGGCCGTAGCTGTGCACCAGACCACCGGGGCTCTGCAAACGCACCAGCACTTCATCATTCTGTGTGGCTACTTGCAGCACAGCACTGATTTCCCGGCGCAGATGATCCACGGCACTGGCCTGCACATCGCCATCGAAATCCAGCACAAAAAGGCGCGGTTCCACCTTGTCCTCGGTTCCTGCCTTTTTCTTCTGCTTGGCTTCCAGCTTTTCCTGCTTGCGCTTGGCCTTATGTGCTTTCTTGTACTGAGCCTCTGGCAGTATTTCCGCTTCCAGAGAATCCTTGAGATCTTCGAATTCCTCATTCAGGTGGCGTACTTTCAGCTCCCCATCCTGGCCAGCCTTGTTGCGGCCCCGGGAAGCGGTGGCGGCGATACCGCCGATCACAAACAAGATCGCTACCACCAGGGTAACGACCTTGGCCAAAAACATGCCGTATTCGGATAAAAACGCAATCACTGGTTACCTGCTTGTCCGTAGGATTGGCACCTGTCCATGGGCGACAGATGAAAAGAAGTGGGATGATTCTACCTAAGAGAGCCGCAATGGGGTATGGCGGTCACCACAGGGAGGGACTGTGGTGACCGCAAAACCTCAATCCCAGCCGGAGATAGCCTGTTGGGCACTGCCGTTCATGGGGCGGGCTACCAGGCCGGTGGGGCCAGCATTAACCTCAAACAGGGCACCTTCTGCCATAGGCAAATAGGCAGCACTGCCATAGCTGGCGTCCACCAGCAGACTCCAGCCATCCCGGGCCATCTTCCAGACATCAATGCCTACAGGATCGCGGTGCAGGCTGTAGACGGTGCGGTCCAGTGAACGTTCGTCCTCAAGGGCGTAGTAGCGACCGGAGATGCGGTCCAGCTGGTAGCCTGGCTGCAGGCCCAGAAGACTGAAAGGCATTTTCCACTTGATAATGCGGGCGTCCAGTTGCCACTGATCCCCTTTCAGGCGGAAGTCCTCGGTGGTGCCGTCGGTGCGGGTGACGGTAGCGATAAAGGATTGCTCACCTGACTGGCGGAAGCTGACCGTAGCGACGGACACTTCCTGGGCGTATTCCCGGTAACCATAGATATTCAGGGCGAACAGACTCAGGTAGATGGCCAGCCCCACCATCATCAGCCCTGCGGTCCCTTTGAGCCATTGCATCAACCATTGCTGACGAAGCAGCACCCAGGCACCCAGCAAGACAAAAACTAGGCTGAAGATAAAGATCACCAGAGGCGCGAGAGTGTAGTTCATTGGTACTGTCCTTTATTTGAAGCGCACAACCCAATGGTCAATCAGGGTCCGGGCAATGCTGCCCGGTGGCGGAATCATGGGCAGGGACTGGTAATGGAACCAGTCCGCCGCCACTATCTCATCATCATCAATACAGATTTCCCCGCTGGCATAATCCGCATGGAAGCCCAGCATAAGGGAATGGGGAAACGGCCATGACTGACTGCTGAGGTATTGCAAGTTGGTCACTTCGATACCACTTTCTTCCCGAACCTCCCTGACAAGGGCCTGCTCCGCGGACTCCCCCGCTTCCATGAACCCCGCCAGGCAGGAGTACATGCCTTCCGGGAAACGGGTTGAGCGACCCAGCAGCGCATGCTCGCCACGGGTCACCAGGGCAATGATGCAGGGAGTGATTCTGGGATACTGAAAATAGCCACAGGCCTGGCAGGCCATTGCCAGATCCCTAGGGTGGGGTTCGGTGGGTGCGCCACAACGGCTGCAGAAACGGTGGTTCTTCTGCCAGCTGAGGAACTGCAGGGCACGGCTCACCATGGAGAATCCTGCCTCATCCAGGCCGCCGGAAATCAATCGCCGTAACGGCACCGGCTGCAGGGAACCGTCGTCAAGCTCATGGTTACTCAGCTCACAGACATAGCAGGGTTCGCCGTTCAACAGACCCAGATAGTAGTAATCTGGATGCTGACGAAGCATATAAGCCGGCAACACAGGAAATTGCCACTGATCGGCCGCAATCAGAACATTCTGCTCATGGATTACGTAGCATCTGGCGTGCTCAGCATCCTTGGGTTCGGGGCTGGAGAGATCAATCATGGGTATCAAGCCACTTTGGCCACCGGGTAACCCAGGGCTTTCATGCTTTCTTCCGCCACTTCAAGCACACCGTCACCGATGGGCTTCTGCTCTTCCATACTTTCCAGGTAGTAATCAACGCCAGTAAGGGCATCTGCGAGGGTTTCCATATTTTCCCGGGTGGGAGCCGCAGGGCCCTCAATGAGTTGGTGAACGATATATTTGTGGCATGCCTCAGTCACACCCCGGGCCCGTTGCAGCTCCAGGAACATCAGGCCGCCGGCGATAGATGCAAACGTGCCCGGCAAATTGGAAAGATGCATGGCATCCCAGTTGTTATCCATAAAGGAGCTGATAGAGCGCTTGGCCAAGGCCAGGCCGGCGCGACATTCCCCAACCACGGTCATCCGGGCATCATCCAGCTGATACAGGGAAATGCCACTATTGTTGCTGCCCCGATGGATGTCGTCTTCCGGCGTAATGCTGCGTTCCAGATTGGCTGCCACGTTTTCCACCATCAGCAGGTCATCCACAAGCGAATGGAATGCCGCACTCTCCACATTCTGGTCTGCGCGCCACTCATTAACCTTGGCCGCCTGATGCTTGATAACGCCAGCTTCATCATCCTTGCCGATCATGGCAAGGGTACTACCGAGTCGATTAAGACTGGCGGCCACAGACTGATAATTAGTATCGGCGACGCCCTGTGACGCCATATCCAGGCTTTCCTTGAGGTCACTGATTTCATCACGCATGGCACTGGCCACGGAGCGAATCACCGAGCCACTGGCACCGGTCATCAGCGCCAATTCACGCTGCAAAATGGCGTCGGAGACATCGTTATTCAGAGCAAACGCCTGCTTCACTTCTGCGACCACCCCCGCGTCCAGAGAAGACAGAGACACGAGATAGAGGCTTTCCTTGATCATTAACAACGGCGCTTCTTCACTGAGCGCCTGATCTCCGCCATAGACCAGCTTCTTCAATTGACGATCGTACTGAGACAACAGCGCCTTGCGAGCCGGCGTGATTGCCATGTCATCGCCGACCATTGCCGAGATGACAGCCTGGCCGATCCACAGGAACCGGCTGAGTCCACAATGACCGGCGGCACGATCCAGGCGAACCAGTGCCCTCCCCATCAGGCGGAGGTTTACCGAAGGGTTCTGGTCCCGTAGCACCCCCAACAGACCGGTCTGGTACATATGGCGTAATCGCCGGGCCAATGCCGGTAATTCGGAGCGAGGCAGGTCACTGTCCGGCGCTTGCGGGTTCCGCGGCCGGGACAGGTCGGCGCTGAAAAAGTGGCTTTCCTGGATCAACGCCTTGCCACCGGCCCGGCGCAACTCATTGATGCCACCGATCAGCAGGGCCGGCAGGGTACGATTCTTCAGCTGGACATAATCGAAATAGCGGGTGAGCAGAACAATGGCATTGCTCAGTGCCTGCACCCGTGCATCAGACTGCTTTTCACGCAGCTCCCGGGCAGCAAGAGACATCTCCTCACTCATCAAAGCCGCCGCGGGCAGCTCCACCACCTGACAGATACCCCGCAACTGCTGGAAGTCTTCGGCACAGCGTGCCAGCTCTTCCTGACGGGAGGGGTCGTCGGAAAACGCCTCCAGGCTGGTTTCCGCTTCCGTCAGGGTGGCGTCAATCGCTTCCTTGAGAAAAGTCAGGGAGGTGGTATTCGTTATGGCGACCATGGACTCTCCGCAAGCACCCAACTGTTATTATCATCGGTCGTACGCCGTGAAACCCCCGGATACGCCGCAATCCTCATGATAGAAGTGTCGACAGGCCGTTAAAAGCAGCTCGGGCTGACAAAAACAAATAACCCTGCTATCCGACCAACACGCCAGGCGGTTGATTTGTTGTGTGTCCCCTGGCTGACGCCCCCATCAAGACGGCAGAAAAAGGCTCCGGACTCTTTTCAACACCGGCCGGTAAGGGCGCGTCAACTTTTGCACGCCATCAAACAGTGCGTCAACTTTCATTTGTAAGCAACTGATTTATTGGTGATTTGTTAACCTGGCCACACTCTGAAAATAGCCTATTCATTACCACAGACCTGAACCAGGATTGATCCATGTCAATCCCGGCCATCGCCCACCCTCTTTATCCGGCAACTGCACTGTACTGGGGCACGGCAAATCCGTATGATTGCCGCCGCCTAAACCCCGTTCATCCCTCGCGCAGGATTCCGCCATGTCAGCCACGCTTGGCCGTGCCTTTTTGCACAATTTCCTTGGGCAAGCTCCCGCTTGGTACAAATACACCATCATCGCCTTTCTGGCCGTCAATCCGCTGATCCACCTGACGTTGGGTCCGGTTGTCGCCGGGTGGCTGCTGTTGGCCGAGTTCATCTTTACCCTGGCCATGGCGCTCAAGTGCTACCCGCTACAACCGGGTGGCCTGCTTGCCATCGAAGCAGTACTGATCGGGCTGACCTCTGCAGAGACGGTACTGCACAAGGTGGAAAGCAATCTGGAAGTGATGCTGCTGTTGATTTTCATGGTGGCGGGGATTTTCTTCCTCAAGGATCTACTCCTGTTCCTGTTCACCCGCATTCTGCTCGGGGTGAAATCCAAGGTACGCCTGAGCCTGCTGTTCTGTGTCGCAGCAGCCATTCTCTCTGCGTTTCTGGATGCGCTCACCGTTACCGCCGTGGTTATCGCGGTATGTACCGGCTTTTACGGCATCTACCATAAGGTCGCCTCCGGCAAGAGCTTTCAGCAGAAACACGATCATGGTGACGACACCAGCGTTGAAGACCTGCACCGCGAGGATCTGCGCCGCTTCCGCGCCTTCCTGCGCAGCCTGTTGATGCACGCAGCGGTTGGCACTGCCTTGGGCGGGGTCTGCACCCTGGTGGGCGAACCCCAGAACCTGCTCATCGCCAACAAGGCTGGCTGGGAATTCGGCGAGTTTTTCCTGCGCATGGCACCTATTACCCTGCCCGTGCTGGTGATGGGCCTTCTCACCTGCGTGTTCCTGGAAATCAGTGGCAGCTTCGGCTACGGCGAAGATATCCCGGAAAAGGTGCGTGGCATCATGCGCCAATACGCGCTGGAACAGGACCGCAAGCGCACCGTGCAGAACCGGGCAGCACTGGTGATACAAGCGCTCACCGCCGTGTGGCTGGTTGTCGGCCTGGCTACACATGCCGCCTCGGTAGGGCTGGTAGGCCTGACAGTGATTATTCTGGCCACCTCTTTTACCGGCATCATCGAGGAGCACCGCCTGGGAGCGGCGTTTGAGGAAGCCTTGCCATTTACCGCGCTGCTGACGGTGTTTTTCGCTGTAGTAGCTGTGATTGCAGATCAGCAGCTCTTTGCTCCGGTAATTGAATATGTGCTGAGTCTGGAAAAACAGATTCAGGGACCCGCCTTCTATGTGGCCAACGGGGTGCTGTCGGCGGTGTCCGATAACGTCTTTGTGGCTACGGTCTATGTGGATGAGGTAGGCCAGGCACTATTGAAAGGCGAAATCGACAGAGATACCTTCGACCTGCTGGCTGTGGCCATCAACACCGGCACAAATATTCCCTCGGTTGCCACCCCTAATGGCCAGGCAGCCTTCCTGTTTCTGCTGACCTCGGCGCTGGCGCCACTGGTGCGGTTGTCCTACGGACGAATGGTGGTAATGGCCCTGCCCTACACCATCGTCATGTCCGTTACCGGCCTGCTCATGTCGATGATGGCACTGGGGCCAGCTACGGATTATCTCTACGAGAATGGCTGGATCGAACACCACGATGTGAGTGAGTTCCAGGTGTCCCCGGGCAAGACACACTAAACCACGCCTCAGGGGACAAGTGGCAAGACGCTTTTTCGAATCAGGCGTTTTATGCTTGTCCGGCCAGGGCTCAAGTGGCGGCCCGCTTCACTGCAGCGGGCTTTCTTCTTTCTGGCGATCCCAGAGGGTCGCCTCACCGTTACTGTCCGCAATGGCTGCCAGCTTGTCCCGGTGTCGCTGCAGTTCCTGGTCGGAGGCTCTCACCACTTTCAATGCCGGGCGCTGGCCATCCAGCCTGCGAATGGCCTCCGCAGCCATCTCTCCGCCCTGCTCCCCACTGTCACTACCATCGAGAGACAGCCGGGTCTGGCCACCGGTCATGGCCAGGTAGACGTCGGCAAGGATCTCCGCATCCAGCAAGGCCCCGTGCAGCTCCCGGTGGCTGTTTTCCACACCATAGCGTCGACACAACGCATCCAGGTTGTTCTTCTGCCCCGGGTGTTTCTGGCGAGCCATCACCAGGGTATCGAGAACGCCACAGCGTTGCTCGATGGTGCCATAGCGACTGCCAAGGCGGCGCAATTCGTGGTTCAGAAAGCCCACATCGAAGGGGGCATTATGGATCACCAGTTCCGCACCATCCACGAAGGCCATGAATTCATCGACAACCTTGTCGAAGGTGGGCTTGTCCGCCAGGAACTCGGTGCTGATGCCGTGCACGGCCAGGGCACCTTCATCAATCTCGCGCTGGGGATTGAGATACAAATGCAGGCTGTTACCAGTAAGCCGCCGATTGACGACTTCGACACAACCGATTTCGATCACCCGGTGGCCATCGTTGGGCTCAAGGCCGGTGGTTTCCGTATCCAGTACTACCTGACGCATTAGCTCGGCATTCCTTTTTTCTGAAGAAGTTCATCAATGCCACGGTTGGCAAGCGCATCGGCTTTTTCGTTCTCGGGATGCCCGCTGTGGCCTTTCACCCATTGCCACTCAATGGAGTGTTTGCCGCAGGCCGCATCCAGTCGCCGCCACAGATCCGCATTCTTTACCGGCTGCCTGGAAGCGGTTTTCCAGCCCCGTTTTTTCCAGTTGGCCATCCACTGGGTGATGCCATCCATGACATAGCGCGAGTCCGTTGTCAGCACCACCTTGCAGGGTTGGGTCAGGGCTTCGAGGGCCATAATAGCGGCCATCAGCTCCATACGGTTGTTGGTGGTATCGGGTTCACCACCGAACAGGGTCTTTTCGGTGGTGCCGTAACGCATCACCGCACCCCAGCCACCAGGGCCAGGGTTACCGCGGCAGGCGCCGTCGGTGAAAATAATCACTTGCTTCAATGAATCAGGACTCCTTGTTTTGCTGTCCCCAGCGGGCGACCGGTACCGGAACCACGGTATTGCGCGGCACCTTGTGTTGCCTGTCGGGCAACAGCTTGGCGATGCCGGCCCGTTTGCGGGCAACCAGCAAATAGGCATTGCCGTGGCGAGGCCAAAGCAGGCTACCCAGCCACTCCAGCAGGCGCAGGCGCTCCCGGCCACGGTCGGAAAGCGGCATAGTATAGAAGCCACTGGCCATGCCATCGACCTCAAATCCCAATACTTGCAACCAGTCAGTGAGACGGGTGGGCCGGTAAAAGCGCCCGGACCAGCCCGGCCGGCTCCGCCAGAAGAACCAGCGCGCCAGGCCCATCAGGCTGATCGGATGAAAGCCGATAATGGCCACCTTGCCGCCCGGCGCGATGCTTCGGGTGGCTTCGCGCAACACCTGGTGGGGATCCTGACTAAAGTCCATGACATGGTGAAGCAGAAGCAGATCCACGCTGGCCTTGGCCAGGGGCAACAGCTCCAGACGGGCGCGAACCCGGGTGCCACCGAAGCCCTGGGTAGAGATGCTGGTCTGCCAGGGTAGCGGGCTCTCGGCCAGCATATCCCGGCCACTGCCGCTGTACAGGGCCACCGCCCGCTGACCGGCCTGACTGCGCAGCCATTCACCGAGCATGTCGCGCTCGGCAGCCAGCAAGGCCTGGCCCGGCTCGCTGTCCAGCCAGTTGTCAAAATTGCGCCCCAACTCAGGGGAGGAGGCATTATAGGAAATACGGTTGAGTGGAGGCAGCTGCATGACGGACAATGACTCCTGATCACAAAAGATTGCCGGCCCTTTAGAACCTATCTAGGAGCGTAGCACGACATGCTGCACAGCCCCACTGCCATCCCCGCATTTAAAGACAATTACATCTGGGCGATCCGCCAGGAGGATCGCTGCGTGGTTGTAGACCCGGGCGATGCCGCACCGGTGGAGCAGTTCCTGAAGGAAAACGGACTGCAACTCACCAGCATTCTGGTGACTCACCATCACCCGGATCATGTGGGCGGCATTCCCGCGCTGCTCAAGGAAAGGGATATTCCCGTCTATGGGCCCGCCCGGGAAACCATCCCCGGGATGACGCACCCCCTTGCCGAGGGCGACACCATTCAACCGGCCGGGGTGGATATGACCCTGACGGTGATGGAAGTCCCCGGTCATACCCTGGGGCATATCGCCTTCCACGACGCCGAACAGAGCTGGCTGTTCTGCGGTGACACCCTGTTCGCCGGCGGCTGTGGCCGTCTGTTCGAAGGCACCCCGGAGCAGATGCACGACTCGCTGCAGCGCCTGGCCAGCCTGCCGGCCAAAACCCTGGTGTTTTGTACCCATGAATACACCCTCGCCAACCTGACCTTTGCCGCCGCGGTCACTCCGGATGACGACGCCGTGACTGAGCGGCTTGAAAGCGTACGCCAGGCTCGCGAGGCAGGCCGGATCACCCTGCCCTCCACTCTGGAAGAGGAAGCCCGCAGCAACCCGTTCCTGCGCGCCCACGAGCCGGCCCTCAAGCGCGCCTGTGAAGCCCGTGAAACCGGGGCTTCCGCCACTGATATGCAGTGTTTTGCCACCTTGCGTCGCTGGAAAGACAACTTTTAGCTGACATTGCTTGTGGGGCCCCTTTCCATACCCCTAAAATGAATGAAATATTTTGCTGTCGCTATTTTTATGAAAAAAATTACTACTCTCGCCCTGTGTCTGGGCCTGGGAGTCCTGGGTGGCTGTGCCTCGAATCAGTCCCTGGATGAGCTTCCTCCCATGCCCGCCGCCGAACCGTCAGTGGACGATGTCAATCTTGCCAACGGCATGGATGAACCGAACCCACTGGACAACACCCCGGACGAAGCTGATCAAAGCAACGACTTATGGGCAAGACTGCGTAAAGGCTACGGCCTTGACCTGACTGTAGAAAATGACCGTATTCGCGTTCAGCGCGACTGGTATGCCCGCCACCCGCAATATTTCACCCGGGTCACCACCCGCTCAGAACGTTACCTGCATTACATCATCGAGCAAGCAGAAGCGCGCAACATGCCATTGGAGCTGGCGCTGCTTCCCATTGTAGAGAGCGCCTTCGACCCATTTGCGTACTCCCACGGCAGAGCGGCCGGCCCCTGGCAATTCATTCCATCGACCGGTGATTATTTCGGCATGAAGCGCACCTGGTGGGAAGACCAGCGGCGGGACATCCTCAAATCCACCAATGCGGCGCTGGATTACCTGCAAAAGCTGTCGAACCGTTTTGATGGTGACTGGCTGCTGGCTCTGGCGTCCTATAATGCCGGCGGTGGTACCGTATCACGCGCCATCCGACGCAACGAAGAAGCTGGCAGGCCAACGGATTTCTGGCACCTGGACCTGCCGCGGGAAACTACCGCCTACGTACCCAAACTGCTGGCTATTGCCCAGATCGTACAGGCCCCGGAGACCTACGGCGTCACGCTTCACCCGATCCAGAACGAGGCCTACTTCAGCACCGTGGAAACCGGCGGTCAGATTGATCTGACCCAGGCCGCCCGACTCGCAGATATATCCGTAGAAGAACTCTATCTGCTCAACCCTTCTTTCAACCGTTGGGCAACCTCACCGGATGGTCCTCACCGTCTTCTGGTGCCGGTTGATCGGGAAGAGCGCTTCCGTACCGGGCTGGCCGAATTGCCGGAAGGCCAACGGATGCAATGGGTCCGTTACGAAATTCGTCCCGGGGACAACCTGGGCGCGATTGCGCGCAAACACCGCACCACACCGCAGGTCCTGCGCAGCATCAACAAGCTGAACGGCAACACCATCATCGCCGGGCGCACCCTGCTGATTCCCGGGCCCTCGTCCGGAAAAGGCGACTACAGCCTCAGTGAAGAGGCACGACTGGCTGCCAACCAATCCCGGCAACGCAAAGGCCGACAACGGGTCAATTACACCGTGCAGTCCGGCGATACCCTGTGGGACATTTCGCGCCGCTACGATGTGGGCGTGAAGGAACTGGCCAAGTGGAACAACATGGCCCCCGGTGACAGGCTGCGTATCGGTCAATCCCTGGCTGTGTGGAGCGAATCCAGCCAGGGCGGCACCGTCACTCCTGCGAAAGATGACAAGATGGTGCGCAAGCTACGCTATGCCGTACGCAGTGGAGACTCCTTGTATGCCATTGCAGACCGCTTTAATGTATCGGTGAATGACATCAAGAGCTGGAACGACCGAGTAGCCAGCAATCGTTACATTAAACCCGGGCAACGGCTGACACTCTACGTTGATATTCGCAAAACATTCTAGAACCGCTCTGGCCCTTGTGGCCCTGCTCCTCGGCGTGGCCAGCCACGCCGAGGTAACCCGCAGCCACGGCTATCATCCCTTCGGCAACCTCAAATACCCTGCCGATTTTCAGCACCTTGCCTACGTCAATCCCGATGCCCCCAAAGGCGGCACCCTGCGGCTTTATGGCCAGGGCACCTTTGACAGCCTCAACCCGTATATTCTCAAGGGTATCAGCCCGGCTGATACCCCCGGCATGCAGATGTACGGCGTCACCGAACTGGCCGACAGCCTGCTGATGGGCAACCAGTCCCATAATCGCCTTGGCGATGAAGCAGGCGCCGCCTACGGCCTGATCGCTGAATGGGTGGAATATCCTGAAGACCGGAGCTGGGCCACTTTCCGCATCCGCGAACAGGCCCGCTTCCATGATGGCCACCCGATCCGGGCCGAGGATGTGGTGTTCAGCTTTGACATTCTGCTCAGCAAGGGCAAACCCGAGTACACCCTGCAACTGGCGGACCTGGCCAGTGTCGAGGCACTGGATCCTCTCACCGTCAAGTTCACCTTCAAGGAAAGCCGCAAGGATTTACCCCTGGTGGTCGGTTCGATCCCCATCCTGCCCAGACATTATTGGGAAAAAAACGATTTCGAGCGGGCAACCCTTACCCCGGCATTGTCCAGCGGCCCTTATCAGGTCAGTTCGGTCAAACCTGGCAAGCAGGTGGTGTTTCAGCGGGTCAAGGACTACTGGGCAGCGGACCTGCCGGTTAACCGCGGACGCTACAACTTTCACCAGGTGGTCTTCGAGTTTTTCCGCGATGCAGACGTGGCTTTCGAGGCCTTCAAATCCGGTGATTATGACCTGCATTACGATTACAGTTCGAAGCATTGGGCTACTGCCTACGATTTTGCTGCCGTGAAACAGGGTCAGATCATCAAACAGGAAATTCCTCACCAGATGCCTCGACCGGTGCAGGCTTTCTTTTTCAATACCCGCAAAGCCCCGTTTAATGACCTGAATGTGCGCAAGGCCGCCAGCCTGCTATTTGACTTTGAATGGTCCAATCGCAACCTGTTCAGCAATGCCTATACTCGCACCGTCAGCTGGTTCCCCAACAGCCCCTACTCTGCGCCGGTTCCCGCCACGTCCAAAGAGCAAGACCTGCTGGCGGATCAGGCGGAACACCTGCCGGACAATTTCTTCACTGCCGACATCCATCCCCCGGTGAATGACGGCAGTGGCCAGATCCGCAATCGCATGCGCGAAGCGCTATCGCTGCTACAGGCCAGCGGTTGGCGCCTGCAGGATCACAAGCTGGTCAATGCACAAGGCAAGCCTTTACGTTTTACTGTCCTCAATTCCCATAACCCCGGCATTTACCGCATCCTTGCCCCCTGGTTCCGTAACCTGAAGCGACTGGGCATTGAAGCCGACTATCGGGAAGTGGAGCCCGCCGCCTACAAGGAGCGCCTGGACAACTTTGACTATGATGTGGTGCTGTTTGTACTGCCGATGCGGGACTACCCCGGGCCGGAGCTGACCAATTATTTCGCGTCAAGCAGTGCGGATATCATCGGCAGCAAGAACCTGGCGGGCATCAGCCATCCGGTTATCGATTATCTGATTCGCACCGCCCACTCTGCAAAAGAAGAGGCAGACTATGTCCTGAGCCTGCAAGCACTGGACCGGATGTTGCGCTACCAGCATTACGGCGTCCTGAATTACCATATCCGCCATCACCGGGTTGCCTGGTGGGACAGATTTTCCCGGCCTTCGGAACCGATACCGTTCGGGTTGGGTCTGGATACCTGGTGGATGAAAAATAAATAATACGCGCACGCTTCACGTAGACATGCAACAAGACCGGCCTCGTTTCCGCGTTGTCAGGCCCCGATTCTCCGACGACAACGGAAGCGGCAACAGACAAGGTTGCCATCACCCACCCGTTGCGTGTTGCCGGTAAGCGTGCCGCATGAAAAAAGGAGTCATTATGGCCATTCACAGCACTGTGCTGCGTGGGCTGTTTGTTGGGCTGTGTGCGTTCACAGCATTGGCACATGCCGAAATCCACAAAAGCCATGCGATTGCCATGCATGGCCAGCCCCAGTACCCCGCCGGGTTCTCGCATTTTGATTACACCAACCCCAAGGCTCCCAAAGGCGGCGAGCTGCGGCTGCATGTGATTGGCGGTTTCGACTCCCTCAACCCCTTTGTTTCCAAGGGCCGCGCTGCTGCCGGCATGGCGTTTCTGGATAACTCCTACCTGTACGATTCGCTTACTGTCCGTGGCGAAGACGAACCGTTCACCCAGTACGGATTGCTGGCAGAAAGCATCGAATGGCCGGATGACCGCAGCTGGGTACGTTTCCATCTTCGCGAAGAAGCCCGCTTTGCCGACGGAGAACCGGTGCGGGCAGACGATGTGGCCTGGACCTTTCAGACCCTGCTGGAGAAAGGCAAGCCTTTCTACAGCTATTACTACGCAGCCGTAGAGCGCGTGGAAGTCAACGACCCGCTCACCGTCACCTTCCATTTCAAGACCCGTGACAACCGGGAACTGCCGCTGATCATCGGTCAGCTCCCGGTGCTACCCAAACACCATTGGCAAGACCGGCAGTTCGACAAGGATGGCATGTTGCCCCCACTGGGCTCCGGCCCCTACTCCCTGGCAGAGGCAAAACCCGGCAAGAAAGTGGTTTACCAGCGCCGCAAGGATTACTGGGCCCAATCGCTCCCCGTCATGAAGGGGCGCAACAACTTTGATCGCATCACCTACGATTACTACCTGGATGAAACGGCGGCTCTGGAAGCGTTCAAAAGTGGCCGCTACGACTGGCGCCATGAGAACAACTCCAAGCTCTGGGCCACAGCCTATAAGGGACCGGCCTTCAAAAGCGGCGAAATTGTTACCGATGAGGTCAGCCACGGAAATCCCTGGGGCGCACAGGCCTTTATCTTCAATCTGCGCAAAGACCTGTTCAAGGATGAGACCCTGAGAGAGGCGATTGGTTACGCCTTTGATTTCCAGTGGTCCAACGACAACCTGTTCTATGGGCAGTACAAACAGAACCGCAGTTACTTTGATAACTCCGAGATGGCCGCCACCGGCCTGCCCTCCAAGGCAGAACTGGAACTGCTGGAGCCATACCGGGAGCAACTGCCAGAAGCAGTTTTCAACAAGGAATACCAGCCACCCAAAACCGATGGCTCCGGTCGCCCCCGTGAAAACCTGCGCAAGGCATCCATGCTGCTCAAGGAAGCCGGCTACCAGCTCCGCGACGGCCAGCTTTACACCCCGGATAACAAACCGGTTCGCTTCGAGTTCCTGCTCAGCTCTCCGGCCTTCGAGCGCATCGTGCTGCCGTTCTCCCGCAACCTGAAGGCACTGGGTATTGTTGCCAACGTGTCCAAGGTCGATTCATCCCTGTGGGTTGAACGCATCCAGAATTTCGACTTCGACATGATTGTCTACCGCATGGGCCAATCCAGCTCACCCGGCAACGAACAACAGGAATACTGGTCTTCCGAGGCCGCCGACCAACCCGGTAGCCGCAACCTGATCGGCATCAAGAACCCGGTCGTTGATGCGCTGGTAGATAAAATTGTCGCAGCCCAGACCCGGGAAGAGCTGATCACCCGCTGCCGGGCTCTGGACCGTGTGCTGCAATGGCACCATTACAGCGTGTTCAACTGGTATTCCGACGAGTACCGTCTCGCCTACCAGTCACGCCTGCGCCATCCCAGGCTCGGCAGGTACGTAGGCATGGATGCTGCCCTGGATACCTGGTGGGATAGCACGGCTAAATGATGCGCTATTACATTGCCAAACGGCTGTTGCTGGTTCTTCCTACCTTGTTCGGCATCCTGCTGCTGAACTTTCTGGTGATACAGGCCGCCCCCGGCGGACCGGTGGAAAAGACACTGGCAGAGCTGCAGGGAATTGGTGGCGGCGGTACCGGCAGCAGCTTTGCCGGCGGCAGTGCAGACACCGTCAGCGGCGGTGAATACCGTGGCTCCAGGGGGCTGCCGCCGGAACTGGTGGAGCGCATCGAGAAGATGTACGGTTTCGACAAGCCTGCCCACGAACGCTTCTGGCTGATGATCAAAAACTACTTCAGTTTTGATTTCGGTGAATCCTACTACCGGGACCGCTCCGTCACCGAACTGATTGTGGAACGCCTCCCGGTGTCCATCTCCCTGGGGCTGTGGAGCACCCTGATTGCCTACATGATTTCCATTCCACTGGGCATTCGCAAGGCAGTCAGGGATGGATCACGCTTCGATGTCTGGTCGAGCACCGCCATCATTATCGGTTTTGCCATCCCCAGCTTTCTGCTTGGCATTCTGTTGATTGTGCTGTTCGCCGGCGGCTCTTATTTCGAGTGGTTCCCGCTTCGCGGACTCACCTCGGACAATTTTGACGAACTGAGCCTGTTCGGCAAAATTATCGATTACGCCTGGCATATCACCCTGCCCACCATTGCCATTGTGGTCGGCAACTTCGCCACCTTGTCCATGCTGACCAAGAATTCCTTCATGGATGAAATCCGCAAGCAGTATGTGCAGACCGCCCGCGCCAAGGGGCTGAGTGAAAAGCAGGTGCTATATGGCCATGTGTTCCGCAACGCCATGCTGATCATCATCGCCGGCTTTCCCGCCGCCTTTATCAGCATGTTCTTTACCGGTGTACTGCTGATCGAATTCATCTTCTCCCTGGACGGTCTCGGGTTGCTGGGCTTTGAATCGGTGATCAACCGGGACTACCCGGTGGTCTTCGGCACCCTGTTCATTTTCACCCTGATCGGCCTGTTGCTTAAGCTGGTCAGCGACCTGACCTATATGTGGGTAGACCCCCGCATTGACTTTGAACGGAGGGACAACTGATGGCTCTGCCCTCCCTGCGTTTGCGCAATCCGGTATCCGCCCGCCAATGGCAGGCGTTTCGCAGCAACCGCCGTGGCTACTGGTCGTTATGGATTTTTCTGGTGCTGTTCATCCTCAGCCTGGGCGCAGAATTCATCGCCAACGACAAGCCTCTTCTGGTCCACTACGACGGCGAGCTCTACACCCCGGTATTCAATGCCTACCCGGAAACCACCTTTGGCGGTTTTTTCGAATCGGAAGCCAATTACCGGGACCCGGTGGTGAAAGATCTGATCGAAGAGAGCGGCTGGATACTCTGGCCGCCGATTCGCTTCAGCTACAACACCATCAACTACGACCTGAGCGAACCGGCCCCTGCCCCACCCTCAGCGGAAAACTGGCTGGGCACCGATGATCAGGGCCGTGATGTGGTCGCCGGATTGATCTACGGCTTTCGTATTTCCGTACTGTTCGGGCTGATGCTGACGCTGTTCTCCAGCATTGTCGGCATTATTATTGGTGCCATTCAGGGTTACTACGGTGGCTGGCTGGATCTGGCCGGGCAGCGTTTTCTGGAAATCTGGTCAAGCATGCCGATCCTGTTTCTGATCATCATCATCTCCAGCTTCGTGGTACCGAGTTTCTGGACATTGCTGATTATCATGCTGCTGTTTTCCTGGATGACACTGGTGGATCTGGTGCGGGCCGAATTCCTGCGCTGTCGCAATATGGATTATGTACGCGCCGCTCACGCCATGGGTGTGCGAACACCGGTGATCATGTTCCGCCATATGTTGCCCAATGCCATGGTCGCCACCATCACCTTCCTTCCCTTCATTCTCAACGGTGCCGTAGTAACACTCACCTCCCTGGACTTTATCGGTTTCGGGCTCCCCCCGGATGCACCATCACTGGGGCGCCTGGTAGGTCAGGGAAAGGCCAACCTGCACGCTCCCTGGTTGGGTATCAGCGTCTTTGCCACGCTCACGGTCATGCTCACTCTGCTGGTGTTTATCGGTGAAGCCGTCCGTGATGCGTTCGACACAAGGAAGTTTCTGCAATGAGCCTCCTATCCCTGCGCGGCCTGACCATTCGATTCGGCCAGGATGTGGCCGTGGATAACATGTCCCTGGATCTGGAACCCGGCCACATGCTGGCGCTGGTCGGGGAGTCCGGTTCCGGCAAATCACTGACTGCCCTGTCAATTCTTGATCTGCTGCCGGATAGCGCCAGCTGGCAGGCTGAGACCCTGACCCTGGATGGTGAAAACCTGCTGGGCCTCACGGAGAATCGCAAACGTGCCCTGCGCGGCGGCCGTATCGGCACCATTTTCCAGGAGCCCCTCACAGCGCTTAACCCACTGCATACCGTGGAGAAACAGATCAGCGAAAGTCTGTTTGTCCATCAGGGCATGAGTCGTCATAAGGCCCGTGCACGCTGCCTGGAATTGCTCGGCCAGGTGGAGCTCCCTGCCACCACGGAAATGCTGGGGCGCTATCCCCACCAGCTCAGTGGTGGCCAGCGTCAGCGGGTAATGATCGCCATGGCCCTGGCCAACGATCCACAGATCCTGATTGCCGACGAGCCCACCACCGCTCTCGACGTAACCGTTCAGGAAACCATCCTGACCCTGATCAAGCGATTGCAGAACGATCTGAACCTGTCGATTCTGCTGATCAGCCATGACCTGGCGGTGGTCAGTCGCTTTGCCGATGACATCCTGGTCATGCACCACGGCAAGAAGGTGGAAGCCGGCCCCACTGCACAGGTGCTGGCAGAACCCAAGGAGGCTTACACCCGGCACCTGATCAGCTCTGAGCCCCGCGGCAAGATGCCGCCACTAGCCGAACACGCTCCGGTGCTGCTGGAAGCCACCACCATGGCGGTCACCTTCAAGGAAAAGCGCCAGAGCCTGTTCTCCCCTGCCCCGTTGATGCGTGCTGTGGACGACATTGATCTTTGCGTAAGGCGCGGCGAAACCCTGGGCATTGTTGGCGAATCCGGCTCCGGCAAATCCACGCTGGCACTGGCGTTGTTGCGCCTGGTAAAAAGCCAGGGCCAGATCCTCATGGACGGCACCGATCTGCGCCAACTAAACCACCGCCAAATGCGAGGCTGGCGAAGTCGCCTGCAGGTGGTGTTCCAGGACCCGTTCGGCAGCCTTAATCCACGCATGACCGTGGGTCAGATCGTGGCGGAAGGCCTGGCCGTGCACGCCAGCGCCATGTCCCGTCAGGAAAGGGATGGCAAAGTCATCCAGATGCTCGACGAAGTGGATCTGCCGGCGGAAGCCCGCTACCGCTACCCCCACGAGTTTTCCGGCGGTCAGCGGCAACGTATCGCCATTGCCCGGGCCCTGATCATGGAGCCGGAGCTGCTGATACTGGATGAACCCACCTCAGCCCTGGACCGGAGTGTGCAATACCAGATTCTGGAACTGCTGAAGTCGCTGCAAAAGAAACATGATCTCAGCTATCTGTTTATCAGCCATGATCTGAAAGTCATACGCTCCATCTGTCACCGGGTCATGGTGATGAAAGATGGCAAAGTAGTGGAACAAGGTGAGACCGAGGCCGTTTTCGACCAGCCGCAGCACAGTTACACGCTTAAGTTGATGTCTGCCGCCTTTGCCTGAGGAAAGCCCCGGGAAACACACCGTTGCATTTGTCAGCCCGTGAAGAGACGTCAAACTCGCTTTAATTGCCTATACTTGGCCCAGTCGTTATGTTGGCCACCAATCGGAACAACCAGAACCACGAGGGATGACCATGGGATTTCTAGCAGGCAAACGCTACCTGATTGTCGGCGTCGCCAGTGACCGCTCCATTGCCACCGGTATCGCTGAAGCAATGCATCGCGAGGGTGCTGAGCTGGCCTTTACCTTCCAGAACGAGAAACTGAAAAGCCGGGTCGTGAAAGCGGCTGAACGCTACGGCAGTAGCGAAGCCCTGTGCTACCCCTGCGATGTGGCAAGCGATGAAGAAATCGAGGCCGTGTTCACCGCGCTGGGCAAGCAATGGGACGGCCTGGATGGCATTATCCATGCGGTCGGCTTTGCCCCCGGTAATGAGCTTGATGGTAACTTCGCGGAAGTGGCAACCCGGGAAGGTTTCCGTATCGCCCATGATATCTCCAGCTACAGCTTCGTTGCCCTGGCCAAGGCCGGTCGCCAGATGATGGCAAATCGCAATGGCTCGCTGCTGACACTCACCTATCATGCCGCCCGCCAGACCGTTCCAAACTACAACGTGATGGGTCTCGCCAAGGCCAGCCTGGAAGCCTCTGTTCGTTATCTGGCGTCCAGCATGGGTCCGGAAGGCATTCGGGTGAACGGGATTTCCGCCGGTCCGATCCGCACCCTGGCGGCATCCGGCATCAAGAAATTCCGCAGCATGCTGGACTATAACGCCGCCAAGGCACCGCTACGCAGAAATGTGACCATCGAGGAAGTGGGTAACGTGGCAGCCTTTCTCTGCTCTGACCTGGCTTCCGGTATCACCGGCGAAATCACCTACGTAGATGCCGGTGCCAGCACCGTATCCATGCCGTTTGAGATGGATAGCGAGTAAGCCAAACGCAGCCCCGCGACGGGGATTGCAGGCATAAAAAAAAGCTCACCATTGCTGGTGAGCTTTTTTTGTGTCTACCGGTCGTGTTATTGATCGGCGGAGCGACTACTCAAGCGTTCGGGGTTGAGATCCACATCCCCTTCGTCGCGCAGTAGTGCAACAACCTGACGGAAGCTGCGTTGCCCTTCGATATTCCCCAGCTCAAGCAATGCGGCCTGTTGCTGGGCATCAGACAGCGGCTCAGCATTACCGTCTTCCACACGGGTTACCTGATAGGCAACCAGAGATCCATCACCCACGCGGGTCAATTCAATGGAGGAGTTTTGCCCTTCCTCTGGTTTGGGCAAGGCAAAAGCACCATTGACCACTTCCATGGAAGGCTCTGCACCACCACGCTGAAGGCCTTCCTGCTCTTCGATATCGCTTTCGAACAAGGCAGCAATATCATCAAGCGTTGTACCCTGCTGCAGCCTTTCCTCTGCCTGCGCAGACAATTCCTGAACCCTGTCAGCGGCCAGCTCACCCTTGAGCCGCTCACGAATGGCAAAGGAAACGTCTTCCAGAGGCAGAGCCTCCGCCGGCTTTTCTTCAACGATGCGTACGGCCAGGTATTCACCGGGCGCGACCTCGATCAGGTCACTGTTGTGGCGATCCTTGCGAACCTGATCGCTGTTGAGGGCCTGTTGAACCTGCGGGGAAGATAACGGCGCTGGCAGGGCCGACAACGGCACCCAGCCTGTAGTTTTCAACTCAACGCCTACCTGCTCAGCAGGCACGGTCATGTCGCTGTGCTCGTAGAGCAGCTCTTCAAGACGTGCCACATCTTCATTCAAGAGGGTTTCTGCCCGGCCCTGCTTGAGATCCGCACGAATTTGACCGGCAAGCTCTTCAAGTGTGGGTAAGTCCTGCTCACGGACAACATCGGATACCTTGATTAGATGGACACCGGCATCGGTAATTACCGGATCAGAGACCATGCCCGGTTCAAGACTGGCAATGGCCTCTTCCATCTCCTCAGGCAACGCGCCCTTGGAAACCACACCAAGGTCACCACCTGCATCAGCAGAACCCGGATCGTCGGAATACTCCGCTGCTACATCGGCGAAAGATTCTCCAGCGGCAATGGCCTGAACGGCCTCGTTTGCACGAGCTTCAGCCTGCTCAAGATCCCGGTCGCCATTAACCTCGATCAGAATGTGCGCCACGTTGCGAGCGGTGCCAGCGCCAGATTCTTCCATGATCGAGCGACGCACCTGGTACTCAGCTGCCACATCCTCGTCGCTCACGGACACCTGATCCGCGTAATTCTCCGCAGCCAGTTTCACATAAGCGACACGGAATTCTTCCGGGCGCATGAACTCCGCCTTGTTTTCTTCGTAGTAAGCCTGAACCTGTTCGTCTGTGACGTTAAATTCACTACGTAGAGCGTTCAGATCCAGGGTCACATAACGAATATCGCGGACCTGTTCACCCAACCGACGCTGTTCATTCAGCTCTGAAGGCAATGCAAAATTGGTTGCCAGGAAGCCATTGCGATACTGCTCCTTGAGCATATCCTGACGCAGGCCACGGATATAACCCTGTGGCGTCATGCCACGGCTACGCAGCTCCCGCTCAAAACGGGTCTCGGAAAACTTGCCGTTTTCCTGAAACAGGGGGACCTGGTAAATATCGCGGGCAGCCTGCGTTTCGCTGAATGCCAGATCGGCATTCTTCGCTGCTGCCATGATCAACTGCTCATTAACCAGACCTTCAAGCACCATTTCAGGTCGCACAAAGGAATCCAGCATGGAAGGATCAATATTCGGACTCTGCTGACGCAGCATGTCTCGAACACGTTCAACGCGCTGATTGACCATACTGCGGGTGATCTTGTTGCCCTCGACTTCGGCAACCACATCCCCGCTTCCACCGCCGGTGAAATACCCGTAGAAACCAGAAATGACAAAGGGAAGGATAATCGCGGCAAGCAGGACCTTGCCCACGGGACCGCGGACAAACCGTCTGAACTCCTGCATGAAATTACTCCGTAGGGACTCTTATTAAAACCTGAATCCGTGACTTCAGCATGGTTTCAGGTGAAAACTGTCGAATTCGATCTTGTTATGTGAGAACCGCAACTGGTAGCGCAGGTTCCCTAAACGGAAAAAAGCGCACCCGCTTACGGCTGCGCTTCCTCAAACTGGCGGAGCGGACGGGACTCGAACCCGCGACCCCCGGCGTGACAGGCCGGTATTCTAACCAGCTGAACTACCGCTCCTGCAAACAGTTTAGTTCACCGCGTCTTTCAGTGCCTTACCGGCCTTGAAGCCCGGTACCTTGGCAGCGGCGATCTGAATGGTCTGGCCAGTTTGCGGGTTGCGGCCTTCACGAGCAGCGCGCTCTTTTACAGCGAAAGTACCAAAGCCTACCAGAGAAACGCTGTCACCTTTTTTCAGGGCGCCAGTAACCGCTTCCAAAGTAGCATCCAGTGCACGACCTGCGTCGGCTTTGGAAATATCCGCGCTAGCGGCAATCGCATCAATCAACTCTGACTTATTCACAAAGTTCCCCTTTCTGTTTTTCCCGGTTTTATGGTCGAGGCGTGATGTACTCTCCTCCTGAGCAAGCCGCCTTTATACCAACGGGTATAAGGAGCGTCAAGAAAGGAAAGGTATCATCGCACCCAAGTTAAAAAAAATGAAAAACCATATAGATCAATAATTTAAAAAGCTTCAAATTCGACCCGTTAATGTGTACTGGGACGCTTTGTGCCTTCCTGGTTTTTCTCTTCTGCGAGCGCCAAATCCTCTTCCAGTTCCGCTTCGCTCAGCGGGCTGGGTTGATGAGTCAGCGCCACATCAAGCACCTGGTCAATCCATTTAACAGGACGGATATCCAGGGACGACTTGATATTGTCCGGGATCTCCTTGAGATCCCGCTCGTTTTCTTCCGGTATCAATACCGTCTTGATGCCACCACGGTGTGCGGCCAGTAATTTCTCTTTCAGCCCACCGATGGGAAGCACCTGGCCACGCAGGGTGATTTCGCCGGTCATGGCCACATCCGCACGCACCGGGATGCCTGTCAACACCGACACCATGGCGGTACACATGCCAATACCCGCACTCGGACCATCCTTTGGCGTGGCGCCTTCCGGCACATGCATGTGCAGATCGTTACGGTCCAGAGAGCGACGTCGAATTCCAAGAGTACCAGCGCGGCTTTTCACAACCGTCCAGGCAGCCTGAATAGACTCCTGCATGACATCACCCAGCGAACCGGTAGAGATTACGCGGCCTTTGCCCGGAGTGGAAACACTTTCGATAGTCAGAAGCTCACCACCCACGGAGGTCCACGCCAGTCCAGTGACCTGTCCTACCTGGTCTTGTTCTTCCGCGCGACCGAAGCTGAACTTGCGGACACCAAGGTAATGCTCCACCAGATCGTCGGACAGGGTGACGGTCTTTGCTTCGCCTGCCAGCAGATGCTCCTTGACCACCTTGCGACAAATCTTGCTGACTTCTCGCTCCAGTCCACGAACCCCGGCTTCGCGGGTGTAGTGGCGAACCACGTAACGCAGCACGCTTTCGTCGAAAATCACCTCGTCCTTTTTCAGACCATTGTTCTTGATCTGTTTGGGAACCAGATACTGGAGGGCGATGTTGACCTTCTCGTCCTCGGTATAACCAGGTAGACGAATCACTTCCATACGGTCCAGCAACGGTGCCGGAATGTTCATGGAGTTGGAGGTGCAGATAAACAGGGTTTCAGACAGATTATAGTCAACCTCCAGATAATGATCGCTGAAGGTATCATTCTGTTCGGGATCCAGCACTTCCAACAGAGCTGAGGCCGGATCACCGCGGTTATCCATACCCATCTTGTCCACTTCATCGAACAGGAACAGTGGGTTCCTCACGCCAACCTTGGATAGCTTCTGAACCACCTTGCCCGGCAACGAACCGATATAGGTACGACGGTGACCACGAATTTCGGCCTCGTCTCGCACACCACCCAGCGCCATTCGCACAAACTTTCGATTGGTGGCATGGGCGATGGACTGGCCCAGTGAGGTTTTACCCACACCTGGAGGACCGACCAGGCACAAAACTGGACCCTTTACCTTGCCCACACGACTCTGTACTGCCAGGAATTCCAGAATCCGGTCCTTCACTTCCTCCAGGCCGTAATGATCCTGATCCAGTACTTTCTTGGCATGGGCCAGATCGTGGCGTACCCGGCTACGTTTCTTCCATGGCACTGATGTCATCCAGTCCAGGTAGCTTCGGACTACCGTGGCTTCCGCAGACATGGGCGACATCATCTTGAGCTTGTTCAGCTCATTCATGGATTTCTCGAGGGCTTCCTTGGGCATGCCCACGCTTTCAATTTTCTTTTCCAGGTCTTCCAGGTCGTTACCACTGTCGTCCAGATCACCCAGTTCCTTCTGGATGGCTTTCATCTGTTCGTTCAGATAGTACTCGCGCTGGCTTTTCTCCATCTGCTTTTTGACGCGCCCACGAATGCGTTTTTCCACCTTGAGCACATCAATATCGGATTCCATCAGCGCAATCAGGTGTTCCACCCGTTCACGCACATCCACCATTTCCAGCACATCCTGCTTTTCTTCCAGCTTCAATTGCAGGTGGGCAGCAATGGTGTCGGCCAGGCGGCTGACTTCATCAATGGAGGAAACGGAGCCGGTAACTTCCGGCGCCACTTTCTTGGAAAGTTTGACGTAATCCTCGAACTGGGACTGCAGCGAGCGAGACAGGGCTTCCTGTTCACCCTCTTCCGGCAGACCCTCCTCCAGCTCACGTACATCCGCGATGCCACCCTGGTCGCCGAATTCGGCCTTGACCACGTGGGCTCGCTGACCGCCTTCAACCAGCACCTTGACGGTGCCGTCTGGCAATTTGAGCAGCTGCAGGATGGTAGAGACGGTGCCGACCCGGTAAATGTCATCCGCACCCGGGTCATCGTCAGAGGCATTGCGCTGGGCGACCAGCATGATTTGTTTGTCATCCGCCATGGCGGTTTCAAGCGCAGCAATGGACTTTTCCCGGCCAACAAACAGCGGGATCACCATATGGGGATACACCACTACGTCACGCAGTGGTAAAAGCGGGATATCTTTCAGCACGTATTGCCTCTATTGCCGTGGTAGCACCTTAATCCGGTGCCACCTTGGAAGACTGCTCGTTGTTTTCGTAGATCAACAACGGATCGGATTCACCCTTGATGGTAGGACTGTCGATAACCACTTTGGCCACAGAGTCCATGGACGGGACCTGGTACATGGTGTCGAGCAGCACACTTTCCAGGATAGAGCGCAGGCCACGGGCCCCGGTCTTGCGTTCCATGGCTTTATGGGCCACAGCTCGCAGGGCATCATCGCGGAAATCCAGCTCCACCCCTTCCATCTCGAACAGGCGAGCGTACTGCTTGGTCAGGGCGTTGCGCGGCTCAGTGAGAATCTGCACGAGCGCTTCTTCACTGAGTTCTTCCAGGGTTGCAATCACCGGCAGACGGCCGATAAATTCGGGAATCAGGCCATACTTGACCAAATCTTCCGGCTCCACATCCACCAGCAACTCACCCAGATTGCGGGCATCGTCCTTGCTCTTCACTTCTGCCGAGAAGCCGATACCGCCCTTCTCAGAGCGCTCGCGGATCACCTTGTCCAGCCCGGCAAAAGCACCACCACAAATGAACAGCATGTTGGAGGTGTCCACCTGCAGGAATTCCTGCTGGGGGTGCTTGCGACCGCCCTGGGGTGGCACAGAGGCAACCGTGCCCTCAATCAGCTTGAGCAGGGCCTGTTGCACGCCCTCCCCGCTCACATCACGGGTAATGGAGGGGTTGTCGGACTTGCGGGAAATCTTGTCGATTTCATCGATATAGACAATGCCTCGCTGAGCCTTGTCCACGTCATAGTCACACTTTTGCAGCAGTTTCTGGATGATGTTTTCCACATCCTCACCCACGTAACCGGCTTCGGTGAGGGTGGTGGCATCCGCAATGGTGAAGGGCACATTCAGCAGCCGTGCCAGGGTCTCGGCCAACAGCGTCTTACCACTCCCGGTGGGGCCAATGAGCAAAATATTGCTTTTGCCCAGCTCCACTTCATCGCGCCCCTTGCTACTGCTGCGCAGACGTTTGTAGTGGTTGTACACCGCCACTGCCAGGACTCGCTTGGCGCGCTCCTGCCCAATCACGTACTCATCAAGGGTTTCCTTGATTTCATTGGGCTTGGGCAGGCTCTCTCCGCCTGTGTCCCCGGTGTCTTCCTGCACTTCCTCGCGGATGATGTCGTTACACAGATCCACGCATTCGTCGCAGATAAAGACCGAGGGCCCCGCAATCAGCTTGCGGACCTCATGCTGGCTTTTGCCACAAAAAGAGCAGTACAGCAGCTTGCCGTCGTCGCCCTTGCCAGTGGAGTCGGTCATTGAATCGCCTCTAAACCTGTGTATTTGAGTATTTGCGTCTCTTTGAAGATGCAGGGAGACGGGGGGTTTTTCAAGCCCGCCGGGCCTCTCAGGCCTTCCGTTAGGACACTTTTTGTACGAAGGTTACCGAATTACACCGGACGCTGACGCAACACCGCGTCAACAATGCCGTATTCCTGGGCTTCTTCGGCGCCCATGAAGTTGTCACGGTCGGTGTCCTTCTCCAGCCTTTCCAGCGGCTGGCCGGTGTGATGCGCCAGCAGGCTGTTGAGCTGCCCCTTGATCTTGAGGATTTCCTTGGCGTGGATCTCGATATCCGAGGCCTGACCCTGGAAGCCGCCCAGCGGCTGGTGGATCATCACCCGGGCATTGGGCAGCGCATAACGCTTGCCAGCGGCACCGGCAGCCAGCAGGAAGGCGCCCATGCTGGCAGCCTGGCCCACGCACATGGTGGATACATCCGGCTTGATAAACTGCATGGTGTCATAAATGGACATCCCTGCGGTTACCGAGCCCCCCGGGCTGTTGATATACAGGTGAATGTCCTTGTCCGGGTTTTCGGACTCCAGGAACAGCATCTGGGCCACGATCAGGTTGGCCATATGGTCTTCCACCTGGCCAATCATGAAAATCACCCGCTCCTTGAGCAGGCGGGAATAGATATCAAAAGAACGTTCGCCACGGGCGGTCTGCTCAATGACCACCGGCACCAGACCCAGGTTGGTCGGGTCGTTGCTCAGTTGCTGCATTTCCGGGGTCATGGATTTGATACGGCTCAAGTCGATCATGTAGCGCTTTCCTTCTCGTCGATCGTCCGGGGACGCTCTTGTGATTTATTGGTATCGGCGGTAGCCGACCTCATCCTGAATGCTGCAATGGGGGCTGACACAGCCGAAAACAAGGCAGGCCGGACGAACAGGTCTTCCAGCATCTTATGACGGTGTATGGGGGGCGTCTATAAAAGTGGGCTCAGGCGGGGTCTGAATGCGCAAAACTTGCGCAAATTGTGCATAAATAACGCAAAACGGGGCCAGAAGGCCCCGTTTTGGTGTCAAAAAGCGGAAAGAATCAGCCTTCTGCTTGCTCGCGAGGCTTCACCGCGTCCTGGTAGGACATGGCTTTTTCTTCCACCTTGGCGCTATCCAGCACCAGGTCAACCACCTGCTCTTCCAGCACCGCACCTTCAATCTGCTGCAGCTGCTGCGGGTTGCTGTACACCCAGTTAACGACTTCTTCCGGCTTCTCGTATTGCTCGGCGATCTCTTCCACACGGGCCTTGACCTTGTCGGCATCGGCCTTGATTTCGTGCTTGTCGAGGATGGCGCGAACCACCAGGCCCAGACGCACGGAGCGCTCAGCCTGCTCCTTGAACAGATCATCCGGCAGGATGGACGCGTCAAACTGCTGACCGCCACCAAACTGCTGCATCATCTGCTGACGCATGCGCTGGATTTCCTGGGTGACCAGGGCGCCCGGCAGGTCAAACTCGTGCAGGTTGACCAGACCATCCATCGCCTGCTCTTTTACCTTGCCGGTGACCGCATTTTTCAGCTCGCGCTCCATGTTCTTGCGCACTTCCGCCTTGAATTTGGCTTCGTCGCCATCTTCAACACCGAAGGCCTTCATGAACTCTGCGTCCACTTCCGGCAGCGCCTTGCCTTCTACCTTGTTGACCTTGATCTGGAAGACCACAGCCTGACCTTTCAGTTCTTCGGACTGGTAGTCCTCCGGGAAGGTCACGTCGATGTCCTTTTCCTCACCGGCTTTCATGCCGATGATGCCGTCTTCAAAGCCCGGGATCATCTGGCCGGAGCCCAGCTCCAGATTCTGCCCTTCGGCGCTGCCACCTTCGAAGGCTTCACCGTCTTTCAGGCCCTTGAAATCGATGTTGACACGGTCGCCGCTTTCCGCGGCACGCTCGACTTCTGCAAACTCGGCACGCTGCTGACGCAGGGTTTCGATCATGGTATCCACGTCGGCATCAGTCACTTCTGCCTTGGGCTTTTCCACTTCGATGGAATCAAAGGCAGACAACTCAACGTCCGGGTACACCTCGAAGGTGGCGACAAATTCCAGATCCTGGCCGGATTCGTTCTTGGTGGCTTCAAAGCCTGGCATTCCGGCCGGCTGCAGCTTTTCCTGCTCCACAGCTTCGATGAAGGCTTCGCGCATCACATCAGCCAGCACTTCGTTACGCACGGCGCTGCCGAAGCGACGCTTTACTTCACGCATGGGCACTTTGCCCGGGCGGAAACCGTCCAGACGGACATTTTTCTGGGCTTCCTGGAGCTTGCCTTCTACTGCGGAGTCCACTTTCTCCGCCGGCACACCCACCGTCAGACGGCGCTCTAGACCTGAAGTCGTTTCAACAGAAACCTGCATAACATCCTCTTTAAAAAGACTTTTTGCTGCTCGCCGCCGGAAGATTAAGACAGACGGCCTGATTAAGGGCGCAGATTATAATCAAAAGGCGCCCGCTGTGCCTACATGAGCGCCGCATCGGCAGCCCATACGAAAAAGCCTCCGGGAGTTCCCGGAGGCTTTTAAAATGGGGTGACTGAGGGGATTTGAACCCCCGACCACCGGAGTCACAATCCGGGGCTCTACCAACTGAGCTACAGTCACCATAAACCATATTGTCTGTCCTGCGCGTCGCCGTTCTGCTGGCAAATGGCGCGCCTGGCAGGACTCGAACCTGCAACCGACGGCTTAGAAGGCCGTTGCTCTATCCGGTTGAGCTACAGGCGCATTGCAGGTTTCGCCTTCTCTATAATGGTCGGGGTGGAGGGATTCGAACCCCCGACATCCTGCTCCCAAAGCAGGCGCGCTACCAGGCTGCGCTACACCCCGATGTTCTGTCACGCCTACATAGCTTGAAAGCGAGGCGCGAATAATACTCGGCACCCCCGGGAGCGTCAACGGATTCGGCAACAAAAATATGCCTAACGTTCAGATTTTAGACAACTTTTGCGCCCATGGCCGGTGCGTGCGAGAATCGCGCCGTTTTCGCCCCAACCTCCTTGCCAATTTCAGCCAATGTTAGAGAGACCCCACCATGACCGCCCAGATTCTTGATGGCAAAGCCCTGGCCCAGCAGTTTGAAGAGGAAATGCGTGAGCGCGTTGATGCACTGAAAGCCAAAGCCAACGGCCGCACCCCTATTCTCGCCACTATTCTGGTTGGTGCCGATCCGGCCTCTGCCACCTACGTAAAGATGAAGGGCAATGCCTGTCGTCGGGTCGGCATGGAATCCGAAGCCATCGAACTGCCGGCGGAAACCACCACCGAACAGCTGCTGGCCAAGATCGATGAGCTGAACAGTAACCCGGATGTGCACGGCATCCTGCTGCAGCACCCGGTGCCGGCGCAGATTGATGAGCGCGCCTGTTTCGATGCCATCAGCCTGGAAAAGGATGTGGATGGCGTTACCTGCTTGGGCTTTGGTCGCATGAGCATGGGCGAGACCGCTTACGGCTGCGCCACCCCCAAGGGCATTATGCGCCTGCTGGAGCACTACCAGGTGGAATTGGAGGGCAAGCACGCCGTTGTGGTCGGGCGCAGCGCCATTCTCGGCAAGCCCATGGCGATGATGTTGCTGGAAGCCAACGCCACCGTAACCATCTGTCACAGCCGCACCCGTAACCTGCCGGAACTGGTCAAACAGGCAGATATCGTGGTTGGCGCCGTGGGCAAACCGGAATTCATCAAGGCAGACTGGATCAAGGATGGTGCTGTCGTCGTGGATGCCGGCTTCCACCCGGAGAAATGCGGTGACATTGAACTGGCCCCGCTGGTAGACCGTGTCAGCGCCTATACCCCGGTACCGGGTGGTGTCGGTCCCATGACCATCAACACCCTGATTTTCCAGACCCTGCAGTCCGGCGAAAAAGCGCTCGGCTAAGCCTGTTCGTCCCTGCCCGACCGGTGCCGCCAATGGCGGCACCAGCCCTCACCTTTTTGCGATCCCGCCCACAAAGCAAAGCAACGCTACGCAGTCACAACCGGCGGTAACATTATTGTCGACTGCAGCGGCCTATAGTTTCCTTTGCCTCATCCGCGAGGCGTCGCTATAGACCCAAGGAGAACGACTATGGCAGGGAAGTTCGAAATCGATAAGGCCAGCAACGGGCAGTACATCTTTCGTCTGAAAGCCGGCAACGGGGAAATCATTCTCTCCAGCGAGCAGTACACCACCAAAGGCGCCTGTGAGAACGGTGTGGATTCGGTAAAAAAGAATGCCCCGGACGACGGCCGCTATGACCGCAAGGAAGCCAAGGACGGCAGGCACTACTTTTCCCTGAAAGCCGCCAACCACCAGATCATTGGTCAGAGCCAGATGTACAAGAGCACCAGTGGCATGGAAAACGGTATTGAATCCGTGAAGAACAACGCCCCGGATGCGCCGGTGGATGATCTGACCGACTGATACAAAAAAGGGCCACTAGCGTGGCCCCTTTTCCTGCTATTTTCTATCGCTGAATCAGGCTTCCTTTGGCCAGGATTCGCGCAGACCGACCGTCTGATTGAACACCAGCTTGTCCTCGCTGCTGTCCTGATCCACACAGAAATAGCCTTCACGTTCAAACTGGTAGCGGGTTTCCGCCAAAACCCCGCGCAGCCCAGGCTCAACCCAACAGCCATCCAGCACACTCAGGGAATCCGGATTGATGTGGGACAGGAAAGTCTGCCCTTCTTCGGTCTTGTTGGGATTCGCTGCGGTGAACAGACGATCGTAAAGACGCACCTCGCAAGGCACCCCTTTGCTGGCGCTGACCCAGTGGATCACCCCGCGCAGCTTGCCCTGGTCATCCGCATTCTCCGGATTCTTGCCCAGGGTGTCCGGGTCATAGGTGCAACGCACTTCCACAATCTCGCCACTGTCATCACGCACCACGTCGGTGGCGCGGATCACATAGCCGTAGCGCAGGCGCACCCGGTCACCCAGCACCAGGCGCTTGAACTTCTTGTTGGCCTCTTCGCGGAAATCCTCCCGGTCGATATACACCTCACGGGTCATGGGTACCTGGCGGGTGCCCATGGTCTCGTTCTGCGGGTGTACCGGTGCAGTCAGGGATTCCTCGTGGCCCTCCTCCCAATTTTCGATGACCACTTTCAGGGGGTGCAGCACACACATGGCACGGGGGGCATGCTGGTTCAGGTCGTCACGGATGGCGGCTTCCAGCATCCCCATATCCACCACGGAATCGGCCCGACTGACGCCCACAGACTCACAGAAGGTACGAATGGAAGCCGGCGTGTAGCCGCGACGGCGCAGACCGCTGATCGTCGGCATGCGCGGGTCGTTCCAGCCTTCCACATGCCCCTCATCCACCAGTTGCTTGAGCTTGCGCTTGCTGGTCACCGTGTAATTCAGGTTCAGCCGGGCAAACTCATACTGGCGCGGGTTGGCGGGCACGGAGGTGTTCTCGATCACCCAGTCGTAAAAGGGCCGGTGATCTTCAAACTCCAGGGTACAGAGACTGTGGGTGATCCCCTCGATGGCATCAGACAGGGGATGGGTAAAATCGTACATGGGGTAAATCACCCACTTGTCGCCGGTCTGATGGTGCACTTTCTTGCGGATACGATAGAGAATCGGATCGCGCAGCGTCAGATTGGCGCTCTGCATGTCGATTTTGGCACGCAGCACCGCTGCGCCCTCGTCCAGCTCGCCACTGCGCATCTGTTCGAACAGGGCCAGATTTTCTTCCACGCTTCGCTCGCGGTAGGGGCTTGGCTTGCCCGGGGTGGTGAAGTTGCCACGGTATTCGGCGATCTGCTCCGGGCTCAGGCTGTCCACGTAGGCCAGCCCCTTGTGGATCAGCTCCACCGCCAGCTCATAAAGCCGGTCGAAATAGTCGCTGGCGAAACGCTCCTGGCCATTCCAGGCAAAGCCCAACCACTGCACATCCTGCTTGATGGACTGGATGTACTCGTCTTCTTCCTTCGCGGGATTGGTGTCATCAAAGCGCAGGTTACAACTGCCGTTATAGCTTTCGGCAATCCCGAAGTTCAGGCAGATAGATTTAGCATGACCAATATGCAGGTACCCATTGGGTTCCGGCGGAAAACGGGTCACCACCTGGCCGTCGTTTTTACCTTCTGCGAGGTCACGGTCGATGATCTGTCTGATAAAATTGCTGGGCGCTTTCGTTTCGCTCATGGGTCTTGGCCAGTCCGGAAGGCAGGGAGCCTGAATATGGGCAGGCTCTCACGGTGAAAATGAAGGTGCGCTAGTGTACTGTACGCCCCCCAACAGTCAAAGACTCAGGGCCAGCCCGGGAACAAAAACCCGCAGCGGGCCCATCTTGCGGAGAAAACCTGATGAAAGTGGTGCTGACAACAACCTACGGCAAAATCACCCTGCAACTGGACGCAGAGAAGGCGCCGATCACGACCGAGAACTTTGTGCAATACGTCAAGGATGGCCACTTCGACGGCACCATCTTCCACCGTGTTATCAGCAACTTCATGATCCAGGGCGGCGGCTTCACTGAAGATATGCAGCAAAAGCCCACCCGTGACACCATCCAGAACGAGGCCGGTAATGGCCTGTCCAACAAGGCCGGCACCATCGCCATGGCGCGCACCCCGGACCCGCACTCCGCCTCCGCCCAGTTCTTCATCAACGTGGCCGACAACCACTTCCTGGACAAGGAACGCAGCCAGGATGGCTGGGGTTATGCGGTCTTCGGCGCGGTCAGTGACGGCATGGACGTGGTAGAGAAAATCCGCAATGTGCCCACCGGCAACAGCGGCTTTCATCAGGATGTACCGGTAGAGCCGGTGCTGATCGAATCTGCTGAACTGATCGAGGACTGAGCCCATGCGCGTTCTGGCCACTGCCCTGCTTGCCCTGTTGCCGACCCTGCTGCTCGCCAATCCGCAGGTTCGCCTGGAAACCTCTGCCGGCCCGGTCACCGTGGAACTCTACGAGGACAAGGCGCCGCAGACCGTCGCCAACTTCCTCAAGTATGTGGATGACGGCTTCTACGATGGCACCCAGTTCCACCGGGTCATTCGCGGTTTCATGATACAGGGCGGCGGCTTTGACCAGAGCGGGCAGCGCAAGGCCACCCGTCCCCCGATCCAGAACGAAGCCGAGAATGGCCTGAAGAACGAGCGCGGCACCCTGGCCATGGCGCGCACCGGCAACCCGCATTCGGCCACCGCCCAGTTCTTTATCAACCTTGTAGACAACGGCAACCTGGACTTTTCCGGCAAAAAACCCCGCGGCTGGGGCTATGCCGTGTTCGGCAAGGTCACTGACGGTATGTCCGTGGTGGACAATATCGCCCGCGAACGCACCACCAGCCAGCGTCTCAATGGCATGCTGGCCCGGGACGTGCCGGAAGTGCCCATCCTGATTACCCGAGCCTACCGCCTGGATTCAGCCGGCGAAGATGAAAAAGGCGCACAGTGACCATGAGCTACACCCTGTTTATTTCCGACCTTCATCTGGACCCGGCTCGACCGGAACATCTGGAAGCCCTGGGCAAACTGCTCGAAGCCCATGCCGGCAAGGCAGACGCGCTCTATGTACTGGGTGATCTGTTCGAAGCCTGGATCGGCGACGACGATGACACCCCGTTCAATCAGGAAGCGATTAGCGCCTTTCGCAGTTTCAGCGACAACGGTAGCCAGCTTTACTTCATGCATGGCAACCGGGACTTCATGCTCGGTGACGATTTCGCCGCCGCCTGCGGCGGCACCCTGCTAGAGGAAGGCACCGTGGTGGATCTGTATGGCACCCGTGCCCTGCTGATGCACGGCGACAGCCTGTGCACCCTGGACACGGCCTATCAACAGTTCCGCACCATGGCCCGTAACCCCCAGTGGCAACAGGGCATGCTGGCCAAGCCCCTGGAGGAACGCCGCATGATCGCCCAGGGCATGCGCATGCAAAGCCAGGGCAACAACGCCAACAAGGCGGAAAACATCATGGACGTGACCCCGGAGGAAGTGGTCCGCGTCATGGAAGACGCCGGCGTCAACCACCTGATCCACGGCCACACCCACCGCCCCAACGTCCACGACGTGGAGCTGGCCAGTGGCCAGGGCAAACGCTGGGTGTTGGGTGATTGGGGTAAGTTGGGGTGGCAGATTGTGGCAGACAGTGAGAAGGGGCTGCGGTTGGAGAGCTTCGAAATCAGTTAACAGTGAATAGTTAACAGTGAACAGCGCGCGTTAAGCGTGCTTATGATTTTCAAAGGCATGAGGCCGCGCCCATAAGATGAGCGCGGCCTCGTTGTTTAAGGGTACAGACAATCCCTGCTCGCGCAGCTGTTAACTGTTCACTGTTAACTGCTGTGGTACTCCCGAATGAAACCGAAACTCCGAATCCGGCGACTCCACCAGCTCCCGTTCCACTTCCTTGAAAAAACTCACCCTCTCCTCGATGGGCTCGCCGGCATATTGTTCGGCCAGTGTCAGGTAATCCTCGAAGTGCCGTGATTCGCTTTTCAGCAGGTAGCGGTAGTAGCGGCCCAGTTCCTCATCTACGTGGGGAGCCAGCGCAGCGAAACGTTCGCAGCTTCTCGCTTCGATCAGGGCCCCGACAATCAGGGTATCGATGAGACGCCCGGGTTCGCTGGTGCGAACATGCTGGCGCAGGCCCTTGGCATAACGGGCCGGCGTCATGTGGTCGTAGGTGACGCCGCGCTGGCGCATGATCTGCAGCACCTGCTCGAAATGCAGCAACTCCTCGCGGGCAAGCTGGCTCAGGGCATCCAGCAATTCCGGCCGGTCCACATAGCGAAACATGAGATTCAGCGCCGTACTGGCGGCCTTCTTTTCGCAATGGGCATGATCAATCAGCAGAATGTCCGGGTGCTGCAGCGCCCAGTCGATCCAGGCCGGCGGTGTGGCACAGGGCAGGAAGTCTTGAATGTGGGAGATATCGTGCATGGCATCCTCAGGGTCGGCGCGCATTATAGCGGGATACACTCACGCCGGCACACCACACCCGCAACGCGGTTTCTCTATTTTCTGTATCAGGTATCTGGCGTCCTGCGTCTGGCGTCCTATACTCTCTCGCCATGGGACGACGAACCAATCCAAAAATCCAACGCATCAAGGGTCTTGCCGCAGTGACCGTGCTGCGGCTGATCGCTTGCCTTCCTTACGCTGTGAACCGCTGCATCGCTAGCCTGTTCGGGGCGCTGCTGGCACGACTACCCAGTGAGGCCCGGCGCGTGTCCCGGATCAATCTGGCCCTGTGCTACCCCCACCTGGAGGAAACACAGCGCCATCAACTGGCCCGGCAATCCCTGCTGGAAAGCGCCCGCAACACCTTCGAGATCGCCCTCTTCTGGCGACACCCGGAGCAAGGCCTGAAACGGATCGTGGCAGTGGATGGTGACGGCCCCCTGCGCCAGGCGGTCCAGGAGGGGAAACCGGTGATGATCCTGGCTCCCCACCTGGGTTGCTGGGAGGTGCTCAATTTCTGGTTGGCCACCGAGTTCGGTCTGCATGCCATGTTTGCCCCATCGGGGCTGCCGGAAGTGGATGACCTGATACGCTCAGGCCGCGAACACTTCGGCTCCACCATGTACCCCACCACCGCACGAGGGGTGGCCGGCCTGGTGCGCGCCATGAAAAAAGGCGCGCTCACTGCCATCCTGCCGGACCAGGTACCGGATCGCCGTAGCGGCCGACACGCCCCCTTCTACGGCCAGCCCACCTACACCGGCACCCTGGCCTGCAAGCTGATCCGTCAAACCGGTGCGGTTACCTTTATGGCCTGGGCCCGGCGCCTGCCGGACGGCCAGGGGTTCGAAATTCGCGTGCGCCCGGCCAACCCGCAAGTGGCCGATGAGGATCTGGACACCGCCCTCTCCGCCATGAACGACTCCATCGCTCACCTGATCGACGAAGAGCCAGCCCAGTACCTGTGGAGCTACAAACGCTTCCGGCGTCCACCTGCAGACCAGAAAACCCCCTACTGATCCTTGCAGCCTACCCCTTCAGTGATTGCGAGTATTCATGCCGTGAATGGCTGTAACGGCGGTTTGGCTTAACAGTTGATGGCATTTCCGCTATACTCCGCGCGCAATTCCAACCCCCAGTAACACCCTAAAAGACTGATTTCCAAAAGAAATTAGCCAATTCGAGTAAAGAGGGAAACGCTGTGCTAGAAGCCTATCGCAAACATGTTGAAGAGCGCGCCGCCGAAGGCGTGCCGCCCAAACCGCTGAACGAGCAGCAAGTTGCCGAGCTGGTCGAGCTGCTGAAAACCCCGCCGGCCGGCGAAGAAGAATTCATCCAGGACCTGTTCGTTAACCGCGTTCCGCCCGGCGTGGATCAGGCAGCCTACGTGAAGGCCGCCTTCCTGACCGCGATTGTGAAAGGCGAAGCCAGCTCTCCCCTGATCGACCGCAAGCGTGCCGTGCAGCTGCTGGGTACCATGCAGGGCGGCTACAACGTTGCCACCCTGGTAGAAGCGCTGGACGATGCCGAACTGGCTGAAATCGCCGCTGACGAGCTCAAGCACACCCTGCTGGTATTCGATGCCTTCCACGATGTGGAAGACAAGATGAAAGCCGGCAACGCCAAGGCCAAGGAAGTGATCGAATCCTGGGCCGAAGGTGAGTGGTTCACCAAGCGCCCGGACCTGGCAGAGAAAATGTCTCTGACCGTGTTCAAGGTAACCGGCGAAACCAACACCGATGACCTGTCCCCCGCCCAGGACGCCTGGAGCCGCCCGGACATCCCGCTGCACGGCAACGCCATGCTGAAGAATGCCCGCGAAGGCATCTTCCCGGAGAAAGACGGCGAAATCGGCCCGCTCAAGCAGATGGAAGAACTGAAGGCCAAAGGCCTCCCCGTTGCCTACGTGGGTGACGTTGTGGGTACCGGTTCCTCCCGTAAATCCGCTACCAACTCTGTGCTGTGGCACTTCGGTGACGACATTCCTTTCGTACCGAACAAACGTGCTGGCGGTGTCTGCATCGGTGGCAAGATCGCTCCCATCTTCTTCAACACCATGGAAGATTCCGGCGCCCTGCCCTTCGAATGCGACGTTTCCAAGATGGAAACCGGCGACCAGATCGATATCTACCCCTTTGAAGGCAAGGTAGAGAAAAACGGTGAAGTGATTGCCGAATTCGAGCTGCGCTCCCAGGTACTGCTGGACGAAGTGCGCGCCGGCGGCCGTATCAACCTGATCATCGGCCGCGGCCTGACCACCAAGGCCCGCGAAGCCCTGGGTCTGGCACCGTCTGATCTGTTCCGCAAGCCGGAGCAGCCCGGTGACTCCAACAAGGGTTACACCCTGGCCCAGAAGATGGTCGGCAAGGCCTGCGGCCTGGAAGGCGTTCGCCCGGGCATGTACTGCGAGCCGAAGATGACCACCGTGGGTTCCCAGGACACCACTGGCCCGATGACCCGTGACGAGCTGAAAGATCTGGCTTGCCTGGGCTTCCAGGCTGACCTGGTGATGCAGTCCTTCTGTCACACCGCTGCATACCCGAAGCCGGTTGACGTGGAAACCCAGCACACCCTGCCCGACTTCATCATGAACCGTGGCGGTGTGTCCCTGCGTCCTGGCGACGGCATCATTCACTCCTGGCTGAACCGTATGCTGCTGCCGGATACCGTCGGTACCGGTGGTGACTCCCACACCCGCTTCCCCATGGGCATTTCCTTCCCGGCCGGTTCCGGTCTGGTTGCCTTTGCCGCTGCCACCGGTGTGATGCCGCTGGACATGCCGGAATCGGTACTGGTTCGCTTCAAGGGCAAGCGCCAGCCGGGTATCACCCTGCGTGACCTGGTACACGCGATTCCGCTGCAGGCCATCAAAGACGGCCACCTGACCGTTGCCAAAGCCGGTAAGGTCAACGTGTTCTCCGGTCGCGTACTGGAAATCGAAGGTCTGGACGATCTGACTGTCGAGCAGGCGTTCGAACTGTCTGATGCGTCCGCCGAGCGTTCTGCTGCCGGTTGTACCATCACCCTGTCCGAAGACAGCGTGACCGAGTACTTGAAGTCCAACATCACCATGCTCAAGTGGATGATTGCCAACGGTTACGGCGATGCCCGTACCATTGAGCGTCGCATCAACGGCATGGAAGAATGGCTGGCCAATCCGAGCCTGATGCGTGCCGACGCCGATGCCGAGTACCACACCGTCATCGAAATCGACATGGACCAGATCAAAGAGCCGGTACTGTGCTGCCCGAACGACCCGGACGATGCCAAGACCCTGTCCGACGTGGCTGGCGCCAAGATCGACGAAGTCTTCATCGGTTCCTGCATGACCAACATCGGCCACTTCCGTGCTGCCGGCAAGCTGCTGCAGAAAGTGGAAAGCGGCACCATGCCGACCCGTCTGTGGATCGCCCCGCCGACCAAGATGGATCAGCACCAGCTGACCGAAGAAGGCTACTACAACATCTTCGGCAGCGCCGGTGCACGCACCGAGATGCCGGGCTGCTCCCTGTGCATGGGGAACCAGGCTCGCATCGCGCCCAAGTCCACTGCGGTATCCACCTCCACCCGTAACTTCCCGAACCGTCTGGGTCAGGGTGCGGATGTGTACCTGGCATCAGCTGAGCTGGCGTCTGTGGCGTCCATCCTCGGCAAGCTGCCGACCACCGAAGAGTACATGGAGTACGCGAACACTATCGATTCCATGTCCTCCGAGATCTACCGCTACCTGAATTTCGACCAGATGGCCGAATACCAGGACGTGGCAGATACCGTGAAGATCCCGGTTGCCCAATCTGTCTAAGATTGACCGATCGCTTCGCGAACCAAAAACGCCCGGCACTTGCCGGGCGTTTTTGTTTTTGCAGAAGTAAAAAGTTCAGCACCGATTGTCGGAAATTCTTTCGCTATTTCAGCAATGCTGTTCCAGAAAGCGGCGGCTTACGTCGTTAAAAGAACATCACTGCCAACATCTTCGCGATGCGAACATCGCTTCCCGCAACAATCCGGGCAGGCTACCAGCGGCAGAGCTGAACAGTCTTGTAACGGCCTCTGCTAGCCGCCATTCAGACGGCGCTTGGTCAGCACGGTAGCTTCTGCCGCCAGCGGATCTTCCGGCCAAGGGTGCTTGGGGTAGCGGCCTCGCAGGTCCTTGCGCACCGCCTGGTAATTTTCCCGCCAGAACCGCTCCAGGTTATCGGTAATGGCCGCCGGCCGTCCTGCCGGCGTCAGCAGGTGCGCACTGATGGTCAGCTTGCCCCCGGCAATGACTGGCAGACGAGTGAGGCCAAATAGTTCCTGCAGCTTGACGGCCAGCACCACCGTGTCCCCGGTGTAATCCAGCCGAACCTGCCGCCCGGTGGGAATGGTGATGGCTTCCGGCATATCCCGTTGCAGTTGCTTGCGCTGATCCGCAGTCAACAGCAGGTTCAGGGCATCGCGTAGTGGCACCCGTTGCAGATCCTGAAAGGTGCGCATGCCGGCAAGAAACGGTGCCAACCAGCTTTCCAGATTCTCCAGCAAGGCCTCATCACTTACATCCGGCCAGTCACCGTTATCCACCGCCGCCAGAGTTGTCACCCTGGCCTGCCACTGCCGACAATCCTCGGACCAGGGCAACAAGCCCAGCCCGTCACCACGCAATCCTTCCAGCAATCCCTGAGTCTGTTGTTCCGCAGTCAGCGTTGCCATGGGCTGACTCTGCAGGACAATGGCGCCCAGACGGCGCTGGCGCCAGCCGCTCACCCGCTGTCGCTCACGATCCCAGCCAATTTGCTCATGCCACTGCCCCTGCCGGGTCAAAACCGGTTCCAGATCCGCTTCTTCCAGTGGCATGGCGAGCCGGATACGGGCATCCCGGGGCTGGCCGTCCGTATCCAGAATCAGCAGCCATTGTGTGCCAGCCAGGCTATCCCCGGGCGGCAGTTGCACACCGGGTCCATCCATCATCTGGTAACGGTTGCCCTCTGTCTGGCGCAGGCGGGCCAGTTGTCGGGGGTAAACTCCTGCCAGCACCCTCCCCAGGCAATGACGCCAGTCATTGCTATCGCGGGACTTGCCCGGCAGGAGTCGCTGCGCTTCAGACAATAACGCCCTGTGACGATCCGGGTTTATCTCCAGCACCTGCAGGCGGCTACGCAAATCCACACCCTGACCATTGAGGATATCCCGCTCGGACAACAAGGCAGCGACCCGGGCTGCCGCCACGGGCAGCCCCTGCTCTCTACCTGCCAGTATCAGCATCGCCAGGGCCGGTTCGACACCCAATCGGGCAATGGCCGCGCCATGCTCTGTCAGCCCGCCTTGCGCATCCAGGGCGCCCCCATCACGGAGTCGAACCACCGCGTTCTGCCAAGCCGGCGCTGGTGGTGCATCCAGCCAGTGCATCTGCCGGGGCTCCCGGCAGCCCCAGCGAGCCAGGTCCAGCACCAGTTGATCCAGCGCCACCCTCGCTATTTCCGGCTTCTGATGGCTGGCCATCACCTCGGATTCGGACCACAGTCGCAGACAGCAGCCGGGCCCCAGCCGCCCTGCCCGCCCGCTACGCTGACGAGCGCTGGCCTCACTGATCCTCCTGGTGACCAACCGGCTGCGGTGACGCGCCGGATCATAGACCGGCTCCCGAGCCAGGCCGCTATCAATGACATGGGTCACCCCCTCGATGGTCAGGCTGGTTTCCGCCACATTGGTGGTCAGCACAATCAGCGAGTCGCCACTTTTGGCCGCCTCCAGCACCTGCTGTTGCTGGGCCAGCGGCAGGCCACCATGTAATTCACTAACCGGCAGGCTGAGTCCGGATTCAGACAGGCCTCGGGCCACGCGGCGGATATCCGCCCGGCCAGGAAGAAACACCAGTATTACCTGAGCCTCCTCCGCTACAGAACACACCTGCTGGACACAGTGGTCCCGCCAGTCCTGACGAGGGGGCGCCGGGCGATAAACCACACTGACCGGGAAACTGCGCCCTTCGCTGCGTATCACCGGGGCATCCAGCATGCTCACCAGGGGCCCGCAGTCCAGGGTGGCAGACATGACCAGCAGCCCCAGATCAGGGCGGAATGCCTCGCGGATTTCCTTGACCAAGGCCAGGCCCAGATCCGCATTCAGGGAGCGTTCATGAAACTCGTCAAAAATCACCAGGCTGATGCCCTGCAACTCCGGGTCACTCAACGCCATACGGGTCAAGACCCCTTCGGTGACCACTTCCAGACGGGTGGCGGCACTGACCCGGGTATCGGTACGTGTCCGGTAACCAACGGTTTGGCCCACCGGCTCGCCAAGCCGGGTGGCCATGAAACTCGCCACGGAGCGGGCAGCAACCCGGCGTGGCTCCAGCATCAGAATGCGACTCTGGCCGGCCCCGAAACGCTCAAGCAGGCGCAACGGTACACGAGTTGATTTCCCCGCCCCAGGGGGCGCTTCCAGAATGGCACACCCCATGTTCTGCAAGGCATCAAGCAGTGGCTCCACCACATCATCGACGGGAAATTCGTTCTGCATTTGTTACGTCCATTGCTGAGGCGCCGTGACGGCTGTCACCTCTGGTCATGTTGATCGGCGAATACCACTGGTGGGGAGGTAAACCTATGCTATATTCTGCTCATTACCGACTAATAATTAATAACTACCCTATATAGTGATATATGCTGAATGACTTGGGGATCCCTGAGCACCTTATCTGGAAGCTGAATGATTTCGACAACCATCAGCGGGCGGTCAATTTCATCAAACAGTTTCAGGACACGCTGTGCGTCTACAGTGCGCCGGTGGAGCAGCTCTACACCAACTACGATATTTCCATTCCACCGGATGATGACCGCTCTCTGGTCATTCTGCCCAACCCCTACGCCTACCACGATACGTTTAACAATATCGGGGACCATAGCGTACACCCTACCGGCATGCATATTATGCCCGGCGAGTTTTTCAACAAAGAGGGACTCTTCCTGACCCTGCGGCTGCTCAAGAATAACGAAAAAGTCATCAAGCCGGTGCCGCTGAAAGTGGGCCTCTGGGCACTAATGAAAAAGGAAACCGAGGAAGTGCCGTTCCTTCCTGTGATCACCAAGGGGGATCTGCGGGCCTTTCGCAAAGACTCTCCCTCTCTTCACTTGCACCGGATCCAGCCATCGAAGCTATCCGACCGATCGCCCATGGAGGTCAAGGCTATCCAACGGGTAATCCGCGAAAAACTGAAGGTGTATATGTAAAGGCAGTGAACAGCTAATAGTGAATAGTTAACAGCGAAAACAGGAACCGGACCGGGAAGAACCACCAAAAACAATAGGCGGCTTTCCCGGATTTGTAGGCGTGATCAGGTCTATTCAGTCTGATTGGGCGTAACAGTGATCCAGGGCCAGAACGTAGTATTCCAGCCCTTTGACCGCTGCGGCGAAGGCTCTTTCCCGGCTTTCCTCATTGACACAGGTAAGCTTGATGAGCTCCATGGCTTCGTGGGGATGGGCGTCGTCGTAGGAGGCGTGGGCGCGTAGCCAGGCCATTGAATGACGGTTAATGGTGGCCACCCCGTTTTCCTGGTAGGCCTGCATACCCTTGACCACACTCTGGCTCCATTCGCCAGTAGCCCATTCAATGGCCAGATTGGTGGCGGCAAGGCCCTCCTCCAGGCTGGCCTGACGCCCCATGTGCCAGAGGTAATGATTCACCGCATCCATGGCTGGCGGCGGCGTCACAAATTCCAGCTCTTCCAGGGTAATACCAAAGCCCATGGCCCAGTCCTGGTACCAGTAGGCATGGCGCTGTTCGACCTTGATGTTGCTGATCAGCCAGTTCTTGCTCTCTTCGTGACCTGGATACCGGCCCGGCTGAGTCTTGGCCAGGTTCAACCCCATATACTTGGGAAAATTCTCGACCAGGGGGTAGAAATTCAGCAAGGCACTGCGAAAACGCGGCAAGCTGAGGGTTCCGGCTCCCATTTCCACAAACACCGGATGCTCCACCACCCGGTTTTTCAACGGCACCAGATCGTCCCAGAAGGCCTGAGCCCATGGGCTGTGGTCGGTGAGTTCGAGCCCTTTCTTGTAATTTGCGGCGCGCATTTGTCGTTCTCCATAACAACCGGTTATTGCAGCTCGTGGCCTGGCGACCATGACCTACAAATAGCACACTAGTCCAATAATTTGTATAAGCGATTTCTCAGGCTTCGTAAATGACGCCTTTGTCGCTTGTCCGGCGCTGAAACAGGATCATAGTGGAGCTTCTGATAGTATTTTGCCCAATTCTCCGCAGCAACCGCCGCCTGAGGCCACTGCTCGCTGATCGCGTCACTCAACTGCATGGGGGTCAGTCCCACCGCCAGTGGCCGCCCCCGTTCACTGGCACGCTGATGCAATCGCCAGTATTCACGCTCCATCAGCGTCAGCCTCGCATTGCCGGTCCTCCAAAGTAAAAACAGGGCATAGAGCCCCATCAACATGGCGACAGCAACGATCAGCGCAATGGCAATGCGGACTGGTGAAACAACGCCGAGCAGATCTTCCAGAAATGCGGACTGAAAGGCGCTATCGTACCCCAGCACCCAGGTTTGCCAGCGGAAATCCACGTAATCCATCCACTGACTGACTTTCGCAAATAGCCCCCCATCCGAGAAACGGCGGAGCCCCAGATCATCCAGCACATCTCTGCCGTCTTCACTGTTCTCAAGGGCCTCCCTTAGCCCAAGCTCGATGCGCTCAGGCGCTACCGCGCCGGTAGGGTCGACACGGGTCCATCCCTGCCCTTCCAGCCAGATCTCGCTCCAGGCATGGGCATCGTACTGTCGCACCAGCAAATGGGTACCCAGTTGATTCTGCTCGCCTCCCTGGTAGCCCACCACGACCCTGGCCGGCACCCCGGCCGCGCGCATCAGGAAGGTAAAACTGGAGGCATAGTGCTCACAGAATCCACGCCGGGTCCGAAAAAGGAAATCATCCACTGGATCCGCGGTGAGCCTGGGTGGCCTCAGGGTGTAATGAAAAGGTTGCTCACGGAAATGACGCAACGCTCGCTGGGCAATCTCACGTGCTGAATGGCTTTCCAGCTGCCATTGTTGCGCGAGCCCTCTGGCTTTCCTTCCTGACTCCTGCGGTAACGACAGCATCAGTTGTCGCTCCTGCCCGTCAAGGCTGATAGCGTCAGTGGCTGCAGGCACGCTTTCCACACCATAGGCAAACCGCTGCGACACCGGCTGGTCAGCCACCAGCCGCATATCCTTGGCCAGCGCCATGCCTTCATCCAGCGGGAAAGGAACAGCCAGGCTGAACAGCCAACGGCGCTGGGTCGGTTCGGCAATGATCTGGTAGCGATACCGTTGTTGCTCCGCGGCTCGACGGCTCTCGAGCTGCTGGTACCAAACCGGTTTTTGATTCCCTCTCCGGTACAGGTATTCTGACTCCGCCTGTCCCTGGGGCACTGCCTGCTGCCAGGTGCGTCCGTCGTAGTGACTCAGCGTCAGCCCCCGCCAGTAACGCTGTGGCCGAGGCGGAATGTCTCCCTGAAAGTCTACCCGGAAGGCCAGCTCCGCAGATTCCGACAGTTCACTGATCTGGCCCGGTGACATACTGTCGCTCATACCAGTGCGGGCCTTGTCTTCCCCCACTTGCATATTCCAAAGTGGTGCCACCCGTGGCACCAAAAGGAACAACACCACCATCAGGGGAATGGCCTGCATAGTCATGACCATCGCCCGCTTGCCATGCAGCAAGCCGCTGGCCCGGGTGTCACTGTGATTGATCCCCACCAGACAGGTAGTCAGGACCGTCATGCACAGGACCACATAGAGGAACATGCCCGGTGTCTGGGAAAACAACAGTGCCGTGGCGCATACGAAATACCCCAGCACAATTACCACATAGGCATCACGCTGCTGCACCACTTCCAGATACTTGAGAGCAAACAAGCTGACCAGCAAGGCAACGCCCGCTTCCGGCCCGTACAATCTGCCAAAGCTGTAAAAGGTCAGCCCCACAGCGCCAATCAATAGCAGCGTACGCACTATGCGGCCGGGCAGAGTAAGGCGCTGCTGATCCACCAGCCAGCGGATCAGGATCACCAGCACCAGCAACCCGGCCTGCCAGAGAGGCCCTTTGACCAGTTGGGGGATGGAACACAGCACAACTGCCAGGGCTAGCCAGAGTCTGGTATGAGACGGGACCTGATAAATGCGCGCCATGGAAAACCTCAGTAATCCGGATAGCTGGCCAGAGCATCCAGCAGCCGCCAGCGATGCACATCACCGGTATCCGGCGCCAACGTCAGGCCCGGCAACTCCAGACCATAGGGCTGGCGCTGCTGGTCCAGTTGCAAAACCCAGTAGCACAGTATGGAAAGTCGCTGCTCCTCGCCGAGGCCCTGCAAACGATCCCAGCGCAACCACAAACGGCCGCCCACCGGTTCCTCGAACTGCTTGATATTCAAGCCGCGACCCCGTGCGTAACCTTTCCAGTCTACCCGGCGAAGGGAGTCCCCTGGAGTGTAGCTGCGCAGCCCCTGGAATTCGTCATTGCCTGACTGGCCACTGCTGAACGCCTGCTGATTTTCCTTGCCGCCATCTGCCGGGCAATCCAGACTTTCCTCCGGCCGTGGCCAGGCCAGACAATAGTGGTCCAGCGATACATAGGACCAGGTGCGTAACAACCCCAGCGGAAAGCGGCTTTCCACCTTGAGGCGAGGTGCCGCCACCCTCCCTCGTTCTGTCAGTGGCAGATTCAGCCACAGGCTTTCTTCTTCACCTCTGCGGATACTGATCTGCTGGCCGTCCTGACCACGCCAGCGGAACCAGACGCAATGGTGATCTCGTCGCTGGGCAAACAATACGAGTTCCAACGCGCCTTCCTCTCCCGCAAAACCGGATTCGCTATCCCCGTTACGCATGCCCAGGGCAAACAGATTCCGGAAGGTATGCAGAATCGCCACCATGAACAAGCTGGCGAGCAGGAAGGACAAGGCCAGAATCAGATTGTTTTCGTAATTGATGCCGCCGATGAAAAGCAGCGCCGCCACCAGCAGATAAAAGAAACCGTAACCGGTCGGAAAAATAAATATGCGGCGCCGATCCAGCACGATCTGCCTGGCCGGAGGCAAGCGCCGGGCCAGCCAGCGTTCATAAAGGTCCCGTATCGGCGCCGGCAGCTGCATGGATTAGCGACGTATGACTGGCACGGACTGCAGCAGGGACTGGGTAATGGCCGCCACACTCCCCCCCTGACGAGCACTCAGACGGTGCTCCGCCACGGATGGCCATACCGCCTGCACATCTTCCGGCAATACATAATCCCTGCCACTGACCAGGGCCCAGGCCCGGGCTGCCTTGAGCAAGCCCAGGCCGGCTCGGGGAGACAGCCCAGCGACGAAACGGTCATCGGAACGGGTGGTATCCAGCAAACGCTGAACATAGTCCAGCAACTCATGGCTGGCGCGGACTTTACCCACCACCCGTGACAACTTGATCAACCCTTCACTATTAATCACTGACTGCAGCTCACGAACCTGCTCACGCAGGTCGCCACCAGCCAATAGCTGCAGCTCAACTTCAGGGGCCGGGTAGCCCAGGGAAATCCGCATCAGAAAACGATCAAGCTGCGATTCGGGCAACACGAACGTGCCCGCCTGATCTACCGGATTCTGGGTAGCGATAACAAAGAAGGGTTGCGGCAAGATCCGGGTCACCCCGTCCAGGGTCACCTGTCGCTCTTCCATGGCTTCAAGCAGCGCACTCTGGGTTTTCGGTGTGGCCCGATTGATTTCATCCGCCAGTAGTAACTGGGTGAAAACCGGACCTTCACGAAGGGAAAACTGCTGTGTGTTGGGATCGAATACGGAGACGCCGAGAATATCCGCCGGCAACATATCACTGGTGAACTGCACCCGCCGGTACTCAAGCTTGAACACCCGGGCCAAAGCATGAGCAAGCGTGGTTTTCCCCATGCCAGGCAGGTCTTCGATAAGCAGATGGCCATTGGCCAGCATGCAGGTAAGCGCGAGCTTCAATTGTTCTTCTTTGCCCAGTACCACGCGGCCCACCTGGGCCAGGGCTTTATCCAGTGCCTGCATGATTCCCCTTGATTCTGTATTGACCGGGCGCTATCGGTGAGATGCCGCCTTCTTTTGCGAGGGGTCAGCCAGCAAGCGCCAGGCGCTTATTGTTATGCGCTAGCGATCGCCTGCAATCCCCGGCTCAAATCCGCCTTAAGGTCATTGACCGATTCCAGGCCAATAGCAAGACGAATCAGATTTTCGGTGACTCCGGCCCGCTGTTTTTCTTCCTCTTTCACACGCCCATGAGTTGTTGAGGCTGGGTGCGTGATCGTCGTTTTAACATCTCCCAGATTAGCGGTAATGGAAATCAGCCGGGTGGCATCAATAAAGCGCCAGGCTGCCTGCCGATCCCTGCAGCCTGCGGCATCTTCCACTTCAATGGACATGACCGCACCATAACCGGACTGCTGTTTACCGGCCAATGCATGTTGGGGGTGATTCTTCAGACCGGCATAGTGCACCCGAACAATACCTGGCTGGCTTTCCAGCCACTCAGCCAGCTCCTGGGTGCGAGCACTCTGTGCTTCCATGCGTAATTTCAGTGTCTCCAGGCCCTTCAGGAATACCCAGGCGTTAAAAGGGCTCATACAGGCACCGGCGGAACGGACAAAGCCCAGCACTTCTTCCATTTCTGCTTTTGGACCCACTACGGCACCACCAAGGCAGCGGCCCTGGCCATCCAGGTATTTAGTGGCACTGTGAATGATGATGTCCGCCCCAAGATCCAGGGGTTTCTGCAGGGCTGGGGTACAAAAACAGTTATCCACCACCAGCAAGGCGCCGTTGTCATGGGCCAGTTTGGCAAGGGCCCGGATATCGCCAATTTCTGACAACGGGTTGGACGGCGTCTCCAGATAGAGGATCCGGGTTTCCGGGCGAATTGCCGCTTCCCAGTCCTTCAATTCACTCAGATCCACCAAAGACGTTTCGATACCGAACTTGGCCAGGTATTTGTCAAACACCACATTGGTGGTACCGAATACACTGCGAGAACTGACAATGTGGTCGCCCGGTGACAGCAGGGAAAAGAAGGTGCCACTGATAGCGGCCATACCAGAGGCGAAGGCCACACAGGCTTCACCTCCCTCCAGGGCTGCCAGACGCTGCTCGAAAGCCCGTACGGTGGGATTGGTGAAGCGGGAATAGATATTGCCCGGTTCCTGTCCCCCGAAGCGAGCCGCGGCCTGCGCCGCACTTTCATAGACGAAACTGGAGGTCAGAAAAATCGGATCCGAGTGAGCCATCTCGTCCGTACGCAACTGTGCGGTGCGGATAGCCAGGGTTTCCACATCAAGTTGTGTCGGATCCAGATCGTTCATTGATAGCCTCAATTTTCCTTTGGGTCGTGCTCAGTTCGTGTTGTGCAAATCGATAATCTCGTTATCTGCCAGGGCCTGGGTTTTTTCATTACTGCCCTTGGCCATGTCATTGCGACGAGCTTCAAGACTTGCCAGATACTCCGGTGTGATATTGCCCGCCAGATACGTTCCATTGAACACGGAACAGTCAAAGGACTCCACCCCGGGATTGCCTTCCTTGCAAGTCTCCACCAGATCTTCCAGGTCCTGGTAAATCAACTTGTCAGCACCGATCAGTTTGCCAATTTCTTCGGTGGTACGGCCATGGGCAATCAGTTCCTGTGCTGCCGGCATATCAATGCCATAGACATTGGGATACTGCACCGCTGGAGCCGCAGAAGCGAAATACACTTTACGGGCACCGGCTTCGCGCGCCATCTGGATAATCTCGTTGCAGGTCGTTCCACGCACAATGGAGTCATCCACCAGCAGGACATTCTTGCCCTTGAACTCCAGCTCGATGGCATTCAGCTTCTGACGCACAGATTTCTTGCGCTGCTGCTGACCGGGCATGATGAAGGTACGGCCGATATAACGATTCTTGATGAAGCCTTCGCGATATTTCACGCCCAAATGGTTGGCCATCTGCAGAGCCGAAGTACGGCTGGTATCAGGAATAGGAATCACCACGTCGATATCGTGGTCCGGCCATTCACGTTCCACTTTTTCTGCCAGTTTCTCGCCCATGCGCAACCGGGCCTTGTACACCGAAATGCCGTCGATGATGGAATCCGGACGTGCCAGGTATACCTGTTCGAAAATGCACGGGTGCAGGCTGGGATTGTCGGCACACTGGCGGGTGTGCATCTCCCCTTCGGCGGTGATATAGATGGCTTCGCCCGGCTCCAGATCACGTTCGATATGAAAGCCCAGAGAAGACAATGCCACGGATTCGGAAGCCACCATGTACTCGGGCCCGTCCGGGGTATCCTTGCGACCGAAACAGACTGGCCGAATACCATGAGGGTCACGGAACGCCAGGATGCCGTAACCGGTAATCATGGCCACCACCGCATAGGCCCCTTCCACCCGCTTGTGTACTGCGGCAACCGCGTCAAAGATATCGTCCGGTTCAGGCTGCAACTTGCCCAGACTCTGCAGTTCGTGGGCGAACACATTCAACAGCACCTCGGAATCAGAGGTGGTATTGATATGGCGCAGATCAGCCCGGAAGATATGCTCGGCCAGTTCCTCGGCATTGGTGAGATTGCCGTTGTGGGCCAGAGTGATGCCGTAGGGGGAATTCACATAGAACGGCTGGGCTTCCGCTGAGCTGGAGCTGCCCGCGGTGGGATAACGCACATGGCCAATCCCCATGTTGCCAACCAAGCGGCGCATATGACGGGTGCGAAACACATCGCGCACCATGCCGTTGTCCTTGCGCAGATAGAGACGATCTCCGTCACAGGTAACGATACCGGCTGCATCCTGCCCCCGATGCTGAAGGACTGTCAGCGCATCATAAATGCCCTGGTTCACATAGCTATGGCCGACAATGCCCACAATGCCGCACATGGTACTTTCCTCTCGTTAGGGCCTGTGACACCGTCAGTATGAACGATGTTTACACACCCTCGTTGCTTATACGTTCATGATCAGAGCGAGCAGTTTCTCGCCCATATCCCGGGTCCACGCTTCCATCATGACCAGATGCGGAACCAGGGTGGATTCTTGCCACCATGGGTCGGCGCCAAAAAGATGCCGCCCCAGGGCTACCAGCACGACCATCAGCAGCACCCCTCGCAAGGCGCCGAAGACCATACCCAGCAATCGATCAGTACTGCTCAGCCCGGTGACACGGATCAGCTCACCGAGCAGATGGTTAATGAGGGCGCCAACCACCAGCGTCAAGACAAACAGCAGGCCGAAAGCAACGGCGGCACGGAGGCTGGGGGTAGCGATCTGATCCTGGAGAAGAAGATCCAGAGCCGGACTGAACAGGCGCGCGATGATAAAGGCCGCCACCCAGGTGAGCAACGAAAAGGCTTCGCGGGTGAAGCCTCGGCGCACGCTCAGCAAAGCGGAAATTGCGATGACGATCAGAATGATGGCGTCTGCCAGATTCATGTAAAGCGTGCTCTCGCCGGCGGATAAACGCTTGTCCCGAGGTGAGTTGGAGCCTTTGTCAGCCGCAGGCCACCCGGGAAATTCAGAGCGCGAAGTTTAACAGAGGCCGAACCACTTGCCCATGGATACAGCCAGTGGATGGTGGCAATCAGGGTGCGTAGATCCGCACCAGCCCCTTGAAGCCAAAACGGCTGTCATCCGCCAGCTGCTGGCGGGTCCGCTCGGCATCCTTCTTGTGGATTTCCGGTCCCACCATCACACGATGAACGACCTTGCCCTGGTGACTGTCGGTTTCGCTATAGGCCCGATAGCCGGCGGCTTTCAGCTTGTCCACCATGCCGGCTGCATTATCTGCGCTGGAATAACTGCCCACCTGGACCACAAAACCAGCCAAAACCGGCCCGTCATCCTGATCCGCCGGCGGCGGTACCGGGGCATCGTCAGCCAGCGGCGCAGTCTGGCTGTCTTCACGGGCAACCTCGGCAGACTTTTCGGTGCTGTCCGTCTCGGCGTGTAACTGCTCTTCTGCGGCCTCCTTGACCGCCTGACGCTCAGACTGGATACGTTCCGCCGCCGCGCTTTCCATGTCTGCAGACACTACCGGCTCCACATTCACCGCCGTCATCTCCGGCTGATCCGGTATTTGCATATCCAGCGCATTGCGGATCTGTTCCGGTGACCGGAACACAAAGGGCGCCAGCACGGCGGCCAGAACCAACAACAGGACAATGCCGATAATGCGCTGGCGGGTTCGTTTATCCACCTTGCTCTCCCCTCGCTTCCGCAACGGTATAGAAAGACCCGAAGATTAGCACCTGATCGTGACGCTGTGCAGCATCCAGAGCGCCCTGCAGTGCCTCGGAAACACTGCCATACTGACGATATGATGCCTGCGACGGCAAAGCAGCCGCCAGCCTGGCGGGCGATGCCGCCCTTGCCATGGCTGGCGCTGCCAGATGCCAATTCACCGGCTGACCGGCAAATAACGCCACCACCTCATCAATGGGCTTGTCCGCCATCATCCCGAACACCAGATGCCGCCGCCCTTCACAGGGAGGCAACAGCTGCAGGAAACGGGTCACGGCCGGCAGGTTGTGGCCCACATCAAACCAGCAGTCATGTCCCTGCAGCTGCCGGAATTCACAACGACCGAACAGGGTCACATCCGCCACTGCCGCGCAATCCTGTGCATCGACGACAATTCCGGCCAGGCTAAGCGCCTGGCAGGCCGTTGCCAGGTTATCCCGGCCCAGGATCACCTTGGAGGGAAAGGCCAACTCGCGGCCATCACTGAGCGTGACGCCTTGCTCGGTGAGGCGGAAATCACGGCCGGCAAAAACCGGCTCCGCCGCATAGTGTTCTGCCAGGGCAGGAAGATTTTCCGGCCAGTCTTCCTCGCCGAAAACCAGAGGCCTGCCGGGACGGGCGATGCCGCATTTTTCGCCGGCAATAGCTTCTCGTGTTTCGCCCAGCCAGTCCTGATGATCCAGCCCCACCGAGGTGACCACCGCCACATCCGGATCAACGATATTCACCGCATCAAGCCGGCCACCCAAGCCTACTTCCAGCAGCACCAGATCGGCCTCGCTTTGCCGGAACAACCATAGTGCCGCCAGGGTACTGAACTCGAAATAGGTCAGGGAAATGTCCAGGCGAGCCTGTTGCACCTGCGCAAATGCCTCACAGAGCTGCTGATCAGAGGCCTGTCCATGGGGCAGACGCACGCGCTCATTGAAACGGTGCAGATGAGGAGAGGTATAGAGACAGACTCGACGGCCATGACGCTCCGCGAGGGACTGCATCAGGCTCAGGGTGGAACCTTTACCGTTGGTACCGGCCACGGTGATCACCGGCACCGGCATCGTGTCCACCCCAAGACGACGGGCTACCTGCCGGATACGTTCCAGGCCCAGTTCGATTTCGGTGGGATGCATGGCCTCGATCCGCTCCAGCCAGGCGGCCAGAGCGGAAGCGGCGGAATCATCAGTCATCAACAGTCTGGAGGGACCAGCCCATCATGTTCGCCAGCAAGCGATGGAGAGTGTCGCGCATATCGTGGCGGGACACGATCATATCGATAGCACCATGATCCAGCAGGAATTCACTGCGCTGGAAGCCCTCAGGCAATTTCTGTCGCACGGTCTGCTCAATAACCCGGGGCCCGGCAAAACCGATCAGGGCGTTGGGCTCAGCCACATTTACGTCACCAAGCATGGCCAGGGACGCAGAAACGCCACCATAGACCGGATCGGTAAGCACAGAGATAAACGGTAAACCCGCCTGGCGCATCTTTTCCAGCGCTGCGCTGGTCTTGGCCATCTGCATCAGGGAGAACAGGGCTTCCTGCATACGCGCCCCGCCACTGGCAGAAAAACACACCAGCGGCAGCTTTTGCTCCAGGCACACATCTACAGCACGAACAAAACGCTCGCCGACCACGGAGCCCATGGAACCGCCCATGAAGTTGAATTCGAAGGCACAGGCCACCAGGGGCTCTCCGTGCAGAGTGCCTTTCAGGGCAATCAGCGCGTCGTTTTCTTCGGTGGCTTTCTGGGCAGCAACCAGACGGTCTTTGTATTTCTTGGAGTCCTTGAACTTGAGACGGTCCACCGGTGCCAGTTCCGTACCGATTTCCGTCTGCGCGCCTTCGTCCAGAAACAGCTTGAGCCGCCGCCGAGCATTGATACGCAGGTGATGCTCACACTTCGGGCAAACATCCATGTTGCGGTCCAGTTCAGGCCGGTACACCACCCCGTCGCAGCGTGGGCACTTACGCCACAGCCCCTCGGGAATGTTGTTGCGCCGGTTTTCCTGGGGGCGACGTACTGCAGGCAGGATTTTTTCCAGCCAGTTGCTGTTGCTCATGCAAAGGTCCCGTTACTGATCCATAGCGTTGCGCATGGCGGCCAGGATGTCACTGATGGCCTTGTTGATCGCCCCCGGGTTATCCGGATTGGCAGCGATCTGGTTCACCAGAGCACTACCTACGACCACACCGTCGGACACCCGGCTCACCGCCTGTGCAGATTCAGCGTCTTTGATACCAAAGCCGACACCAATGGGCAATTGAGCAAGGTTGCGAATTGTTTCAACCCGGCTGGCCACTTCGTCCACATTCAGGGATGCGGAGCCGGTAACCCCCTTCAGGGACACGTAATACAGGTAGCCAGAGCCGGCCTTGCCAATCAGCTTGATACGGGCATCCGAAGTGGTGGGTGCCACCAGGAAAATCATGTCCAGCTCGTGGGCATCCATCACAGGTTTGATTTCCAGCGCCTCTTCCGGCGGCAGATCCACCAGCAGGATGCCATCCACGCCGGCTTGAGAGGCGGCCTTGGCAAAGCTTTCGTAGCCAAGCGCTTCCACCGGGTTCAGATAGCCCATCAGTACCACCGGGGTCCGGGTATCGCGCTCGCGGAACTCCTTGACCATGGCCAGCACATCATGGGTAGAGGTGCCATGGGCCAGGGCCCGCTCACAGGCCTTCTGAATCACCGGGCCATCGGCCATGGGATCCGAGAAAGGCACCCCCAGCTCAATGATGTCGGCACCGGCTTCCACCATGGCGTGCATCAGTGGCACCGTCACTTCCTTGCTGGAATCACCGGCGGTCACAAAGGGAATCAGGGCCTTGCGGTTCTGCTCGGCCAGCCGCTGAAAACAGCTTTCAATACGACGCATTACTGCTCCTTAAAATTCAATGCCATCGATGGCGGCGACAGTCAGAATGTCCTTGTCCCCACGACCGGACAGGTTCACGACAATATTCTGATCCGGTGACATGGTTGGAGCCAGTTTGCGCGCATAGGCCAGCGCATGGGCCGATTCCAGAGCCGGCATGATGCCCTCCACCCGGGTCAGCTCACGGAACGCCGAGAGGGCCTCCTTGTCATCCGCAGACACATAGTTGACCCGACCCAGATCCTTCAACCAGGCGTGCTCCGGGCCGACGCCAGGATAATCCAGGCCAGCGGACACGGAATGGGTTTCGATGATCTGGCCGTTATCGTCTTCCATCAGGTAGGTACGGTTACCGTGCAGCACACCAGGGCGCCCGGCGCTCAGCGGTGCCGCATGACGACCGGTTTCGATGCCGTCGCCGGCGGCTTCCACACCGTACATGGCCACGTCATCGTCATTGAGGAAGGGATGGAACAGGCCAATGGCGTTGGAACCGCCACCCACACACGCTACCAGCGCATCCGGCAGTTTTCCGGCCTGCTTCAGGCTCTGCTCACGGGCTTCACGACCGATCACGCACTGGAAATCGCGCACCAGCAGCGGATACGGATGCGGGCCTGCCACGGTGCCGATGATGTAGAAGGTGTCGTCCACATTGGTGACCCAGTCACGCATGGCCTCGTTCATGGCATCTTTCAGGGTTTTCGAACCGGACGTCACCGGAATCACCTCGGCACCCAGCAGCTTCATGCGGTAGACGTTGAGCTTTTGCCGCTCCACATCCTCGGCCCCCATGTACACCTGGCACTTGAGCCCCAGCCGGGCCGCCACGGTGGCCGTTGCCACGCCATGCTGCCCTGCCCCGGTTTCCGCAATCACCCGCGGCTTGCCCATGTGCTTGGCCAACAGAGCCTGGCCGATGGTGTTGTTCACCTTGTGGGCACCGGTGTGGTTCAAATCTTCACGCTTGAGCCAGATCTTGGCGCCGCCGAGCTGCTTCGACCATCGCTCCGCCAGATACAACGGCGACGGGCGGCCCACATAATGGGCCAGGTCGTAATCGAAATCCGCGCGGAACTGCGGATCATCCTTGAGACGCTCATACATGGCAGCCAGATCGTCCAGAGCTCCCATCAGGGTCTCGGAAACAAAACAGCCGCCAAACTGGCCAAAATGGCCTCGGGCGTCAGGAAAAGCAGAAAAATCAGGGCGTTCAGACACCAGCTACTCCTCGTATTTTCGCACTTTTGATAAAGGCGCGGATGGCAGCCGGATCCTTGATCCCGCCACTGCGACCGCCCTGAACCGTCTTCTGTTCAACGCCGCCACTAACATCCACCGCCCATGGCCGTACCTGTGCCACGGCATCGGCCACATTGCCCGGATGCAGGCCACCGGCCAGCACCACAGGAAGGGGCAGATCCTTGGGTAACCTGCCCCAGTTAAAGGTTTCTCCGGTGCCACCGGGCACACCGGCCACATAGCTATCGACCAGCAACCCCGCTGCTTCCCGGTATTGCGCCGCACAGCGGTACAGATCCACATCGTCTTTCATGCGCACCGCCTTGATCCAGGGGCGCGAAAAGCGGGTACAGAACTGCGCGGGCTCATCACCATGAAATTGCAGCAGATCCAGCGGCACCTGGCTCAACACATGCTCTATGGCGGCTTGCGACGCATTCACGAACAAGCCAACCGTGGTCACGAACGGGGGCAGGCTGGCACAGATTGCCGCCGCCCGGGCGACCGTAACAAAACGGGGGCTGGGCTCGTAAAACACCAAACCAATGGCATCAGCACCGGCGCTTGCCGCCGCCAGTCCATCCTCAATGCGGGTGATGCCACAGATTTTGACCCGGGGTATGGTCATGGGTTCTCCAGTGTATCAAAAGCCCGACGGATTAGGGATTTTTCGGGGCATCAGCGAGAAATGATTCGCTGTCACCACCTTCATTATGCCTCAAGGGAATGGGGCAACCACAGGGGCCCCAACGGCTCTCTGGGTAGATGAAAGTGATCCGGATATTCGATATCCACCAGATACAGGCCAAATGGCGGTGCCGTTGCTGCCCCCTTGCGGCGGTCTTTGGACTCCAGCACCTCTCGGGCCCAGTGCGCCGGTCTCTTGCCCGCCCCGATCGTCATCAACACACCCGCCATATTACGCACCATATGCATCAAGAAGGCGTTAGCATGGGCCTCCAGCACGATCACCTTGCCGTATTCATACAGTCTCAGGCTGTGCAGGGTCTTGTGCGGTGACTTTGCCTGACAGTGCACACTGCGGTAAGCGGTAAAGTCATGGCTGCCAACCAGGTAATCGGCCGCTTCACGCATGGCGCCCAGATTTAGCGGTCGGTAATTCCAGGTCACCTGATTGCGGTACAGAGCCGGCGGGCGGGAGTGATTGTAGATAACGTAACGGTAACGGCGGCTGACAGCAGAAAAGCGGGCGTGGAATTCCTCGCTGACAGGGGTGGCCCAGCGCACAGTCACATCCCGTGGCAGATTGGTATTGCCGCCCATGATCCAGCTTTTCATCTCACGGGACGCATCGGAATCGAAATGCACCACCTGCCCGGTGCCGTGCACGCCAGCATCGGTGCGACCGGCACAGACCACCGCTACTGGATGGTCAGCCACTTTCGACAGCGCCTTCTCAAGACATTCCTGCACGGTTCTGACACCGGCCTGCTGAGTCTGCCAGCCACGAAAGTCGGTACCGTCGTATTCAATTCCAAGGGCAATACGGGCCATGACAACCTCAGTTGAAAGGTCAAAGCGAAAAGTTAAAACCCACACAAAGTGCCAGCCTGGCGATAAATCTGGGCCGCACTGCCAAGGTCTGCTTCGCAGCCCGGGCCTTCACCGTGTAACCCCGGCCGGGCGCGCACTTTTCCACTTTGAACTTTCAACTCGTAACTAAAACAAAAAGGGGGCGATACCTTAAGGCATCGCCCCCCTTTTTCCTAGCTCAGAACTGATCAGCCAACCTGCCCCATCAGTTCACGTGCTTCTGCCTGCTGCTGATCGGTACCTTCAGAGATGACCTCGTTGAGGATATCCCGGGCACCTTCAGTATCGCCCATGTCGATATAGGCTTTGGCCAGATCCAGTTTGGTGGCGTTTTCGTCGGTCTCGCCGAGGAAGTCGAAATCATCCTCGTCGCCGAGCACATCGCCGGCTGCCTGGGGGGCAGCAGGAGGCTCAATGTCGCCTTCCGGCTCGGCAGGGGCGACCGGAGCTTCCGGTTCCGGGGCTGGGATCGGCGCGTCGGAAGGAGATTCTTCCTGAACCGGCTCTTCATCCAGAGACAGGCTGTCGTCCTGATCGTCCAGCTGCAGGTCGTCGTCACCCAGCAGATCTTCCAGGGAAGCGGCCTGCTCGGAAGCCGGGGTCGGCTCGTCAGCGGGCATCTCCAGATCCAGGTCGGCGAGATCGTCCTTGTCGTCACTGTCCGCAGCACCGGCCAGGGATTTCTCTGCCTCGTCCAGTTCCAGGTCCAGGTCCGTCAGGGTGTCATCCGCACTTTCACCAGAGTCACCATCCAGATCCAGATCATCCAGAGAAAGATCAAGCTCTTCCTTACTGTCTTCGCTGTCGCCGGACTCGTCGAACTCGAGGCTCATGTCATCAAGATTCAGATCGCCGTACTCGGTATCATCATCGCCCAGGGATGAACTGCTGACGTCATCCAGCTCCAGAACCGGACTGGCACCCAGGGACTGCTTATCTGCATCGGATAGAGGCGCTTCCTGCTCTGCTTCCGGCTTGCTGTCGTCTTCAAAATCTAGGCTGAAATCATCCAGCGAAGCTGCATTGTCCTCAGAAGCATCCAGCATCAAGGTATTGTCGCCGTCGCCGTCGCCGTCTTCATCCGCGTCAAGCTCGAAATCGAAATCCGCCAGCTCGTCGCCCTGCTCCTCTTTTTCCTGATCACTTGAGGCGATGGAGAATGCTTCCGGCTCATCCGCCTGCATGGTGGGCACATCGTCGCCCAGATCAGAAGAGAGCCCCATCTCAAGATCATCCAGAGACAGCGCATCATCACCGCCGGAAGCCCGTGATACCACATTGCCTCCCAGACGGGCGATGGCGTCATCTACCTCCGGAGAAGTGCCGGCAAAAATGCTGGTCTGCTGCCGGAAAGCAGCATCGTCATTCATTTCCTTGAGGAGCTCCAGCAAACGGACTTTCAGATCGGCTCGCTGGGGATGCTTGTTGATCTCATTGCGCAGGAAGTCCACCGCCTGCGGGTAGCGACCATAGGCCACATAGACTTCCACGTCTTCCAGCGGGTCCTGGCTGCTGGTCTGCTCCGGAACTTCGGCTTCGTCATCCTGCTCACTGACTGTGCCGGCAACGACATCGTCATCATCCAGATTGAGCCCGAATTCATCCTGGCCCTCATCATTCAGGTCTTCAAACAGAGCACCACCAGCCTCTTCATCAGCATCATCCTTCTTCTTGCCTCGCAGCAGCAGGAAGAGCAACAGCAGAATGGCAATCAGTGCCAAGCCGATATACATCAGGTTATCCAGCAACAGATCAACTATACCACCCTGTTGCGGGGCAGGAGGCTGTGCAGGCGCAACCGGCTTGGGCTTGGCCACCTCCGGTGTTTTTTCCACTGCGGGCTCACCGGCAGCAACTGCTGGCTCGGCGTTATCCGACAGATCGGTGCCGGCACTTTCTGTACCTTCTGGATCTTCTGCGCCCTCAGCCTCTGCAGCATCATTCTCAGCAACACCAGTGTCCGTTGCCGCCACAGTCGCATCGCCCTGGGCTGCAGCATCAGCCTCGTCCTGCATCGGCTCGGAGCCTTCCTCACCAGAATCTGCCATATCGCCATCACTGCCGGCAGTGGCATCGATGTCATCATTCGCGGCAGACACTTCGGGCTCGGCGGGGTCTTCCATGAGCGGGTCTTCACCTTCCACGGCGACACCCTGTTCTTCGCGCAGCTTGCGGAGCTCTTCCTGCAACTGTGCAATCTGATCGTTACGCAGTTTCAGCAATTGCTCGCTGGTGCGGGTCTGCGCCTCCAGATCGTCAAGACGGGATTTCAGCTCGGAGTTTTCTCGGTCCAGACGGTCCAGGTTTTCGTCACGAATCGCCAACTCATTCTCAAGCACCGCGGTATTGGCACTACCCTCGCGGGCAGAACCAGTGCTGTCACCATCATCAACCCCAGCGGTAGATTCCGGAGAAACCAGTTTCACCTGGCCGGTGGTCGGTCCCGTCTCATTGTCGTCGCTATCTGCAACCTGACGACTGCCATCCAGCTGGGCACGTTGCTGAGGTACCTGAATACCACGGGCCTCCAGCATCTCCCGCCATTTCCGATTCTGGTCAGCCACTTCCACGATGGCACTGCGGGTGGAGATATTACGCACTTCCTGTTCGTTAGGGATGCGAAGCACCGTGCCTTCCCTAACCAGATTGACGTTATTGTTGATAAAGGCATCAGAGTTCATGGTCTGGATAGCGACCAGCATCTGCTGTACAGAAACACTTTCTGCCGGCCGATTATCCAGGGCGATACGCCACATGGTGTCGGACGCTTTCACCGTATAAGTGTTGCGCTGACCTGTGTCGGCCACTGGTTGGCTGCTAACTGTAGTCGGGCTGCCGGATTCCGGAGACGTTGCTTGTGTCGGTGATTGGGCGGCAGGACGACTCGGGGCGGATTGAGGCTCCTGCTCACTGCGACTAACCGGTTGCGGGACCCGGCTGATGGTTGGCGCAGTGGTAGCGGAGCTGTCAGCATAGCTGGGCGGGTCCAGCAACACCGTGTACTCACGCATCAGGCGGCCGGTGGGCCAGAGAAATTCCACCAGGAAATTCAGATAGGGTTCGCGAACCGGCTGATCCGTGGTGATATGCAACAACGCTTTATCACCAGCCAGCAGCTCAACCTCGAAATCCATACGGTTGAGAAAATAGGAGCGATCCACCCCGGCTGCGTCAAATTCGGCCTGCGACGCCAGATTCACAAGAATTTCCTCTGCGGTCAGATCACCGACCTCATGCAGAGAAATTTCCATATCCAGGGGTTGGTTAAGGTAGGAATTCAGCTCGTATTCCCCAACCCCTAAAGCCGCCGCTACGCCTGGTGACATGATTACCAGTGCGGTTAAGCCAAACCCAAGTTTTCGAAGCATGGTCGAACCCTTTATTTATTATGTTTCCCGCGCTCAGCCCGATCCCGCGGGCGCTACCGGACGAACCCGAGGCGGCAAGCAGTCCTATGACGCTGATCACACATTTTGCCCCAGGCAGGGGTCAAAACCTAGAAACCGCGTCACATAATGTCAGTAAGTATCCATTACAGATAGTCTTTTAGCAACTTCTCGACCACCTTCACCGCATTCAAAGCGGCCCCCCAACGGACATTGTCGGCGACGCTAAAATAGCTCAAACCGCCGCTGCCTTCCATGTCTTCCCGAGTTCGGGAAATCCGCAGGCAGGGCTCCCCTTCCACCGAGGCCACCGGAGACATGGCCTGGGGATCATCATTTTCCAGCACATCCAGGTCGCTCTGCCCTTCCCACACACCCAGGGCCTGGGCCATTGCCAAGGGCTGAATGCTACGAACCGACACACTCTGCCCGTGGCCATAGAAGACCGGAACCCGCACCGTGGTGACCTGTACCGACACGGGCTGGTCAGCCAGAATCCGACGGGTTTCCAGCATCAGCTTGAGCTCTTCGCTGGTAAAGCCGTTTTCCTGGACTTGCCCACTCACCGGCAGCACGTTGAAAGCGATCTGGGCCTGGGCGGCCTCACTGGGAGACAGGCCATTGAGCAGACGCACGCTCTGCTGGGCCAATTGATCCACCCCACTCCTACCGGTGGCTGACACGGCCTGAAACTGGGTCACCACCACCTCCTGCAGAGGGGCCAGATCAGCCAGGGGCTTGAGTGCCCGCACCAGCTGCACGGTGGCGGCATCAGCACAGGCAACCAGGTTGTTTTCCCGGGCCTGGGCCAGCAGCTCATCATTGACGTCGGCGACCAGCAACGGCACATCGGATTCATAACGAAACGCCGGTGACAGATCCACCGCCACTGCCCCGGCCTCCGCGGCACGGGGAGCCAGCTGCTGGCTAACCGTGGCGCCAGCAGCAAACAACGCCACCTCCACCTGGGAAAAGTCGAAGTCTTCAGCTTTTTTGACGGTCAGCGATTTGCCGGCAAAGGACACTTTGCCACCGGCTCCATTCTCTGATGCCAGCACAAAAAGCTCGCCAACCGGAAACTGCCGATCTGCAAGCAGCTTGATAATAGCCTCACCGACCAGCCCAGTTGCACCGACAATGGCAAGATTGATAGAGCGCATAGAAACCTCGCAAGAACGATGCTGCAGGGGCGACAATTATCCCCCCACAAATACAAACGCGGGCACGGCCTTGATACTACCTCGGCCCTGCCCGCGCTTTTCCACTTTCAACTTTTACTTTTTAGCGCTCCATAAGGATACGCAGCATACGGCGCAGCGGCTCCGCCGCACCCCACAGCAGCTGGTCACCCACGGTAAAGGCGTTCAGGTACTCGCCGCCCATGTTGAGCTTACGCAGACGACCCACCGGGATATTCAGGGTACCGGTTACCGCCGTGGGAGTCAGATCCCGCAGGGTAGCCTCTTTCTCGTTCGGCACCACTTTCACCCAGTCATTGGCCTTGCCGATGATGTCGTAGATTTCATCCAGCGGCACATCACGGGTGAGCTTCACGGTCAGGGCCTGGGCGTGGCAGCGCATCGCGCCGATACGCACACAGGTGCCATCCAGAGCGATGGGGTTCGCGCCACGGCCCAGAATCTTGTTGGTTTCTGCCTGGGCCTTCCACTCTTCCTTGCTCTGACCGTTTTCCATTTCCTTGTCGATCCAGGGCAACAGAGAGCCCGCCAGGGAATGACCGAAATGCTCGGTGGGCAGATCGCTGCTACGCATGGTGGCTGCCACCTGGCTGTCGATATCCAGAATCGCGCTGGCCGGATCAGCCAGTTTGTCGGCCACATCGCCGTGGATCTTGCCCATCTGGGCGATCAGCTCGCGCATGTTCTGTGCACCGGCACCGGATGCCGCCTGATAGGTCTGAGCGCTGGCCCATTCGACCAGGCCTTCATTGAACAGACCACCCAGAGCCATCAGCATCAGGCTGACAGTACAGTTGCCGCCGACGTAATCCTTGATTCCCTTGTCCAGGGCGCTGTCGATCACCTTGCGGTTCACCGGATCCAGCACGATAACGCTGTTGTCCGCCATGCGCAGGGCAGATGCGGCATCAATCCAGTAACCGTCCCAGCCGGCTTCACGCAGCTTGGGATACACCTCATTGGTGTAATCGCCACCCTGACAGGTCACGATCACATCCAGGCTTTTCAACTCATCAATGCTCTTGGCATCGCCCAGGGCAGGAATATCCTTGCCCACATCGGGGCCCGCCTGTCCGACCTGGGAGGTCGAGAAAAAGACCGGTTCGATATCTGCAAAATCATTTTCGGCAATCATGCGCTCCATCAGAACGGAACCCACCATGCCACGCCAGCCGACAAAACCGACTTTCTTCATTGGAAAACTGTCTCCTGAAAGGATTGCCCTTTCTATCTGTGAATAAACGGGTGAACGCGCTATTACGCCTGGGCCAGAGCTTCAGCCACGGCGTTACCCATCTCTTCAGTGCCCACTTTGCGAGTGCCCTCGGTGTAGATGTCCGCAGTACGCAACCCCTGATCCAGTACCCGCTCTACCGCAGCTTCAATGGCATCCGCCACATCACCGCGCTCCAGGCTGTAACGCATCAGCATGGCCAGCGACATGATGGTCGCCAACGGGTTGGCAATACCCTGGCCGGCAATATCCGGTGCCGAGCCGTGGCAGGGTTCGTACAAGCCCTTGCGGTTCTCGTCCAGGGACGCGGAGGGCAGCATCCCGATGGAGCCGGTGAGCATGGCGGCTTCATCGGAGAGAATGTCACCGAACAGGTTACCGGTGACAATCACATCAAACTGTTTTGGCGCACGCACCAACTGCATGGCCGCGTTGTCCACATACATGTGTGACAACTCGATCTCCGGGTAGGCTTTGGCCTCCTCGGTGACCACTTCTTTCCAGAGTTCAGTGACTTCCAGCACATTGGCCTTGTCCACAGAACAGACTCGCTTGCCACGCTTCATGGCCAGCTCGAACGCCACCTTGGCGATACGACGCATTTCCGACTCGGTGTAAACGTAGGTATTGAAACCCACGCGCTCGCCGTTCTCTTCCTTGATCCCACGGGGCTGACCGAAGTAGATGCCGCCGGTCAGCTCGCGAACAATCAGGATATCCAGACCGGAAACCACTTCGGGCTTCAGGCTGGAGGCATCCGCCAGTTGCGGAAACAGGATTGCCGGGCGCAGATTGGCAAACAGGCCGAGGGAGGAACGCAGGCGCAGCAGACCACGCTCCGGGCGCTTGTCCCGCTCAATGGCATCCCATTTGGGGCCGCCGATGGAGCCGAACAGAATCGCATCCGCAGCGCGGGCCTTGTCCAGGGTACTCTCCGGCAGCGGATCACCTTCCGCATCCACCGCCGCGCCGCCCACCAGGGCCTCATCCAGCTCTACATCGAGGCCAAACTTCTGTTTGGCGACATTCAGCACCTTCACCGCTTCATCCACGATCTCCGGGCCGATACCGTCACCGGGCAACACCAGTACCTTGCTCATTCCTGCTTCCTGTTTACTGCTATAACGAGGTTTAAAAGTTTTTGCTTACCAGCACATCGTCAGGTGCCGAGGCCTTGACCAGCTCCAGGGTGTAGTCACCCTTGTTGCCGGAAGATGGCTTCACTCGCACCTGGTAAATACCCTTTTCTTCAAAGGTATGGCGGAATTTGCCGAAACGCAGGATCCCGCCCTGGTCGGCGAACACTTCCACGGAACGTTCACCGGCATCAATAAACACCGACTCCACACCACCCTGCTCGGAAATACGGTCACCATCGACCTTGAAGATTTCCGCCTTGGCTGAGCTGCTGGTGGGCATCTGCCAACCACCGCCGTCATCACCTTTTGCAGCGGCGGAAAGCTGGTTGTCCACGCTCAGTTTGGCCGCATCACCTGCGTCCGGCTCGTTGTACATGCCGGTCGCACAACCGGCCAAAGTCAGTACTGACAGCAAAGATAAAATTCGCAACATGGTGTCGCCTCCTTGATTTTTCTTTTAATGATCCTGTCTTTCCTACTGAAAGATCCAGGGTTCCCGCTCGGCGCGGCGTGCTTCATAGGCACGAATGGTGTCTGCCTCGTTAAGCGTGAGGCCGATTTCATCCAGACCGTTGAGCAGACAGTGCTTGCGAAACTCATCAATCTCGAACGGCAGCGGCTCCCCGCTTTCCGGGATCACCTGCTGTTGCTCCAAATCAATGGTAATCCGAAAGCCTTCCTTCCCTTCCACCGCTCTGAACAGGGCTTCCACGTTATCCTCAGACAACACAATGGGCAATAACCCGTTTTTAAAGCAGTTGTTGTAGAAGATATCCGCAAAGCTCGGCGCGATGATGGCCTTGAAGCCGAAATCCATCAATGCCCAGGGGGCATGCTCCCGGCTGGAGCCACAGCCGAAGTTACGACGGGTAAGCAGAATGCTGGCGCCCTGATAACGGGGCTGGTTCAGCACAAAATCCTCGTTTTTCGGGCGCTGGCTGCTGTCCTGGCCAGGAAAACCCTCATCCAGGTAGCGCCACTCATCAAACAGATTCGGTCCGAAACCGGTACGTTTGATGGATTTGAGAAACTGCTTGGGAATGATCTGGTCGGTGTCCACATTGGCACGATCCAACGGTGCAACCAGCCCTTCCTGACGAATAAATTTTTCCATGATCTGCTCCTCAGGCCCGGTCGAGTTCGCGAATATCCACAAAATGGCCGGCGACTGCAGCAGCCGCTGCCATGGCCGGACTTACCAGATGTGTGCGACCACCATTGCCCTGACGACCTTCGAAATTACGGTTGGACGTGGACGCGCAGTGCTCCCCCGCTTCCAGGCGATCCGGATTCATGGCGAGGCACATGGAACAGCCTGGCTCACGCCATTCGAAGCCCGCGTCGGTAAAGACCTTATCCAGGCCTTCCTTCTCAGCCTGCTGCTTGACCAAACCGGAGCCCGGTACGACCAGCACCTGTTTCACGGAATCCGCTTTTTTCCGGCCCTTGGCCACCTCGGCAGCGGCTCGCAGGTCTTCAATACGGGAGTTGGTGCAGGAGCCGATGAATACCCGGTCCACCTTGATATCGGTGACAGGCATACCCGGCTTGAGCCCCATGTACTCATAGGCTCGCGTCATACCAGAGCGCTTCACCTCGTCACTTTCGGCAGCCGGATCCGGCAGGGAGGCATCCACCGGCACCACCATTTCCGGGCTGGTACCCCAGGAGACCTGCGGCTTGATGTCCGCTGCGTCGATGGTGATGTCCTGGGCGAATACTGCATCCTCGTCGGAAACCAGGGTGCGCCAGTATTCCACGGCCTTGTCCCAGTCTGCCCCACTGGGCGCAAAGGGACGGCCCTTGACGTAATCAATGGTGACATCATCCACCGCTACCATGCCGGCACGGGCACCTGCCTCGATGGACATATTGCAGATGGTCATGCGGCCTTCCATGGAGAGGCTGCGAATGGCACTGCCGGCAAATTCCAGCGCATAGCCGGTACCACCGGCGGTGCCGATAATGCCGATGATATGCAACACCACATCCTTGGCGGTAACACCCGGACCGAGCTCACCTTCCACGCTGACACGCATATTGTTCATTTTCTTGGCCACCAGCGTCTGGGTGGCCAACACATGCTCCACCTCACTGGTACCGATACCGTGGGCCAAACAGGCCAGCGCCCCGTTGGTGGAGGTATGCGAATCACCGCAGACCACGGTCATACCGGGCACCACTGCGCCCTGCTCCGGGGCCATCACGTGAACGATACCCTGGCGCACATCGCCGATGCCGAATTCGGTAATGCCGAATTCCCGGGTGTTGTCCTGCAGGGTCTGCACTTGGATCCGGGAGGTTTCATCCACAATTTCAGCAGCTGACTTGAACGGCGTAGTGGGCACGTTATGGTCGATCGTCGCCACGCTGGCACCAGTACGCCAAGGTTTACGGCCAGCCAGACGCAGCCCCTCAAACGCCTGGGGCGAGGTCACCTCATGGATGATCTGGCGATCGATATAGATCAGTGCGGAGCCATCCTCACGCTCGGTGACGAGATGGGCGTCCCACAATTTGTCATAGAGGGTCTTGCCGGCCATGTTTCTCTCCCTGCGTCGCACTGCAGCAACTTCACCATTGCGACTGGTTTGTCAATAACGATTAATGTAGGGTTCACCCATCAATAAATCCAATTCATATTTTTCATTTTTAAGATAACCAATTATTATCTCGCAACCGAACAACTGGATGCCCCGGGAATGATAGATACGCCGACCCTCAGCGCCTTCATGGCGGTGGCCGAAACCGGCTCGTTTTCTGCCGCCGCAGAGCGCCTCTACATCACCCAACCCGCCATCAGCAAGCGTATTGCCCTGCTCGAACAGCAGCTTGGCGCTCGCCTGTTTGACCGGGTAGGTCGTCAGATCCAGCTCACCGAAGCTGGCCGCTCCCTGCTGCCGCGGGCCCGGCAGGTGCTGATGGACGTGGAAGACATGGCCCGGGCCATTCACGATCTGTCCGGTTCGGTCACCGGCAAGTTGCGCATCGGTACCAGCCACCATATCGGCCTGCATCGCCTGCCGCCGGTACTGCGACAATTCTCCCGGGACTATCCGAAGGTAGAGCTGGACATTCATTTTATCGATTCGGAAGAAGCCTGGGAGGGGGTGCTGCACGGGGAACTGGAAATGGGTGTAGTCACCCTGCCACCACAGCCAGATGATCGTCTGCAAAGTGATGTGATATGGCGCGATCCCCTGGTGTTCATGTGCGCACCCGAGCACCCGCTGGCCAAGGTGGAAAATATCACCCTGGAAACCCTTACCGGCTACAGTGCCATTCTGCCGTCACCGGTCACTTTCACCCGTGGCATTGTAGAGCGATTGTTTGACGAGCATAACCTGAAGCTCAATATCGCCATGTCCACCAATTATCTGGAAACCATTCACATGATGGTGTCCATCGGTCTGGGCTGGAGCGTACTGCCCGCCACCATGGTAGATGGCTCTGTGGTGGAGCTGGCCGTGGATGTACCGTTACCGGAGCGGGAGCTGGGGGTGGTTATCCACCCTGCCCGTACCCGCTCCAATGCCGCCAAGGCATTTTTGCAGGCACTGGAAGCATCCGGACTGTAACGGTTTCAATCCCTATCTGTTCGAGCTGGTCACCCCGCCCACGATCAACAACATGGCCGCCAGTAGCGCGGCCAGTGCCGCTCCGTAAAAGAGATTCGCCCCCCACTGCTGCCAGAACAAGCCGGACAAGCCGGCCCCTGCAGCCCAGCCCGCACCGAAACCCAGGCTGGAATACAGGGCCTGCCCCTGGCCACCCAGCGACGCCCCGAATTGCTTGTGCATCCAGGCAATACTGGCGGCATGGAAACTGCCAAAACTGGCCGCGTGGAGCAGCTGAGCCAGGGCCAGCCAGAACAATGAATCTGCCACCATGCCGATCACCAGCCAGCGCAGTGCCGCCAGCAACAGACTGCCCACCAGAATCCAGGGGATCGACCATCGCTGCAACAGCCGATGCATCAGCAGAAACAGCCCCACCTCCGCCAGCACCCCCAGGGCCCACAGACTTCCTACCACGAACTTGCTGAAGCCAAGATCCTCCAGGTAGATGCTGTAGAAGGTGTAGTAAGGCCCGTGGGACAGCTGCATCAGAAACGCCGCCACCAGAAACAGGGAAACCGCCGGTCGACGCAACACGGTCCATACTGACGGCCCACCCGCTTCCCGATGACGCACCTGCCCGTCACCCGCCGGCAGGGTCAGGGTACCCAGCCACAGCAGCCACAGCAGCGCACTTAGCACCCAGGGCAGCAAATCGGTTCCAAGCCGGTCCAGCGCCTCGCCGAGCACCAGCACCGCCAGAATAAACCCTACCGAGCCCCACAGGCGCACATGGCTGTAACGATGGGACTGGTGCCCCAGGGATTGCAGGGTGAGCACTTCAAACTGGGCCAGCACCGCGTTCCAGAAGAAGCTGAACGACACCAGCAGTGCCGCCATGGACCAGAACTGGTCTATCCAGAATACCGGCAGGAATACCACCGCCGCCAACAAGTTGCCGGCACGAATGATACGAAGACGCTGGCCGCTGCGATCCGCCAGCCAACCCCACAGGTTAGGCGCACCAATCTTGGTCAACTGGGGAATGGCCATCAGCAGACCGATGGCGGCAGCGCTGAATCCCAGGTCTTTCAGATACAGGGACCAGTAAGGGACCAGGGCGCCCAACAGTCCAAAATAGAGGAAATAGAAGCCTGACAGTCGCCAGTAGTAAGGCATTAGGGGCTGAACCTTGGCGTGGCGGTTAAATGAATGGAAGGCCGGACGTCTGATGTCAGACATCCGGCGCTAAATCAAACCTGCCGTAGGAGCGTCGCTGGCGGCGCGATCAAAGGCGTTAAACAGCAATGTAACCACAGAGATCGCCGAGGAAAAGACTGGTTTTTTCTGTGGCCTCTGTGGTGAAAATGCTTTTGATTGCGCGTTATCGCGCCGCCAGCGACGCTCCTACGGATGGTGAGCCATTTAAATCGGCGGGAAAGGCGGTTTCACATCACCGTTCTGGGCCCGATGGCGCAAACAGTGATCCATCAGCACCAGTGCCAGCATGGCTTCGGCGATAGGAGTGGCACGCACACCCACACACGGATCGTGGCGACCCTTGGTTACCACTTCCACCGGCTTGCCTTGAAGATCAATACTCTTGCCGGGAATCAGAATGCTGGAGGTGGGCTTGAGTGCCATGGCCACACGAATGGTCTGGCCGGAGCTGATGCCACCGAGAACGCCGCCGGCATGGTTGCTGAGAAACCCTTCTGGTGTCATCTCATCGCGGTGTTGCTCGCCGCGCTGATTGACCACCGCAAAACCGTCGCCCACTTCCACACCCTTGACTGCATTGATAGACATCATTGCTTTTGCCAGATCCGCGTCGATTCGGTCGAATACCGGCTCACCCCAGCCCGGCGGGACGCCGTCGGCAAATACTTCCACCCGCGCACCAATGGAAGACCCGTCCTTGCGCAGGGCATTAATGAGCGCTTCCAGTTCCGGCACCTTGTCTGCATCCGGGAAGAAAAACGGATTGCTGTTTACCGCGGCCCAGTCGAACTGCTCTGCCTTGATCGCACCGATCTGGGTGCAACCACCGTAGATGCGGATCCCCTGTGTCTGCTCCAGGTACTTGCGGGCAATGGCGCCGGCAGCCACACGCATGGCCGTTTCCCTGGCAGAAGACCGGCCACCGCCCCGGTAATCGCGAAACCCGTATTTCTGGGTATAGGTGTAGTCCGCATGCCCGGGCCGGAAAGTGGTGGCAATGTCCGAATAGTCCTTGGACTTCTGGTCCGTATTTTCGATCAGCAAGCCGATGGACGTGCCGGTGGTCTTGCCTTCGAACACACCGGAAAGAATCTTCACCTGATCCGGCTCACGACGCTGGGTGGTGTAGCGGCTGGTGCCAGGCTTGCGCCGGTCCAGCTCCACCTGCAAATCTTCCTCGCTGATTTCCAGTCCCGGCGGGCAGCCATCCACGATGGCCCCCAGTGCCAGGCCATGACTCTCACCAAAGGTGGTGATGCGAAAACGTTCACCGAAACTGTTGCCGGACATGCGGATCCTCAAAAAAGCATTGGGCCATTGCTTGCCCTCTCACCTGCAAAGGGAGAGACGCGTCAGCGGCTCAGAAAGAAAACTGTTCCCGGTATTCTAGCAGCTGTTGACGGGTAAGCATGAATACCCCGTGACCGCCGCGCTCAAATTCGAACCAGAAGAAAGGCACCTCGGGCCACTGATTGACCATGGCTTCCCAGCTATTGCCCACCTCCACAATCAATACCCCGTGCTCGGTAAGCTGATCCGGGGCATCGCGCAGCAGGCGACGAGTAAAGTCCAGGCCATCGTCCCCTGAAGCCAGTGCCAGCTCCGGTTCGTGGCGGTATTCATCAGGAAGGCTGGCCATATCCTGCGCATCCACGTAGGGCGGATTGGAGACAATCAGGTCATAGGGCCCATCCACCTGGGCCAGGCCATCGGAATGCAGGGCTCTCACCTGCCCTTCCAGGCCGTGGCGGCGGATGTTGTCCTCACAGACCTCCAGGGCTTCGTCACTGATATCACTGCCATCCACCCGCGCCTGCTCGAAAGCGTAGGCACAGGCAATGGCAATGCAGCCACTGCCGGTGCACAGGTCCAGCACCGCATGGACATGATCCGGTTCTACCCAGGGGGTGAAGGATTGCTCGATCAGTTCCGCCAGCGGTGAGCGGGGAATCAGCACCCGCTCGTCCACGTAAAAGGGCAACCCGCAGAACCAGGCCTCATGGGTCAGGTAAGGCACCGGCACCCGCTCGTTAACACGCCGAGACAGGAGCTCAAGGTAATCACTGACTTCAGAGGGCAACAGGCGGGCGTCAAGGATACGTGGGTCACTTTGCAGCGGCAGGGACAAGGTGTGCATCAACAAGGCCAGCGCCTCATCCCAGGGATCGTCATTGCCGTGACCAAAGAAGACCTCGCCGGCACGCAGGGCACTCTCCCCGAAACGCAGGCAATCCCTGACGGTCTGCAGGGCGGTAACGGCTTCTTTGTGTTGTTGCGGACTAATCACGGCATCCTCCTCGAGCAGGCGCCGAAGATTAGCACAGAATCCACGGTGAAAGCCTGCCAGAGAAGAACTTGTTGGCCTGGAGACAGGTATGCCTGGACTTGCGCTGAAAATCATGTGCGTTATCGCAATATCAGCACACGGAATCAGGTGCCATCATTTTCAGGAGCAGCTGGATTGCGTATAAAATACTGACACATTGCCTATGAAAGGATAAGCATGACTGCAGTTACGGTGTCACAAGACGGCCCCTTCACCCTGGTAGATCTTAAAAACGGCACCCTGGTGGACATGCGCGTGGAACTGTCGATCTATAGGCAGCGGCTGACCCTGTTCAATATGAATCGTCATCGCAAGCAGCTGGCGATCTACGTGGGGCGCATCCGCGGACTGGATTTCACCGCCGCGCGATATGCGTGTGGTGAAGATTTTGAACAGATTACCGAAGCCAAGGTGCTGGTGTTGGAAAGCGTCCTAAACCGCACCTTTGCCAACATGATGCTGACCCTGAACAAACCGCAATTTCCGGTCTACGTTTGTGGCAGCCTGGCACAGGCCAAAGCCTGTCTTCAGGAAAACCACCTCACGGGGGGACAGTGAGCGCGATCTGGTTACTGAAAACCGAACCCGATACCTTTTCCATTGATGACTTGCGGGCATGCCCTGACAGCACCAGCGGCTGGGACGGGGTGCGCAACTACCAGGCTCGCAATCGGCTGCGCGACGAAATGCGCAAAGGCGATACCGTGCTTATCTATCATTCCAGTTGTCCTAAGCCTGCCATTGTTGGCGAAGCGTGTGTGGTCAGTGATCCATACCCGGACCCTAGCCAGTTTGATGCCGACTCAGCCGGGTTCGACAATCGCAGCACCCATGAAAACCCCCGCTGGTATCAGGTGGATATTCGTTACGTGTGTACCTATCCACAGCCCCTACTGTTAAAAGACCTGCGACAGGACGTGGAATTCACCGATATGGAATTGGTGCGTCGCCCCCGCCTGTCGGTACAGAAAGTTGCCGAACGCCAATTCCAGCGAATTCAGCAACTCTGCCAGGCAGAGAACGCCAGCCCCTGACAGACGGACCAACCCGGTGCACACTGGCGCACCATGGCAACGCCACGCCCCAAACCCGGGCACACGAATACGAAAAAAGCACCACTACCACCGCCATTCATCTTCCTGCCAGCTTGGCACAACCGTTGCAATCACCCCTCCGTCACTATCACGAATGGGGTTCATCTCATGTCACAGCGCCGCTTACCCTGGTTTTCCTTGTTGCTATTTCCCGGGCTGGCCAGAGCGGACTCGCTCAGCGCCGTCGATACGGTCTGGATTGCCGTTGCCGCCGCCCTCGTGTTCTTCATGCAGGCCGGATTTGCGTTGTTGGAAAGCGGCCTGAGCCGTGCCAAGAACGCGCTCAATGTGGTAATGAAAAACTACATGGACCTGTGCGTTGGCACCCTGGTGTTCTGGGGCGTGGGCTTTGGCCTGATGTTCGGCACCAGCAGCACCGGCTGGTTCGGCGAGGACCAGTTCATGCTCAGCCAGGCCGACGGCAGCACCTGGGCCATGCTGCTATTCCAGATCATGTTTGCGGCCACCGCTGCCACGATCGCCTCCGGGGCCATGGCAGAGCGTACCCGTTATGTGGGCTACCTGTGCGGGGCGGTGGTCATCACCGGGCTGATCTATCCGCTCTACGGCCACTGGGCCTGGAACAGTGACGGCTGGCTGGCAAAACTGGGCTTTATTGATTTTGCCGGTTCCACGGTCGTACACAGCATTGGCGGCTGGTGTGCCCTGGCCGGGGTGCTGGTGGTGGGACCTCGACTGGGTCGTTTTGACAGTCACGGCCAGCCCCGCGCCATCCCCGGTCATAATCTCTCCTACGTGGCCCTGGGCGGTTTTGTTCTCTGGTTCGGCTGGTTCGGCTTTAATGGTGGCTCCACCCTGGCCGCCAGCGTGGATATTGCCAAGGTGAACCTGAACACGCAGCTCGCCGCCGCCGCAGGTGCGGTGGGCAGCGTGATCTACCGCATGGTCAGCCGCCGACCGATTCTGTTGACGGAAACCGTCAACGGAAGCCTGGCCGGACTAGTGGCTGTCACTGCGGGCTGCGCCGTGATGACACCGGGATTTGCTGTGCTCACCGGCCTGGTCGCCGGTGCGCTAGCGGCCTTCGGGGCGAGAATGTTACTGGCGTTGCGTCTCGATGATGTGGTCGGCGCGGTGCCGGTACATGCTTTCGCCGGCGCCTGGGGCACCCTGGCCGCTGGCCTGTTCTACGATGGCGACCTGTTCAACCCGGAACGGATTACCGTGCAACTGCTGGGCATCGTAGTCGCGTTTGGCTGGGCATTCTTCACTGCCCTGGTGATGTACATGCTGGTGTCCGTGCTCTCTGGCCTGCGGGCACCTGCCCTGCATGAACAACGCGGCCTGGACCTGAGCGAGCATGCGGAAAGCGGCTACCCCGAATTCCCCCAGAATACCCTCTACAACAGTGAATTAAGCAGCCCGGCGGAGTCCCGTCCATGAGCCAGGATCTGCAACGTCGACGGCGCGCCATTGTTACCGGGCTGACCCCCTACATGAACGAACCGCTGGTGCTGGAGGCACTGAGCCTCTGGCAACAGAATTACGCCGAACGGCCGCGATTTTCCCTGCAGGGCTTTGTCAGTGAGCTTTGCCAGTTATTCGACCTGAGTGAGCGTCGGCATCAAATTCATATGAGCCTGGTGCAGGCGATGACCCTGTCTGAGCGGGAACTGGCCGACGATCCGCTGGCAGACAGCGGCGAAAGACACGCGCAGGAACACCCCTGTAGCCAGGCTTTCGAGCAGATGATGCGCTCGCTGTGGGACGGCATCGGCGCCCGGGCGGCCAGCCAGCTGCGCCTGGACCTGGCTGCCCAGTTGCGCAGCAATAAGGTGGGTACGGAAATCCGGCTGACCATGGAATACTGGCTGCAATCCCCGGATCGCCCCCTTGCCCCTCTGGCATTAACCGCTCTGCGCGATCAGCTGAATCGTACCTATATACTGCTGTGCGAACGACTCGGCCCGGTGGAAGCCGATCAACAACTGAAGGCGGCCTACCAGAAAACCCTGAGCAGCCAGGTTGACCCTGCGGCACTGCGCCAGTTGCTGTGAAACGCTGCACTTCCTGCCATTGCCGCCATGTGACAGCACCAAGGATCAGGTAGTCTTGTAACCCTGTTCGCGCATTGAGCCATAACAACAACAGCCGATAGGGAACACCATGAAGCTACACCACCAGATCTTTATCGCCATGCTGGCCGGCGCCCTGGTCGGCAGCCTGACCAACGAGACCACCACTCTGTTCGGGGTGCCGGTACTGGCCGGTTACGATCTGGTTGGCAGCCTGTTCATTAATGGCCTGAAGATGGTGGTGGTACCGCTGATTGTTACCGCCATCATCAACGGCATGACCAGCGTCGGTGACGGCAACAATCTGGGCCGTATGGGGCTCAAGACGGTGGCACTGTACATGACCACCACGGTAGTCGCAGTGATCATCGGCCTGGTAACCGTCAATCTGTTCAGCCCGGGGGTCATCGACGGCCAGCCGGCCAGGGACCTGCTTGGCCTGGCCAGCGATACCGAGGCGGTGCTGGCCGGCATCGAAGGGCGAGGCGCGGGGGATTTCACCCAGATCCTGATGCAGATGCTGCCCCCTAACCTGATCGCCGCGGCCGCCGAAGGCCAGATGCTGGGCCTGATCGTATTCGCCCTGCTGTTTGGCTATTTCCTGCGCACCGAGCGCAATGATGCCGGCCGCAGCCTGCGAGATCTGATCGAGGGGATTTATCAGGTGGTGATGAAAATCACCATGCTGGTAATTCGCTTCACTCCGCTGGGGGTATTCGCCCTGATTGCCGCCACGGTGACCCGCACCGGCCTTGATGCCATTGAACCGTTGGCATGGTTTTTCACTTCGGTGGTGGTCGCACTCTTCCTGCACGCCTTTGTTTTCATGCCGGCACTGGTCTTTTTCCTGGCCCGTCGCTCACCGTTACGGCACATTCAAGCCATGACACCGGCGCTGCTGACCGCCTTTTCCTCGGCAAGCTCCGCCGCCACCCTGCCGCTGACCATGGAATGCGTACAGAACCGGGCCGGGGTCTCACAGCGGAGCAGCAGCTTTGTGCTGCCACTGGGGGCCACAGTCAACATGGATGGCACCGCCCTGTATGAATGCGTAGCCGCCATGTTCATCGCCCAGGCCTATGGCATGGACTTGTCACTGGCGACACAATTCATGATCGTGATCACCGCAGTACTGACGTCCATTGGTGTCGCCAGTATTCCGGCCGCCTCGCTGGTGGCAATCACCGTGATACTGGCTGCCATCGGGCTGCCGGCGGAAGCCATCGGCCTGATTCTGGTCACTGACCGACTGCTGGACATGTTCCGCACCGCCGTCAACGTCTGGGGCGACAGTGTGGTCACGGTGCTGCTGGCACGCAGCGAAGGGGAAGAGCAGGTGCTGCAGCGGCCAGTGGCCGAGGCAGAAAAGGCGGCGCAGGCGGCAGGCACCCGCGCCGGACAGGATCAGATTGACAGGTGATGGTCGCGGTTGTCCCAGTCACGCTTGATGGCCACTGCCGCACTGCCTACTACCGGGACCATGGCGGCAAACGCCAACATGGCGGGAAACAGGTTTTTCCCCTGATCGGCAAGACCGGCTACCATCAGCACGGTGAACATAACAGCCACAACCAGAGCGAACACATCTTTGCAGAGACGAGAGATAATAGTCATGGGAAAAGCTCCTCTGAACTTGTTATAGTGAACACATGTTAACTTACAAAAAGAGAAAGTCAACACTTGTTCACTATTGATCGATTTGCCGCGGAGACCCCTTGAAACATCAGCCTACCCTGCTTATCAGCAATGCCTGTTCCGAGCTTGGCCAGACACTGGTCAGTGACGCTGCAGAGCATTTTCGGGTGGCCCTGGCAGACGCTGACGGGCAGCTCGGAAACCAGCTTTGTGCCGACCTGCACGGCAACGGCCGGGAAGCCCTTTTCCTGGACTGTTTGCCCGGTAGTGCCCGTGACCGGCAACGGGGGGTGGAACGGGTTCTGCGTCGCTGGCAGCAACTGGATACCCTCATCAACCTGCCCGCCCCACTGACCCTGGGGCCCTTCGAAGCCACCCAAGGATTTCACTGGCAGCGGGTGCTGGATGAGCAACTGATGGATACAGTGAACCTGTGCCAGAGCGCGATCAGCGCCATGCATCGCCAGGAAGGCGGTCGCATTCTCAATGTGGTACCGGAATACGGCATTCTTGCGGGGCCTCTGGCCGCTGCCCAGAGTGCCGCCAGCGCCGCCATCGTGGCACTGGGGGAAAGCCTGCATAGTGAATTGCACAGCAGCCGCATCCGGGTGACCACCGTGGTCATCCCCCTCTATCAGGAGCAGGCCAACAGCCTGTGTGCCACCGACCCGCTCAGCGACGCTCGCTTCCAGCGCAAGATCGGCCGCAGCCCGGTCACCCGCCAGGAACTCAGTCAGCAGATTCTGCAGGCACTGGACAGTGACAGCGCCTTGCACATCGCCTCCGGCCATACCCAGGCCAAATGGCGGCGCAAACGCTGGTTCAGGAAACGCTGGGAGCGGGCACTGAGGGAGCTAGGGGCGAAGTATCGGCGTTAACAACAAAAGGCCGGTTTCACACCACAGAGGGCACTGAGAAAAATCAAAAGCGCGCCCCCTCCTTCGCGGCATTGCACTATGCCCGCGATAACCTGGCAGTCATAGCCTGCTTTTTACTCCGTGTTTTCTGTGCCCTATGTGGTAACAATTATTCTCTATACGTCAGGCAAACTGCTCCACGTAACGCAGTGTATGTCGATAATCCCCTGCCAGCGCATCGTCGATTTTCGGCGCCACCAGATCCACCAGCTTTTTACCCACCAGTGGAACCGAGGAGGTAATTTCCACTTGAGTTTGCTGAATGGACTGGTCTTCACCGTCAGCGCTGAGCCGCATGTTGCCACTGATCTTCAGCGGCACATTGCCCAGCTGAAAACGATAGCGAGCCTCATAGCAGCCCGGCTGCCCGGTGGCTTGCCACAAAAATTCCGTCAGCAGATCTGCCTGACTGGGCAGCAAACGCCGCGCGAATGACGGCACCTTGTCGGTGCGAATCCGGATCGGCTGAACGATCTGTATCAGCAAGCCTTCTGCGGTTTCCTGAAACGCCTGGAATCGATAGTCGTTTACCTTCCCCCACTCAAACCGTTGCTCAAAATAGGCCTTGCTGGTGAGAATTTCATAAAGCCGGTCCACGCCGACAGGAAATTCCCGGTCAACCATTACCTTCATGCTGTCTCCTGACCCGCGGGCGCCTGCTCAATCAATTCCAGCAGAGGCGCCAGCTGGCGTTTCAAGTCCGGCAACGCATTCTCCACCACACGGGACTTGCCTGCCCGCAACAGCGTGAGTGCCTGCTCAATGGTTATCGAGGGCGCCGCCTGGCCGGTAGCCAGAGGCTCATCGGGGCCATCTCTGACCACCGCCCCGGGCCCGGCTAGGCGCGCCTTGTTCATCTGTTCATCCAATACTGCTTGTACCTGGCGGGGCATCAGCCCGGTGTGCGCAGTGGGCGTATGTATGACCACCGACAGCGGCAACTGCTGTGCCCTGCCTCGAAATTGAAAAGCCAGCTTTTCACTGACTTTCAACGCTCGCTCAACAAAACGCTGGGCACCATTAGCTCCGGCACTGGGCAGCAAAATGGTAAACTGGGCCACGCTGCTTCTCGCCAGCGAGTCTTCCTTGCGCACCACTCCCCGCATCAGTTGTGCCATTTTCATCAGCACCATATCGGTTCTGCGTTTACCGAGCTGTACGAAAAGTTGATTGAATTGGTAAATCTCCAGTTGCACAACCGAAAGCGGAATTTGCTGACGACTGGCCAAAGCCAACTCCTGACGCAGGCGATGTTGTAAATAGCGACGATTGCCCAGCCGGGTGAGCGGATCAATCATGGCCTGGCGGGCCAGTTCCTTTCGCTCACGTTGATAGTGCGCATGGGCCCGGGCACGGGCCAGCAGATCCGTGGAGTTGAACGGCTTGCTGATAAAGTCGGTGCCACCCAACCTAAGGGCTTCGCTACGCGCCTCGTCGTCATTCTCCGCACCGGTAACAATAATTACCGGCAACCCGGCGATACCATCATCCTCACTGGTGCGGATTTTTTTCAGTAGCGTGAAACCGTCCATTTCCGGCATGGCCAGATCCGAGAAGACCACACTGATGGCCGGGTTGTGACAGATGAGCTCCCATGCTGCGACGCCATTTTCTGCCACTTCCACGCGAAACTCCCGGCCCAGCATCTTGTCGGCAGCCAGTCGCATCACTTTGGAGTCGTCGACAAACAGTAGTACCGGTTTGTTGTTCTTATCCATGTGGGTCCATTTCCTTTTTGACCACTGACAAGGCCCCTTTCGGACCGGGCTCCCGCCCTCTTACATAGCCGTAAAGCCGGGAACGGCGCTGGCAGAAATCCCCTCGCGCAATGGCAGGCAGATAATGCTCGTTAAGAAGATGACCAGGCCGGTCGGCAAGGCAATAGACGGTACCGGCGGTACTGTCCAGATGCGACAGAATGCCGATCTGCGCCAAATAATCGCGACCGTTGGCAAAATGCTCCACATAGGGCACCGGATGGCCGGCCGCCAGGGTCAGTTGCGGGTCTATTTCCAGGCTGTCAGCCACACCGCCGATACAGTAAATCTCCAGTTTCTTGACTAATTGCCGGGCACTGGGATGCCGTAACAGCTTGCGCACGATATAGCTGGCCACAATGGTGCCCTGGGAATGGCAGACCAGCACCACCTGCTCATTATTTTCCAGCGCTTCTACCAGAATATTCAGTGCCGGCCGCGACAGCTTGCCGTCCTTGCGCAGGGTTCGCGCGGTAATGGACTCGGCCAGATCGCGAACCAGCCCCCAGGTAGGGGTATGGATGAGGTGTACCGGGCGACGGAAGAGCCGCGCAATTTCACTGGCATTGAGCAGTGCCACTGGCCCCGCCGTGCCCATATCGTTGATGAAGAACCAACGCGAGGAGCGGGCTTCATGGGTGGTGCGAGGCGGATAGCAGACCAGGGTCCCCTGGCTGATGGATTCGCGAGTGGCAGGTACCAGCAACTGTAACAATGACAGCAAGGCTTCACCGCGGCTGGCATAGGAAGACCATGCCAGTTCCGAGCGGATACCCGGCTCCCTACCCAGCGGCAGAATCATCCGTGGAATATCCGCTGCGTGGCTCAGGCTGAGGCGCAGATCTCGTCGTATGGCAGAACGGTTATCTACCAGTCGACGAAGCCATTGTCGGGAACGGTGCAACATTGGAAAGCCCTGATACGGGGTGGCGACAAATTCGCCCTCTAGTACAAAAGTTCCCCCTTACAGTACGTCGAAATGCGGTATTTTGCCAGCACCAATAACGGCCACAACCACAAATCAACCTGAGCTAAATCAGTAGCTTATTTGATCAACCTTGCGTAGAACCCGAACTTTGGAAAGTGGCGGACAGCAGGGCTGACGAGGGCAAAGGTGCGATAAAAAAACAGGCCTGCCGTGCACAAAACGACAGACCTGACCAGGAGACATTGTGATGCCCTCAACGGGCTGTTTATGACACTGCTTGGTTCTCAGACAAAGTACATCAGCAACCATTCGGCCACCAGTGCCGGCTTGTCTTCCCCTTCAATTTCCACGGTAAAGGCAAACTTCAGCAACCACTGCCCTTCACGCTTTTCCGTAGCATCCAGCAAGGTAGCCACCGCACGAACACGTTTCCCCTGTTTCACAGGCGCCATGAACCGTAGCTTGTCGAAGCCGTAGTTCATGGCCATTTTCATGCCTTTGGGCATCAGGAAGCCGTCAATGGAGGCTTGCAGGTAAGGCAGCAAAGACAGGGTCAGATAGCCGTGAGCGATGGTAGTGCCGAATGGCGTGTTCTTTGCCTGGTCCGGATCCACATGAATGAACTGATGATCCAGGGTTGCGTCAGCAAAAGCGTTAATCCTGTCCTGATCTATCTGGAACCAGTCAGAGGCTCCCAGTTCCTTGCCTACGTAATCGTTCAGCGAGGCCACCTCAACCACTTTCATCGTAACGCGCTCCTTGAATGCCCTTTTCTTTCAGCTTAGCGAGCCAGGTCAAGGCAATACATGACCTTTTCAAGCAGCAGCCAGAACAGGTCTGGTGCTTTTGGTCAGTTAGCGGTGGTGCTATCGAGAAAGGCATCAATGGCGTCAGCCACGGCCTTCGGCGCTTCCATATGCAAATGGTGCCGCCCCGGCAAACGCACCACGGTGGCATCCGGCAGCCAGTCCAGTCGGTGATCAAACATGCCGTTGCCGCCCATGCCCTGCTCGCCGAGAATCAGGCAGACCGGTGCCTGAATGGCGCGGACAAATCCCTCCACCTGCTCTTCAGTCAGCCGTAACGAGGAGGTCAGCCGCAGGCGGCTGTCTGCCCGCCAGGTCCAGCCATCGGTTACCGGCATCAGACCCCGTTCGCTCAGTAGTGCAGATGCCTCCCGGCTGAGGCCACCGAACCCCCGGGTGCGAGCCTCTACCGCGTCGGCAATGTCTGCATATACCGGCTTACGCTTGTCTGCCAGCGCCATCATGTCATCCAGCGCCTTGCGCAGGGTGCTGGCCACATCTTTACCCGGCGTAGTGGGGGGGCCCAGCCCTTCGATCAGCACCAAACGGGAGACCCGTTCCGGAAACGCCGCCGCGAACAGACAGGCAATGCCCGCCCCCATGGAGTGCCCCATCAGGGTGAAACGTTGCCAGCCGAGCTGATCCGCCACGGCCAGCACATCACGCACATGATCCACCAGATGGGTCACGACGCCGTCGGGGCGATGGTCGGAATGGCCATGACCGGAAAAATCCAGTGCTACCATGGGACGTTGCCATTGCGATGCCAGCGGGATATAGGACGCGGCGTTATCCAGCCAGCCATGCAGGGCCAGCACCGGCTCGCCCTCCCCGTCCCACCTGAGGGCCGCCAGAGTCTGCCCGAAAACGTGAAATTTCTTCTCTTTTGCCGACATCAGCTCGCCTCTTCCTGTTGCAGCATTTGCAGGGTCTCGCGAAACAGGGCCAGGGTCTGCTCCGGCTTTTCCAGCGGGTACATGTGCGATCCTTCGGCAATACGGTGCAGCATGCCGTGGCGGCGCACGTGGCGCCGGGCACTATCCAGAAACGGCGATGGCGAGCCCCTGCCGGTGATAATTGCCCCCGGCACTTTCAGCCTGGGCATACGGGTGGCGGCCGTGGGGGTATGTCGAAAAATGGCCACTTCCACCTCCGGGCGGAAACGCAATCGCCAGCCCCCCTGCCAGGGCTCCAGCCCGGCACGCAGATAATCTTCCAGGCAACGAGGATCAAAGGCCCGGAACAGGCCACGGGAGGAAAAGTAGCTCTCCACAGCGTCCCAATTAGGCCAGTAATCCAGCCGCCCCTTGCTCTTGCCCGCCGGGGTCACCCGGTCAATCATGCCGGTCAGTTTCGCCGCGTGCATCATCACCCCGTGCCAGCCATTCATCATCGGCGGGTCCAGCATGATCAACGCAGAAAACCATTCCGGGCGACGCTGGGCCACCAGATACATGATCACTGAACCCAGCGAGTGGCCAGCACCAACAATGGGCTTGGGCAAGGATTCAAGGCTGGCTTCCAGCTCCAGGCTGAGGCTGTGCCAGTCCGCATCCACCGGGTACGCCGGGTTATGGCCGAGGCGATCGATGATGGTGACATCGAATTCGTCCGCCAGCGGCGCCAGGAAGGTGTCATAACTGTGACCGGGAATACCATTGGCGTGGGCAAAGACCAGCGCCTGGCGGCCGGCAGAAACTGCTGACATGGTGTCTCCCTGAGTTGGGCACGAAAACAAAAGAGACATCATAGCCGTATCTGTTCACCCCGGGCCATGTCCGAAAACGCCACAGGGTTGCCTGCCTTCGTCATCTTTTGTTGGTGTACAATGCCGCCATTAAGGAGGCTTCATGACCCTGATTTCATTCAACATCAATGGTATTCGCGCTCGTCTGCACCAGTTGCAGGCAGTAATTGACAAGTATCAGCCTGCCCTGATTGGCCTGCAGGAAACCAAGGTTCATGACCCGGAGTTTCCCGAACAGGCTGTGCGCGACATGGGGTACCACCCCTACTATTTCGGGCAGAAAGGCCATTATGGTGTGGCACTGATAACCCGCGAGCCTCTGGAATCAGTGCAGTACGGCTTCCCTACCGACGATGAAGATGCCCAGCGTCGCATGATCATCGGCACCCTGCGCCATACCGATGGCTCTGTCATTACCGTGCTCAATGGCTATTTTCCCCAGGGTGAAAACCGCGAACATCCGACCAAGTTCCCCGCCAAGGAAAAGTTCTATCAGGATCTACAGGACTATCTGACTAACCATCACCAACCCAACGATCAAGTGGCAGTGATGGGGGATTTCAACATTTCCTCCACCGATCGGGATATCGGCATCGGCGAGGCCAACCGAAAACGCTGGCTGCGCGAAGGCAAGACCAGCTTCCTGCCGGAAGAGCGTGAGTGGTGGCAGCGTCTGATCGACTGGGGACTGACTGACACCTTCCGGCACCAGAACCCGGAAACCGATGACATCTTTTCCTGGTTCGATTATCGCTCACGAGGGTTCGAGCGAGAGCCCCGCCGAGGCCTGCGTATTGATACCGTGCTGGCCACCCCCCCGTTGCTGGATAAACTCGACACCACCGGCGTGGACTACGAGTTACGCGGCATGGAAAAACCCTCCGATCACTGCCCGGTATGGGCACGGTTTCGCGGCTAGTCCATGAAAATCAAACTGCATCCGGAAAAGCTAAAGCTCAACCTGGACACGGCCGGCTTTGTTGTCGACCTGTTGATGATTGCCCTGGTGATACTCAATCTGGGGCTGATCCTGTTTGACTGGCTCTTCCAGGTGCCGCCTGTGCAGGAATTCCTGGCGGGGATAACGCCGGCGTTCCATGCGTTTTACCGGGACACCATCCACAGCAACTTCCTGTTCTATGACCTCTGTTTTGTCGCCGTCTACCTGACCGAGTTCGTGATCCGCTGGGTTATCGCCATTGCCCGTGGCACCTACCACCGCTGGTTCTTTTACCCCTTCGCTCACTGGTATGACCTGCTCGGTTGCATTCCGGTAGGCAGCTTCCGCTGGTTGCGGATTCTGCGCATAGTCGGCCTGGTCATGCGCCTGCAGCGCATGGGCATTATCGACCTGTCACAAACCTGGCTGGGCCAGACTATCCTCAAGTATTACGGCATTGTGGTAGAGGAAATCTCCGACCGGGTGGTGATCAATGTACTGAGCGGCGCTCAGCGGGAAATCGGCGGCGGCAGCCCGCTACTGCATCGCATCGAATCCCAGGTATTGGCTCCACGCCAGGACAAGCTGGTTAGCTTTATCGCCACCCGCATCGCCGACGCCACCCAGAAAAGCCATGGTCAGTATCGTGACCAGCTGGCGGAATATTTCGCCCATCTTACCGACGAGTCACTGACTCGCACCCAGGCAGGTAAACGCTTGGCCGCAATCCCGGTGGCCGGGCCTCGGGCCATTGCCCTTCTTGGCGAGGCCGTCCGGGAAACCGGTACTGCCTTCGTGGATCAGCTGGTGGATGACCTGGCCTCACCAGCCAATCGGCCACAATTGGAGCAGCTTTTGCACGACCTGATCGGCGCTGCCAAAGGCGAAGGGGAGCAGTTGGACCAGTTGATCCGGGACACCTTGCTGGATGTGCTGGAACAGGTAAAAGCCCAGATGGCCGTGCAACAATGGAAGCTGGAAGAGCGAGACGGCCCCGAAAAAAGTTGATACCATCGACTAGGACTTAAGTCTCAGCTTATACGCCAACCGGATCACATCATGAGCACCATCACCGAATCCAGTGACGACAATTTGCAGCTGCCCCGCTCCCGCATCCTGCTGGTGGATGACACCCCGCAGAATCTGGTGGCCCTTGAGGTAGTGCTCGAAGATATGGACTGTGATCTGGACAGCGTTACCAGTGGTAATGCGGCCCTGGCCAAGCTGCTCAAGGAAGATTACGCCCTGGTACTGCTGGATGTACAAATGCCGGAAATGGATGGTTTCGAAGTGGCCGGCATCATGCGTTCTCACCAGCGCACCCAGAATGTGCCTATCATTTTTGTGACTGCGATCTCGAAAGAAACCCGCTTTGTGCAACAAGGTTATCGCAGTGGTGCCGTAGACTATCTGTTCAAGCCCATTGATCCGCAACTGTTGCAGAGCAAGGTCAGTTTTTTCCTGAGCCTTGATCAACAGAAAAAGCGGCTGGAGGCGAAACTGGCTCAGGCCCGTCGCTCCGAAGCGGAGATGAAAGCACTATACGGCGAACCACCCGAATAGCTCTCCGGGCCCGACAACAACAAACGGTCAGAACGACCTGAATAACAGCATGGCCATCAGACTCCCCGGATACCGCATTACCGAACGCCTTGGCAAAGGTGGCATGGCCCATGTCTTTCTGGCCACCCAGCACTCCTTCGAGCGTCAGGTTGCGATCAAGATTCTCAGCCCTTCCCTCGCCCTGGAGCCAAGCTTTGCCGAGCGCTTCATGCAAGAGGCACGCACCGTCGCCAGCCTCAATCACCCCCATATCGTGCCGGTCTACGACGTGGGCGAGCATGAGGGCTATTATTATCTGAGCATGGAGTACGTCACCGGGGGCAGCCTGAAACAGCGTATCCGTGATGGCATGGAGCCCCGCCAGGCCGAGACCGTTCTACGCCAGTTGGCAGGCGCCCTTGGCTATGCCGGCCAGCACGGTTTTATTCACCGTGACGTAAAACCGGATAATGTGCTGTTTCGCGCTGACGGATCTGCGCTGTTGATGGACTTTGGCATCGCCGCCAACATTCTTCGCGATACCAGCGTTACCGGCACAAACAGCATCATGGGCACCCCCAAGTACATGAGCCCGGAACAGCACCGCTCCCAGCCGCTGACACCGCAATCTGATCTCTACTCCCTGGGTTGTCTGTTCTATGAAATGCTCACAGGCGAACCGCCCTATCAGGGCGTCGATACTGCCGCCATGACACGGGCCCATCTAAACGATCCCATCCCCCTTCTGCCGCCGACACTACGTCATTACCAGCCACTGCTGCGCCAGTTATTGGCCAAGGCCCCGGCCGACCGGCCGGAAAGCGGCGCCGCCGTTACCGACGCCCTGGATAACCTGGAATCGCCTGACCACTACATCGGTGAACGGACCCGTTACCGCCCCCAGGAAACTGGCATCAACGGCCCCCTGGCCCCACGACTGCGGCTCAAGGAAACCAAGGCCGGATTGAGCTGGCGCGGCAACCTTTACCAGTACGATATCTATCTGGTAGCCGACGACTTCGAACAGTTCCAGTCCCACTTCCCGGTACTGCGCTCCGCCCTGCAGGACTGGCACCGGCAACGAGGTTCACGCTGCAAGGGGGTTACCATCAAGGCGACTCTGCACCCCTGGATCAGTGGCCGGGTAAAACAATACCTCAAGGAACTTCGCCAGTCCGAGGGGCTGGAATTTCTCGGCCGCCTGCCGATTCTGCTCAACCTGGTAGCCGCCGATGGCCAGCCCATTGAACGGCTGGCCTGGGAACCGGAGTCTGAATCAGGTTAAAGAAAACCCTTTTCACCACAGAGGACACAGAGATCACTGAGGAAAATCCTCTCTGTGGCTCGGTGCACTTTATGGTGAAAACAGGATTTGAGGCGGGAAAGTGAGAGGCGTGCAAGCAGCGAGGTGACATAAAAAAAGCACCAACATAGGTTGGTGCCCGAGGATCTGCCTAAGTTGATGCGACGCAAGGAGACATCGCATTCCCCCCCTTAGGGTGGTTCCGATGACACCATTCAGGAGTCTGCCATGCGTTCAAGTGCCATCAGGGTCAGATTAGGGAATCACAAATGCCCTGACCAGCGCCCAACGGCGAACGGTACAGGAAGGGTTACCGAGGGTAGGGTTTTGCGGATCAGCGGCCAGCCACAGCCTCCCCCGGACTGCGTAACCATAACAGCCGGGCACCGCCGGCTGCAGCCACGTCCACGTCCAGGCAGGCCACCGTCCCCACATTGAAACCGATACGCTCGGCCGAACCGGTCCAGCTGGCCGTCAACTGGGCCACCAGCGGCATGTGACTGACCAGCACGGTATGCTCTGCGGGCGGATTGGCAAGCAGCCAGTCGAAAAGCTGCCCCGGGTGTGCGTCCGGCACCAACTGCTCGCAGGTCAGACGAGGAAGATCACCATAGACCTGCTCGATACAGTCAGCCGTCTGCTGGGCACGCACATAAGGGCTGGCGATAAGAGCGGTGACGATAATGCCATTGCTACGCATGAGCTGCCAGTGGGCCAGCAGCGCCGCTCTGCCGGTTTCGGTCAGCGGGCGCTGCGCATCGGTGGGTGCCTGGGAGACCGCCTGCCCGTGCCGGCTAAGATAAAGCCTCACAGCCCGGTTCCCGCCAGTTGAAACTCCACATCGTGCTTGTATTCCCCACTCATCAGTTGCTGGATAACCAGTTCCAGCGGCTGGCCATGGTAGACGATCTGGTACAATGCGGTGGCCAAGGGCATATAGACCCCCAGCTCGGCGGCCTTGTCGGCCACCAGCTTGATGGTGTTGATGCCTTCCGCGGTCTGCCCCAGGCTTTCCACCGCCTCTTCCAGGCTCTTGCCCTGACCCAGCTGGAAACCAACCTGGTAGTTACGTGACAAGGAAGAGCTGCAGGTGGCGATCAAATCCCCGACTCCTGACAGTCCCAGGAACGTCATTGGATTGGCCCCCAGCTCCACCGCGAAACGGCTCATTTCTGCCAGGGCACGGGTGATCATGAAACTGCGACTGTTTTCGCCCACGCCGATGGCCGCTGCCATGCCGGATGCCACCGCATAGATATTCTTCAGGGCACCACCCAGCTCCACACCGTAAATATCCGGGTTGTCATAGACGCGGAAATAATCACAGCTCAGGGCTGTCTGTACCACCTGGCACAGCTCCTCATCCGGGCTTGCCACCACGGTTCCACTGAACTTCTGCTCGACAATTTCCTTGGCCAGATTGGGGCCACTGAGCGCACCGATACGAGCGTGAGGCCATTCCTGCTGCAGCACTTCGCTCATCAGCAGAAACCCTTCGGAATAAATACCCTTGGTACAACTGATCACCAGCGTATCCGCTGGCACCCATTCCCTGGCTTGCCGGAGAACCTCCACGAACGCCTTGCTGGGAATGGCCACAAACACCAGGGATGCCTGATCCAGTGCCTCTTCCAGGCTGTCTGTGGCGTTCACTCCGGCGGGTAATTCCGCACCGGGCAGGTAGCGGCTGTTCTCGCGATCCAGATTGATCGCCGCAGCGGTTTCCGGGTCACGCACCCAGATATTCACCCGGTGTCCATTAGCGGCCAGAATGCTGGCCATGGCGGTGCCAAAACTGCCACCGCCCAGAATCGTTGCATTATGTCTTTCCTGCTCCATACGGAACGCCTTGTATAGCAGCTTTTGGGGCATCATAAGCGCCCCCCGTCAGGGATACAACGCGGCAGAGCAGTTAACAGTGAACAGTGAATAGTTAACAGCTGCGCGGAGAATTATTGTCATATCAGAACCCCAAGAGGCCGCGCCCAGGATATGGGCGCGGCCTCTTGGGGTTGGAAATGCAGCCACACTGATCGCGTCGCTGTTAACTGTTCACTGCCTTCACCAGCATTCCCTGCAGGCGCCGTGCGGTGGCCGCCGGGTCTTTCGGCAATTGTCCTTCCGCCAGCATGGCCTGATCGAGCAGCAGTGCCGCGAGATCGTCGAAGCGTTCGCCCTCTTCCATCTCGGCCAGCGCCTGTAGCAAGCCGTGACTCAGATTCACTTCCAGCACCGGTTTGTTTTCCGGGACCGGTTGGCCGGCGGCTTCCAGCATGCGACGCATCTGTGGCCCCAGCTGGTCTTCGGCCAACACCAGACAGGCCGGGGAATCCACCAGCCGGGAGGTGGCACGTACCGCTTCCACCCGTTCTGCCAGGGTGCTGCCGAGACGGCCGATCAGCGGGTTCTCGTTATCCGCCTTGTCCGCCTCTTCACCCAGATCCAGCTCGCCACGGGCCGCATTGACCAGCTTCACATCCTTGTAGCTGTCCAGGTAGCTGACCATCCATTCGTCCACCGGGTCGCTGAGCAACAGCACTTCGATGCCTTTCTTGCGGAACACTTCCAGGTGCGGGCTGTTCTCTGCCGCCGACGGCGTGTCAGCCAGCAGGTAATAGATCTTGTCCTGGTCTGCCGGTTTGTTCTCCAGGTACTGGTCCAGTGAAGTGGCCACCTTGTCCGGCTGCTTGCTGCTGGCAAATCGCAACAGGGCGGCAATCGCCTCCTGATTGTCACGGTCTTCGCCGATGCCTTCCTTGATCACCTGACCGAAATGGGACCAGAAGGTGGCGTATTTTTCCTCGTCATTGCCCAGCTTCTTGAGCATCTGCAGCACACGCTTGGTCAACGCTGCACGGATTTTCTGTACCGGACCATAGTCCTGCAGCAGCTCCCGGCTCACGTTCAGAGGCAGGTTCGGGGCATCAATCACCCCCTTGATAAAGCGCAGGTACTGGGGCAGAAACTGCTCCGCATCGTCCATGATAAAGACACGCTGCACATAGAGCTTAAGACCACGATTGGCTTCACGGTGATACAGATCAAAAGGTGCCCGGGCCGGTATGTAAAGCAGGCTGGTATATTCCAGCTTGCCCTCAACCTTGTTGTGGCTCCAGCTCAGGGCATCCTGGAAATCGTGGCTGATGTGCTTGTAGAAATTCTGGTACTCCTCGTCACTGATTTCCTGACGGGGCCTCTGCCACAGGGCCGTGGCAGAGTTGAGGGTTTCCGTTTTTTCCTCTTCGTCTCCTTCACCCGGGGTGACAAGGGTGATCGGGAACGCCACATGATCCGAGTACTGGTGAACCACCTGGCGGACCTTGAAATCATCCAGAAACTCCCGGGCATCCTTGCGCAGATGCAGAATCACCGCCGTGCCCTGCTCTGCCCGGTCAATAGCCTCCACGGTAAACTCACCCTGGCCGTCGCTTTCCCAGCGCACACCGGCAGAGGCATCGGTACCGGCCTTGCGGCTTTCCACGGTTACCCGATCGGCGACAATGAACGCGGAATAGAAACCCACACCAAACTGACCGATAAGCTGGGCATCCTTCTTCTGATCACCACTCAGCGAGGCCAGAAATTTTTCGGTGCCGGAACGGGCGATGGTACCCAGATTCTCGATCACCTCTTCCTGATTCATGCCGATACCGTTATCGGCAATGGTGAGGGTGCCCGCCTCCTTGTCTATCCGCAGGCTGATGGCCGGATCGCTCCCTGACTCAAGCAGCGACGGCTCGTCCAGTGCCTTGAAACGCAGTTTGTCACAAGCATCGGAGGCGTTGGAGATCAATTCACGAAGAAAAATTTCCCGGTTGCTATACAGGGAATGAATCATCAGGTGCAGCAGGCGGGATACTTCTGCCTGAAAACCATGGGTTTGTTTTTCTACGGACACGGCTGACTCCTATGGGGGTTAATCACCCGGGTGTAATAGGGGCAGCCGTGAGTTTTTCAAGGGGGGAGGAAAGAGCTCAGCGCGTGACCTGGTGAGCCAGTGCCGAGGTCAGATCCGGAAAACGGAACACGAAACCTTGTTGCTCCAGGCGACGGGGATACACCCGTTGGCCGCCCAGCAGGATCTCTGACTGCTCACCCAGACCGGCACGCAAAGCCACTGACGGCACCCGCAGAAAAGCCGGGCGCTTGACCGCACTGGCCAGGGAACGATGGAACTCACGTTGCGTGACAGGCGCCGGAGCCGTGGCATTGAACACTCCATCAATCCCCGGAGTTTCCACCGCCCGCACCAGAATCGCCACCATGTCGTCAATATGGATCCAGCTCAACCACTGGCTACCATCACCGAGCATGGCACCAAACCCGAGCCGGTAAACCGGTAGCAGCTTGCCAAGCATGCCGCCATCACGCCCCAGCACAATGCCGGTACGTACCAGACACAACCGCACCCCCTGACGGGACACAGGCCGTGCCGATTGCTCCCAGGCATCACAGAGCAGATAACCGAAATCACGCTTGCGGGCAGCGCTGTCCTCGGTCAGTTCCGCATTACCGGCATCCCCATAAAATCCCACCGCAGAACCGGATACCATCACCGCCGGCTTGCGCTGCAACCTGGACACCAGGCCAACCAGCCCCTGGGTGACACCAATACGGGAATCGAACAGTACCTTCTTGCGACGTTCCGTCCAGCGCCCGGCAAAAAGACTTTCGCCGGCCAGGTTGATGATGCCGTCAATGGGCTCGTCATCAACGATATCGTCCAGGGACGACACGATACGGGTCTCCTCCGGCAACAGCTTGGCGACCCGCCGCGGACGGCGGCTGAGCACAATGAGCTCATGACCGTGAGCCGCCAGTCTGCGGCACAGGTGTTGCCCGATAAATCCACTGCCTCCGGTAATCAGTATCTTCAACGCGCTGCCTCAACCTTTTGAATGCTATTCATGTCATAGAAGTATTCGATGTTGCCTGCTCCCACCGCCACACTCAAGGTCAAATGATCGTCGCTGACCGCCTGCAGGATCCCTGTGCGGGTAGCAACGTCACTGGCGGTGATGGTGACAGATTTTCCAACCAGGGCACGAAGCTCCTTCAGTCTCGCAGATATTTCCTCTACCGGCTCGCCTACCCTGCTGCCGGGTTGCTCCGACTGGATAACAGGGGACTCACTCTCATAGACAACCCCGGCCTCATTGTCTGCCTCCCCCTCAGAGAGCAGGTCAATGCGTTGTCCAGTGGACAAGGTCAGTGATTTAAGCTCCTCAGCGGACACACTACGCTCCACGTTTCCGCTGCCCACATTCATGACCAGCCACAGGCGATCGCCACTGACACGGCGCAATACCCCATCAAGCTGACGGCCGCTGTGGGTTTCCAGCAGCACATTCCTGTCCACATAGGCCACCAGCTCCGGGAAGGTCTTCTCCACCGGCGGTAACGACTGTGCCGGTTCTGGCGCCGCTTTCTCGAACACCGGCGATATCAGGGTTGCACTGCCTTCTCGCGGCTCAGTGATCACCCGGGTTTCCATTGACCCCGGAACCACGGCCCAGCCCACTTCGCTTTTCTCCAGACGCACATGCCGTTGTTCCACCGCACCGTTGGTCAGTACCACCCGGGACATCACCTGACCGCTGCCCTCGGCACGTCTCAGCTGAACATGCTCAGCCTGGACGGATTCGAGCACCCCTTCCGGGAACTGGGTTGCCAGATAATCCTCGGCCACATACGCCAGGGTATCATCGTGATCGAAGTGCAAATCCACAACACCATTACGATAGCGGAGATGATTGGAATACGCCGTGAAGTCTCCGACCAGATAGCTTTTGAAACTGTCAGGCATGACCAGCACCATGGAACCGGAAAGCTGGTCTGTATCCAGTGGCGCCAGTGCCAGCTCCATGCGATAGCCGCCGGCAAAGATGCGGGTTTCCGGGTAGTCCTGTCCGTCCGGTTTCCAGGATAAATGCACAACAGGCGCCCCTTCATCGGAAGGGTTCACCAGCATTGTACGGCGCTCGGTGATCTCTTTCGGATCCCAGCCCAGCAGGATGCGTACTTCCAGCTCGGGCAGGAAACCTTCACCCTGACTGGCCGTCAGCACGCCATCGATCAACGCCACACGGTTATAGCGGAATTTTTTTCCGTGCAGTCGACCGGACAGGGCTTTCCCCTGCCCTTCCACCACCAGTAACGCGGCCTCCTCAGAGGTCACAAAAGCGGTACTGGACGCCATATTATCGCCCCGCAACACCTGGCCGGCCTGGCCAGCCAGATTCTGACGGGGAGCCTGCTCAAGTGGGCTCTGGCCGGTTGCCAGGAACAAGGCAATACCGACTGCCGCGGTAAGCAGAGAAGCAACACGCCCCAATGCCCACCAGCGATATTCTTCCCAGTGTTGCTGCACCTGCCCCAGGCTTGCCAGGGGAACCAGAAAAAACAGGGCGCTGTGCCCCCGGCTGCCAGCCTCATGCATCAGGCCCAGGGTACAGATGATGAGCCCACTTACCCCGATTATGATCAGCAGTTCTGCCATCTTCTTATTCTCTCAACAGATAAGTCTCTCAACGGAGCGTTGAATCAGCTTCTGTGAACCGTGTGTCGGCACGTTTTCCCCTCAGATTGGCCTTCCAATGTCAGCCATTGCCATATAATCCTGCACTATGAGACTCGAAAGCGAGCGGTTCTTAGCGGTACAGCCCGCCGAGACGAACCCCAAAGAGGCTCTGCGGGCTCCGGACGAAATGGTTTTCCCGATGGCCCCACTTTACAAAGCCGGGCCCAGGCATTCCAGCACTTAAGTGACTGATTTTGCTATACGGCAGTCAGGCATGATCTCCATCACACTCCACCTTGCCGCAACCTGCTACAGCGGCCGCCGGCGCCGCCGGGCGTTCCCACCACCACCACTTATCATCGGAAATAAAAAAAAACTTGTACGGGGGGAAATCAGGATATATACAGGCGCTGAGGATGTTAGGAAACCGGTGCCCCGGACCTGACTAGCCGATTAACAGGTTGTTTGAGGAGGTCAGACACAGGAGGCCACCATGAGTAACCATCGTAATGAGCAAGACCTTGATTCGGAAGATCTGCTGATGAACGAAGATTTCGATATCCTGGATGACGATACCGGTGATGAAGAGCAGGAAGAGCGCAGTGCACGTTCCCGCTCTTTCAATATGGACATGCGCCATCGCATCGAGGATCGCCTGGAGGAACGTCGCCTGAAAAAGGAACTCAACGAATACGAGTTCTTTAGCCTGGACGACGACATTCTTCACTAACAAAAAAGGCCGGCATTTTGCCGGCCTTTTTTGTATCCGTGCAGGCTTTGATTACCAGCCTGTCGCTTCTTTAACAGCCTTACCAATTTCCGCAGGATTACGCACGGTTTTCACACCGGCCGCTTCTAGGGCTGCAAACTTCTCGTCCGCAGTGCCCTTGCCGCCGGCAATGATAGCGCCGGCATGGCCCATACGCTTGCCTGGAGGCGCGGTTACACCGGCGATATAGCTCACCACCGGCTTGGTCACGTGCTCTTTGATATAGGCTGCTGCTTCATCTTCCGCGGTGCCACCGATCTCGCCGACCATGACAATGGCTTCGGTCTGGGGATCATTCTGGAACAATTCCAGGGCATCAATAAAGGTGGTACCCGGAATCGGGTCACCGCCAATGCCGATACAGGTGGACTGACCAAAGCCCAGTTTGGTGGTCTGGTTAACCGCCTCATAGGTCAGGGTACCAGAGCGGGATACGATGCCCACCTTGCCTGGCTGGTGAATGTGACCGGGCATGATACCGATCTTGCACTCACCGGGGGTGATCACACCCGGGCAGTTGGGGCCGATCAGGCGCACACCGCCCTTGCGGGTGATGTATTCCTTCACGTACAGCATATCCAGCGCCGGGATGCCTTCGGTGATGCAGACGATCAGCTCGATACCCGCATCAGCGGCTTCCAGGATGGAGTCCTTGCAGAACGGCGCCGGCACGTAGATGACACTGGCAGTAGCGCCGGTTTCGGCAACTGCCTCGGCCACGGTGTTGAACACCGGCAGGCCCAAATGCGTCTGGCCGCCCTTGCCCGGGGTCACACCACCGACCATCTTGGTACCGTATTCAATGGCTTGCTCGGAATGGAAGGTACCCTGGCTGCCGGTGAAACCCTGGCAGATAACTTTGGTGTTCTTGTCGATCAGTACGCTCATGCGGCACCTCCCACTGCTTTTACTACCTGCTCGGCAGCATCGTCAAAACTTTGCGCGGCGATAATATTCATGCCGCTTTCTGCCAGCTTCTGGGAGCCCAGCTCCGCGTTGTTACCTTCGAGACGAACGACCACCGGCACCGTCACACCCACTTCCTCGACCGCCCCGATAATGCCCTCGGCAATCAGGTCGCAACGAACGATACCGCCGAAGATGTTCACCAGCACGCCCTTCACCTGATCATCGGAAAGAATGATCTTGAAGGCTTCGGTAACACGTTCCTTGGTAGCGCCGCCGCCCACATCCAGGAAGTTGGCCGGGGCACCGCCCTTCAGCTTCACCAGGTCCATGGTGCCCATGGCCAGGCCAGCACCGTTCACCATGCAACCGATGTTGCCATCCAGCGCTACATAGTTGAGGTCCCACTCCGCAGCACGACGCTCACGCTCGTCTTCCTGGCTGGGATCTTCCAGGGCCTTGATGTCCGGGTGGCGATAAAGTGCTGAGCCATCCACGTTGATCTTGGCGTCCAGACAGTGCAGATCACCCTGATCGGTGATCACCAGGGGGTTCACTTCGATCAGTGCCAGATCCTTGTCTTCAAACAGTTTCGCCAGGCCTACAAAGATTTTGGCAAACTGGCCCACCTGCTTGCCTTCCAGGCCAAGCTTGAAGGCGATCTCGCGGGCCTGGTAGGGCTGTGCGCCAACCAGCGGATCCACTTCTGCCTTGAGGATTTTTTCCGGGGTTTCTTCCGCAACGGTTTCAATGTCCACGCCACCTTCGGTGGAGGCCATGAACACAACACGCCGGGAGGCACGGTCAAACACCGCACTCAGGTACAGTTCCTTGGCGATGTCGGTGCAGGTTTCCACGAGGATCTTGGACACCGGCTGACCATGCTCATCGGTCTGGAACGTGACCAGGTTTTTACCCAGCCACTTTTTGGCAAACTCCGCCGCTTCTTCCGGGCTGTTCACCAGTTTCACGCCCCCGGCCTTACCCCGGCCACCGGCGTGTACCTGGGCTTTTACCACCCACTTTTCACCACCAATTTCTTTGGTTTTGGCTGCGACCTCTTCCGGAGTATCGCAGGCGAAACCGGTAGAAACTGGCAGACCATAATCAGCAAAAAGCTGCTTTGACTGATATTCATGGAGATTCATGCCAATACTTCCATATCAATGAATGAGTGGCGCCCGGTTGGACGCCGTCACTTCGCGACCGTTCTGCGGCGTTATTTCTTGCGCCGACGCTGCGCCACATGGATTGCCTTGTAATCCACGGCCAGGGCGGCTTCATGAACGGTTTCCGACAGGCTCGGATGACCGAACACCATCAGTTGCAAATCTTCAATGGTGGCGCCGAATTCCATCGCCACCACACCTTGCTGGATCAGTTCCGAGGCCTGTGGCCCCACCACGTGCATACCGAGAATGCGGTCGGTTTTCTCATCGGCCACAAACTTCACCATGCCCCCGGTCTCGCCAGCCGCCATGGCACGGCCATTGGCTGCGAACGGCACTGCACCGGTCTTGTAGGCTTCACCGGATTCCTTCACTTCTTCTTCGGTCTTGCCCACCCAGGCCACTTCCGGGTGGGTATAGATCACCCCGGGGACGGCATCGTAGTTGACCTGGGTGTGCTCGCCGGCAATCACCTCGGCCACCATCACGCCTTCTTCGATGGCCTTATGCGCCAACGCCGGGCCACGGACCAGATCGCCGATGGCGTAAACACCGGGCACATCGGTACGGCACTGGTTGTCCACGTAAACGAAATTACGCTCATCCAGGCTGACACCGGCATCCTGGCTGAGCAGGCCTTCGGTGTAAGGGCGTCGGCCCACGGCCACGATCAGGCGGTCGAAGGTCTCCTGCTGGTCGCCGTCCTTGTCGGTGAAGCTCACCACGACCTGGTTCTTCTTCACCTCGGAGCCGGTGACCCGGGCACCGAGACGAATATCCAGGCCCTGCTTGCTGAACTGTTTCTTGGCGTCCTTGGCAATCTGCTGATCCACCGTGGGCAGGAAGGTATCCACCGCTTCCAGCACCACCACTTCACTGCCAAGCCGGGCCCAGACGCTGCCCAGCTCCAGACCGATCACACCGGCACCGATCACGCCGAGGCGCTTGGGCACTTCGGGAAGATCCAAGGCACCGGTGGAGTCGACGATAATTTTCTGATCCACCGGTGTCGGCGGAATCTCCACCGGCACGGAGCCAGCGGCAAGAATGATGTGCTCGGCCTGCAGACTCTGTGCATCCCCTTCCAGTGGGGTGAATTCCACCTGCTTGCCGCTTTTCAATTGTCCGGAGCCCTGCAACCAGGTGACCTTGTTGGCCTTGAAGAGCTGGGCGATGCCGCCGGTCAGGTTGCGGACGATGGTGTCCTTGCGCTTGAGCATGGTATCCAGGTCCAGGCTCACGTCGCCCAGCTTGACGCCATGATCAGCCAGAGAACTCTGCGCTTCGTGATACTTCCAGGAAGAATCCAGCAACGCCTTGGAGGGAATACAGCCCACGTTCAGGCAGGTACCGCCCAGTGCCGGTTCATCCTGTTTGTTGATGCGTTTCTCGATGCAGGCCGTGTTGAAACCCAGTTGCGCACAACGGATGGCGGCCACATAACCGCCGGGCCCACCACCGATGACAATGACGTCGTACTTGTCAGTCATGATCTATTCCTTCAATCGCAGGCACGCTTCACGCAACACGCTGGCACGCCCGGAGCGTGGTTGCGTGCCAACGTGATGCGTGCAGGCATACATTCAGATATCCAGCAGCAGGCGCGCCGGATCTTCGATAAAGTTCTTCACTGCCACCAGGAACTGCACCGCTTCCTTGCCATCGATCAAACGGTGGTCATAGGACAACGCCAGGTACATCATCGGCAGAATTTCCACCTTGCCGTCCACCGCCATGGGGCGTTCCTGGATTTTGTGCATACCGAGAATGGCCGTCTGCGGCGGATTGAGAATCGGCGTGGAAATCAGTGACCCGAACACCCCGCCATTGGAAATGGTGAAGGTGCCACCGGTCATTTCCTCGATGGAGAGCTTGCCCTTCTGGGCTTTCTGGCCGTACTCGATGATCTGGGATTCTACTTCCGCCAGACCACGCTGATCCGCATCGCGAATCACCGGAACCACCAGACCACGCTCGGTGGATACCGCCACACCCACATCGTAGTACCCGTGGTAAACCACGTCGTCACCATCAATGGACGCATTCACCGCCGGGTAGCGCTTGAGCGCTTCCACGCAGGCACGGGTAAAGAAGCCCATGAAGCCCAGGCGCACGTTGTGGGCCTTTTCGAATTCCGGCTGGTAATGCTTGCGCATATCCATGATCGGTTTCATGTTGACCTCGTTGAAGGTGGTCAACATGGCGGAGTTCTGCTGGGCAGACACCAGTCGTTCGGCGATACGCTTGCGCAGACGGGTCATGGGTACCCGGCGCTCTTCGCGTTCACCCGGCGTTGCCGGTACATCCAGGGTGGCCGGCTGCTGCGGTGCCGGCTGGCTGGCCCGCTTCTCTTCCTTGGCGCTGATGGTTTTTTCCACGTCCGCCTTGGTGATGCGGCCACCCTTGCCGGTACCAGTCACTTGCGCAGCGGCAACGCCATGTTCGCTCATCAGCTTGCGGGCAGCCGGGCCGGCCTGATCCGATGCGCTGTCGTCGTCGCTGGCAGCCTCATTGGCAGGCGCCTTTTCTGCTGCCGGCTCCTCTTGCTTCTGCTCGGCCGGAGCCGTATCAGCCTTGTCACCGCCAGACGACGCCGCGCCGCTGGCGCCCTCTTCGAAATGACCCAGCACCTGCTGGCTCTCAACGGTGTCGCCTTCTGCGGCGAGAATCTTGCTGACTACACCGTCAGCTGGTGCCACTACTTCCAGCACCACCTTGTCGGTTTCGATGTCCACCAGCAGCTCATCACGCTTGACCGCTTCGCCTTCCTGCTTGTGCCAGGTGGCTACGGTGCCGTCCGCTACTGATTCGGGAAACTGCGGAGCTTTGATATCAGTCGCCATGCCTAATCCTTATCTACTTGATCTCGAAGGCGTCCTGGACCAGACGCTGCTGTTGTTCCACATGAAGGGCCATGGAGCCAGCTGCCGGCGCGGCAGCCATATCCCGGCCTGCGTAATGCACCCGCAGGTCTCCGACCTCGCGAGCCACCCGGTACATATGGTGCTGGGAGCAATACCAGGCGCCCTGGTTCATGGGCTCTTCCTGACACCACACCAGGTTCTCCAGATTGGGGTAGCCCTCCAACACTTCCTGCAAGCGCTGCTCCGGGAACGGATAGAGCTGCTCGACACGAATCAGTGCGGTGTCGATCAACTCATCGCTGTCGCGTTTTTCCAGCAGGTCGTAGTAGACCTTGCCGGAACACATCACTACCCGTTTCACCTTGTCGCGATCCAGCTCCGCAGGATCATCCAGCACGGTACGGAAAATACCGTCGGCCAGCTCTTCCAGCGTGGAAATCGCTTTCTTGTGCCGCAGCAGGCTCTTCGGACTCATGATCACCAGCGGCTTGCGCAACGGCCGTACCGCCTGGCGACGCAGCAGGTGATAAATCTGCGCCGGGGTGCTGGGCACGCAGACCTGCATGTTGTGCTCGGCGCACAGTTGCAGGAATCGTTCCAGACGAGCGGAGGAATGCTCCGGCCCCTGCCCTTCATAGCCATGGGGCAACAGCATGGTCAGGCCACACAGCCGGCCCCACTTGGCTTCTCCGGAGGAAATGAACTGATCGATCACCACCTGAGCGCCGTTGGCGAAATCACCAAACTGGGCTTCCCAGATCACCAGGGTCTTGGGCGTGGTGGTGGAATAGCCGTACTCGTACCCCAGCACCGCTTCTTCAGACAGCAACGAATCGTAAATATCGAAACGTGGCTGACCCTCATAAAGGTGCTGCAGCGGTACATACTGCTCACCGTCTTTCTGGTTGTGCAGCACCGCGTGGCGATGGGAGAACGTACCGCGGCCGGAGTCCTGCCCGGTAAGGCGCACATGAAAACCCTGATCAATCAAGGTGGCGTAGGCCAAAGTTTCCCCGTAGCCCCAGTTCAGCGGCAACGCGCCGGCGGTCATCTTGCGGCGGTCTTCGAGAATCTTTTTCACCTGGCGCTGGACCACCAGACCTTCCGGCGGTGTTTCCAGACGAGTGGCCAGATCCTGCAGTTTTTTCAGCGGATAGCTGGTATCCCAGTCATCTTCAACCTGATGGCCGATGTAGGGTGACCAGTCTACGAACAGGGACTTGTTGGGTTCGCGGACCAGGGATTTCACCACATGGTCGCCCGCGTCCAGCATGTTGCGGTAATCGTCTGCGGTCTTCTGCGCGGCCTGCTCACTGACCACGCCCTCACTGACCAGGCGTTCCGCATAAAGGGTACGAGTAGTCGGATGGGACTTGATCTTCTTGTACATCAACGGCTGAGTGGATGACGGCTCATCCGCTTCGTTGTGCCCCAGACGGCGATAGCAGATCAGGTCGATCACCACGTCCTTCTTGAACTGCATGCGGTAATCCACCGCCAGCTGGGTAACAAAGTAAACCGCTTCCGGATCATCCGCATTCACGTGAAAGATCGGTGCCTGCACCATCTTCGCCACGTCGGTGCAGTACTCCGTGGAGCGGGCATCCTCACGACGGCTGGTGGTAAAACCCACCTGGTTGTTGATGATCACATGCAAGGTGCCGCCGGTCTTGAAGCCGCGGGTCTGCGACATCTGGAAGGTTTCCATGACCACACCCTGGCCGGCGAAAGCCGCGTCCCCGTGCAGCAGGATCGGCACCACCTGTTCACCTTCATAATCCTCACGGCGGTCCTGTCGAGCCCGCACCGAGCCTTCCACCACCGGAGAAACGATTTCCAGGTGAGACGGATTGAACGCCATGGCCAGATGGACTTCACCACCGGAGGTCTGCACATTGGAGGAGAAGCCCTGGTGATACTTTACGTCACCGGAACCGGTTTCGATGAAGCTCTTGCCATCGAATTCCTCGAACAGGTCCTTGGGGCTTTTGCCCAGGGTGTTGACCAGCACATTCAGTCTACCCCGGTGGGCCATGCCAATGACCAGTTCCTTGGCCCCGTAGCTGCCCACCCGCTGAATGATTTCGTCCATCAACGGAATCAGGGATTCACCGCCTTCGAGACCAAAGCGCTTGGTACCGGGGTACTTGCTTCCCAGGTATTTTTCCAGGCCTTCGGCGGCGGAGAGACGCTCGAGAATATGTTTCTTAACGTCTTCACCGTATTCAGGATGGCTGCGCACCCCTTCCATGCGCTGTTGCAACCAGCGTTTTTCCGCGGTGTTGACGATGTGCATGTACTCGGCACCCACACTGGAGCAGTAGGTACCCTGAAGACAGTCAACGATTTCGCGCAGGGTCGCTTCCGGCTTGCCGATAAACAGGTTGCCGGTCTGGAATACGGTATCCAGGTCCGCGGGGCTTAACCCGTGGTGAGACAACTCCAGATCCGGTACCGCTTCGCGTTCCATGATCCCCAGCGGATCCAGCTTCGCCACCTGATGGCCCCGGTTGCGGTACGCCGCAATCAGGTGCAACACCCGCACCTGGCGCCGCTCGTGCTCAGTACTGACCGCACTGGCACCGAACTTTTGCACCCGGGAACGATTCTTGGCTTGCAGCAGGAAGTATTCGCGAACAGCCGCATGGGGAACGTCGGACTCGACGGCGGCATCAACACTGGGGAGTTTTTCGAAATAGACGCGCCAGTCTTCCGGCACAGAATTGGGGTCAGTCAGATAGGATTCGTACAGTTCGTCGACATAGGCGGCGTTGGCTCCTCCAATGTGGGAGGACTGCCATTGGCGCTGCATGGAACTGTCTTGCATGTCAGCTCGTTCCTTCAGCGGGAGGTGTCACACTCTGTGGTAGGTGGTGTCACTGCGACCACAGGGGGGCGACCCTGTTCCCGTACGCTTTGTATTGTCCGGGGCAGCGCCTTTTAAGCCCTGCCCCACCCATGAGATGCAACAAAATCACCCATCTTCACCGGGTTGGGTGAGAGTGAGTATTCTGCCAGCTCTCGACGAGGGATTACCTCGAATCGCCGTCTAGTGTAGCCCTTTTATTTCGCTTTTGTTAGACGCCGTCTTGATAAAATAAGGTAACACTTCTTATGCCTGTCGCTGCATTGGCGAAACGTCGAATAGACAGCTGCTCGCGACAATTCAGCTCTGCCAGAAACAAAAAAGGCGGCCACATGGCCGCCTTTTTCATTCGGGTCAGATGCCCCGCTCCAATAGCATGGAACGGATATGGCCAATGGCCCGGGTCGGGTTGAGCCCTTTCGGACACACGCTGACGCAGTTCATGATGCCGTGGCAACGGAACAGGCTGAACGGGTCGTCCAGTTTGCTCAGTCGCTCTTCGGTGGCATTGTCGCGGCTGTCCGCCAGGAAGCGGTAGCTCTGCAACAGGGCCGCCGGGCCCAGGAACTTGTCCGGGTTCCACCAGAAGCTTGGGCAGCTGGTAGAGCAACAGGCACACAGAATACACTCGTACAGACCGTCCAGCTTGGCACGATCTTCCGGGGTCTGCAGGCGCTCGATGGCCGGAGCCGGCGTGTTGTTCTGCAGGAACGGCTGCACCTTCTCGTACTGGTTGTAGAACATGCCCATGTCCACCACCAGGTCACGAATCACCGGCAGGCCCGGCAGCGGGCGCAGGATCAGCGGCTTCTTGCCTTCCAGTACACCCGGCGCCACCTGGGACAGCGGAGTGATACAGGCCAGGCCATTCTTGCCGTTCATGTTCATGCCGTCGGAACCACAGACGCCTTCACGGCAGGAGCGACGGTAGGACATGGATTCGTCCTGCTCTTTCACCAGCGCCAGAATGTCCAGCACCATGAGGTCTTTACCCTGGGTATCGACCTCATACTCCTTCATGCTCGGCTCGCGGTCCGTTTCCGGATTGTAGCGATAGATACTGACTTTCATCGTTAGCTCCCCTTAGTAGGTCCGCGCCTTGGGCTGGAAGGTGTCAACGGTCTTCGGCTTGAAGTTCACCTCACGCTTGCCCAGCTTCTTGGCTTTGGGGTCGAAGATGGAGTGGCAGAGCCAGTTCTCATCATCACGATCCGGGTAGTCGTAACGGGAATGCGCGCCACGACTTTCGGTACGTCCCTCTGCGGCGATGGCAGTGGCTTCCGCCACTTCAAGCAGGTTGTCCAGCTCCAGCGCTTCGATACGCGCGGTATTGAACGGCTTGCTCTTGTCATCCAGGTGCGCCTTGGAAATCCGCTCACGCAGATCCGCCAGCTTGGCTACACCTTCCGCCATCAGGTCGCCCTTGCGGAACACCCCGAAGTGATTCTGCATCACGCTCTGCAGCTCTTTGCGCAGGGCGGAGACAGACTCACCACCACTGGACTCATCCCAGCGACGCACGCGGGACAGGGCCTGGTCGATGTCGGCATCGGTGGGCTCGTACTGGGTCATACCCTGACGCAGCTGATCTTCGATGAACAGACCGGCCGCACGACCGAACACCACCAGATCCAACAGCGAGTTGCCGCCCAGACGGTTGGCACCGTGTACAGATACACAGGCTACTTCACCCACCGCGAACAGACCGTTAACGAACTGGTCTTCGCCTTCATGGCCGCCGCTCAGCTTGATCGCCTGGCCGTGAACATTGGTGGGGATACCGCCCATCATGTAGTGACAGGTAGGTACAACCGGAATGGGCTCTTTCACCGGATCGGTCTGCGCAAAGGTAATGGCCAGCTCACAGATGCCCGGCAGGCGGCTGTGCAGGACTTCTTCACCCAGGTGATCCAGCTTCAGGAACACGTGATCACCATCCGGACCGGCACCGCGGCCATCCAGGATTTCCATCATCATGGAACGGGCAACAACGTCGCGGGACGCCAGATCTTTGGCGTTCGGCGCGTAACGCTCCATGAAGCGCTCGCCGTCCTTGTTGATCAGGTAACCACCCTCGCCCCGGCAACCTTCGGTTACCAGTACACCAGCGCCGGCGATGCCGGTGGGGTGGAACTGCCACATCTCGATGTCCTGCACCGGCAGGCCGGCACGCAGGGCCATGCCCACGCCGTCACCAGTGTTGATCAGGGCATTGGTGGTGGAGGCGTAGATACGGCCGGAACCACCGGTGGCAAATACGGTTGCCTTGGCCTTGAAGAACACGGTCTCACCGGACTCGATGTCGATGGCAATCACGCCACAGACATTACCGTCAGCATCTTTGACCAGTTCGGCAGCGTACCACTCATTGTAGAACTGGGTGCCGTTCTTCAGGTTCTGCTGGTAAAGGGTATGCAGCAGCGCGTGACCAGTACGGTCAGCGGCGGCACAGGTACGGGCCGCCTGGCCACCTTCACCGAAGTTCTTGGACTGGCCACCGAACGGACGCTGATAGATACGGCCTTCTTCGGTACGGGAGAACGGCAGACCCATATGGTCCAGCTCGAACACCGCTTCCGGGCCCACGTTACACATGTATTCGATGGCGTCCTGGTCACCGATGTAATCGGAGCCCTTGACGGTATCGTACATGTGCCAGCGCCAATCATCGTTGGGATCGGCAGACGCGATCGCACAGGTGATGCCGCCCTGGGCGGACACGGTGTGCGAACGGGTCGGAAAGACTTTGGAAATCAGCGCAGTCTTGAAACCGGACTGGGCCATTTGCAGTGAGGCGCGCATACCGGCACCACCACCACCTACGACGATAGCGTCAAACGTAATAGTGCGAATGGACATGGATTACGCCCCTCCCCAGATCAGAACCAGACCCCACAGCAGATACACCACCAGAGCCAGTGCGATTGCCAACTGGGCAATCAGGCGAACGCCGGTGGCAGCTTTACCCAGGGTCATGCCGGTCAGGTAGTCGGTGGTTACGCCCCACAGGCCTACCCAGGTATGTGCAGCGACGGAAACTACCAGCAGGGTGTTGGCAATCTGCATGCAAACAGAGCCCATCAGGGCCTTCCAGCTGCCATAGTCCAGATCACCGGACAACATCAGGTAGCCCAGCATGCCGATCATGTACACACCAATGATAACGGCAGACACACGTTGAATGAGCCAGTCATACAGGCCGTTACGGCCCAGGCTCGTCACACTGGTTACCATATCCAGCCTCCTACCAGCAGAATCAGTACTACAGAGATGATGAACACCAGCTTGGCGCCGCGCTGGCCGCCTTCCAGGGTCTCACCCACGCCAGCATCCATAATAAGGTGGCGAATACCTGCCACCAGGTGATACAGCAGTACAGCCAGAATGGCCCATACCACCAGCTTCACCAGCGGGGAGGTCATCAGTTCTTTCAGGTCCGCAAAGCTCTCGGGAGACGCCAGGGAGCGATCCAGCATCCACAGAAGAATCGGCAACGCCAGGAAAATGGCAACGCCGGTTACACGGTGGGTGATAGATGCTATAGCCGTGACCGGGAACTTGATCGTGCTCAGATCGAGGTTAACGGGTCGCTTATCGTTCACGGTAGCCTACTTATAGCCGGGCCCCAGGTTGGGGCGGTTGTCGGGAACTTTGGCAAAGTTGTTGAGATCAAAACGTGAAGTCTGATCTTAACAACCTCGCCCGGGCCGGGGTGGGCCCACACAAAACCCCCAGTCAGAGGTTTCTGCCGGGCGGCAGTATATCGCCGCACCATGAGCAAAACAAACGCTGCGCACCATTCAGACACAGTATCTTTTCTCTAACACCTTGATTTACAATGGCGCACCGGATGTGAGCGTTATAAAAAGAGCTCGCACCACCCTGATGCAAAACGCGGTTTTTGCCGTAACAAGCTGTTTACCCTACAAAAGTCTGACCCACCGGTTCCCGGGTTCGCGTTGACAAAGGTGTGTCAAAACTTTACCTTCCCCCGCGCTTTGGAGGACCTTCCTTGCCTTGAGGAACGTTCCCTCGTCCGCCAATGGAGAGATTCCCATGACCGAGAAGAAAGCCACTCTCAAGGTAGATGGTAAGGACCTGGACCTGCCTATCTACTCCCCGACACTGGGCCGCGACGTTATTGACGTGTCCAAACTGGTAGCCAATGGTGTCTTTACCTTCGACCCGGGCTTTACCTCCACCGCCTCCTGTGAATCCAAGATCACCTTTATCGACGGTGAAGTGGGTAAGCTGCTGCATCGCGGCTACTCCATCGAGGAACTGGCCGGCAAGTCCGACTACCTGGAAGTGTGCTACACCCTGCTCTACGGCGAGTTGCCGACAGCAGAGCAGAAAGAGCAATTCGTCAGCACCGTGAAGAACCACACCATGGTGCACGAGCAGATTCGTAACTTCTTCAACGGTTTCCGCCGCGATGCCCATCCCATGGCCATCATGTGCGGCGTGGTTGGCGCCCTTTCCGCCTTCTACCACGACTCTCTGGATATCAATAATCCCGAACACCGTGAAATCACTGCGTACCGCCTGATCGCCAAGATGCCCACCATTGCGGCCATGTGTTACAAGTACGCGCTGGGCCAGCCCTTCATGTACCCGCGCAACGACCTGGGTTATGCAGAAAACTTCCTGCACATGATGTTTGGCAACCCCTGTGAAGAGTCCAAAATCAGCCCGACCCTGGCCAAGGCCATGGATCGCATCTTCATCCTGCACGCAGACCACGAGCAGAACGCCTCCACCTCTACCGTGCGTCTGGCTGGCTCTTCCGGTGCCAACCCGTTCGCCTGTATTGCTGCGGGCATCTCTGCTCTGTGGGGGCCGGCACATGGCGGCGCCAACGAAGCCGTACTGAACATGCTGGATGAAATCGGCAGCCTGGATAACATCGACACCTACATCGCCAAGGCCAAGGACAAGAACGATCCGTTCAAGCTGATGGGCTTCGGTCACCGGGTCTACAAGAACTACGACCCGCGCGCCACCGTAATGCGCGAATCCTGCCACGAAGTACTGGCCGAGCTGGGTGTCAACGACCCGCAGCTGGAACTGGCCATGAAGCTGGAAGAAATCGCCCTGAGCGACCCCTACTTCAAAGAGAAGAAGCTGTTCCCGAACGTGGATTTCTACTCTGGTATCATCCTGAAAGCGATTGGTATCCCGACGTCCATGTTCACCGTGATCTTCGCCCTGTCCCGCACCGTGGGCTGGATCGCGCACTGGAACGAAATGATCTCCAACCCGTACAAGATTGGCCGTCCGCGCCAGCTGTACACCGGCGAGACCGAACGCGAGTTCGTACCGGTCAACGAGCGCAAATAAGCCCCTCGTTAGCGCCACACAAAGAAACCGCCTTCGGGCGGTTTTTTTGTGCCTGCTGCCTGTTAGGTTCAAAGGCTCTTTACCACAGAGGGCACAGAGCTCACCGAGTAAAACCCTTTCTTTTCAGGGGCAAGAGCGCACTGCGTGCCACTGGCTATCTGCATAGCGCCCCCAGAAAACCTGCAGCTGTAGTCTCTTTTCCTCAGTGAGCTCTGTGCCCTCTGTGGTAAAAACAGATTCTGCCTTTACCGCCCACCCTAACCACGCTCATCCGCAATGATTAGCACCCTGCATTTGCGCCACTGCGCCCTCCATGCAAGCATCTGCTTTCCGTTAATTGATCTTCCGGATTCCAATGATAAAAAACATCGCACTGCTGATTCTCATCATTCTGGTTGGCTATCTGTTGTTCTGGCCGGTTTCCATCGATCCGGTGGCCTGGCAAGCGCCCGAGGCGCCGGCACTGGAAGGCCCCTACGCCAGCAACTCTGCCCTGGCGGAAAGCCGCTCCCTGGCTGTCGATGAAGGCATCGGCCCGGAAGACGTGGCCATTGATGACGACGGTTTTCTCTATGTGGGTTATGTGGACGGGCGCATCGTTCGCTTTGACCCTGATGGCAGCAACCCGGACCTGATTGCCGACACCAAGGGCCGTCCGCTGGGCCTGGATTTCGACCCGCAAGGCAATCTGCTCGTCGCCGATGGCTACAAGGGACTGCTCAGCATCAGCCCGTCCGGGGCCATTTCCGCGCTCTCGCAACGGGCAGACGGTATAGATTACGAGTTCACCGATGATGTGGACGCGGACAGCAACGGGGTTATCTACTTCACCGATGCCTCCAGCAAGTTCGGCCCAGCACTGCACGCCCGCGACGATATCCTTGAGCACGGTGGCCACGGCCGTCTGCTGCGTTACGACCCGGCCAGCGACCACACAGACGTCCTGCTTGATGGCCTGCAATTCGCCAACGGCGTCGCCGTGTCACAGAACGAAGACTTTGTGCTGGTCAATGAAACCGGCAGTTACCGGATTGTCCGTTACTGGCTGAAAGGCGATAAAGCCGGCAGCCATGATGTCTTCGTCGACAACCTGCCGGGCATTCCCGACGGCGTCTCCGCCAACGGCAACGGCACCTTCTGGGTGGCCCTGTTCAGCCCGCGCAACGCCATGCTGGATGCCATGTCCGACAAGCCACTGCTGCGCAAGGTGGCCTTCCGTCTACCCTCCTTCCTGCAGCCCCAGCCGGCTCATCACGGGTTTGTACTGGGCCTGAACGAACAGGGCGAAGTGACCCACAACCTGCAGGATACCAGTGCCGACGCTTTCGCCCCCATCACCAGCGTGGAACAGCACGGCAATACCCTTTACCTGGGTAGCCTCACGGCCCCCCGTTTTGCCGCCTACCCGCTACCGGCCAATGACCCCGCCACCCTCACGGAGCAAGACGCCAGCCATGTCACAGATTAACGCCGCTTTTATCGGACTGGGCACCATGGGTTATCCCATGGCCGGCCATCTGGCTGAAGCCGGGCTGTCCATGACCGTCTACAACCGCACCGCCAGCCGGGCCAGCCAGTGGGCCCGGGATTTCAGCGGCCGCACCGCAGCCACCCCGGCGGAAGCCGCCGCAGGAGCCGCCATGGTGTTTGTCTGCGTGGGCAATGACGACGACCTGCGGCAGGTAACCCTGGGCCCCGACGGCGTGCTGGAAACCCTCGGCAAACAGGCCCTGCTAGTGGACCACACCACCGCCAGCGCCGCCGTGGCCCGGGAGCTGGACGCCGCCTGCCGTGACCGTCAGGCCGACTTTATCGATGCGCCCGTGTCCGGCGGCCAGCAGGGTGCCGAGAACGGCCAGCTGTCGATCATGTGTGGCGGTGACGACGCCGCCTACCAGCGTGTTGTTCCGGTGCTGAATCACTATGCCAAGGCCGCAAACCTGATGGGGCCGGCGGGCAGCGGTCAGCTCACCAAGATGGTCAACCAGATCTGCGTAGCCGGTCTGGTGGAAGCCCTGGCGGAAGGCGTGGCCTTTGCCCAGAATGCCGGGCTGGATGCCGGCAAAGTCTTCGACACCATCCAGCATGGCGCCGCTGGCTCCTGGCAAATGAGCCATCGCCACCAGACCATGATCGACGACCAGTACGAACACGGCTTTGCGGTGGACTGGATGCGCAAGGACCTGGATATCTGTCTGGCGGAAGCGGCCCGCAACGGCACAACCCTGCCGGTGACATCCCAGGTCAATGATTTCTACCGCGAAATTCAGGCAATGGGTGGCGGGCGCTGGGATACTTCCTCACTGCTACGCCGCTTGCTAAAGACCCAGGATCAGGACTGAAATACTGCCCCATCACGGGGCAGCAGCGCCGCTGCATTGCCACTGACACATTGCCTTGCCTCATTGTTGGGCAGGGAATTGGCTCCCCCCGAAGATACACAACCCTGTACCCGCCCCTGTCTTTTTCACCAAAACGCCCTCCTTTTTCATCACCCTTCAGGCCCCAATTCGTCCCATTGCCTGGGCACCAGGACCTTCTCAGAGCCATTCGTCCACATATAGACAAAATAGACAAAAAAGATCATTATTGAATCATCGAGTCAGGAGGCGCTATGGAAGCAGCCAGACAACAGACACCCCAGGCACTGGACGACGGCGCCCGCCATGCGGCTCTGCGCGCCGTCCTCAAGCTCCTGGAGCATTGGCAGTGCAGTGAAAAGGAAAAGATGGCCCTGCTCGGCGTGGGCCGTTCCACCCTGCACAAGTACCAGAGCCAGCCGGACAGCGCCCGGGTCGGCAACGACCTGCTGGAGCGCCTGAGCTATTTGCTGAACATCCATCAGGCGCTACGCACCCTGTTCGGAAACCGGGAAAACGTTTATGGCTTCGTACGCATGGCCAACCACAACCCGTTCTTCAACGGCGCCACGCCCATGGACATCATGAGCAACGGCCGCGTGGCCAGCCTCTACGAAGTGCACCGTCAGCTGGACAGCCTGCGGGGCGGGCAATGGGGATGAGGGAAACCGAGATCCACGCCCTGCCCCGACACACACTCTCCTCCCAGACCGCCTACCGGCTGGTCAACGGCAAATATCCGCCCATCGCCATCTTTGACGATGTGGCGGACCAGACGGATTTCGACGCCCTGTTTGCGGTACAGGCCCTGACCAATCCGCGCCTGCAGAACGAGGTGGGCGACCTGAACCGGGTACCGCCCGCAGAGCGTCCCTGGGGCATTCCCGGCTGCAACTATGCCCTGGGCCCCTTTGTTCATGTGAGCCCGGCCGGCTCCCGGTTTTCCGATGGTGCCTACGGCGTCTTCTACTGCGCGGATCGAATGGCCACCGCCCTGGCCGAAACCCGCTATCATCAGCAGCGTTACTTCCAGCGGGTAGAGGGCTTGAAATACGATCGCATTGTCATGCGCGGCCTCAAGGTTCATTTCTCCGCCACCCTGTGCGACATCACCCCGGCAACGCAGCATCCGCACTGGCATGACCCGCATGATTACCGGGCCGCACGGCAGCTGGGCCAGCAGCTCCAGCAGCAGCGTGAAACCGGCCTCCACTACGAATCGGTCCGCGCCCCCGGCAGCCACTGCTACGCCCTGTTCACCCCCCAGCCGCTGGAGGCCATCACCCCCAGCGCCCACTACGAATACATCTGGGATGGGGAAAAGATCGCCCATACCCTGACCATTCGCCGCTTGAGTTGAAACGACAGCCCGCACTATCCTGACATGAGAACCCTCACGGAGGAGTGCCATGCCGCTGCATGCCATCTGCCTGGACCTGGCCGGCGTGCTCTATCAGGGCCCGCGTCTGTTGCCCGGTGCCCTGGAGGCGCTCGATACACTGCGTGCCACCGGCCTGCCCCTGCGTTTTGTCACCAACACCTCCCAGCGCAACCGCAGCCAGATACTCAACGACCTGGCCAGCCTGAACCTGGCCGTGGACGAGGCCGAGCTGTTTACCGCGCCGCAAGCGGCCCACGACTACCTGACCCGCCACAATCTGACCCCCTACTGTCTGTTTCACCCCAACCTGAAAGAGGAATTTGCCGACCTGCAAGGCAAGCAAGCCGATGCCGTGCTGCTGGGTGATGCCGGCAAGAAATTCAGCTATGACCACCTGGACCAGGCGTTCCGCCTGCTGCACGACGGCGCGCCCCTGATTGCCATTGGCGAAAACCGCTACTACCAACTGGATGACGGGCTGCACCTGGATGCCGGCCCCTTTGTCAGGGCCCTCGAGTATGCCGCCAACTGCCGGGCCATCATCACCGGCAAGCCCTCCCCTGCTTTCTTCGAACAGGTGCTCGCCGACCTGGGCACCCGGCCCGAAAACACCCTGATGGTCGGTGACGATGTACACGGAGACGTGGAAGGCGCGCTCAACAGCGGCATGCAGGCCTGCCTGGTGCAGACCGGTAAGTACCGGCCCGGTGATGAGAAAAGCATTGCCGGGGAGTTCCGCCTGGAAACCGACATCAGCGCCGTGGCCCAGCTGCTTGGATAAAAGAGAGGCCGTCAAGGGCGCGCACCCCCGAGGCAAAATACGCACAAATAAAAAGGCCCCACTCTTTCGAGCAGGGCCTTTCTATATGGCGTCCCCTAGGGGAGTCGAACCCCTGTTACCGCCGTGAAAGGGCGGTGTCCTGGGCCACTAGACGAAGGGGACGTATTTGGTGGAGCCAGGCGGGATCGAACCGCCGACCTCAACACTGCCAGTGTTGCGCTCTCCCAGCTGAGCTATGGCCCCAAATACGACAATCGGGACAAGGTGCGTCCCGGTTGGTGCGGCGTATTCTACCCAGCCCCCCTACTCTGTCAAGCGCTGGCCTGGTGTTTTTTTCAGAATGAAGTCCGTTTGGCTACATCCTGAACAAGCTGCTGAAAAACTGGGCAACATCAGTTGAAAGTTGCAAGTTGAAAGTTACAACGCGACAAAAGCCCTGCCAAACAGCGCCGCCCTCACCGCGATTGCGGATAACATGGTGCGCGGGCACGGCCAATCAGACCCCATGGAACCTGACCGCGCCTTTCAACTTTTAACTTGCAACTCAGCCTACCGGCAAATCCCGGTAGGCCTTCTCCAGCTTCTTCATCTGCTTCTTGGACACCCCGCCCAGCACCTCGATGGCGTTGCGCAGGCGAGCGCGGCTCAGGTCGGCGCCGATGATTTCCATGGAATCCACCACCGAGAAGCTGCCGCTGGTGCCGGCAATGGCAACGAAGGCCGGGAACAGGAAGTCCTTGATCTTCACTTCCAGGGCATCGGCAATGGCCTTGGCATCGGCAAACAGGCCGTCACGATTCCAGTCACTGCGAGCTTCATAGGTCCACAGCAGGTACTGCAGCCACACCTTCATGTCCTCGGCACCGTACTGCTTGTGCTCGAAGCTGGCCTCGCTGATCGCCGGCATGCCGCTGAAACAGAAGGCCGCCTTGTCCGCCACATCCGACAGGGTTTCCACCCGCTGGCGCAGGTGAGGGATGATCTTCATGGCGTAATCGCGGTTGTAGGCCCAGTCCAGCAAGGTATCCAGGAACTGCTCGTCGCTCTGCTCACGCAGCCATTGGCCATTCAGCCAGCTCAGCTTTTCCACATCAAAGACGGGACCGCCCAGGGACACTCGATTGATATCGAAGGCATCCTGCATCTGCGCCAGGGTGAATTTCTCGCTTTCGTCCGGCATGGACCAACCCATCCGCCCCAGGTAATTCACCAGCGCTTCCGGCAGATAGCCCATGCGCTGATAGAACAGGATGCTGGTGGGGTTCTTGCGCTTGCTGAGCTTGGATTTGTCCGGGTTGCGCAGCAACGGCATATGGCAGAGCTCCGGCATGTCCCAACCGAAATACTCATACAGCAGCTTGTGCTTGGGGGCGGAGTTCAACCATTCCTCACCACGGATCACGTGGGTGATCTCCATCAGGTGATCATCCACGATATTGGCCAGATGGTAGGTGGGCATGCCATCGGACTTGAGCAGGATCTGTGCATCCACCAGCGCCCAGTCCAGCTCCACGGTGCCACGCAGCATGTCCTGGATCTCACAGCGGCCATCGGTGGGCACGCGCATGCGAATCACGTAGGGCGCCCCTTCCGCTTCACGCTTTGCCTGCTCGTCGGCGGGCAGCTCCAGATCCATCGGCTTCAGTGCCCGATTCTGGCCCTGCTCTTTCAGCTCGGTACGCAGGGTGTCCAGCTCTTCACTGGTGCGGTAGCACTTGAAGGCATGGCCTTTCTCGATCAGCGCTTCCGCGTACTCACGGTACATGTGCTTGCGTTCGCTCTGCCGATACGGGCCGTGGGGGCCGCCCACATCCGGGCCTTCGTCCCAGCTCAGCCCCAGCCACTTGAGCGAATCCAGAATCATCTGTTCGGACTGGTCGGTGGAACGGGTCTGGTCCGTATCTTCAATACGCAGAATGAACTGACCACCGTGCTGGTGGGCAAAGCAGCGATTGAACAGGGCAATATAGGCGGTGCCTACGTGGGGGTCGCCGGTGGGCGACGGCGCTACGCGAGTACGGACGGTCATGCTGACTCCAATAAGGCAAACTGGCGCGGATTATACCTGCCAAAGCGTGATCCATATAGACATCCACCCGCGCCTTTCTGCTAAGGTTGAACGCCACTCATTCTTCTGCCGGCACGCCGCCGGCAGACTTCATCAACACGACAGAAAGAAAAGGAAAAGACCATGCGTATTCCCTTTCAACATTCTCTGCTGGTGGCCATGATCGCCGGCGCCACCCTGCTGCAGGGCTGCTCAGACAATAGCGAAGAACCCAAGACCGAAGCACCGGCAGCCGAAGCGCCCGCCACTGACACCCAGGCTGACTCCGCCAAGACCGAAGATAGTGGCGCCGACGATGCTGCCAGCAGCAGCGGCATGACCCGCAGCAGCGCTCCGGAAGACGCCAAAGCCACCATTCTCAGCCCCGCGGATGGTGCTACCGTGACCAGCCCGGTTACCGTGGAATTCGGTCTGGAAGGCATGGACGTGGCGCCCGCCGGCACCGAACAGGAACATGCCGGCCACCACCACCTGCTGATCGATCTGGACAAGGACGCACTGCCGCCCATGGATTTCCCGCTGCCGGCCAACGATAACGTGGTCCACTTCGGCAAGGGCCAGACCCAGACCGAGCTGGAACTGGAACCGGGCACTCATACCCTGCAATTGCTGCTGGGTGACCACATGCACGTGCCCCATGAACCGCCGGTGATGTCGGAAAAGATCACTATTACCGTGGAATAAGGCATACACGCCGGACGCCAGACGCCAAAGGATTTTGGTTTGTCTTTTAGCGTCAAGCGTCCGGCATCAAGCCTCAGGCGTCATCCCATCTGCCGAGGCGCAAACATGATGATCGCCATGCCGGTCAACGCCACCAACGACCCGACAATATCCCAGCCCGTGGGACGAATACCGTCAACGCCCCACAACCAGAGAATCGCCACGAAAATATACACGCCCCCATAGGCCGCATAGACCCGCCCCGCCGCCGTGGGATGCAATGACAGCAACCATGCAAAGGCAGCCAGACTCAGGGCAGCAGGGATCAACAGCCAGGCGGATTTTCCCTCTCGCAGCCACAGGTAGGGCAGATAACAGCCCACGATCTCGGCGACCGCCGTGATCAGAAACAACCCCAGAATCTTCAACTCCGGCAAGGGAACCTCCCCGTATATCGTCAGATCAGTACGCGGCGAGGCTAATGCCACACAGAGCGCGCAGAAAGTAGAAGGAGTGTACTGGAAATACGGACCTATTCGCGGGCACGGGCGCAATCAAGGCAGAACAAGGTGGCGGGATCAATCTCGAGACGTCTGGGATTGATAGGCTTGCCGCAATCCTCGCAGTAGCCGTAATCATCCTCATCAATACGACGCAACGCCGCAATAAGCTTGCGCAAACGCTGCTGCTGACGCTGGCGGGTTGCCAGGGCCATGGCCTGGCCCTGCATGGCATCCATCCGCGACAGGCGGCCGACGCTTTGCTGGTCCAGTTCCACCGGTTTGGTGGCTGAATCGGCCTCATCATTCCTTTCGCCTAATGCCTGCTTCTCTTCCAGCAATTTCTGGCGAAAGTATTCCTGTTCTGCCTGTTCCATTTGGCTCTTCCAGGGGACAAGACCCCGGCGTCTTCAACTTCGCCGGGGCACATCCTTATCGCAGCAGCAAATGGGGCACTGTAGCGTTCTTGATCATCTTGCTGGTGGTACTGCCCACGAAAAACTCGCGGATACGGGAATGGCCATAGGCCCCCATCACCACCATATCAATGCCGTTATCCTGCTGGTATTGATGCAAGGCAGGCTCTACTTCGCCTTCCAGTTGCACCACTTCTACCTCGTGACCGGATTTCTCCAGGGTGTCACGGGCCCAGGCCAGATCCTCGGTCAGATGTTTGTCCTTGCCCACTGCGACCAGGTGACAAGGCAGCCCCAGGAACAGCGGACTGGCGGCCAGCATTTTTACGCCTTCACGACAGGTGGGGCTACCATCGAAGGCCAGCATGATTTTACCGGGCTCGGTGAAATCGGACGGCACCACCAGAATCGGCTTGTGCATGGTGCGAATCACCTGCTCCACGTGGTCGCCCACCTGCTCCGCTTCGCCGGTGTGCTCCTCACCCAGTTTGCCGATCACCAGAATACGGGTTTGCTCCTGCATGCCCGCCAGGGTCTCTACCAGGCCACCATGACGTTGACGCTGTTTGGGTTCGCTTACGCCTTTTTCGATGGCGCGACCGGCAGCGGCTTCCAGCATCAACTTGCCCTGCTCCAGGGCGAGCTTGTTGCGTTTGGCGTCCAGCTCGGACAGTTCGGTGAGCAGGGATTCGCGGCCACCCAACAACAGGTTGCCGCTCAAATCACTTTCTACCGGGTAACGGGAGTGGTCCAGCACATGCAACAGGGTCAGCGGCGCGTTAAGGCGCTGCACCGCCCAGACCGCATAATCGCAAACCCGGGCCGCAGCCGGAGAACCATCAATACAGGCAATCACTTCACTCATTGTTCTTCTCCTTTAGTGGCCGCCCATGAGTTTTTCGACCGCCTCGGGCTTGTCGTGCACGGCAAATTTGTCTACCAGGGTGGCACTGGCTTCGTTCAGGCCAATCAGCTCCACTTCGGTACCTTCACGGCGGAACTTGATGATCACCTTGTCCAGGGCGCCAATGGCAGTGATATCCCAGAAATGGGAACGGTGCACATCGATAGTCACTTTATCCAGTGCTTCCTTAAAATCAAAGGAAGCAATGAACTGCTCGGCAGAAGTGAAGAACACCTGTCCCAGCACTTCGTAGCGTCGATGGCTACTATTGTCCTCATCCAGATCAGAGCGCACGTAGAAGACACGGCCCACCTTGTTGGCATAGAACAGGGCGCTGAGCACCACACCAATGCCCACACCATAGGCCAGGTTATGGGTGTACACGGTGACGATCACCGTGGCCAGCATCACCAGGGTACTGCTGGGCGGGTGCTTGGCCATGTTGGTAATCGATTCCCAGCTGAAGGTACCGATAGACACCATGATCATCACGGCAACCAGGGCCGCCATGGGAATCTGGGATACCCACTCGCCAAGAAACACCACCAGGATAAGCAGAAAGACACCGGCAATCAGCGTGGAAAGACGGGTCCGACCACCGGATTTCACGTTGATAACGGACTGACCGATCATGGCGCAACCGGCCATGCCACCGAAGAAACCGGAAACGATATTGGCAATGCCCTGCCCTTTGCACTCACGGTTCTTCTCGCTGGACGTATCGGTCAGATCGTCAACGATAGTCGCGGTCATCATGGATTCCAGCAAACCTACCACCATCATGGTAAAGGCCACGGGGAAGATGATTTGCAGGGTTTCAAAGTTAAGCGGGATGTCCGGGAACAGGAACATGGGCAGGCTGTCTGGCAGATCACCCTTGTCCCCGACAGTGGGAACTTCCATGCCCATGTACATGGCAAAACCGGTAATCACCACAATACACACCAGCGGCGACGGCACTGCCGTGGTCAGCAAAGGAAGCAGATAAATAATACCCAACCCAACAGCCACCATGGCGTAAACGTGCCAGGTCACACCACTCAGCTCCGGCAACTGGGCGAGAAAGATCAGAATCGCCAGCGCATTCACAAACCCGGTGACCACCGACCGGGACACAAAGCGCATTAAATTCCCCAGCTGAAGGAATCCAGCGAGTATCTGCAGAATACCGGTAAGCACCGTCGCCGCCAGCAGGTACTGAAGACCATGTTCCTTCACCAGCCCCACCATCAGCAGCGCCATGGCCCCGGTGGCGGCGGAAATCATCGCCGGCCGCCCACCGGCAAAGGCGATCACCACACAAATACAAAAGGAAGCGTATAGACCCACTTTCGGATCTACGCCGGCAATAATGGAGAAAGCAATGGCTTCTGGAATCAGAGCCAGAGCCACCACCGCACCCGCAAGGGTGTCGCCTTTAAGATGGCTAAACCAGTTCTGCTTTAACGATTGAATCATTTACGAGGTTCCTGATTTCAAGACACGAATGCCTGCTGGCACGGAGCCGGTTCGTGCTATCTCAGCATTAATTTCACAGGCAGGAAGACATCGTCGCGACAGGGCACGACCAAAACACCACAGGAAGTGGCTGGGGGAGAAAACCTAGGGCGGACTGAGCCGCAAGACAGAAGAAACCGTCTGCATCATTGAATCTGCACACTTGGGTCGACAAGAAGGCGGCGGAGTTTATCAGCATGGCCGGTCGATTAACAGGCGCATTGTCCAACAAGACTGAGTGGGTTTGTGCTTACAGAGCCCACATCCGCTCCCACCGTGCCCCATGAACATGCGAGAATAGTCCCCTTTCCTGCAAGCCGTACGAGAGCCGTGATGACCGCCAGCCCTGCCCCAGCCCTGGATCGACGCCTGTCCGTGGCGCCCATGATGGACTGGACCACCCGGGACTACCGGTTTCTGGCCCGGCTGATTACCCGCCACACCCTGCTCTACACCGAAATGGTGGTGGCCCAGGCCATTCTGCGCGGCGATCGTGACCGCTTTCTTGCGTTCAACGACGAAGAGCACCCGGTGGCGTTGCAACTAGGCGGCTGCGAGCCGCAGGATCTGGCGGAAGCGGCCCGGATCGCCGAGCAATACGGTTACGACGAGATCAATCTCAATGTGGGCTGCCCGTCGGATCGGGTGCAGCAGGGCAAGATCGGCGCCATTCTGATGGCGGAACCGGACTTGGTAGCCCAGTGCGTGGAAGCCATGCAGGCGGCGGTCTGCGTGCCGGTGACGGTGAAGACCCGCATCGGCATCGATGACCAGGATGATTACGACTTTCTCTACCGGTTTGTCACCCGCATGGAACGGGCCGGCTGCACCAGCCTCACCATCCATGCCCGCAAGGCAATCCTGTCCGGGCTATCGCCCAAGGAAAACCGGGAGATTCCGCCGCTGATCTACCAGCGGGCCTACGCCATCAAGCAGGCCTTCCCTCATATGGAGATCATTCTCAACGGCGGCGTGAAGACACTGAACGAGGTGCACGAACACATGGGCGACGTGGATGGCGTGATGATTGGTCGCGAGGCCTACCAGAATCCCTATTTCCTGGCCAACGCGGATCGCATCGTGTTCGGCGACGAGCACGCCGTGCCTACCCGCCGGGAGATCGCCGAGCAATTCCTGCCCTACGTGGAACGCCGCTATGCACTGGGCCATGCCCCCAAGCATTCCCTGCGCCATATTCTCAACCTGTTCCAGGGCGAACCCGGCGCCCGCCGCTTCCGCCGCCACTTGAGCGAAAACATGCACAAGCCGGACACCACCCCGCAAGTGCTCATGGACGCTTTGGCACAACTGTCTTAGGCTGTAAAAAGTCTTTCATCACAGAGGACACAGAGGACACAGAGTTCACAGAGCCAAAAGCCGGATGACACTCTCTGTTTTTGTGGGAAGCTATGCTTGCATAGCGAAGCCGTGCCCGCCTCTTCACCATGCAAGCATGGTTTCCCACACCCCTAATACCGCTGTGTACTCTGCGACCTCTGTGGTGAAACCATAATTCTGTCATGGCGGCGCAGTACCGTGCCCCGCCATGACACTGAAAGGAACGGATACCGTGAACAAACGCGAACAGCTAGCCCAATGGACCTCCCTGGTGGCCGATACCGGTGATCTGGACATGATCGCTGAACTGGCGCCGGAGGATGCCACCACCAACCCATCCCTGCTGTTGGCGGCAGCCCGTGACGAGCGTTACCGACCGATGCTGCAACAGGCAGCGGATCTGTGCCGTACCCTGGGGCATGACGGTGAGATGGACTGGCTGACGGACTGCTATGCCTGCCTGGCCGGCCAGGCCATCCTTGAACGGGTGCCCGGCCTGGTCTCCAGTGAAGTGGACGCCCGCCTGTCTTTCGACACCCGCGCCACCGTGGAGAAAGCCCGCCGGCTGATCGCCATCTACCGGGAACTGGATGTGGATCCGTCGCGCATCCTGATCAAGACCGCTGCCACCTGGGAAGGCATTCGCGCGGTGGAAGTGTTGGAAGAAGAAGGCACCCGCTGCAACGTGACCCTGGTCTTCAACCAGACCCAGGGCCTGGCCGCCGCAGAAGCCGGCGCCACCCTGATCTCTCCGTTTGTGGGCCGCATCTTCGACTGGCACCGCAAACAGGGCATGGAGATGGCCACTGCCGATGACGACCCGGGCGTGCAATCCGTGCGTCAGATCTACCGCACCTTCAAGGCCCGCGGCCTGGAGACCATCGTGATGGGTGCCAGCTTCCGCAACGCCGGCCAAATCGAAGCCCTGGCTGGTTGCGACAAGCTCACCATCAGCCCGGCCCTGCTCGGGGAACTGGCCGCCGATACCGGTAGTCTGACACGGGTACTGGATGCGGAACTGGTGGCACCGGAAGACGACTGGCAGGCCGTCACCGAGGCCGCGTTTCGCTGGCAACTCAATGACGATGCCATGGCCAGCGACCTGCTCGCCGATGGCATCCGCCGCTTCGCCAACGACCAGGTGGCGCTGGAAACCCTACTGCAGGAGGAAGGTGTAATTTGAATTGGTTGAACCGACTCTTTCGTCCCGACCAGCCCCAACAGCAGACCAGCGAGCACGACCTGCATCGGGCGGCCGCCGCCCTGCTGCTGGAAGTGGCACGCACCGACGGTGCCGTGGCAGAGGAAGAATCACAACGTTTGATTCAGGCGGTGGAAAAGCGTTGGCATCTGGACCCACAGGAAATGAATGACATCCTCACGGAACTGGAAAACCGCGTGGACCAGGCCACCGACCTGTTCGAATTCACCCGCCCGCTTCGCGATCACTGGGGACCAGAACCCAGAGTCACCTTGATCGAGGAAATGTGGGCCATGGCCGCCGCCGACGGCCACGCCGACGCCCACGAAGAACACCTGATCCGCCGGGTCAGCGATTTACTGTATGTGTCGCATGGGGACTATATTCGGGCGAAACTGAAAGCAGTTAACAGTGAATAGTTAACAGTGAACAGCGCGCGTCAGGCGTGTTTCAGGTTTTAAACGTGTGAGGCCGCGCCCATCAGTTGGGCGCGGCCTCATTGCATGAAGATAAAGACAAACCTGCTCGCGCAGCTGTTAACTATTCACTGTTAACTATTAACTGCTTTCACCACCCCTCATCTTCCAACTCCATATCCCGCTCCTCAATGTCCGGGAAACGCAGGGACGGCGCGTCGCCGGATTCGAAGCGGCGGCGTTGCAGGTAGGCATTGCGCAGGAAGGTGTAGCGGTCACCGACAATGTTGCGCTCCAGATCCAGCAGATCCGCACGCAAGTCCACCACATAGGTGGCGGTCACACTGTAGCGGGTCAGATCATGCTCGATGTAGTGGCGCAGGCGCATGTAGTCTTCCGGGATAATCGCTGCCGCATCGCGCACAGTGGATGGGCCCCAGAACGGCAAAACAAGGTAATTGCCTTCCGGAATTCCCCAGCGAGCAAACGTCAGGCCCAGGTCGGTGTTGTGCTTGTCCAGATCCACCTTGCTGGCCACATCAAACAGGCCGCCGATCCCCAGGGTGCTGTTGACCGTGAAACGACCAAAGTTATGGCCGGCATGGCCCCACCGCCACTGCAACACGCTGTTAAGACCACTGCGAAAATCGCGCAGGTTCTCGAAGAAGCGGGTAACGGTGTCATCGAACCAGCCCGGTGTCGCCTTGCGATAGCCCTTGGCAGCGGGCTTGAGGGCGTACTTGTCGAGGGTTTCGTTGAAGGCAAAGATCTTGCGGTTGATGTCTTCCCAGGGGTCGTCATCCTTTGCCTGACTGCTCTGGGGCGTATCGAACGCCGTGGAAGCGGCGCCCCAGTCTTCCTCTTCCGCCATAGCGGTACAGGAAACACTCAGCAATATGGTCAGCAGTAAATAACGCACGGTCACCCCGGTATGTCGTCGACGCTGCATTATAGCCAGCCCGTCGCATCCCCGAACAGGGCCACGCGCTGAACCGCTCTGCCTCCCGGCGGATTTTACAGCTGGAACAGGTGAAAACGCCGTATCTCGTCGAGGCCGGGAAACCGGTTTTACCACAGAGGACACAGAGATCACTGAGGAAACGCATGCCGGTACTGTGTGGTTTAACCGCCTAGCAGCTCTTCAGACTGGCGCCTATCAGGATGTCCCGCTGGTGCATCTGTTGCAGGATATCGCGGGCGAAGGCTGCCAGTTTCTCCACGTCAGCGAATTGCAGTTCTTCCGCCAGTTGGCCGACGATCTGAAAGCCGGTGCTATCCGGGTTCTCGTCAATCAATTGCAGCAACCGTGCGGTGGGTGCATTGATTTCCATAAAGCGCACCTGGTCCTCGCGATCACGATACACCAGCAGCCACAACGGTTGCTCCAGGGGTACCAGGGGCTGGAACTCGGCGCAGATTTCGTGGACCGGGTACTGATAGCTGAGCACTACATGCAAGGGGCTGAGCTGGGGGATGGCGCGGAGCAGATCCCCCTCCGGGTGAAAGCCGGTTGTCGGGAATTCCTCGGTGGAGGCATCCAGCACCAGCTCCATCCATTCGTAGTGAGCCAGCTCCAGCAGGAAAGGCGGATCGCCCTCCTCCTGCCCCTGGCCTGACGCCAGAAAGCTGACGAATTCCTGGGGGATTTCCAGAAAATATGGGGTCTGACAGGCGTGCTGGTCAAAGAAGGCCCGAACCAGACGTTGCCAGCGCTCAGCATCCAGCAGGGAATGCAGCACCGGGAAGCCCTGGGTAATGAAGCCGTTGACGTTATTGAAAAACAGGTTGCGGTAGATCGCCAGCCGACGCTCTTCAATACCCTCTGGAGCCGGGTGGCGACTCGGATTACGCAAATGGGCGGCAAAATGACGCTGCAAGTTTTGAAAATCCGTCTCGCTCATCCCAGTTTCCGTGTCGCTGAACGCTGTTGCTGCTGATAGTCAGCAATCTGTCGGAGCTCGCCAAACAGGGTGTCGTTACCGGGAAAGTTGAAATCCCGCTCCAGCAAGGTGGGCAGTACCCCGAACTCCTGGTAAGCATGCTCCAGCAAGCGCCATACCGGGTCGATCACCGCGCTGCCATGGGTATCCACTTTCAGATCTTCCGCTTCGTCGAAATGACCGGCGATATGCACGTAACAGATACGCTCGCCCGGCAAGGCGCTGATAAACTCGCGCGGGTCGTAACCATGATTGATGCTGTTCACGTAGGCGTTGTTCACATCCAGCAACAGCTCACAATCCGCCTCTTCGAGCACCGCATTGACGAAGTCGATTTCCGACATGTCGGAACCGGGGGCTGCATTCCCCAACTGTGTATAGTAGCTGACGTGTTCGATACCGATGGGCTGTTCCAGAAAATCCTGCACCTGTCGTACCCGGTCAGCCACGTAGTGCACCGCCTTTTCGGTAAAGGGAATCGGCATCAAATCGTAAAGGTGGCCGTGGTCACTGCAATAACTCAGGTGCTCGGTATAACGGCGAATATTGTGTTCCTTGAGGAACCCTTTCACCGCTTTCAATAATTCAAAATCCAGGGGCTCTGGTCCGCCCAGGGACAGACTCAGCCCGTGGGTCACAAATGGAAAACGCTCGGTGAAGGCACGAAACTCCTTCGCCAGACGCCCACCCATGGGGATCCAGTTTTCCGGTGCCACTTCCATAAAGTCGAAAGGCGCACTTTCCGGGAATCCAGGGTCGAAGAAAGCGGGCCCATCAGGGCCCGCCGAAGACCCAGGCCCACTCCGGACACTGGTGTCTCAGGTTTCATGCGTCAGCTCCTGCCTTCAGGCATCACCACCGCATTTGCCTTCACCACATTTACCTTCGCCTTTCTTGTCGCCATCTTTCTTGTCGTCGGCGCCACATTTGCCTTCACCGCTTTTCTCGCCGCAGCTGCCTTCGCCTTTCTTGTCACCACACTTACCTTCGCCACACTTGCCTTCAGCGTGGTTGCCAGCCAGTTGATAACCGGCTTTCAGATCAGACGCAGCAAAGGGGTTTTCGGCAGCCGTAGCCACCGGAACAGACAGTGCAGAAGCGACAACAGCTGCACCAACGGTAGCAGCCAGGGGGTTCAGTTTGCTCAACTTAGCCATGTTCAGTCTCCATACATCGTTATTGAGTATCCGACACCGCATGATGCGGCCCAGGCACGTTTATTTGTGTAGCGCCTGTCTCAGATAATATAGAGATGAACACGTGAGGTAAACGTTACAGCCAGCATCAAAAAAGGCCGCACGAAGCGGCCCTTGTGAAGCTGGCGTGAAGTTGCCGAGCCGTTATTTGATCCGGTTCACAATCACACTACCGATGGAATAACCGGCGCCAAAAGAGCAGATCACCCCTTTGGTATCCACCGGCAGGTCCGCGTTGTATTTGTGGAAGGCGATAATGGAACCGGCGGAGCTGGTGTTGGCGTAGTCATCAAGAATCACCGGGGCTTCCTCACGGGTGGCCGGGCGGCCCAGTACCCGCTTGGAAATCAGCTCGTTCATGCTCAGGTTGGCCTGATGCAACCACATGCGGCTCAGGGCCTCCACCGGCACACCGGTATCGGACAGATGCGAGGAAATCTGCTCGGCTACCATGGGGCACACTTCCTTGAACACCCGGCGGCCTTCCTGGCGGAACAGCTTGTCACGAGCACCAACGCCGCTTTCGTCAGCACGATTCAGAAAGCCGAAATTGTTGCGGATGTTGTTGGAGAATTTGGTCTGCAGACGCGTGCCCAGCACTTCCCACTGATTGTCGGAGGTAGCATCTTCCTTGCGTTCCAGAATCACCGCAGTGGCCACATCGCCAAAGATGAAGTGGCAGTCGCGGTCTTCCCAGGCAAGGTGGCCGGAGCAGATTTCCGGATTCACCATCAGCACCCGGCGGGCGCTGCCGTTGCGGATAGCGTCGACACCGGCCTGAATACCGAAGGTGGCGCTGGAACAGGCCACATTCATGTCATATCCCCAGCCGTGCTCCATGCCCAGAGCGGCCTGCACTTCCACGGCCATGGCCGGGTACGGGCGCTGCATGTTGGAACAGGCTACCAGTACCGCGTCCAGGTCATCGGCGGTCAGGTTGGCATTCTCCAGCGCCTGCTTTGCCGCGTTCACGGCGATCTCCGCCTGAATGGACACCTCGTCGTCAGAACGCTCCGGAATACGCGGCGCCATCCGGTCCGGATCGAGAATTCCGGTCTTGTCGATAACATAGCGCTGTTTGATACCGGACGCCTTTTCGATAAAGGCGCTATCGGAGGGCCCCAGGGCTTCCACCTCACCGGCCTCGATGGCCTGGGCGTTACGCTCATTGAACCGTTTTACGTATTCGTTGAAGGATTCCACCAGCTCGTCGTTGGTGATGGTCTGCTCCGGGGTCCACAGGCCGGTGCCACTGATTACTACAGAATAGCTCACAAGCGAGTCCTCGCACTCGAACGGGGCAAAGGGCCCCGTTTCATAAATGGGAATAATGGGTCGATTATCCGGATTCGGGGTGGCCAGCGCAAAGGGGGTGGCCGGATAGTTGTTAGGCTTTCTACAGGGCCACTGTAGGGGCCTGCTTGCCAGCGAACTCCATCGCTGAGAAGCCAACCGGGTTCGACTGCAAGCAGCCTCCTACAGCGGCTTCGTGGAAAAGGCGATTCCTCAACACAGCTCCCACTGCTTGTTCAGGCGCTTGGCGGACACCGACACCCGGGTACCGAGCTGTTGTGCAAATAGGCTCACCCGGTATTCCTGCAACATCCAGAAATACTCCTGCAAGGTCGCCGGCTGCTGCCACAGGGGCAGACCGGCGGCACGGGTGAGGTACTGCTTGTGGTAGGCCTCCAGTTCCGCAGTGAGGGTGCGGTCCTTGCCGATCTGGCCGCCCAGTTTGTCCAGCCGGTGGCCGATAGCCTCCAGATAACGGGGGTACTCCATCAACCAGGGCCAGGACACCTGCAACAGGAAATCATCACTGAACAGGCTGGCCAGTTGCTGCTTCAGGTCCCGGTGGGCATGGGCCCAGGCCAGCGGGAAGTTTTTTTCCAGCTTGCCCATCAGCTGCCGGTAATCGGCGAACAGCTTGCCGAAGGCGGTCAATTGCTGGCTGGCCCAGGGGACGAAATCGCCCCGATGGGCATCCAGCCGAGCCTGGAAAGCGGCGTTATCCCGCACCGGTTCATCTAGCCGGAAATGTTCGGCCAGCAGACGCAATAGCGCATGGTCCAGTGCCTGGCGGGCCATGGCGCCTTTTTCACCCTTGAGCTTCTGGAAACCGGCCATCTGTGAGGCCTGTTTGCGCAGGTCGCGAAGCTGGACACTGAGCTTGAAGCCCAACAGGCGCGCCGTGCCCCAGCGATGGCGCCAGCACGCTTCATCGGCATCATCCCGATAGCGCAACACCACCCCGTCGCCATCTTCCTCCAGCGACGGATAACGACGCACCACCATGCCGCCGAGATCCTGCTCGCGGGTTTCCGGCAGTGTGCCGAACAGCCATTCCTGGCCACGCAGCGCCGGCTCCTCCGCCTCAGGCTCTGGCAGGTTGCGAGTGACACCTTCCAGCTTGTCACGGACTTCATCCAGATAGCGTCCCTGGGCCAGCACCTTGCGCTTGCCGTCCACCCGGTCAACGACCTGAATAAACATGCGCAGATGATCCGGCAGCGTGGCATCCTGCCACTCTTCCCGCTCGATACGCACACCGGTCATGCGCTGCAGTTCCCGGGTCATGGCCGACAACAGGGGCTCTTGCGGATTCAGGGTTTCCAGCAGCGCGCTGACGTAATCCGGTACCGGCACAAAGTGGCGCCGCCGCGCCTTGGGCAGGGCCCGGATCAGAGCTTCCAGTTTTTCCCGCAGCAGCCCCGGCACCAGCCAGTCCAGTCGGGTTTCCGGCACCTGATTGAGCACCGCCACCGGGACGATCAGGGTCACGCCATCGCGCTCACCGGTGGGGTCAAAGCTGTATTCCAGCGGCAGGCTGATGCCATCCAGGCGCAGCTGATCCGGGAACTGGTCGTTGGCCAGATCCGGGCTGCGTGACAGCAGGAAATCCCGCTTCATCAGCAGCGCGTCCTTCTCAGCCGCCGTGGCCTTTTTGTTATACCAGTTCATCAGCCCGGCCAGGCTGGTTAGGTCCTGCGGCAACCGCTCATCGTAGAAGGCCACCCGGGCCTCCTCATCCACCAGGATGTCACGGCGGCGCAGCTTGTGTTCCATCTCTTCCAGCGTCTCGAATTGCTCCCGGTTGGCCTTCACGAAGGGCGGCTCCCGGTGCAATTCTCCCATCACCAGCCCTTCGCGGATCATCAGTTCGCGGGCTTCCTGCGGGTTGATGGGCGCATAGTTCACGCGCCGGCCACTGGCCAGGATCAGGCCGAACAGGTTCACCTGTTCCTTTGCCATGGCACAGCCACGTTTCTTCGACCAGTGCGGCTCGAAATACTGACGTTTCACCAGGTGAGCGGCGGCCGCTTCCACCCATTCCGGCTCGACGCGCGCCACGGTACGAGCAAACAGCCGGCTGGTTTCCACCTGCTCCGCTGCCATCAGCCAGCGGGCCTTGGTTTTCGACAGCGACGAGCCCGGCCAGATCAGCGGCTTGCGATTGCGCGTGGACAGCCACTCGCCCTCGTCCGTGCGCTGCATCACGTTGGCCAGCAGGCCGGGTAACAGAGCCTGATGCAGAGGCCCATAGGCACCCTCTACGAGCCCCTGCTCGTTCATGGTCGGCGCATTCAGCGCCCAGCCCTGCTCCTTGCACAGCAACAACAACTGGCGGTGGGTATCGCGCCATTCGCGCATGCGGGTGGGCGACAGAAAGGTTTTCTTCAACAGCTTCTCGTACTGGTTGCGGCTGAGCGACTCGCGCTGACTGTCCGCCCACTGCCACAGCTTGACGAAAAACAGGAAATCCGAATCCTTGTCGGTGAACGGCTGATGGGCCTGGTCCGCCTGTTGTTGCTTGTCGTGGGGGCGTTCGCGGGGGTCCTGGGCTGCCAGGGCCGAGACGATAATCAGCGCTTCGCGAAGCACCTTCTGCTGGGAAGCCGCCACCAGTATCCGCCCCAGGGTCGGGTCCAGCGGAAAGCGGGCCAGTTGTCGGCCCAGGGGTGTCAGGGTCTGTTTCGGGGTCAGCGCGCCCAGCTCGTCCAGCAGCCGGTAACCGTCGCGGATCAGGCGCCCGTCCGGTGGTTCGATAAAGGGAAAGTCTTCCACGCGGCCCAGCTTCAGATCCGCCATCTGCAGAATCACCGCCGCCAGGTTGGTGCGCTGGATCTCCGGGTCGGTGAAGGCGGGACGATTGAGAAAGTCGTCTTCGTCATACAGCCGGAAACAGATACCCGGCATGATGCGCCCGCTGCGCCCGGCCCGCTGGTTGGCGCTGGCCTGGCTGACCGGCTCCACCGGCAGGCGCTGTACCTTGGAATGCACACTGTAGCGGCTGATTCGGGCGGTGCCGGCATCGATCACATAGCGGATACCCGGCACGGTGAGGGAGGTTTCCGCCACATTGGTGCTGAGCACCACCCGCCGGCCCCGGTGAGAAGCAAAAATGCGGTGTTGTTCGGCCTGACTCAGTCGCGCATAGAGGGGCAGGATTTCCGTGTCTCTCAGCTCACATCGCTTCAAGTGATGGTGCACATCGCGAATGTCCCGCTCGCCGGCCAGGAATACCAGTACATCCCGCGCCACGGGCAAGCCATCGCGGCGTTCCTCGCGCTGGATTTCCTGCAACACCTCTTCAATCTGCCGGGACAGTTCCTGCCCTTCCACCGGCGGACGGTAACGCATTTCCACCGGGAAGGTACGCCCGGACACTTCCAGCACCGGCGCATCACCGAAATGATTGGCAAAGCGTTCGTGATCGATGGTGGCCGAGGTAATGATCACCTTCAGATCCGGCCGTTTCGGCAGCAGTTGTTTCAGGTAGCCGAGCAGAAAATCGATATTCAGGCTGCGCTCGTGGGCTTCGTCGATGATCAGGGTGTCGTACTGATTGAGAAAGCGGTCCTGCTGGATTTCATTGAGCAGCATGCCATCGGTAAGCACCTTGATCAGGCTGGTCTCGCTGACCTGCTCGGCAAAGCGCACCTTGAAGCCCACTGTGCTGCCCAGCGGGCTGTTCAGCTCTTCCGCCACCCGGCTGGCCACGGCCCGGGCCGCCAGCCGGCGAGGCTGGGTATGGCCGATGGTGCCCTCGATACCCCGCCCCAGTTCCAGGCAGATCTTGGGCAGCTGGGTGGTCTTGCCCGAGCCAGTCTCCCCGGCGATCACCACCACCTGATGGTCGCGAATGGCCACCTTGATCTCCTCACGGCTGGCCACCACCGGCAGGTCCGGCCAGTTCAGGACGGGCTGAGACGCCTGACGTTTTTCCCGATTGGCAACGGAAGCGGCAATGGCCGAGTATATCTTCTCCACCGCCTTGTCATTGCGCTTGTCAGCAGGCAAGCGTGACAGACCATCAATCCGCTTTTTCAAACGAAAATGATCAGCTCTGCGAGCGTTATCAAGCTGGCTGTAGAGTGGCTTCAAAGACATGAAAAATTCAATCAACCATAAAACGCCGTAGGAGCGGCGCTTGAGCCGCGAATCGTACTTGGGAAAACCTTCGCAAGCAGGTTCGCGGCTCAAGCGCCGCTCCTACGGCCTGTTTTCTTTCGTTATTCATTATCAACTATCAATTATTAATTGCCCTTACAGTGCAGCCAGGCTTTGCCCTTCTCCGTTAACCCGCCCTTGGCGATGGTCAGGTACGCGGTGCTGGGTTCACTGGGCGCCACTTTCACTTTGAACTTCATCAGTTCATCGCGGCGGAAGGCGTGGACTTCCACAATTTCGCCGGGCAGGAAGTTGGCCATCAGGTTGTCGATATTGCTCTGCGTGGCCTGCAGGCCATCCACGGCGATGATCACATCCCCCGCGGACAGTCCCGCCGCCATGGCCGGGCCCTGCTCGAACGCCACCGCAATCTTCGCGCCCATCGTATCGGCAACCAGCCGCACACCCAGATTGGGGATGCCATCCTTGCCGGGTTTGCCACCGTTGTCGCCGTGGCCGGCGGCACTGCGCCAGTTCAGTTCCACGCCCCGCTCGGCCAGCAGCTCCGCCAGCGGGAGATCCTCGGTGCTGTAGAGCGCCTGCTCGAAAAAGTCGCTCATCTCGCAACCGGCCACTTCCTCGGCCAAGGGTTGTATGCCCTGCTCCGGCACGCCTTCGCCGGTCTGGCCGTAACGGGCCCAGAGCAGGCGCATGAGATCATCCAGGGACTTTTGCTCGCCAGTCAGATTACGCAGGGTCAGATCCAGCGCCAGAGCCACCAGCGAGCCCTTGGTGTAATAGCTGACGATGGCGTTGGGGGCGTTTTCGTCCTGCTTGTAGAAACGAGTCCAGGCGTCGAAGCTGGATTCGGTGACGGTCTGCTTGTGACGGCCCTGGCCGCGATACACCCGGCTCAGGGTCTGCCCGAGCAGCTCCAGATAGCTCTGCGGCGCAATCAGCCCGGTGCGGGTCAACGACAGATCATCGTAGTAACTGGTGATGCCCTCGAAAGCCCACAACAGTTCGGTGTGCACTTCCTGGGACAGATCAAAGGGCGTAAAGGCCGCCGGCTTGATCCGCTTCACATTCCAGGTATGGAAATATTCGTGGCTGCACAGGCCCAGATAATTGCGGTAGCCATCGCGTACCTTGCCCGGCTCGTCAGTGCGTTTGGGCAGGTCGTCGCGGGCACACATGAGGCTGGTGGAATTACGATGTTCCAGGCCGCCATAACCGTTGCCGGTGACCAGGGTCATGAACAGATAGCGATCCATGGGCGCCGGTTCACCGAACATGCGGATATGATGCTCGCAGATCGGTTTCAGGTCCCGGCACAGGCGCGCCATGTCCGTCTTGTGCCGACCGGCCATCACCACCCAGTGCGGCACGCCGCAGGCTTCAAACTGGGCATACTCGAACGGGCCCATTTCCACCGGGTGATCGATCAGGGCATCGTAGTTGTCTGCCCGGAAGCGGCCAAACCCCAGCTCCGAGCCATTCACCCGGGGCAGCCCGGTGGCCAGGTGCCAGCCTAGGTAGGCAGAACCTTCCGGTGCTTCGATATCCACTTCACAGGGCTGGTCCTCGTGCCCCATGGCTGCCAGAAACACACAGGTGCCATTGAAATAACCATGGGTCGTATCCAGGTGGGCACCACGGACGGAAAGATCCCAGGCATAGATCTGGTAATGAATCTGTACCGGTCCCTCACAGGGAGGCAACTGCCAGGTCTGTTTGTCGATTTTGGCCACGGCCAGGCTCTCACCGTGACAGCTGGCTTCCAGGGACACCAGATGGCGGGCAAAATCGCGAATCATGTAACTACCCGGGATCCAGGCCGGCATGGTCAGGGCCTGCCCTTCAGGAGTTGGCTTCGCCACAGTCATGGTGACTTCAAACAAATGCGCTTCCGGGCGCAGCGGGCGAATCCGGTATTCGATCATGGTGTCTCCTGGATATCTGGTTCAGGTCGGGATGGTAGTGGCTGCATCACCCGGTTGCCATAGCTGTTATGATCATAACCGGGTTCCCGCCTGCCCATGGACCATGTCGCCGGAGACTGTATGACAAAACAGATGCGTTATCTGAGTACTGATGACCACCATGCCACAGCCATCCACCACTGGCCCGCCAAGGTCGCTACCTCGCAAGGCATCGTGGTGTGGCTGCATGGCATGGCGGAACATGGCGCTCGTTATGAGGGCCTGGCAGATGCCCTCAACGAACAGGGCTGGCACCTGTACTGCCCGGACCATCGCGGACACGGTCTGAGCATCAGTGATCGTTGCCCCAAGGGGCATTTTGGCGATGCGGATGGCTGGGACGCTCTGGTGCAGGATGCCATGGCGGTGATCGCCATGGCCAGAGAAACCCACCCGGGCCTGCCCTGTGTACTCGGCGGCCACAGCATGGGGTCCTTCATCGCCCTGGCCGCCGCACAACGCATCGGCGAACAGCTGGCTGGGCTGGCTCTGTGCGCCAGCGATTATCACCCCGCCGCCTACTATGGACTGATGGGCCTACCGTTGAAGTTTGCCCGCCACCGCAACGGCAAACGCGGTACCAGCCCGTTGATTCGCAGAATGACCTTTGGCGCCTGGGCACGCCGGGTGCCAGACCCGCAGACCGAGTTTGACTGGCTCAGTCATGATCGCGAGCAGGTGCAGCAGTATATGGATGACGACCTGTGCGGTTTCGACTGCACCACCGAATCCTGGTGCCAGCTGGTACAGGGCCTGCGCCAGATTCACAGTGTCCCCCAGCTGGCAGAGTTGCCCGACACCCTGCCGGTGTTGTTACTGGGTGGAGAACAAGATCCCATGAGTGATATGGGAAAAGGCATGATGGCCCTGGAGCAAGTCCTGCATACCATGGAGCAGCCACTGACCGCCCATTTCTGGCCTGAGGGTCGGCATGAACTGCTCAACGATCAGTGCCGGGAGCAGGTCCTGGCTGCGCTGGGGGAATGGCTGCACCCCCTGGCCAGAACGGCCTGAGTTCGGCTCACTGCACAGCCCCTCCCATTAAGCTGCCTCTGAAGCGCCCCTTCCCACAGGAAATGCGGTGTTTTTCAGAGGTTCTCCTGGCATTTTCAAATCCGCAAAAAAAACGGGAAGCCGAAGCTTCCCGTTTTTCCTTTCTTCATGCTTGTGTTGAATCAGGGCGTGGGACCCACACAGCTCTGGTGCACATTCAGATCCGTGAGCAGACCCACCGTGGCCGACAAGTCCACCCGCAGGGTGTCGAAGGTCTCTGCGGTATCCACGAACAGGAACTGCTGGTCAAAACCGGCCAGTGTCAGCAACTGCAAGTTCAGCAGGCCACCGCTGCCTGAGGTGTCAACGACAGTACCGTTGTTCAACAGGCTGACTGTGATCTGATCAAGCACGCCCAGATCCAGCAACTCGGCGCTGTTGCTTACGGTAAAGCCAGCACGGTTGGTGCCACTGAAGCTTTCGCCACTGTCTACATTCAGGCGGGAACCGCCACCCAATGCACCCAGAGTCACGAAGAGCTGTGCAGCCGTAGGCACCTGATCATCCACTGCCAGTTCTGCATCCTGAAGACCACAGAGGACACACAGTCCGAAGCCACCACCGGATGCTGTCGCCGTAGGCGCCACTAGCGGTTCCAGGCCATTCCCCGTAGCACCACTACAGGTGAACTCGGCATCACAGGCATCGCCCAGTCCATCACCATCGGAATCGGTCTGATCCGCGTTGGCGTTGTTCGGGCAGTTGTCCACATCGTCGGTAACACCGTCGTTGTCAGCGTCGTTATCACAGGCATCACCGGCGCCATCACCATCCGCATCTGCCTGGTCCGGGTTGGCAACCGCCGGACAGTTGTCGGTCTCGTCGGAAACGCCATCGCCGTCACTGTCGTTTACGGTGTCACAGGCATCACCGATGCCATCACCGTCGATATCAGCCTGATCGGTGTTGGGTGTCAGCGGGCAATTATCCAGGCCATCCAGTACCAGGTCGTTGTCGTCATCCGGGTCACAGACATCACCAATACCATCACCGTCCGAATCCAGCTGATCCGCGTTGGCGATGAGCGGACAGTTGTCAGTCACATCATCAACACCGTCACCGTCCAGATCCACATCACAGCTGTCACCGATACCATCCCCGTCCGTGTCGGCCTGATCCGGGTTACTGACGGTGGGACAGTTATCCACGCTGTCTTCCACACCATCGTTGTCATCATCGGTATCGCAGACATCGCCGATGCCGTCCAGGTCGTTATCCAGCTGAGTGGCATTGGGGTCATTGGGACAGTTATCCAGGGTATCCGGAACGCTGTCGTTATCATCATCCGTGTCACAGGCATCACCCTGACCGTCACCGTCATTGTCAGCCTGATCGGCATTAGCAACGTCCGGACAATTGTCCACATCATCGGCAACACCATCGCCGTCACTGTCAGTTAACGGGTCACAAGCATCACCAATGCCGTCGCCATCGGTATCCGCCTGATCCGGGTTGCTCACATTCGGACAGTTGTCGATGCCATCATCCACGCCATCGCCATCGGTATCCGTATTGCTATCGCAGGCATCGCCCACGCCATCACCATCGGTATCCGTCTGGTCCGCATTGGCCGTCAGAGGGCAGTTATCCACCGCATCCAGTACCAGATCGTTGTCGTCATCAGGATCGCAGGCGTCACCCAGGCCATCACCGTCGGAATCGATCTGATCCGGGTTGGCAATCAACGGACAGTTATCACTCAGGTCATCGACACCGTCACCATCCAGATCCAGATCGCAGGCATCACCAATACCGTCACCATCGGCATCGGCTTGATCCGGGTTGCTGACCGTGGGGCAGTTATCCGCGCCATCATCAACGCCATCGCCGTCATCGTCGCTGTCGCAGGCATCACCCTGCCCGTCCAGATCGGTATCCAGTTGGGTTGAATTTGCGGTAAGTGGGCAGTTATCCAGCGCATCGGCCACACCATCGCCATCAGTATCGTCGTCGCAGGCATCGCCGGTGCCATCCCCATCCAGATCTTCCTGACCCGCATTGGCCACATCCGGACAGTTGTCGACATCATCATCGACGCCGTCACCGTCACTGTCGGTATTGCCGGTATCGCAGGCATCACCGATACCATCACCATCGGCATCCGCCTGATCCGGGTTGCTGATCAGCGGACAATTATCCGTACCGTCATTAACACCATCCCCGTCATCATCGGCATCGCAGACATCGCCGGTACCGTCACTATCGGTATCGGTCTGGTCAGCGTTGGCAGTATTGGGACAGTTATCCAGATCATCGCTGATACCATCCCCGTCACTATCGATGTCGCAAGCGTCGCCGATGCCATTGCCATCCGTATCGGTCTGATCCGGGTTACTGGTCAGCGGGCAGTTGTCAGTGCTGTCCTCTACACCGTCATTGTCATCATCCGTATCACAGGCATCGCCAGTGCCATCACTGTCCGTATCTGTCTGGCCCGGGTTGGCAACAGCCGGACAGTTATCCACGCCGTCATCTACCCCGTCACCATCAGTGTCCGTATCCGTGTCACAGGCATCCCCGACGCCATCACCATCCGTATCGATCTGGTCCGTGTTGGCCACGGCCGGACAGTTATCGTTGCTGTTGAGGATGGTATCGCCGTCAGCATCGTTGTCGCAGGCATCACCCAAGCCATCACCATCGGTATCGGCCTGATTCGGATTACTGACAGATGGGCAATTATCACGGTTATCAGGAACATTATCGCCATCCTGATCAGCGTCACGATTAACCGGGGGTTGCGAGCGAGAACCATCTCCATCCGCACCACAACCCGACAAGCCCAAGCTGCCTAGCAACAGCAAAACGGGTACCCACCAAGCTATATGAAACCGTCCTTGACTCTTCATGCCACTACTCCCTAGCACAATGCATACTTTCTCCACAGACTACTCCCACATGTGAAGTTTCCGTCAATTTCATTGTTGATATTCTGTTGTTTTTTGGAAAGGGAAGACAGTAACAAACTGTTCTTTTACAGTTGGTATGACAGCAGTTGAAAATTTCGCGATCGGCGGTATGAATTTTTCATAAAAAAAGCGCGCCAATAAATTGGCACGCTTATCCCAACGTTCTTGATGTTAAATTTGACTGAGACTTATTTGAGAAGGTTGTTCTTGATATCCTTCAACCCTTCCAGGGTGCTATCCCAGGTTTTTTCCACACTGGCCTTCACATCTTCCCAGCGGGCGTTGCTGTCGTTGCGCAGTTCGTCCAGCCGCGCCGCCAGTTCCTGGCGTTTTTCCTTCAACTCCGTCTTTCGTTTTTCCCACTTGTGGCGAACCTCTTCACTGGCCTTGTCCGCCTTGATTTGCAACTGGTCAAATTCATTGTCCAGTTCGTTCAATTTACCTTTAATTTTTTCGATGAAAGCATTGCGATCCATCACAATCTCCTTTCAATGAATGGGTACCTGTATCATGGGGCTACATCACTACTTTTCCATGGCTACTTTGTAAAAACCAGCAGTTTTCCTGACCTTCACTTTCTCAGGCAGCCTATCCCCTGACAGGCGGCTAGCTGTCTTCTTTTTCAAGAGCCGACACATAGCCCAGATAACGGTTCTTGATCTGCCTGACATACTTCACCGGCTCAGCCCCCCGGACATAACCATAGCGAGCCTGACGGGCGTATTCCGGCCGGGAAAGCAGCAGCATGGCTTCTTCCACATTGCCAAACCATTTATCCGGATCCTTTCCAAGACGTTCCGCCAGGCGACGGGCATCCTCCACATGGCCATGCCCGGCATTGTAGGCGGCCAGCGTAAAATACAGTTTTTCTGCCAGATCCAGACGCGCCGGGAATCGCTGTTCCAGCCAGTCCATATAGGCGACTCCGGCGGCCACTCCATTCTCAGGCCGGGTCAGGTTGCTGTAACCAAACTGACGCCCGGTACGTGGCATTACCTGTAATAGCCCCTGAGCGCCGGCAAATGAGCGTGCCTTGGGGTTGAAGCGGCTCTCCTGGTACATCTGCGAGGTGATCAAGCGCCAATCCAGGCCGTATTTCAGTGACTCACTCTTTACCAGATCATCATATGGTGAAATGGCTTTGCCGGAGCCAACCCGGTAAGCCTCATGGGTGTTGATGGTTTTTTTCTCGCGAAAATAGCGATTGTAGGTGATGTTGTAATTCAGGCCACGATACTGACGGGCGATATAGCTGTCGAGTTGCTCTTTCAGCCCCGTCTGCTCTTGCCGAAGCCCCCAGCCGATCTCCTTGGCAGGCTCGAATTCGAACAGCACGGCAATGTCTTCTCGATAGGTGGACTCCATGGCGGCCAGATGACTATCTGCCATGGTCAAGTCATATTCGCCGTTGGCAACAGCGTTAATCAACATCTCGGTACTGGCGCCCGGCACTTCCTGAACGATGAAGGGGAAATCATCATCAAGTAGCTGCTGCAAGGTATCGTGATAGGCTGTTTCGGGGTTAACCGCTATGGTGCGGCCGGCCAGTTGGCCCAGATTTTCCAGCGGCTCCTCATCCGCCCGGCCAATCAATTGTTCGTTCACTTCCAGGTAACGATCGCTGAACATCCAGCCCTTTTCCTGGCGTCCTTCGGTGATGGTCATGGACGCGGCAATCACATCTCCCTCCCCTTCCTCAAGGGCCTGGAACATGGCCGAAGGGCTGTCACGGACCACCACACTCACCCGCAAACGGTGTTTTTTGGCAAAATCACTGATCAGGTCATAATCAAAGCCCATCAGCTCACCACGCCACATGAAATAACTGGCCGGATTGTTGGAGGTAATGACTCGCAGCACCCCCTGTTTCCTGATCTCGGCCCAGTCACGTTTTACCTGCTTTTTGACCGAGCTGATAACCCGCTCACTGGTAATGAACTGGTTGATACGATCCAGTAGCTCGGTGCTATCTTTTCTGACCGCCCAGGCAATTCGTCGTTTCCGGTTCACTACCGGGCCTTCAGCCACCCCGGAATCCGGGCTGAGCAACAGATCCAGCATGTTACTGTCAACGATGGTCGCTTCCAGCTCACCGGCTTCTACCGCCTCCACCAGCTCTTCATCGGACAACTCGGCATCGACCACATCAATCCGAACTCCATCGTGACGACGGGCCAGCTTCTCGGCGGTTTCCTGATAGGCCGTCCCCTCTGGCACGGCAATGGTGAGATCATCAAGGTCTGTCAAACTGATGTCTTTGCGTTCGACGGGAACAACCAGCTTTTCCTGCACCGCATTGACGGGTGTGGAGAACGCCAGTGATTTCTGCCGCGACTTGGTCACGGAGTAATTGGTAACGATAATGTCGGCCATGCCGGCATTGATCAGCTTTCCCAGCTCCGCCACGCTGTCCGCGTAGACCCAGCGAGGCTCCAGACCCAACTCTCTGACGAAGGATTCCGCTTGCGCCTGATATTCACGCGCAGGCACGCCATCCCGGGGCAGGCCGGAAGGTTCATCAAAGCGTGGCGCAAGCAGGCGGATAAACCCGCGCTGACGCAACGCCTCCAGATCGCCTTTTTCCTGATAGTTTGCAAAGGAGCTGACCACCTCCCCGACCCCCGGCTCCTTATCACAACCGGTGATCACGGCAACCAACAACATCACAGTCAGCATCAGTCCTGTTCGCATGAAGCCCCCCTCTACTGCGGATTATCATTCTTTGGCTGTTACAGACAGGGTAACGGCTCAGGCGGTGTCAGACGATGTTTTTGTCACCCCATTGCCACACCCTTGGAATATGCCACTGAGGGAGATTTCAGCACAAGAAAAAGGGGCCCGAAGGCCCCTGACAAAAGAAGGAGGAAAGAGCGTTTAGAGCTGTTGGATGCAGGTATCATGTACCCGCAGCTCACTATCTGCGGAGACCAGACCACCAAACTCCAGGGCAACAGCATCAAATGCTGTGGCATCTGCATCCACTTCAGTACTGATAAAAGTCTGCCCTGAGTCACCCAGCAGGCCCGCTACATCCAGTGCCAGCACGCCTCCACCCACGGTGAAGCTGTCGACTTCCACACCATCGTCATAGAGACGCAGGGTCAGAAAATCGCCGAGCGCACCCAGGTCCAGCAGGCCGGTACTTGGGTTGCTGGTGACGAAGCCAATGTTTACCAGGCCGGAGAAGTTGGTGTTGGTGCTTTCGGTAACGGTCAGACGAGCGCCACCCGCCACGTTCACCGCCAGAGTCATTTCAGAGAAGGTACTGTTCATCTCGTCAATGGCCAGTTCCGGACCGGTCACACCACAACCTACACAGACGCCGAAGGTTGTGCCAGTTGCGCCGAAGTTGGCAGCGGTGAGGGGCTCGAAGGCACCACCTGCACTGCAGCTGAAGCCATCAGCGTCACACACATCACCGGTACCGTCTTCATCCGCATCGGCCTGATCCGCGTTGGCAGTGTTGGGGCAGTTGTCGCACACATCACCGACACCATCCGCATCCACATCCGCCTGATCCGGGTTCGGGGTTACCGGGCAGTTGTCATCGTCATTAGGGGTGCCATCGCCATCGTCGTCGTCTTCACAGACGTCGCCAACCGTATTGCCATCCGCATCTTCCTGACCCGGATTGGCCACCAGCGGACAGTTATCACAGACATCACCAATGCCGTCACCGTCACCATCTTCCTGGCCCGGGTTCGGGATTACCGGACAGTTATCGGTATCATCGGGGATACCATCACCGTCTTCATCATCCGTACAGGCATCACCGATACCATCACCGTTGCTATCGAGCTGATCCACGTTCGGTACCAGCGGACAGTTGTCAGTATCATCCGGAATACCATCTCCATCGGTGTCGTCTTCACAGGCGTCACCGATACCATCGCCATCAATATCGCTCTGATCAGAATTGGGCACCGTGGGGCAGTTGTCTTCATCATCGGGAATACCGTCATTGTCCTGATCGGAAATTCTCGACCCCGGGGTATTGCCATTGCTATCACCTTCCGCTTCACAGCCAGCCAGACCAAAGGCCAGGGTGGCTGCGAGCAGCATGGCGAACAAGGTTTTCATATAGGTACTCATTGTTCGTCTCCTACTGCTCGCTGACGCGGAATTCCACACGGCGGTTCATGGCACGGCCTGACTGATTTTCGTTGCTGGCGATCGGTTCCAGTTCACCGTAACCGCGAGCGGTGAGGCGATCAGCATCGATGCCCTGATCAATCAGATACTGGCGTACGGATTTGGCACGCTTATCAGACAGACTTTCGTTGTAAGACGCTGAACCGGTGCTGTCGGTATGGCCGGCAATCTCAACCTTGAAGTCATCCTGGGCTTTCAGCGCTTTGGCTACCCGGTCCAGAGACGGGCGGGAGCTGGCAGTGATCTCTGCGGAGTTCAGTTCAAAGTTGATATTGTTGAAGGTGATGGTCTGATTCATGATCATGCAACCATCAGAATCGACTTTGGCGCCCTCAATGGTATCCGGGCACTTGTCGCGGTCATCCGGTACACCGTCGCCATCACTGTCGATGAAGGGCTTCTCGACGATTTTTTCCACTTCCTTGGTTTCATAGACGATCTTCTCGACTTCCACCACTTTGGTCACGCCCAGTGGAATTTCCAGACCCAGAGAGAAGCGCCAGTCGTTGAAGCCGCCCTCGTCCTCGGAAAGGGTGCCGGTCACGCCATCAAAATCGTCATACATGTAACGGGCTTCAGCACGCAGCTTCAGGCCGTTATCGAAGATCGGGCCGGTCACCGCACCAATACCCACATTGGCGTGCAAGTCGGTACCATCATCATCATCAGGAACAACGTCATTGTAGATGGCACCGATATTGGCAAGCACAAACGGGGTAAAGCCCTCACGATCGCCGAAGGCATAGGCGATGCCGGTGCTCAATGCATACTGGTAAAAATCCGTGCCACCATCAACATCGGTATCAAGACCATAGGTAGCACCTTCAGTCTCCCACCACCAGTGCTCGGAAAGCTCACGGCCGTAGATCAGGCTTGCGCCGAGACCATTGCGGGAAATTTCCCGATCTTCGTCGAGCACCAGGTAGCTTGCCATGGGCGCCAGATACTGGCGTGTAGAGTCACCTGCCTTGTCTTCTGCCAAGGCCTGATTTGCCATAGCCACAGAAAGCGCAAGAGCTGAGAGTCGAATGCATCCTTTCATGATTACCCCCCTCGGGTATGATTGATCTGTGCAATTATTGAAATAGCATTGGGGGCGCTTTAAAACCATCAACGAGTGCCGTTACGTTGCTTTAATGTTGCCAATTGGTTGCTGGCGCCCTATTTTGTTTCTGAGCGTATCCTTTCGTATCAAAGCGAGGAAAATGGCGCCGTTTCAAGGGGTAGATTTCACAACAACCCCAATTGTGGCACGATAGTGCAAACTATCTGGAACACCATTTCCCATGCGAACACTGCGCATCCGCTATTTACTGCTACTACTCTTGTTTACCGGTATTCTCGTTGGCCTGCTGCACACGGCCTGGCCTTTCCTGTTTTACCCCAACAAGAACCTGTCTTTCTCTTTCCCAGTACAACCGATCACAGCCGACAACGCCACAGCAAAAGCCGGTATTGCTGAACGAGACATTACGCCGCCTGTCGGCATACCCAAGTTCGGTTATTCCGCCTGGGCAAAAAATGCCGACGGCTTCCGCACTCGCCTGAAGGCCAGGGCCTTCTACCTGAAAGGTCCCGGGCAAACCCCGCTTGCCATCGTGCAGCTGGATCTTGGCTCCGGTTCGCTAGTGCTGCGTCACCGGGTGGCAGAACTGATCGCTAATAACACCGATATTCCTGCCCATGCCCTGACCCTGCTGGTTACTCACACCCACTCCGGTCCCGGTCAGTATCTGGGTAGCGATTTCTACAATGTTTTCGGCAGCAATAAACCCGGCTTCGACCCGGCCCTGTTCGAGTTTCTCAGCCAACGCATTGCCGATACCGTCATTGAGGCCTATGAATCCCGCCGCGAAGCCCGTTTTGCAGTGGGCCAGAGCGACCTGTTCGGCTTTACCCGCAACCGCTCCATCGAGGCCTGGGCCAATAATTTTCCTGACCAGAATCACCGCAACGCCGACCCCATGCAGGCGGTGAATCCCACCATGACCCTGCTGCGCATTGATCAGCGCCAGGGCAACGGTTTTGTACCCGCCGGCGCACTCAGCCTCTACTCGATCCACGGCACCGCCATTCCACCCTTTACTCGCCCCTACCATGCGGATGTCTGGCACTGGATCAGCGAGGAACTGGAAGCCGAACTGGCGGACGACTCCCCGGATTTCATCCATGGCGCCGCCCAGGCAACCCACGCGGATAACAACCCGGCCTGGAAAGAGAATTTGCGTGGTGACCTTGAAGCCGAACGTATCGGCAAGGCACTGGGGAAACATGCGTCCAGACTTTTTCATTCATTGGAAAGTCAGCTTACTGACAGCCTCAGCACCGCCGTCGCCAGCCGCCAGCTGGACCTGCTAGACGATATTGATACCGGCCGCTTCGGACTCTGCGAACGGGCCATCGCTGGCGCCTCCGTGGCCGGCGCCGCCAACGGTGACGAAGTCTTTCCGATTTCCTACCTGCCCTTCCTGGCGGAAGACTGGCCACGGCAGGTGTTTACCGATAACTGCCAGGGCGTCAAACAATGGATGCTATCCAAGCTGCAATTGCTGTTGCCGGCCGAGCGCTTTCCGCACCAGGCCCTGTTCCAGGTCGTGCGCATCAACGACCTGGTGCTGGTCCCCTTACCCTGGGAAATCACCCTGGAAAGCGGCAACAGACTCCGCCAGGCGGTGGCGAACACCCTGCCCGATGGCAGCGACTGGAAGGTGGAAATTTCCAGTCTGGCCAATGGCTACTTCGGCTATGCCGTCACTCCGGAAGAATATGCGCTCCAGTATTACGAGGGCGGTCACACCCTCTATGGGCCGCATACCCTGGATTTTCTCATTCAGCAAAGCACAGCACTGAGCCGGGACCTTCAGCAACACGGCGACATCAACGACATTCCGCAACGCCAGACGTTTTCCCTGCTCAGCCGGCAATACTTCCCGGACTCTCTGGCAGGCTCGAGCGCTCGGCGCTGGTTAAGCGAACCGCAACACCATGAGGGTCATGCCACCACCGGCCCTTACTGGAGCCTGCTGCTTACAGCGGAACCGGCCAACCAACTGGCACTGGATCGTCCGCTACTGACCGTCCACTGCGACAATGGCGTCATCAGCGATGACAGCGCCGAGCTGCAGCTGTTGCATCAGGAGGACACAGATAATGAAACCGGGCGCTATGAGGTGCGCTGGTATCCCGCCACCCCCTTACCTTCCGGGTCCTGTCGTTTTGCGGTTAGCACCGCTGACCAGCAGCAACCGGTGTTCTCCGCGCCGTTGCCCTAGCTCGTGCAAACAACACGGAGCCAGCCTTGTTCCTCGAGGCCGCTCAGTGTTTCGCTGACGACCCTGTCACAACCACAGCCGCAAGACGGCCGTTAGCGGATGAGCCCTGGCAACCGCACTGCTACACTGAAGGCGTGCTACAAGCCGCTTTTTCTCCCGGAGATCCGCCATGCGCCCGTTGCTTCGCTTTCTGTTACCTGCCCTGCTCGTTGCCGGCTGTGCCAGCACTACCCAAGTGACAACTCGCTTCACCGCTGAAGGGAGCCATCCTCCCCAAGAAACTCTGCTACTGGTCGCCCACACCCCGGAGGGCAGCACCCGCGAAACCTGGGAACTGACCTGCAAGGAAATATTTTCAAGCGGTTCGTTGACCATTTTGCTCAGCCATCAGGAATTACCGTTATGGTACGAAGGCGGAAAAAATCGCATCCTCGACTGGGCGCAGAGCAATGATGTGCAACGGGTTCTGGTGGTGGAACTCACCCACTTGCTGATCGATGCAGCAGCACCGCCCACGGCGGGTAATCGCCTCAACCCCATGGACCAGTCCGCCGGCGAGATGAAACCGACCTGGCAAGTGGGTATTGGTGGCGAGCTGGCCCGGGAGGACGTCCCCGAGGCACTGCGTCAACACGGCGCGGAACTGATCAATGCTGACGGCAAGCCCCTGTGGACCGGGATCGCTACCACCCACGAAGCCAGTAACACCGTTGCCATCGCCAAGAGCCAATGTACGGCCCTGCGCAAGACACTCAAAGAGCTCGCATTAATACCCTGACAACGGAAAATAAAGACTATGACTGGCCCACTGAACGGACTGACCTTTATCGAACTGGCCGGCATCGGCCCTGGCCCCTTCTGCGGCATGATGCTCGCGGACATGGGTGCCACCGTGATCCGCATTGACCGCCCCGGCGGCAACCCCCACGCCGCCATCGGTCACAGCGTACTGTTCCGCAACCGGCAGAACCTGGCCCTGGACCTGAAAAGCCCGGAAGGCATCGAGACCGTCCTCAAGCTTTGTGAAACCGCCGACGGCCTGTTCGAAGGCTTTCGCCCGGGTGTGACCGAACGCCTCGGTATCGGCCCGGAACAATGCCTGGCCCGTAATCCGAAACTGGTGTACGGCCGCATGACGGGTTGGGGCCAGACGGGTCCGCTGGCCAAAGCGGCCGGCCACGACATGAACTACATCTCCTTGTCCGGAGCCCTCCATGCCATGGGCCGCCAAGGCGAAAAACCCGCCATTCCGCTGAACCTGGTAGGTGATTTCGGTGGTGGCGGCATGATGCTCGCCTTCGGCATGGTCTGTGCCGCCCTGGAAGCCCAGCGCTCCGGCGAAGGCCAGGTGGTCGACAGCTCCATGGTGGAAGGCTCCGCCGCCCTCATGGCCATGTTCTACGGACTGAAAGCCCAGGGCCTGTTCACCGAAAATCGCGGCACCCACATGCTCGATTCCGGCGCCCACTTCTACGAAGTGTACGAAACCCGCGACGGCAAATATGTCTCCATCGGCAGCATCGAACCGCAGTTCTATGCCGAGCTGTGCCGCATCGCTGAGTTACCCGCCGAGGAATTCGGCCAGCAAATGAACCCGGCAAAGTGGCCGGAACTGAAACAAAAACTGGCTGAGGTCATCAAACAGAAGAGCCGTGATGAATGGACCGCGTTGATGGAAGGTACCGACGTGTGTTTTGCACCGGTATTGAGCCTTGAAGAAGCGCCTTCACACCCGCATAACGCGGCAAGAGGTTCCTTTGTCACAGTCGGCAACACCTTACAGCCGGCACCGACACCCCGCTTCTCGCGCAGCGCCCCCGGCGATATCAAAGCCGCAGCCAGCGCCGGGGCAGACAGTCAGGCGGTTCTCCGCCAGGCAGGCTTCAGTGATGAACAGATCGACACATTGATCCGTAGCGGCGCAGTGAAGCAGGACTGACCTGAGCCAATGTCGGATGGCTCGCAAGGCGAAGGATTTGATCCAGTGCCGTGCAACCTGAAATCTTCGCTTTGCGAGCAAAGTGCCAACAGCACCTTTTTAGGGCCAGCAGCCCCCGGCCATACGCCGGGGCATTCTCACCAGCGGAGGACCCCATGACTGCAGTGATACCCGGAACATCCCTGGCGATTCACCCGGAACGCTTCCCCGACCCGGTGGACGACCTGCCAACTGACGGCATTCAGAAAGCGGTACTGGCGGGGGGCTGTTTCTGGTGCGTGGAAGCGGTCTACCTCAATCTGGATGGCGTACTGGGGGTCACCTCCGGGTATGCCGGTGGCCATGCCGCCCGTGCCAATTATGAAGCGGTCTGCACCGGCACCACCGGTCACGCGGAAGTGGTGGAAATCGAATACGACAGCAAGGTGATCAGCTACGGACAGCTACTGAAGGTGTTCTTTTCCGTGGCCCACGACCCCACCCAGAAAGACCGCCAGGGCAACGACCGCGGCACCCAGTACCGGTCCGCCATTTTCTATCAGAGCCCGGAGGAAAAAGCGGTAGCCCAAGCCTATATCCATCAGCTGGAGAACGCCGGCGCCTTTACTGGCCCCATTGTGACCACACTGGAGCCGCTGGAGACCTTCTTCCGGGGTGAGGACTACCACCAGAATTTCGCCAGCCACAACCCCAACCAGGGTTATATCGTGCACGTGGCCAGGCCCAAGGTGGAAAAACTCATCCATGCCTTTCCCGACCTGCTCAAAGGGGATACGCAATGAACACAACACACTCTGCCAGCGGCCATGATCTCACGCCGCTCAGCGATGCCGAGAAACAGCAGCGAGCGGAAAATCTCACCGCCGAAGAAAAGCGCATCCTCCTCAATCAAGGCACCGAACCGCCCTTCTGCGGCGGCCTGCTCGACAACAAGGAAGACGGTGTTTACCACTGCAAACTGTGCGACCTGCCGTTGTTTGCCGCCAACGCCAAATTCGAGTCGGGCACCGGCTGGCCCAGTTTCTACCAGCCCTTCGACCCGGAGCATATCCGCGAACTGCGCGACACCAGCCACGGCATGGTCCGGGTGGAAATCCGCTGCGCCCGCTGCGATGGGCACTTGGGGCATGTATTCCCCGATGGCCCGCCCCCAACCGGCCTGCGCTATTGCCTGAATTCAGCGTCGATGGTGTTTAAGGCGCAAAACGAAAATCGCTAAAACCCGCCCCCTTCCGTTGAGCGGCGCTGGCGGCGCGATAAGCCCAGTTTCGAGTAACGAGTTACGAGGAGCGAAACCACCTGACTTGACCGTGTTCAGGGGTTTGCCTTTCGAAACTCGCTACTCTGGTTATCCCGCCGCCAACGACGCTCCTACAGCAAGCCATTCGCTACCCCACAGCCCCCCTGACTTGACCGCAGCGTACAGCGGCAGTTTCTGTCATTGCCTCCCGTGACACCCTGTATACCATCGTAAGTGACCCCCAAGTCACGACACCCTGGCCCGCTGCCAGAGCAATGGATATCACAGGAGGCACCATGAACGCCGCGACCCCTGCCCCGCGCCGCGAGGAAACCGCCGAACAGCGCTGGAACCGCTTTTCCGTCCTGAAAACCGGTGACGATTATCTGGCCAGCCTGCGCAACCGCGGCACCCGCCTGTTCCTGTTCGGTGAGCTGATCGACGAACCCGCTGACCATCCGATCATCAAGCCCAGCATCAACGCCCTGCGCGCCAGTTACGATCTGGCCATCGAAGATCCGGACCTGGCCACCGCCTGGTCGCCGCTCATTGATGCACCGGTAAATCGCTTTCTGCACATTGTGGAATCACCGGCGGACCTGGTGAAAAAGAACAAGATGCAGCGCCGCATGGGGCAGATTACCGGCACCTGTTTTCAGCGCTGCACCGGGCTGGACACCATCAGCGTGCTGCATTCGATCACCTACGAGATCGACGAAAAGCACGGCACCCAGTATCACCACCGCTTCTTGGATTTCCTCGGCGAAGCGCAACGCAAAAATATCCTGATCGCCGCCGGCATGACCGACCCCAAGGGCGACCGCAGCAAGCGCCCCGCGCAACAGAGCGATCCGGACATGTTCATGCGCGTCACCCGGCGCACCGACAAGGGCATCTACGTAAAAGGCGTGAAAGCCCATATGACCGGCGGCTGGAACCAGCACTGGATCTGCGTCATGCCTACCATGAACCTCACCGAAGAAGACCGTGACTATGCAGTAGTCGGCATGATCCCCGGCGACGCGGAAGGCATCACCTACATCTACGGCCGCCAGAGCTGCGACACCCGGGCCATGGAAGGCGGCGACATCGACCAGGGCAACGCCGAATACGGCGGCCAGGAAGTGCTGGTCTACTTCGACGATGTCTTCGTTCCCCACGAACACGTGTTTATGGACGGTGAATACGAATTCGCCCAGGACATGGTCGCCCGTTTCACCGCCTACCACCGGGCCAGCTATGTGTGTAAAACCGGTCTTGGCGATGTACTGGTGGGCGCCGCCGCGTCCATTGCCGAATACAACGGACTGGAGAAAGTCAGCCATATTCGCGACAAGCTGGTGGAAATGGTGCACCTGAACGAGACCATCTACTCCTCCGGCATTGCCAGCTCCCACGAGGCGAAGCAGATGCCCAGCGGCATCTTCATGAACGACGCCATGCTGTCCAACGTGTGCAAACACAACGTGACCCGCTTCCCCTACGAAATCGCCCGGCTGGCGCAGGACCTGGCTGGCGGCATCATGGTCACCATGCCCAGTGAAAAAGACCTGGAAAACCAGGAAGCCGGCGATATCATCCGCCGTTTCCTGAAAGGGCGGGATGACATTCCCACGGAGGATCGCATGCGTATCCTGCGCCTGATCGAGAACATGACGCTGGGTCGCAACGCCGTGGGGTATCTGACCGAATCCATGCATGGCGCCGGCAGCCCCCAGGCACAACGCATCCAGATCCTGCGCGGCATGGATGTGGACGCCAAGAAATGGCACGCCCGCAAACTGGCCGGCATCAAGCAGGTTTCTTGACGCCAATACTTGCCAGCCCGGGGCGTCCTGCTAAACTAGCGCCGCCCGAACTTCGGGCATGCCGGGATAGCTCAGTCGGTAGAGCAACTGATTCGTAATCAGTAGGTCCGCGGTTCGATTCCGCGTTCCGGCACCATCGAATCACAAAAAAAGCCGCCCCTAAAGGCGGCTTTTTTGTTTGGCCCTTGCTGCGCAAAGAACCGTTATTTCCCGCCGAAGGCCTTCTGCCATCCCACCGTGAAGGTGTAATCGGTTTCCATCTGAACGCCATGCAGGGATTGGTGAACCGGAGCCTTGTATTCCAGGGCGAGACGGTGGCCTGTCAGGGTGCCGTTCTTGCCGAGCAGGTTCAGCCCCAGACCGATATCCAGTCGTTGCCCACCCTTCGCATCCGGGTCTGCCGCCGGGTTCATCATCGGCGAGATAGTCAGATCTTCCGCAGCCCCGTGAATGTCAGACCACCAGCTCTTGTAAGCAGCCAGGGACATGGAGACCCAGGGAGCGAGTGGCTTGGCCACCCAGGCCGTCAGAAAACGTCGGGAGCCCAATTTGTAGCCCTGATCATTCTCGTCCAGCGCGATCCTGGCGCTAGCCTGCGCCCCCCAGCTCCAGCGTTGATATTGCTTGTTAAGAGTAATGCCCGGGCGCGCCTCATAACTACCGGAGCCCAACTGCATCGGGTATGGCAGTTGGATGTCCTTGCCCTGCATGGGTACGTAGTCTTCTTCCTCGATAGAGCCGGTGGGCAGACCCAGCACCAAATTCAGGTGCAGACGGTAACCACCCTGGTCAAAGAACTTGTAAAGGCCACCGATACTGGCGTCACCAATACCGGAGGTTTCTGTGTCGAACTCGTCTTCCATGGTATCCATCATCATGGTCATACGAGTTTTCGTGGTCATCTCATTGGTGGCGTACGGCAACATGGCCATCAGGGTGAGGTTTTCCGTAGGCGCATACATGGCCCCCAGCATATGCATCTGCATGGTCATTTCGTAGGGCAACGCTTTCATGGTGCCCATGCCCATGTTCATGCCGGGAATGTCTGCAAATGCCTCATTGGTGCTCAACGATTCACTGCCTGATCTAGCGCCACTCATTCCCATGCCCATATAACGATAGGACAACATCCATTCGCCTTTGCCGTGGGTATGGTCGCCCATCACCGAAATCGGCGCGTGGCTGTCAGCACGACCGCCATCGTAATGGGCCTGAACCTGACCCACGCTGGTCATCACGGTGGCCGCGACGAGAAGATGAACTGTGTTCCGCATGTAGCTTCCCCACTAAATAACGATAGCGGGCAGCCTACGGATACGGCCGGCAATGCCAATGCGGCAAAACGTCGCAGCGATTCCAATATCAGGCGAATTGCTTTCGGTACTGGCCCGGTGCGCAGCCCTGCCAGCGCTTGAAGGCATGGTAAAAATTGGCGGTATCGGAAAACCCCAGCTCCATGGCCAATGCCTGCATGTCACAACCCGGCTCACGCAGGGCCTGGCAGGCATGCTGGTGACGCACCTGGTCGCGAAGCTGGGCGAAGCGGGTGCCCTCCTCCTGCAGACGACGCTGGAGTGTGCGGGGCGTCATGGCCAGGGCGTCGGCCACCGCTTCCATGGTCACGCCCTGCCCGCCCAGCATGATTTCCAGTTGCTTGATCACCTGCCCGGATACACCGGCAGCCCGTGACAACCCGGACAGCACCTGGTCAGCGGATTTGCGCAGACGTTCGTTGTATTTGGGATAGGCCCGGGGAAGCGGTTGCGCCAACAGGCTGGCCGGGATGGTGATAGCGTTGTGTTGCTGGGCAAAGTGGAGCGGGCACTGGAAAAACTGCTGATAGACCGCCACCTGATCCACCACCGGCTGGTCATGCAGAAACCAGGCACCGTTCACCGGCATGGTGCCACCCAGCAGGGAGCGGCCGATGGCCACCATGGTGGCCACCACCACTTCATTATGGGTGCGGGTGGCGGTAAAGCGCAGGGTCGGGTCCTTGCTGGCCACAGCCAGCATCACCTCATTGCCATGGGCATGCAAAGAAAAACCCAGGTAGGGGACCACCAGATCCTTGTAGCGAAACAACATGGCCAGGCCCTGTTCCAGGGTATCAGCCGTGGCCATCAGATTGCCCAGCAAATCCAGATTGCCGTAGTGATTGTCGGCTCCCACATGCAGACCGAACAAAGGATCATCACTTTCGCTGAACGCGGAATAAAGCAACTCGTCCAGCTGTAACAGGCTGATAAAACGGTCGTTGCGGCCAACAATATCCGCATCAATACCGGCACGCTCGAACAGGGACTGCACATCCAGACGGCTGCGCAGGGATACTTCAAGGAGGCCGGGAAGAATGGAAGCCGGAAGCAACGTTGTGGTCATGGTGGTACCTCGCAATCACCCGAAACTAGGCAAAGGTATCGGGCAGGTCAACCGACCAAGATGGATTGGCCCGTTTGACCGACTGGAGGTTCCCTCGGACAGTGAGTAACCTACCGTCACCCCAATCAACAACCGGATCGATTATGCTCAAACGCTATCTGGTCGACGAGGTCACCGACACCCGGGCCTCGCGCAAGCAGGCTTTCAAACTGTTCACCGACGCAACCAACTGGCAGAACTGGTGTTCGGTAGTGCGCCATGCCCGTCTGCTCAATGGCAACTGGCGCCCCGGCGCCCTGCTGTTGTTTGTGGCAGACTTACCCGGCCTGCCGCCGGCGCCGGTAGTGGTAAGGGTGATGGAGTACAAGGAAAACGAGCGCATCACCTGGGGTTTGCACCTGCCCTTCGCCCGCATCACCCATCGCTTTACCTTTATCGACGATGGTCAGGGTGGCTGCCGGGTGCATCAGGAAGAATGGACCGAGGGGCTGCTCACCCTGCTGGCCTGGCCCGCCGGCAAACTGATTCACCGCTTTGATACCCGCTTTGCGGCAGAATACGCTGCCATGTTCTGATTATTCACCCTGAACGGATTCCTTCATGACTCATCGACTGTTTAATGCCTACTGCCGGGTTGTGCTGGCACACCCGGTTTTCTGGCTGGCTCTGCTGGCGCTGCTCTGTGCTGTTGCTGCCTGGCAGGCCCGGGAGTTCAAGATTGATGCATCGGCGGATTCGCTGGTGCTCGAGAACGATGAGGCATTGCAGTACTACCGAAAGATTTCCAAGCGTTACGGCGGTAGTGATTTCCTGATCATCACTTATACGCCGTCCCAGGCGCCGCTGTTCCAGCGCGATACGCTGGAACACTTGCAGGCATTACAGAGCGATCTGAAGCAGGTAGACCGGGTCAGTTCGGTTTACAGCATGCTGGATGTGCCCTTGCTGTTCAGTCCCCAGGTGGAATTCAGTGACCTGGCCAACGACTACCGCACCCTCACCGACAAGGATGTGGACCTGTCGCTGGCCAAAAAGGAGTTCACCGAAGAAAACCCGCTCTACGAAGATCTGCTGGTCAGCGACGACGGCAACACCACCGCCCTGTTGGTGAGTTTCGAACGGGACGAGAAGTATTACGAACTGCTCTACCGACGTAATGAGCTACGCTCACAGCAGCATGAGGGTGAGCTTGACGAGGACGGCGAACAGGCATTGGAGGAAGCCTCACGGGCCTTCAGCGACTACAGCAGCCAGATACAGGAACGCACTGCCAGCGAGATTGATCAGGTTCGCCACATCATGGACAGCTACCGGGACCAGGCAAAACTGTTCCTGGGCGGGGTACCCATGATCGCCACCGATCTGGTGCGCTTTATTCGAGCGGACCTGAAAATCTTCGGGATTGGTGTCCTGGCTTTTCTGATTGTCACTCTGTTCATGATCTTCCGCCGCCCCCGCTGGGTGGTGGTCCCCCTGGCCTGCTGTGGCGTCACCGTGCTGACAGTGACCGGCTGGCTGGGCTGGATGGACTGGAAAGTCTCGGTGATCAGCAGCAACTACATCTCGTTACTGCTGATCATCACCATGTCGATCACCATCCACCTGACCGTGCGTTTCCGTGAGCTGCACGAAGAAAACCCGGATGCAAGCCAGAAATGGCTGATCCGGGAAACCGCCGCCCACATGATGCGGCCCATGATCTACATGATCCTCACCACCATGGTGGGTTTCTCTTCCCTGGTGATCAGCGGGATTCGCCCGGTGATCGACTTCGGCTGGATGATGACCTTCGGCCTGGGCGTGGCGCTAGTGGTCTGTTTTCTGGTTTTCCCGGCCCTGCTAGGTCCGTTGAAGGCCGGGCAACCACAACAGGGGCGAGACTTCAGCCGCAAGTTCACCCTGGCGTTTGCCGGCTTTACCGAACGACATCGCCCTACCCTGATGGTGCTGGCCATTATCACCGTGGTCGCCTCACTGTGGGGCGTCAGCCGATTGACGGTGGAAAACCGCTTCATCGACTATTTCCAGAAAGACACGGAAATCTACCAGGGCATGCTGCAGATTGATCGCAAGCTGGGGGGCACGACTCCGCTGGATATTGTCATCGATGCGCCGAGTACTGAAGCCCGGACTGCGACAGCGTCGTCGCAACCGGCTACCGGCTGGGACGGTGAATCCATGGACGATAGCACCGCAACAGATCCATTCGCGTCGGGTGGCGATAGCGATCCGTTCGCCTCAGCAGAGCCGGATCCGTTTGCGGACAGTGATCCCTTCTCCGATGGCTCTAGCGGCGAAGATCCCTTTGCCAGTGCCCCCTCTGACGATCCGTTTGCTGAACCCCAGCAGGCAAAACCCAACCCGCTGAAAGGCGCCTACTGGTTTACCCCGGCGCGTCTCGCCCAGCTGGTGGAGATCCAGAACTATCTGCAATCCCTGCCGGAAACCGGCAAGGTGCTATCCATCGCCACTACCTACAAGGTAGCGGAAAAACTCAACGAGGGGCCGCTCAGCTATGTACAACTGATGCTGCTGGCCAGCTTCATTCCCGAGGACCTGCGCGACCAGCTGGTGCGTCCCTATCTGTCCGACGACGGTAACCAGGTGCGTTTCAGCGTGCGGGTGATCGACTCGGACGAGAACCTGAACCGTAACGAGCTGCTCGCCAAGATCCGCACCGATATGGAAACCAACTTCGGCCTGCAACCGGAACAGGTACATCTGACCGGCGCCATGGTGCTTTACAACAACATGCTGCAGAGCTTGTTCGATTCCCAGATCAAGACCCTGGGCTATGTGTTCGCCGCCATTCTGGTGATGCTGCTGATTCTCTTCCGCAGCCTCCCCGTGGCGTTGATCAGCATGGTACCGAGCCTGATCTCTGCATCCCTGGTGCTGGGACTGATGGGCTGGATCGGCCTGCCCCTGGATCTGATGACGATCACTATCACCGCCATCACCATCGGCATCGCCGTGGATGACACCATTCACTACATCCACCGCTTCCACGAGGAATTGCCGAAAGACAACGACTACGTGGCTACCATGAAGCGCTGCCACGGCTCCATCGGCAAGGCCATGTACTACACCTCGCTGACCATCATTGCCGGCTTCTCGATTCTGGCGTTTTCCAACTTTAACCCCACGGTCTACTTCGGCCTGCTCACCGGCCTGGCCATGCTGGTGGCCCTGCTCAGCAACCTGACCCTGCTGCCAGCGCTGCTGATTACCGTGAAACCGAAACTGCGGGCGGGCTGAACCAGGCTGTAGGAACGGCGCTCGAGCCGCGAACCGTACTTGGGAATGCCTTCGCAAGTACGTTCGCGGCTCGAGCGCCGCTCCTACGGTGGAGTTTCGAGAGGTTTGGTGGGCTTTGATTGACTACTGATCAAATGAACAGTACATTGATTGTCCGGGTAGCCCCAGGCCTTCGTACTGTGACCCCAGGAAGACCTGATTGATCTCCGTAGCCCCAAGGATGGGGCTCGGGCTCCCGGACTTATTCGTTTTAGAGACAAAACCCGGATTTTGCGTAGGGTGGATTAGGCCGAAGGCCGTAATCCACCAGCAAGCCGTGAATCGGTGGATTACGCCTGCGGCTAATCCACCCTACGCACGACGATCGCGAGTTCGGAGATTAATGGCTTCGGAATTAATGCTTGGGAGGGATGGGCCGATCCATTGGCACCATGGACCAGCTTGGCTTAGCTACCGCTATCGTCTTGCCGGTCCGGCTGGCACTGTGACCCCAATAGGTTTTGCGCCAGTACGTAGCGGTCCTGGGCGTTCTCGGCACGAATTTCGCCCACCGACAGGTACTGCAAGGTCCAGTTGTCCCAGATTCGCGTATAGCGACTTTCCAGCAGCACATCGCCACGCATCATGGTAGCCCGCTCCGCCTTCACCGTCAGCTTGTCGCCATCGCGGCGGATCTGATAACCCTCGTTGGGGTACAGCACTTCCAGACAGGCCAGAAACCGTTTCAGGGTCATATCCGAGGCAGAGCCCACAGTAAACGCCAGCGGCAGGTTCGGAACTTCCAGCATCAGGCTGTGGATATTGGCCCCATCCAGCCTCTCCAGCCGCTGACTCTGGGCCTTTTCCTGTTCTTCTTCAGCATTGCGCAGGCTCTCCGACATTTGTTGGGCCTGCCGCATGCTCTCACGGATTTCACGGCGTCGTTGTGCCTGGCGGCGCTGCTCTTCCTTGTGCGCCATCACCGCCTGCCAGGCGCGCTCCACCTCCAGATCCACCTGTTGCGCATAGTGTCGGGCCTTGCGGGCCAGGGCAATCCGCTCCGCGCAGTCATCCTGCCACGCCGCTGCCTGCTGTTCTTTCAGGTAACGGGCCTCGCTGTGGTGCTGAAAGAGGGACTGACAGCCTCCCGCCCTGGCACCCAACGCTTCGATCTCATCATAGTCGAGACCGGCCACCTGGGCCGGCGCGCGGGTCCAGCCCAGCCAGTCAGCAGTGGTCGGCACAACAGTGCTGCAACCGCTGACAGCAGCAACCAGACACCCTATGAGGAAAACCGGAACAATACGCACAACAGAACGTCGCCTGTGACATCGGGACGGGAAGAAAGGGGGCAGCCAGGCTGCCCCCTCGATGACACGCAGAACCTTAACGTGCGGCGATCTTTTCTTTCCAGATCACCGGGCCGGTCTTGTGAACGGATTCGCCATTGGAGTCCACGGCCACGGTAACCGGCATGTCTTCCACCTCGAATTCGTAGATGGCTTCCATGCCCAGGTCTTCAAACGCGGCCACCCGGGATTTACGGATTGCCTTGGACACCAGGTAAGCGGCACCGCCCACAGCCATCAGGTACACAGCCTTGTTGTCCTTGATCGCCTCGATGGCGGTGTCGCCACGCTCGGCCTTGCCCACCATGCCGATCAGACCGGTTTTTTCCAGCATGGTGCGGGTGAACTTGTCCATACGGGTGGCAGTGGTGGGGCCAGCCGGGCCCACCACTTCGTCGCCCACCGGGTCCACCGGGCCCACGTAGTAGATAAAGCGGTTGGTGAAGTCCACCGGTAGCTCTTCGCCCTTGGAAATCATGTCCACCATGCGCTTGTGGGCCGCATCGCGACCGGTGAGCAGCTTGCCGGACAGCAAAATGGTGTCACCGGGCTGCCAGGTCTGCACTTCTTCCGGGGTGACGGTATCCAGATTGACGCGCTTGGCGCCTTCGTCATTGCCCCAGGCAATGTCCGGCCATTCTTTCAGATCCGGCGCTTTCAGGTCCGCCGGGCCGGTGCCATCCAGGGTGAAGTGGGCATGGCGGGTGGCGGCACAGTTGGGAATGATCGCCACCGGCTTGTTGGCCGCGTGGGTGGGGTAATCCGCCACTTTCACGTCCAGCACCGTGGTCAGACCACCCAGGCCCTGGGCACCGATACCCAGCGCATTGACCTTCTCGAACAGCTCCAGGCGCAACTCTTCGGCACGGTTCTGCGGGCCGCGGGCCTGCAGGTCGTGGATGTCGATGGGGTCCATCAGGGACTCCTTGGCCAGCAGCATGGCCTTCTCGGCGGTGCCGCCGATGCCGATGCCCAACATGCCCGGCGGGCACCAGCCTGCGCCCATCTTCGGCACCTGCTCCAGCACCCAGTCGACCACGGAATCGGACGGATTGAGCATGGCGAACTTGGACTTGGCTTCGGAGCCGCCGCCCTTCGCCGCCACATCGATCTCCAGCTTGTCACCGGGAACGATGGAATAGTTGATCACCGCCGGGGTGTTGTCCTTGGTGTTGGCACGCTTGCCGTCCGGGTCCGCCAGCACCGAGGCGCGCAGCACATTTTCCGGGTGGTTGTAGGCCCGGCGCACGCCTTCGTTGATCATGTCGTCCAGGCTCATGTCGCCTTCGAAGGTCACATTCATGCCCACTTTGGCGAACACGGTCACAATGCCAGTGTCCTGGCAAATAGGACGGTGGCCCATGGCAGACATGCGGGAGTTGACCAGGATCTGCGCCATGGCGTCCTTGGCAGCCTTGCTCTCTTCCTTCTCGTAGGCTTCGGTGACGGCACGAATGAAATCCACCGGATGGTAGTAAGAGATGTACTGCAAGGCATCAGCCACGCTCTGAATCAGGTCATCCTGGCGAATCACCGTCATGGGATTACTCCTGCTGGGACAATTTGGGGGCGCGTAGTATAGCGCAGAGTGTGAACAGGGCGAAAATCGGAATACATCAGGAACAGGTCAGCAGAGCCAGGGAACAAAACCCCGGTGAGCGGATTTCGTTCCCTGCACCTTGCGGTTTGCGGCCTGAGCCGCGTTCACCTCAGTCGCAGCGGGTATTGCTGAGCAACCGCAACAGGTGATCATTGACCACTTCTGGTTGCTCCAAGTGCAGGAAATGTCCGGCATTGGCGATCCGATGCAGCTCTACCCCACCACTGAAGTCACTTTCCACCAGAGTGTGTTCGAGCAGTTTGGGGCTCATGCAACCGTCATTTTCGCCAATCAGGATCTGGGTGGGCGTGGCAATATCCTGTCCCAGCCAGGTGAGAGCCTTGCGCTGCTCTTTTTTCCAAAGCTTGAACATGGCCCGATACCAGCCCAGAGCCGCACTGATAACGCCCGGTTCAGCCAGTGTGTGCTTGGCATTGTCCAGATAGAGTCCCGGCTCCCAACCCGGCGACCAGCGACGCCACAGGGATTCCACTCCACCCAGATCGCCGCGTTTGAGCCAGGCCTCCGGGGCTACCGGTAACTGGAAAAACTGCATGTAGCCGCTGAGCAGCACCTGCTCAGGGACCTTCAGCAGGGCCTGAGGAATGCGCCGCAAGGGGGGAATCGCCAAGGCACTGAAGGAACAAAAGGTATCCGGCGCCTGGGCACAGGCCATGTAGCCCACTGCCGCGCCCCAGTCGTGGCCGATCAGGTGCACACGGCCACCCAACTGGGCGGCAAACACCATCAGATCATCCACCGCTGAATACAGGGAATAATCGTCATTTCCAGACTGGCAGCCTGGGGCATAGCCACGCAGGGCCGGAGCAATTGCCGTGTAACCCGCTGCCGCCAGCGCATTGATCTGCACGGCCCAGTTTTCGTAAGTATCCGGGAAACCATGCAGCAAAATCACGGGCTCACCGCTGCCGGCCATCAGGGCCGGAAAGCGCAAGTCTCCGTTTACCAGTTCAACCTGTTTCATCGAGTTACCTCAAAATTCCGGGTCGCCAGCGCCTCTGTATCTTGGGTGATGATCTCATCCACCCGGGCCATGGCCGGCCCCTGGCGCATGGCGTCCAGCATGGCCTCTACCGCATCCGGCGAGCCCTGCAAGGTGGCTTCCACCCGGCCGTCGTCACAATTACGTACCCAGCCAACCAGATCTCGCAGGCTGGCTTCGTGCTGGGTCCAGGCCCGGTAGCCTACCCCCTGAACCCTGCCGCTCACCAGTACATGTTTAGTGATCGACATCATTGTTCTCCCGACTATCCTCTTTGTCGCCAATACTGTCGCGACGTTGAAAGAGTGTATCCAGCGGCATATCCAGCGGCGCCATCATACCCTCACGGGCCTGATCCATGGTTTCCTTCAATGCCCGCTCCCAGGCAGATTCATCATTACCCAGCCGCACCCGCAGCTGGGTATGCGCCGGCCAGGGCAACATGGCCACCAGCTGCCCCAGGGTCAGGTTGCGCAGATCCCGGGATAACATATAACCGCCCTCCTCAGTGCGCCGTATCAGCTTTGCGTCCATCAACAGATTGCGGAACTCATCCCACTGGCTCACGCCGCAGTCGCGCATCACCTGACGCACTTCCTTGCTGCGCAGTACCTTGCCATGTTGTTGACGCAGCCAGAAGGCATGCAGCAAACGCATCAACGCATGCATCCTGGGAACCTGGCGCCTATGTTCCTGAAATACCACCAGGGCACGTACCAGCTCCGCGCCGCCGAGCACGATAATCCAGGAAATGTAGACCCATAACAGGAACACCGGCACCGCCGCAAAGGCACCGTACACCACTTCATAACTGGGAGTCTGACGGACAAAAAAAGCAAAAGCGCTTTTCGCCAGCTCAAACAGCAACGCAGCACAAGCAGCCCCTACTATGCCCTGGCGAAGCGGCACATTGGTATTGGGTACCACGGTGTACAGCAGGGTAAGCATGGCGGTAGTAAAGAGGAAAGGCAGCAACGACAGCCACAGCCTGACCCCACCGAGATAATGCACGGTATCACTGAAAATGGCCTGGGAGGTGAGGTAGGAAGAGATCGCCAGGCCAGCCCCCAGACAGATCGGCCCCAGCGACAACACTGCCCAGTACATCATCAGGCTGGTGAGTCCCTTGCGGGCACTACGTACCTTCCAGATTCGGTTCACGGTCTGCTCAATGGTTCGCAGCATCAGCACCGAGGTGACAATCAGGATAACCACCCCCGGACCGGTCAGATTGGTAGCCTGTCGGGCAAACGACTGCAGGTGTTCCAGCAGCATATTGCCCGCCGACGGCACAAAGTATTCAAACGCCCACAGCTGAACCTCGGCGCCCTTGCCTTTCAACGCCGGAACCGAGGCCAGCACCGAAAAACTCACGGTCATCACCGGCACGATGGCAAAGAGGGTGGTGTAGGTCAGTGCGGCAGCGCTTTCCCGGCAGCCGTCGTCCTTGAACTGGCGCACCAGCAGCGCAAAAAAAGCGCGGATGGAATCCAGCCTGGCGCGTACCGGAATGACGTTTTCATCAGTTTCCATGCTATCGGCATCCTCTCCTTGCCAGCGGGTTCAAGCGCCTTACAATGACACCCTCATTCACAGAATATGCAAAACTCATGACGGACTACACCATCTTCCATAACCCGCGCTGTTCGAAATCCCGCCAAACGCTGGCATTACTGGAAGAAAACGGCATCCAGCCCACTATCGTAAAGTATCTGGACGACACCCCGGATGCCGCCACGCTGAAAACCCTGATCAAGAAACTTGGCCTTGCCAAGGCTCATGATCTGGTACGTAACAAGGAAGCCGACTATAAAACGGCAGGCTTGTCGGCGGATAGCAGCGATGATGCTGTCATTGCCGCCATGGTGCAGTATCCGAAGCTGATCGAGCGCCCCATCGTGGTACGGGGCAGCAAGGCGGTGCTGGGACGCCCGCCGGAAAACGCCCTTAACCTGCTGGACTGACACCATCATGACGGATTATGTATTGGTGCTTTACTACAGCCGCAACGGCAGTGTGGCCAATCTGGCGCAACAGGTCGCTCGCGGCATTGAAGGCACCGGCATGGAAGCCCGGCTGCGCACGGTACCGGCAATCTCTGCCAACTGTGAAGCCACCGAACCCGCCGTACCGGAACAGGGAGCGCCCTATGCCAGTCTGGATGACCTGGCCGGTTGCAGTGGCCTGGCGCTGGGCTCACCCACCCGCTTCGGCAATATGGCCGCGCCGTTGAAATACTTTATCGACCAGACCAGCGACCTGTGGATGAAAGGCACCCTGATCGGCAAACCCGCCGGCGTGTTCAGTTCCACCAGCAGTCTGCATGGCGGCCAGGAAAGCACCCTGCTATCCATGATGACACCGCTGCTGCACCACGGCATGGTGATTACCGGTGTGCCCTATTCCGAGCAGGCGCTGCTGGATACCCGCAGTGGCGGCACACCCTATGGCCCTACCCACGTTGCCGGCATCGATGCGGACCCGTCGTTGACCGATCATGAAATCTCCCTGGCAAGGGCGCTGGGCAAACGCCTGGCCACCCTGGCCCGCCAACTCAAGGCCTGACAATGAATCTGCTGCTTCTGCGTATCAGTTACGCACTCCTGCTGTTTGTCGGCATCACCGGGCTGTTCAGCCTGGCACCGCCGGATGTACATCCTGTCTCCAGCATCATCTTTGCGGTGATTCTCTATGCCCCCCTGGTGCTGATGCTCCCCGCCGTGATCAGTGGCAACAAGCGTCAGGCCACCTGGCTATGCTTTATTCTGCTGTTCTATTTCTGCGGCTATGCTGTCCAACTACTGGATCCGCCACCGGTACGCACCCTGGCCATCGCCAAGACCTCGCTGACGGTCATGCTGTTCGTATTCTCTGCCCTGCAGATTCGCCAGGGGCAGCATGCTGATTGACGAACGGTACGAGGTGGAGACACCGGAAGGGGCCATGCTCAGCCTGTCCCTGGCCGGCCCGGTGACCCGGGCCATGGCCTACGGTATCGACCTCACCCTTCGTTTGCTGATCTTTGCGGTACTGGCCTTCGTGCTCGGCATGCTTGGCAAAATGGGTATCGGCCTGCTGTTGATCATCGGCTTTGCGCTGGAATGGTTTTACCCCACCCTGTTCGAAGCGCTGCGCCATGGCCAGACCCCGGGCAAGAAAGCCATGGGCATTGCCGTGGTCCACGCCAACGGCAGCCCGCTCAGTTTCAACGGCAGCCTGATCCGTAATCTGCTGCGCACCGCCGATGCCTTCCCGCTGTTTTACCTGCTGGGTTTTGTCACCACCCTGATCAGCCCCCGTTATCAGCGCCTGGGCGACATGGCGGCCAACACCCTGGTAGTCCATATCGAGCAGACCGAGACCACCCGCAAGCAACACAGCGGCCCGGCCAATCCGCCGGACTGGCCGCTCAGCTCCCAGGACCAACTGGCCCTGCTGGCCTTCCACGAGCGCCAGGACCAGTTTTCCGAAGCCCGCCAGCAGGAACTGGCACAACTGGCCTTCCCGGAACTGAGCCCACCGCTGGCACTGGCACGTCTGCGCTCCGTGACCCGTTACCTGCTTGAGGGGGCCCAATGAAACAGGCCCGCTTCGAACAACAGTACCGCCCCCTGTGGGACTCGCTGGAACAGCAGCTGGAGCAACTGGAAGCGCTACGGGTATCGCGCAAGAAACGCCTGCCGCTGGATCGCTTTGTGGCGGATTACCGCCAGCTTTGCCATCAACTGGCGCTGGCCCGTGAGCGCACCTACAGCCTGGAATTGCAGCAATACCTGAACAACCTGGTGCTGCGTGCCCACCACCAGCTGTACCGCTACAACCCGCCCCTGGCAGATCGCATCGGCCAGTTTTTTGCCAGCGGCTTTCCCGCTGCGGTTCGACGGCAATGGAAGTGGCACCTGGTCAGCGCGCTCAGCTTTGTGCTGTCCATCGCACTGGCCTGGATTCTGGTGCAGCAACAACCAGAGATGATCTATACCGTGGTGGACGAAGCCATGCTCTCGGATCTGGAGCTCATGTACCAGCCGGCGGATTCTGCCAGCGCTGACATCCATGCCGACCGTGAGGGCGAGGATGATGTGCTGATGTTCGGTTACTACATCAAGAACAACATCGGCATTGCCTTTCGCACCTTTGCCGGCGGCCTGTTGCTGGGCGTGGGCGCGATCTTTGTCATGCTGTTCAATGGCAGCTTCTTTGGCGCCATCGCCGGCCACCTGATCAACACTGGCGGCCATGAAGCGTTTTTCACCTTCGTGATTGCCCACGGCGCTCCTGAACTCACCGCCATCGTGCTGGCCGGGGGCGCCGGGCTGCGACTGGGCTGGTCGATTATCGCGCCAGCGCAATGGTCGCGGCTGGATGCCCTGCGCCTGGCCGCACGGGATGCGTTGCCGACCATGTACGGGGTATTCGCCCTGCTACTGCTGGCCGCTTTCATCGAAGCCTTCTGGTCGCCCAGAGACTTCGCACCCACCATAAAATACAGCGTCGGTGCCGCCTGCTGGGCACTGCTTTATCTCTATCTTTTCTTCGGGGGACGTCAACGTGGAGCTGGAAAAGGCTAGCGCTCGCCTGGCACCGCGTAGCCCCTGGCAGGCGGTGGACCTGGGTACCAAACTGTATCGACACTGGGCCGCACCGGTGCTGTGGGTATGGCTGGCGTTCACGCTGGTGCCTTTCGGGCTGTTGCTGGGCTGGTCATTGCTGGCAGAAACCCTGTTGCCGCTGTTCCTGTTCTGGTGGCTCAAGCCACTCTGGGAACGGCCATTACTGGCCTGGTACAGCCACGCCCTGTTTGCGGAAACCCTCACCCTTAAACAACTGTTCCAGCGCTGGCGCCACTACGCCCTGCCCGGCCTGGCCAGCCAGCTCACCTGGCGGCGTTTCGGTCCGGCACGCAGTTTCAACACCTGCGTCTGGCAACTGGAGGGCGCCAAAGGGGAACAACTCAGCCAGCGTTTGCGGGCACTGAACAGCTACCCCTCCAACCGGGCCGGCATCATGACCATCGTGGTGCTGCACCTGGAACAGTTCATGGCCATGGGGCTGATGGTGCTGCTTTACACCCTGGTGCCCTGGCAGTTCAGCCTGGAATGGAGTGACTGGTTCTATGATCAGGGTGCCCTGCAGATGGCCATTGCCAGTGCCACGTTGTACCTGGTCATGTGTGTCACCGAACCACTTTATGTAGCCTGCGGCTTTGCCCTCTATCTGAACAAGCGCACCTGGCTGGAAGGCTGGGACCTGCAACTGGGCCTGACCCGCCTTGGCCGCCACCGGGCAACCCGCACCGGTGCCACCGTGCTCATGCTTCTGGCCCTGTTGCTGCCCCTGCCGGAACCGGCAACGGCAGAGCCCGCCCCCCGCAATGAAGAGCAACAGCAGGTCATCGAGCTACTGGCCGGGCCGGATTACATGCCTTTCGAAGAGCGTACCGAACGGCAATGGAAAGACCGGAACGACGACGGCAACAGCTGGCTGGAAGAATTCTGGAAACACTTCTTCGATAACCTGGACGATGATGAGCAACCGGACTCCTCTTCCAGCCCCTTCGACATCCCTGATGCCGTTCTATGGATACTGTTCTGGACCCTGTTCGCCGGGCTGGCGATCTGGCTGCTGATCAAGGTCATGGATCAGTTGGGGCTGGGAAGCCGCAATCGGGATAACACCCCGGTGATCCCCACCCATGTGGCCGGCATGGATATTCGCCGCCAGAGCCTGCCGAAGAATCTGCGCGACGCGGTGGAGAAAGCACTGGCCGCCAGCGATATTCGCCTGGCCCTGTCGCTGATGCTGCGCAGTGCCCTGGCCAACCTGCTGCACCGCTATCCGGTGGCTCTGGCCGCGGGCAGTACCGAGCAGCAATGCCTGCGCAACCTCAAGGCCACCCACGGCGAATCCTTGCCGATTCTCTACCTGCAACGCCTGACTCAAGCCTGGATCAGCACTGCCTGGGCCCATCGTCCGGTGGGCGCTGATACGGTGCGCACCCTGCTGGCTGACTGGGAGCAGATCAGCGCAGAGGAGGCTGCCCATGCGTAGAAAACTCCCCTGGCTGGGCGCCCTGCTGGTGGTAGCGCTGATGATCGCCTACTACACACTCACCGAGCCGGTCACCGTGATCCAGCGGGCGGCGCCGGACAGCGCCATTCAACGCAACCCCTACAGCGCTGCCCAGGACTGGCTGGCACAGCGGGGCCAGCCCAGCAAACGGGTGCTCAGTGCCGCCGCCCTGTTTCCGTTGCCGGAACAAGACACCACCCTGGTCATCGACAAGCAACGCGGCCTGCTCAACCACAGTCAGGTCCGCTCACTGTTGCAATGGGTGGAAGCCGGTGGCGAACTGATCGTCGAGGCACGGCCACTACCAAAATCCCGGGACGAAGATACCGCCACCGAGATGGAGTGGCAGGACAACGACCCCCTGCTCTACAGCCTCGGCATCACCGTCTGGAAAAGCGAACAGGAAACCGACGACGAAGAGCTGGCCCCCTTTTTCGAATTGCTCGACGCCCTGCCCGCCTTTGCCGGTAACCCCCTGCAATATTGTCTACTCACCGACAACGACGAACTGCGTGACACCTGCGAGGCACTGGCCTGCGAGGCCCCGCCACAACCGGAGCCCCTGCTGCTGCATGCCGGTGATGACCAGCCCTCCCGGCGCATCCAGCTGCACAGCCAGCATGTGCTCTGGCACCACAGCTGGAACGAGGACAGCAGTCCGGAAGAGTTTCTCCCCGAGTGGCCGGTGGAAGTGACCGCCTATGCGGACAACGATTACGGCAGCCAGCTGGTCCAGCTATCCCTGGGCGACGGCCAGGTCACCGTACTCACCGACCTGGGGCTGTGGGACAACCACAATCTGCATTATTTCGACCACGCCTGGCTGCTGGCCTGGCTCACCGGCAACGAACCGGTCTGGTTCGTGCGCTCCGTGGCCATGCCGCCACTGCTGCAATGGCTATGGCTCCGCGCCCCGGAACTGGGCACCGCCCTGCTGCTGCTTGTCGCCCTGTGGCTATGGTCACGCATTCCCCGCCGCGGCCCGATTCAGCCGGTGGCCGAAGACAACAACCGGGACTACCTGCAGCATCTGCACGCCAGTGGCTACTTCCAGTGGCGCACCGAACAGCAGGGCACCCTGCTCACCGCCCTGCGTCAGCAGGCGCAAGCCCGACTCAACCGTTACCATCACCAGCGCCAGCAGGCCCTGAAGCGCGCCGCCACGCATCTGAACGTCACCGTGGCACAACTTGAGCATGCGCTGACACAGCCCCCGGCAAACCGCGACCAGCTCACCCAGCAGGTGGCCCTGCTGCAAGCACTGAGGAGTGAAACATGACACAGCCCACTACCCTGGCCGAGGCTGCCCGCCTGGCCCAGGATATTGAACACCACCTCAATCAGGTGCTGATCGGCCAACGCCAGGTGGTTCGCGAAGTGCTGATCGCCCTGGTATCCGGTGGCCACGTGCTGATCGAAGGGGTACCCGGACTTGGCAAGACCCTGTTGGTGCGTAGCCTGGGCAAGGTGTTGGAGCTGGATTTCAACCGTATCCAGTTCACCCCGGACCTGATGCCCACGGACGTGACCGGCCACGCCATGTACGATCAGAAGAGTGAGCAGTTCCGCATTCGCCGCGGCCCCGCCTTTACGCAACTGCTTCTGGCCGATGAAATCAACCGGGCTCCGGCCAAGACCCAGGCAGCCTTGCTGGAAGTGATGCAGGAGCGGCAGATCACCATCGAAGGCAAGGCGTTCACCCTGAACGAACCCTACATGGTACTGGCCACCCAGAACCCGCTGGACCAGGAAGGCACCTACCCGCTGCCGGAGGCGGAGCTGGACCGTTTCCTGTTCAAGGTGTTGATCGACTACCCGGATCACGCCGACGAAACCCGTCTGGTCAACATGGTGCTGGACGGCACCATCCGCGCCAGCCTGGATGTGGACAGCCTGAGGCCGGTTACTGATGCCGCTGGCCTGAAAGCCATGAAGTCCCTTAGCGACAGCGTGCTGATCGACGACGAAGTCCTCGATTATGCCCTGCGCATCGTGCGTGCCACCCGGGATTTCAGCGGCCTGAGCCACGGTGCCAGCCCCCGTGCCAGCATCGCCCTGGCCAGGGCCAGCCGGGTACAGGCCCTGTTCGAGGGCCGCGATTTTGTTACCCCGGACGATGTGCAGCAGGTGGCCCGCCCGGTCCTGCGCCACCGTATCCAGCTCAGTGCCGATGCGGAAATCGAAGGCCAGACCCCGGAAACCGCCCTGGGTCGACTGCTTGAACAGGTGGAAGCGCCGAAGCAATGAAGCCGGCGCCGCGTTTTCTCCTGCTCACCGGCCTTTGGGCGCTACTGGCCCTGCCGTTGCTGGTCATACCGGGGATTCTCGCCGTAGCCCTGTGGTGGGCGCTTGGCGGCCTGACTCTGGTGATTGCCCTGCTGGACCTGTGGCACGCCCGCCGCCTGCCCGCCCCGCAAGCACAACGGGAGCTGCCCACCGCCCTGTCGGTTCAGCAACCGCACCCGGTACGGGTGCGGGTCACCTCCGCAAGCCTGCCGGACAGCGTGGAATTGGCCGATCAGCACCCCGGCGACGATCCCCACACCGGCCTGCCGGCCACCCTGCAGCGAGCCAAAGAAGAACTGACCGAGCTGACCTATCACTACCGGCCTAGCCGCCGCGGCCCGGTGCAATTTGGCGATCTGGTGTTCTGGTTCCCCAGCCGACTGAAGCTGTGGCGGGTGCGCAAGGTATGCGGCGCCGCCTGCACCGTGCCGGTGTACCCGGACTTTTCCCGGCTCAGCCACAGTGGACTGGATGCCAACCATGCTCACCTGCTCACCGGCACCCGCCTGCAACCGCGCCGAGGCGAAGGCATGGAGTTTCATCAACTACGGGAATATCACCCCGGTGACAGCCTGCGCCAGATCGACTGGAAGGCCACCGCCCGGCGCCGCAGCCTGATCAGCCGGGAATATCAGGACGAGCAGAATCAACAGGTACTGGTGATGCTGGATGGCGGGCGCCGCCTGGGGATGCCGGTGGGCGCCCTGACCGGCTTCGACCACGCTCTCAACGCCGCCCTGCTGCTGGCCTGGAGCGCACTCAAGCAGAAGGACAAGGCCGGCGCCATGCTGTTTTCCGGCGACCAGCCGCGCTGGCTGCCCCCGGTACAAGGCCAGCAGGGCATCAACCATCTGCTCAACGGGCTTTACGACCTGCACCCCAGCCACCATGCCAGTGACTTCAGCCTGGCTGCCCGGCAACTGGTCCGCCGCAGCCGACGCCGCGCCCTGGTGGTACTGGTCACTCGCTTGCAGCAGGAAGACCTGGACGACCTGATGACTGCCGTATCGCTGCTGCGCCGCCACCATCTGGTGCTGATTGCAGACATGCTGTTGCCAGAGCAGGAACAACTGGCCCGCCAGCCGGTAGGCAATGATTTCGACCGCGCCCTGCAAGTGTGCGCCGACGCCCAGGAACAGCAAGCCCGCCACGATCTGCACACCCGCCTGCGCCACGCCGGCGCCCTGGTCACCGCCACCACCCCGCAGCACATGCCGGCGCAGCTCAACAACCTGTATTTAATGCTGAAACGCAGCGGCAGACTTTAAGGGCAGTGAATAGTTAACAGTGAACAGTTAATAGCTCGCGCCACAGGTCAGCACAATCTGCAACGAAAAAGGCCGCGCCCATGATTTGAGCGCGGCCTCTTTCGTTTCAGCACCAGAAAAGCCTGGTCGCGTCGCTGTTAACTATTCACTATTCACTGTTAACTGAAACGCTCCAGTCCACTGATCAAGGGCAATCAAAAACCTCGCCAAGTCCCTCCTCCAGGGAAATAGACGTCCGACCGTAGAAATCTGCTAAGGCCTGACACCAGAGTCGGGGGCGTTCGGGAAGGCCGTTTTCCAGTAAGGAAAGCGCCTTCTCCCTGACCTTCATGGCAAAGTCCCTTTCATCCCCCGCATCCCCATTCAGGTTATCCAGTGACACCCTGAACGGATGGCCGCAAGCGGCGCAGAAAAGCGCTTCATAGGCCTGGGGCAAGACTTCTACCCGGGTGAACTCTGCCTGCTGTGCGGCATTGCGCCCGTCCGGGGCGTACCAGTAGCCATAATCTTCCTGCTGCCGGCGCGCCGGGCCTGCCACGCACCAGTGGGCGATTTCGTGCAGGGCGCTGCGGAAATAATCGCGGGTATAGCAGATACGATGGGGATTGCCCGGACGATACAGGGGCTCGTCCGCGCCGCCTTCCAGCACGGTGGCGTAGGAAGGAAAAAAAGTGGCCCTAAACAGTCTGTCCAGGTCGTCGCTACGGTGCCCCCGGACAGCGCTTTGCGGTATGGTAGCCGCCTTCGTTTGGCCCTGTGGCTTACCGCCAAGATCACCCATAAGATTCGTCGCGCCTATGTCATCCCGTCGTCAGGAGCTCGTCGCCCAGCTCACACTTGCCCTGCCCATTCTTGGCGGCCAGTTGGCCCAGACCGCCAACGGCTTTGTGGACACCATGATGGCCGGTCGGGTCAGTGCCAATGATCTGGCGGCGGTGGCGGTGGGTGCCAGTATCTGGGTGCCCCTGTTCCTGTTCATGACCGGCGTGCTGATGAGCGCCACGCCGATTCTCTCCCGCCATCTCGGCGGCGAAGCTTACCATCGCATCAACCCGCTCGCCCAGCAGGGCATCTGGCTGGGCCTGGGGCTGGGGATTCTCTGCGCCCTGATTCTGCGCAGCATCGCCCCGGTACTGGTATGGATGGACGTGGACCCAGCCATTCGTCCACTGGTCAGCGGCTATCTGGATGCGCTCAGCTGGGGCATGCCCGGCGCCGCCCTGATGCTGGCAATCCGTAGCTACACCGAATCCATGAATCACACCCGCCCGGTGTTGCTGATCAGTGTGATCGGCCTGCTGATCAATATTCCCAGTAACTATGTACTGATCTACGGCAAGCTGGGCTTCCCTGCCATGGGAGGCGTGGGCTGTGGCTGGGCCACTTCCCTGGTGATGTGGTCCATGGCGCTGATGATGCTGTTTTATACCCATCGCCACCCGGTGTACCAGCACGCCCCACTGAATCTGCGCCGGCGCCACTTCGAAATAGCCAGCCTGGGATACATGCTGCGTCTGGGTCTGCCGGTGGGGTTGTCGATCTTTTTCGAGGTCAGCATCTTTGCCGTGATTGCGCTGCTGATCGGTAGCCTGGGCGCCCAGATCGTGGCCAGCCACCAGATCGCCCTGAACTTCACCTCGCTGATTTTCATGGTGCCGCTCAGCTTTTCCCTGGCCGCCTCGGTCCGCGTGGGCCATGCCAGGGGGCGCCACGACGAGCCTGGCCTGCGCCACGCGGTGCAGGTGGCACTGTGCATTACCACGGTGGTGGGGGTGACGGCAGCCGCGGCGCTGGTACTGGCAAGAGGCTGGATCCCCCATATCTATACCAATAACCGGGACGTGATCGAACTGGCCACCTATCTGTTGCTGTTCGCGGCGTTATACCAGGTATCCGACGCCCTGCAGGTATGCGCCAACGGCTGCCTGCGCGGCTTCGAGGATACCGCCTGGCCGATGATCATGACCCTGTTCGCCTACTGGGGGGTGGGCCTGCCGCTGGGTTACGGCCTGGGTCTGAGCCACTGGTTCGGTGAGCCCATGGGCCCGGCTGGGTTCTGGATCGGTCTGGTAGCTGGTCTCACCGTGGCCGCCATTCTGCTCGGCTGGCGACTGCGCTGGCGGATGCAACAAAGCTTGTCACCAACCACCTGACATCATCCCTCTCCGGCGTCTCCCGTAGGGTGGATTAGCCTAGGCGTAATCCACCATTGTTTCGGTACGACGATGGCTCGGCGAGGGAGGAGAAAGCACAGGAGGATTACGCTTAGGCTAATCCACCCTGCGTTATGATCACCGCCTGTAGGATCGTCACTCTCATTGCTTGCGAATAAATGGCGCGTTAGCCAAATACAAAACCGGAAGGCCAGGCTTTCGCTTCTCGTACCCCACAACCGGTTTATCGTCCGGCAGGCGCCTACGATTGAAACACCGGCACCTGCAATAGCCTTCGGTAATAACTGTCGGTCAACCAAGGGCGACCGCTCAACAGATGATTGAGATACCAGCGCTCCGGTTTCAGGTTGTCCGCCTGCCAGTCTGGGTTGGCAATGTAGACCCAGGTGGGGATCTCCCCTGCGCCCGTCAGCACCGGCAGGCATTCACGGCGGTAACGGACCGGGTGCCCTTCATAGGGGTCCATCCGCTCGATTTCCCGATGGTCGCGCAAGCGGTATAGCACCCCTTCCACCACGCCCTCCATGGGCACGATGTTGGCGTAGGCAATGCCCTGTTTGCCATGGGCCCGCTTGTTGAATGCCAGCCCCCAACCATCCAGCCGCGCCGCCATGGATTCCCGGTAACGCATGCCGCGCACCGCCATACGGCCCGGGTTCATGTTCGAGCCATAGGCAAAATAATACTCACACTGCACATACGCCTCCTGAAGAAAAATGCCACGATAAACCGGTTATCTGCAGCGGGTTGCATGGCCGCCCCGTACAGGCTAACGTGAATTAACGGGCCGTGCAGAACGAACACTGTGTGTCGGGCTGGCGGCGCCAAGGACTTGTACCGGGAGGTGCCCATGACTCAGGCTCACCGGCAACACCCTGGCGGGAACAATGTGGTTCCTTTCTCTCCACGCCGCAAAGCGGCACAGCCCCCCATTTTGCGCCTTTCCCCGGAATACGATGGCATTGAGCTGCTGTACGCCAATGATCATCACCCGGACAAACTCTTCTCCCTGAAAATCCTGGCCTGGGCCCGCCTTGCCAACGGCGACACCGTGGCCATGGTGCCCTGGCTGAAAGAGCCGGTGACCGCTATGGCCCTGGCCGATCCATTGAACGGTCGCTGGGAAGGCTACCGTCTGCCGGAAAGCGATTACCTGTTCATTGATGCCCCGGAGCACAAGGTGCAGGAGCTGGATGCGGCACTGGGCTTCTTTGGCAAGCCCCAGCCCGGCCACCAGACGATTCAGGAAATCCCCGACACCATCGGGACCCACGCGGTATTTTCCGAAGATGACTTCCACACCATCAGCCTGATGGAAGTGGTGAGCTGGCGGCTGACCGCCGACGGCAGCCTGGCCGCCATGGTGGCCGACGAATCCGGTTCCATGGAAACCCCGGTGCTACCCGGCGCCAAATGCCTGATTCAGGCCCAACAGTTGCCGGACTTTCGGTACTTCTTTCAACACGGCATCGCCAACAAACTGAAAGAACGCGACCCGGAAGCACTGGCGGCGGTGGCCATGCTGGCAAGGAGTTGAAAAGACAGTTAATAGTTAACAGTGAATAGTGAACAGCTACGCGGATTGATCCGTGAGCGAATCCACAACGCAAAGAGGCCGCGTCCTAGCCATGGACGCGGCCTCTTTGCGTTCAACTTTCAATGCGCTTGGGCGCGCAATTATTCACTGTTAACTATTAACTGTTCACTGCTTCTTCCGTATCCAATACACCCAAAGCTCCCCTTCCTGCTCCTGCCCCAACAACGTATGGCCAAGAAACTGGCAGAACTTGGGGATGTCCCGCTCAGTGGACGGGTCGGTGGCGCGCACTTCCAGGACCTCTCCGGGGGCCATGTCGCGCACCTTGTTGTGCAGCATCATCACCGGTTCCGGGCACAGCAGGCCGGTGGCATCGAGGTGGTGTTGGGCGTCATGGCTCATGGAGTTACCTTTTGTGCGTTGCCATCAAGGGGCGCTTGCCAGAAAAAGGCGGCCATTATAACGGCTGAGCAGAGAATCGCAGCCAGCAGGAAGTGGCCGGCGTACCCCAGCCAGGCCGCACTGAAACCGCTGGCCAGGGTGAAGGCCCCCACCGCAAAAAGCTGCACCGACGCCTGCATGGTGTAGTCACTGCCCTCGTGGCCGCTGCGACAGTAATCCATCATCAGCACAAACAGGGCCACGGTGGAGAGGCCATCAGCGAACTGCTCGAACAGGGCGACCGGCCAGATCCAGTGGTCCGCCTCGCTGCTGGCCACCATCCACCAGCCCAGAAACGACAAGGCCTGCAAGCCGGCAAAGCCGAACAAGGCCAGTTTGCGCGACAGCCGCATCATCAGTACACCCGCCAGAGCCGCCCCGGCCAACCCCACCAGGGATGACACCAGGTCCAGACGGCCGATGGCTTCCAGGCTCCATTGCCGGTCCACCAGAAAGGGTTTGATCATGCGGGTACCGAACCCGTCACCAACCTTGTAGCCCAGCAGGATCACCAGCCACACTGCCATCTTTGGCCGCCACCAGAACAGAGTCAGTTGCCGGCGCCACCAGCGCAACGTCACGGGTCGACGGGGTTTGATCTGCTCCCGGGGCTCGCGAAATCGCCAGACAACCAGTGCCACCAACAGCAGGGCCACAATCAGGCTTGCCAGGGTGCCCTGCCAGCCCCAACGACCGACCATGATCAGCAAGGCGCCACTGCCCAGGATCATGCCGATCTTGTAGCCGTTCACCTGAATGCTGTTCCCCAGCCCACGCAGGTCCGGCGTCAGCAAGCGAGTGGCCAGGCCATCGGTGGCAATATCCTGGGTAGCGCTGAACAGGTTGAGCAGGAAAAGCAGGGCCACCAGCAACGCAAAGCCCGGACCAAACAACCATTCGCGGGGAAACAAGGCAGTGATGGCCAGTACCAGCATCACCGCAAACACACAGGCAAGAACCCAGCGCTTGCGGTGATTGGGCTTGCCACTGCCCCAGCGGTCCACCCAGGGCGCCCAGAGAAACTTCAGTGCCCAGGGCAACGCCGGCAGCGCCAGCAGACCAATCCATTCCGGTGACAGGCCTGCGTCCCGGGCCAGGGCCGGCATGGATTTACCCAGCAGACCAGCAGGCAGCCCCTGGGCGAAATACAGCATGCCCAGGGTGACAAACAGGGCTGGAGTCCCTGTTGAGGAGACACGCTGTGCTGACATGATCAGTAATCCCGGTGGAACGCGGCCCACACGGTGATTTCCTCCCGATCGTAGTAAAGCTGTGCCGCCTTGATCTCGGGGACGCCCAGATGCTCATGGCGTTCCATGGCAGCGGTCAGTTTTTCCAGCAATTGCCACGCCTCCTGAAAACGGCGCTTCATGGGCAGCTTGAGATTGAACAGGGCCGCCCGGGACCAGCCCTGGGTAAGCCACTTTTCCATCTGCTGCAGGGTCCGTGCCGGCTTGTCCACCACATCGCAGACCACCAGGTCCACACTGCTGCGGGGCCGCCAGGTGAAGGCATCACCGTGGATATGTTCCACCGGGTATTCATCCAGCAGACGGGCATCGAGTTTGCCATGATCCACCGCCTGCACCTTGATGCCACGGCGGGCCAGTTGCCAGCTCCAGCCGCCAGGAGCGGCGCCCAGATCCACGGCTGTTTTCGCAGTGAGGCTGTCGGTGCTGCCGAAAAAGCGCAGCAGCGCTTCTTCCACCTTGAGTGCCGAACGGCTGGGCGCTTCGGCCGGCAGTTTTAGTCGCCGTACCCCGCCTTCGGCCAACGGCACAGCAGTCGGGCTGCTGGTCACCCAGCCATTGTGGGAATCACTGAAGAACAGGTGCACCCGTTGACGGGCACCGGGTTTCAGCAGGCCGGCTTTTTTCAGGCGAGGCTCCAGCGCCTTGCGAAAGCCCCGCAGAAAACGCTGCATCTCGCGACCATCGTTGGTGTCCGGGTGCTCCAGAAACACTTCGCTGAAAGGGGCCGCCTGTTTCAATAACGGCCACAGTTCGGCGATCCGGTCGTCGCCGATATCCACGAACTGGCCCTCTGCCAGGCTCAGGCTGCGGGCAAAAATCAGCCCGCTCTGCAGCAATGCCGCCATGGAGCCTTGCTGGCTGTGCCAGAGCACATAGCCACTATCCGGGACGGTACGCGGATAACCGCCGACCATCTGCTCTGCCGCATGGTAGTTCAGCTCCGCGGCCAGATCGTTCTCGAAGCCGGGTCGGCACAACCCCAGCAGGGTTTCATCATGGTCGTGCTGCAAGTCACTGTGCATGTCGGTCTCGCGGTGGTTACAATGTGGCACATTGTCCTTATCACAACGGCTGGATCAATAATGAAAACAATATTGCCGCTGACCCTGGGCCTTGGCACCGCCCTGCTCTCCCCCTTTGTACACGCCGAAGAAGAACTGGCACCACCGGATGTGGATTTCTACGCCGAAGCGCAAATGCTGCGTGCCGACCTGGCACCCTATGGCTTTGACACTACTGACGGACTGGATATTCGCATTGGTATGTGGCTTAACAGTGTCGATCTGGGCGGTTATTCCCGTCTGGGACTGGAAGCGGGTTTCCTGCGTCAGAGCAAGGATTCCATCGACAGTGAATTTGAGCGAGCCCCAACCGTGTCCGAACAGGGTGCCGGGGCCAGCAGTGTCCGCATCAGCGAGGAAGATTCGCTGGAAATAAATGGCTTCACCGTGGGAGTGCTCTGGCAGACAAAACGCTGGGTGTACCTGAAAGGCGGCGCCTACATCTACGATTTCGAACTGGAAAACCGTCAGCAGCGCACCCTGCTGGATAATAATGGCGACACCGTGGTGTCACTGACGGAAGCCCCGAGCAGCGACAGCCAGAGCGGTATTGCGCCCTACCTCGGCGTGGGTCTGGCCATCCCGGTAGTGGACAAGCTGACTGTCACCGCGGATTACCGCCAAACGCAACTGGAATCCGAGCACTTCGGTACCTTCGGGGTGGGACTACGGTATTCCAACTGACCCGGAAATGCTGTTGGAGCCATGCTTTCAAGGCGAAGCGCATGGGAGCAGCCTTCTTCGCTTTGCAAGCAAAGCTCCAACAACGCACCGTTTTTTCACGTCATCGCAGATAGGAGTGTGCTGCTACTTCACAAACACCACGGTCTTGTTGCCATCAACGATGACCCGGTCTTCCAGGTGCCAGCGTACTGCGCGCAACATTACCTGCCGTTCCACGTCCTGCCCCAGCGATTTGAGCTCGTCAGCGGAATGTCTATGACTGACCCGCTGCACGTTCTGCTCGATGATCGGACCCTGGTCCAGATCTTCCGTCACATAGTGGCTGGTGGCACCTATCAACTTTACACCGCGGTCATGGGCCTGCTGATACGGGTTGGCCCCCACAAAGGCAGGTAGAAAGGAATGGTGGATATTGATGATGCGGTGCGGGTGATGGGAAACGAACTCGCTGCTCAATATCTGCATATAGCGAGCCAGCACGATCACGTCCACCTTGCCATCCAGTAACTCCAGCGCTTTCGCTTCTGCCTCGGCCTTGTTATCGCCGTTCACCGGAATATGGTGATAGTCGATACCGAATCGCTCCACTTCGCCGCGCAGATCATCATGATTGCTGATCACCATGGGAATGGTGGCCGGCAGATCTCCCCGCGAGGTTCTCCACAAGAGATCCATGATCACGTGGTCATGCCGTGACACCAGCACTGCCATGCGCTTTTTCTCGCTGGCATAGCTGATCTGCCACTGCATGCCGTAGGGCTCGGCCACCCGGCTGGCGAAATTGTTACGCAGCGCCTCCCGGGAGCAGTCCAGCTCCGGGGTCTGGAATTCCAGCCGCAAAAAGAACGTGCCACCCCGGGCATCACTGGAATGCTGGTCGAAGTCGGTGATGTTGGCACCGTGGTTGAACAGAAAGGTACTGACGGCGCTGATAATGCCCGGCTTGTCCGGGCAGGTTACCAGCAGGCGGGCCGTGTTGGCGTCTTGCACTGTCATTGCGGGTCCTGGTAATCGGGCAGATTAATGACTGACGCCGAAATGCTCCTTGCGGAAGCTGGATGGGGTCTTGCCCGTCCACTTCTTGAAAGCACGGTGGAAAGAGCTGGCTTCACTGAAGCCCATCAGCAGGGCAATCTCATCGATGCTCAGATCCGGCTTGGACAGGTAATAGACTGACGCATCCTTGCGGATGGAGTCCTTGATTTCCTGGTAGCTGGTATTGGCCTCTTTCAGCCGGCGGCGCAGGGTTTGCGGCGTCATGTTGAGTTTACCGCAGATTTCCGTGAAATCGGGGAAGCTGTTGCCGTATTCGTTGGAGATGATCGCCCGGATCTGTGCCGGTAGGCCCACATTGTGGATATTGCCATCGAACAACTGGGCCAGGGAGTCCTTGAGAAACTTGGAAAGAGACAGCTCGTTTTGCACCAGGGGAAGATCCAGGAAATCTGCTCGAAAGCTCACCGCATTCTCGTCGGCGCTGTACTCGATGGGGCAATCGAACAAAAAACGGTGTTCTTCATCGTTTCTCACGTCCGTGTAATCCAGTTTTACCAGCTGAGGCTCAATGGCCTTACCCACCAGCCAGCTCATGAAGCGCAGCCAGACAAACAGAGAGGTCTCAATGATCACTTCCCGGAAATCCAGGCGCGGATCGGCCTTGACCACCAGCCGGGCGATGTCCCCTTCCCGCTCGATTCGGGAGTGCATGCTCAGCTCGAACAGATCGTAAAAACGGATACCCCGCTCAATGGCCGCCCCCAGGGTCGGGCAGTTAATCACCGCGTGGGCCATCATGGAAAAAGTACCGGGCTTGGATTTTCGCCCCTGGCCGAACCCGAGAAACTCGTCCTGGGTCTGCTGCATGATCAGCAGCATCATCTTGATAAAGGTGTCGCGCTCAACCGTGCCGTTCGGGTCATCAAGCAACTGCCGGGGGATGTCGCACTGATCAAGCAGATCGGGAATGCTGGCACCAGACCGGGCCGCCCCCTGGAGCAACTTTACTACGCGATTGATATTGATTGTTCTGCGCTGGTACATCGACCGCCACCCTCACACCATTGGCAATGCCAAAAAGCGGCTCAACCGCTTCTTCAGTATCCCGAAATCGTTACCCGTTCAGCGTTCTTGTCCATCGGGCTTGTATCTCGAATCCTCTGACCGGAATCCGGATCGCCAATAATAAAGAAACTGACCATAATTGACATAGTGTTTACCCAATCCGGTCGCGCCATTGTACGCTGAGATAACAAAAACTACCTTGACGTGTCTTTCACCCTTGTTATCAGCGCGCCGTTACGTTACAAAATCATTCATGAATGTTCTCGTTGTCGAAGACAATAAAGCTGTCAGTCTGATCATCTGCCGTATCATCGAAGAGCTGGGCCATGAATATGTACTGGCAGCCGACGGTGAGGCGGCGTTACGCCTCTACCGGCAACGGAACGTGGATCTATTGATCCTGGACGTGGAACTGCCGACGCTTGACGGCTTCAGTGTGGCCCGGGAAATTCGTAACCAGAACGGTCAGACCCCCATACTGTTTATCTCCGGCAACAATAGTGAGGCCTACCGGCAACAGTGTCTGGACGCCGGTGGTGAGACCCTGATGCCCAAACCCCTGCGCCCCAGTGAATTGCGACGCTGGCTGGACACGGCCTTTACCCAGCTTGCCGCCGATAACAACCTGACCCCCTCCGGCGCGTCAGCCTGACTCCAGCCCCGTCACAGTACCCTCCGTCACCGCCAGACTTCGCAGCCAGTGGCGACCACTTTCATCCACCTCCCTGGCCAGATTCAGCACGCTGATACCCCGCACACGGGCATCTGCCACCAATGAATAGGCTTCGCGGTGAAGTTGCTCCATGGCCTGGCGATGCTGTTCCGCAAGGTCCGCGCAGCGTGGTGACTGGTAAAGTCTCTCCAGCGCAAGCAGGATCTGTTCACTGAAGCCCTGCAAGCCGGGATCACGACTTTCTGCCAGTAGCGCCAGATCATCCGCCACATCCTTGAGCGCCTTCAAGGCATAAACGGCTTCGCGTACCCGGGCGCGCAAACGTCGCAGGCGCTGTTCCTGCCCCTCGGTCATGGGCTGCTGGGCCAGCCGGTTGGCGTAGTCGGCCAGTTGCATTTCCAGATCCGTCACCTGCCCGTATTCCTCAAGGAAGCGGGACAAGGAACGTCCCTGCAGGGGATAACGGCAGTAGTGCCTGATCCGTTCGATCAGGCTGTCAGTTTCACGGCCCAGCACCAACAGCGCTGGCTCCACTGATTGCGGACTGATATCAGCGAACAGATCATGGTGCCCTCGCTTGCCGATATGCTTTTCAATGCTCCGCTCCATGGCACCCAGTAACGGCGCAAACACCACAATCCCGATCAGGTTAAAGCCCGTATGGAAAGCCACCAATCCATATAGTGGATCACTGATACCCAGCATGCCGGACACCTTGGGCCATACAGGCATGATCAAAAGGAAGGCCAACAGCGCTGTTCCCACGTTATAAAACACATGGAAAGCCGCCACCTGCTTCTTCTGGACTGATCCCTTGATCGCCCCCAGCAGCAGGGTGCTGGTGGTTCCCAGATCCGCACCAATCACCAGCGCCAGTGCTTCCGGCAAGGCAATCAGACCACCATTGAGCGCCGACAACGTAATCAGCATGGCCGCCGACGAGGACTGGATAATAGCAGTCAGCAGCACCCCGGCCAGCAGATACACCACCGGCGGATAACCCTGCAGCCAACTCACATCAAAGCGCTGCCCGACGCCTTCCACCGCCACCTTCATGGTATCCAGGCCGAAGATCAGCAAACCGAAAGCCAGTAGAAACAGGCCGACAGAACGCCACAGGCCTTTCGGCAGGAGCACGTAGCAGAGTGCACCGGCCCCTGCCAGCGGCAGGCTGACTGCGGACAGCGAGAGCTTGAAACCGAGCAGCGTCACCAGCCAGCCGGTTACCGTAGTGCCCAGATTGGCGCCCAGCATCACCGCCATGGCATGGCGCAGGGGAAGTATCCCCACTGACACAAATGCCAGCACCAATAGCCCGACCAGGGAACTACTCTGCATCACGGCGGTAATCAGGGCCCCTGCCACTACCCCTTTCAGGGTGGTATTGGTGGAACGTTGTAGCCACCGGGAGGCCTTTTCGCTGAACAGGGTCTGCACCGCCTGTTCCACCAGTTGCATGGCAAACAGGAACAGGCCCAGTCCGGCAATCATCGTGAGCACACTGTTCATCGCGGTGATTCAATCATTCGGGTTCGCCAACACTTTCCGGTAGTGCTCGATACACTCGGAGTTTTCCTGCGGATACTCCGGCGCCAGCTCTTTCAGCGTGGACAGGAGCAACGCCGCCACTGCCGCTCTGGCATTTTTCTTGTCATCATTGGGAATCAGATGCCAGGGTGCATGAAGGGTATGCGTTGCCGTCAGAGTCTCGTTTACCAGCGACAAGTAGGCGTCCCTTGCCAACCAGCTCTCCACATCTGCCGTATCAAACTTCCAGCGCTTGCGCGGCTTATCCAGCCGTTTCAGCAGCCGGCGGCGTTGTTCTTCCTGCGAGGTGTGCAACCAGATCTTGATGATCCGGGTTCCCTCCCGGTGCAGATGCTGCTCAAAGGCGTTGATGGCTTCGTATTTCAGCGGCCAGTCATCACTGCTGTGCTCGGTGACCGGCCACAACCGTTCGGCCAGTACGGATTCGTAATGGCTGCGATTAAAGGCCACCACTTCGCCCCTGGCCGGCAAGTGCCGCCATACCCGCCAGAGAAAATCGTGGTCCACCTCTTCACCCAGCGGGCGGCTGAATGCATGGACCCGGAACGCAGCCGGGTCCATGGCCCGGGCCAGAGTGCGAATCAGGCTGTCCTTGCCGGCAGCGTCCAGCCCTTGCACCACCAGGAGCACCGCGTGGCGTCGATTGGCAAACAGTCGCCGCTGGTATTCGTGCAGACTGTCCAGCACGGTATCCAGATCCTGTTGCGGCGGCTCCTGGAAATCTGTTGGCAAACTCTGCACGTTGAGGGTGGGCCCAGAAGGCCAACCAAAGCGATCCAGTTCCATACACACTCCCTTGGATATACCGTATTGAGCATAAAGGGCAGCGTGATCTGCGCAAACAGGAGATTTCAATGGAACCACGTATCAGCATGATCACCCTTGGCGTCAGGGACCTGACGACGGCTATCCGCTTTTATGAACAGGGCCTGGGCCTGCCCCGCCGAGCCATGCCCGACGATGCGCCGGTGGCATTCTTTGAATTGAACGGCACCTGGCTGGGGCTGTTCGGTCATGACGACCTTGCCGCTGATGCTGGCGTTGAAGCAGCAGGCGAGGGTTTTCGTGGTGTAGCGATGGCACACAATGTGGAAAGCCCCCAGCAGGTTGACCGACTTCTCGCCCAGGCTCAGAAAGCCGGCGCACAACGGATCAAGCCGGGCCAGCCCACCGACTGGGGCGGCTACGCCGGCTACTTTGCCGACCCGGATGGTCATCTTTGGGAAGTGGCCTGCAACCCGCACTTCTGGGTAGGGCCTCGCTAGCCCTGTATCGGCGCAACGTACAGGCATAAAAAAACCCGGCACAAGGCCGGGTTTTTCTATCAGACAAAACCCTCGTTACTTGTAGATTTCGCCCTTTTCCGCTTTCTCCACCAGAGAAGCCGGCGGGTTAAAGCGATCACCGTACAGCTTGGCCAGCTCCTGGGCTCGGGCCACGAAACCACGCAGGCCGTCCTCGTACTGGTTGATGTACTGGATCACACCACCGGTCCAGGCCGGGAAGCCGATACCGAAGATAGAACCGATATTGGCATCCGCCACTGATTCCATCACGCCTTCGTCAAAGCATTTCACTGCTTCGATGGCTTCCACGAACATCATCCGTTCCTTGATATCTTCGAACGGGATCTCCTTGTCACCGCCAAAGGCGTCTTTCAGGCCAGGCCACAGGTGCTTCTTGCCGTTTTCCGGGTACTCGTAGAAGCCTTTACCCTGGGCTTTACCAGGGCGATTCAGCTCTTCGACCATTTTCTTCATGACCGCTTCCGACGGATGCTCCGGCGGCAGCTCCAGTCCTTCACGCTTGGCATCGTCACGGGCCGCCTTGCCGATCTTCAGGGCGGTTTCCATGTTGATCTCATCAATCAGGTTCAGGGTGCCCACCGGGTAGCCCGCCTGCATGGCGGCCTGCTCAATGGACTGGGCATTGATGCCCTCACCCAGCATGGCAATGCCTTCGTTGGCAAAGGTACCGATGACGCGGGTGGTGAAGAAGCCACGGGCATCGTTGACCACGATGGGGGTCTTCTTGATCTGCTGGCAGTAATCGTAGGTTTTCGCCAGCGCTTCCGGGCTGGTGTCCTTGCCGGAAATGATTTCCACCAGCGGCATCTTGTCCACCGGGCTGAAGAAGTGAATACCGATAAAGTTGTCCTGCTTCTTCACACCCTTGGCCAGACCGGTAATCGGCAGGGACGAGGTGTTGGAACCCAACACCGCATCGGGCTTCACCACATCCTCGATTTCCTGGAAAACCTTGTGCTTCAGTTCGGTGCTCTCGAATACCGCCTCGATCACGAAGTCCACCCCGTCCAGATCCTTGGCGTCTGCCGTGGCGTGGATCAGCGACAGGATCTGCTCTTTCTTCTCCTCGGTCATCTTGCCCCGGGAGATTTCCTTGTCGAGCAGTTTGCGGGAGTAGTCCTTGCCCTTCTCCGCGTTTTCCTGGGAGATGTCTTTCAGCACCACCTGGGCACCACTGCGAGCGGTCACGTAGGCAATGCCCGCGCCCATCATACCGGCACCGAGAATACCGACTTTTTCGGCTCGGAATTTCGGCACATCCTTGGGACGGCTGGCACCGGCATTGATCGCCTGCAGGTTGAAGAAGAAGGCGGTAATCATGTTCTTGGCCACCTGGCTGGTAACCAGGGACACGAAGTAGCGACCTTCAATGGTGGAGGCATTGTCGAAATCCACCTGGGCCCCTTCCACCGCTGCGGACATGATGGCCAGCGGGGCCGGATAGTTGGCACCCTTGATCTGCTTCTTCAGGTTGGCCGGGAAGGCCGGCAGATTCATGGCGAACTTGGGATTCTTGGGGTCGCCACCGGGGATCTTGTAACCCTTCTGATCCCAGGGCTGCTGGGCCTTCGGGTTGGCCTTGATCCATTCGCGGGCCTTGGCCAGCATTTCGTCACGGTCGGCGGCCAGCTCGTCGATCAGCCCCACTTTCTGGGCCTTGTCGGCTTTCATGCGCTGGCCCTGCATGAGCACCTTCATCAGGCCATCCTGAATGCCCAGCATGCGCACCACGCGGGTGACACCGCCACCACCGGGCAGCAGACCCAGGGTCACTTCCGGCAGACCGAACTGGGCCGACTTGTCATTGATGGCGACACGGTGATGACAGGCCAGGGCGATTTCCAGACCACCGCCCAGGGCCGTACCGTTCAGGGCCGCCACAACCGGTTTGCCCAGGGTTTCCAGCACCCGCAGTTGACGCTTGATCTCGGTCACGTTATCCAGAAAAACTTGGCCGTCTTCCTTTTTCGCCTTGAGCAGGTCACGCAGATCACCACCGGCAAAGAAGGTCTTCTTGGCTGAGGTGATAATGACGCCGGCAATGTTGTCTTTCTCTTTTTCCAGACGCTCCACGGTGTCTGCCATGGACTTACCGTACAGCTCGTTCATGGTGTTCGCGGACTGGTTGGGATCATCCAGAATCAGGGTAACGATGTTGTCCGCGTCCTGTTCCCAACGGATAGCAGTTTGTTCACTCATTTTATTTCTCCGAATTCGTTCGACGCGGTTTACAGACGCTCAATGATGGTGGCGATACCCATGCCACCGCCCACACACAGGGTGCACAGCGCGTACTTCTTGTCGCGACGTTCGAGTTCATCCAGCGCGGTTCCCAGGATCATGGCACCGGTGGCACCCAGCGGATGGCCCATGGCGATAGCTCCGCCATTCACGTTGGTCACATCCGGGGTGATATCCATGTCCTTCATGAAACGCATGGCCACGGCGGCGAACGCTTCGTTGATTTCCCACAGATCGATATCGCTGGTTTTCAGGCCAGCCTTGGCCAGCGCTTTCTTGGCAGCCGGACCCGGGCCGGTCAGCATGATGGTCGGATCGGCACCGCTGATGGCGGTGCAGACAATACGACCACGGGCCTTCATGCCGTAGTCCTTGCCGACCTGCTCGTTACCCAGTACCACCAGTGACGCGCCATCCACGATGCCGGAGGAGTTGCCGGCGTGGTGGACGTGATCGATCTTTTCCAGCCAGTGGTATTTCTGCAGGGCCACGGCATCGAAACCGCCCATTTCGCCCATCATGGCGAATGACGGATTCAGACCCGCCAGGCCATCGGCAGTGGTACCAGCGCGAACGTGCTCGTCACGATCCAGGACGGTCAGCCCGTTGAGATCCTTCACCGGTACCACGGAATTGCCGAAGTAACCTTTTTCCCAGGCAGTGGCAGCCCGCGCCTGGGATTCGGCAGCGAATTCATCCACGTCACGGCGGGAAAAACCTTCGATGGTAGCGATCAGGTCAGCACCGATGCCCTGGGGCACGAAACCGGTCTTGTAGTTGGTGATTGGATCCATGGCCCAGGCACCACCGTCGGAACCCATGGGAATGCGGCTCATGGCTTCCACACCACCGGCCAGAATCAGGTCATCCCAGCCAGAGGCCACTTTCTGGGCACCGGTGTTCACCGCTTCCAGGCCAGAGGCACAGAAACGGTTCAATTGATAACCCGCCACAGTATCCGGCAGGCCCGCAGCCAGCGCTGCCGTCTTGGCGATACAGGCACCCTGGTCTCCCACCGGGGTAACCACACCCAACAACAGATCATCAATACGGTTGGTGTCCATATTGGGGAAACGGGCTTTCACTTCATCGATCAGGCCGACCACCAGATCCAGCGGCTTCACCGTATGCAGTGAGCCATCTTTTTTACCCCGACCACGGGGAGTACGGATGGCATCGTAAATATAGGCTTCGGTCATGGAACCTTCCTCTTGCCTCAGGCAGATGTCAGCACTGCTGACGGGTTGTGAAGGGCGGCACCTGTCAATGCATGGGTTCAATCATGCCTAACAAAGTGACAGGTACCGGCCAAATGTAGACCCGAGAGATTGCCCTACCCGCGCCCGTCACTCAATGACAGGAGTTAACAGCCGGGGTGAGCGGAACGGGCAGTGGTTAACCGCTTGATATGCAAGGTGTCTTGACGGCCAATGCGAGGGGCTGGAGAGATGATAAGGTCCGGACATTCGTTTCAGGAGAATTCGCTATGTCCCATAACACCGAGGTGCTGCGCTCCCTGGCCGCCTCCGCCCTGCAGCAGGGTCGAGGCATTGCCAGCAAAGGCCACCGCAGGACGCCCCAGGAACCCCTTGAGCTGTATGACATGGAAGGCTGCCCGTTTTGCCGTCTGGTTCGCGAGGCACTGACCGATCTGGACCTGGATGTGCTGATTTTCCCCTGCCCCAAGGGCGGCGAGCGTTTCCGCCCGCTGGTGGAGCGCCTGGGTGGACGTCAGCAGTTCCCCTATCTGATGGACCCGAATACCGGGGCCGCGCTTTACGAATCCGCCGATATCATCGATTACCTGTACCGTGAATATGGCGGTCGTCCGGCGCCCCGCCGCTGGCTGGTCCGCAGCCTGCGCACGGCGGCGGCCGTGTCCGCGTCCCTGCCCCGTGCCTCCCGTGGGCTGCGTGCCCTGGACAGCCAGGTGCCGGAACAGGCACTGGAACTCTACTCTTTCGAAGCCAGCCCCTTCGCCCGTCTGGTTCGCGAGCGCCTCACCGAGCTGCAACTGCCCTACCTGCTTCGCCAATGCGGCCGGGACCAGTGGCAGGATTGGGTGCTGCCGCCGGTACGTCGCCGCCTTCTCGATAACTACGCGCCCCGCCAACGCAACCGGGTCGCCTTGATGGACCGGGCCGGCCGCATCGCCATTCCCTACCTGGTTGACCCCAATACCGGTGCCGAACTGTTCGAGTCCGCGGACATTCTGGATTACCTCGACCAGACTTACGGTCGCTAATGGCAGCCCGGCGCATCAACAAATGGTGCGTCGGGCCCTTCTCCCTTTCCCGGATTAGTGCTATATAAAGCACTGGATACCCCTTTAATTTTGTAAAGAGAGTAGCACCATGGGTCGTCGACATTTTGATGACTATGAACCGGACGATTGGAACGAAGAACATGAGCGCGCCGAGCGTGAACGTCGCAAACGCGATGCCAAGCGACATCGGCACGATTCAGAGGAAAAAAGTGAGCCGCGCGAGCGTCGCGATTCACGACCTTACTGAAACGCGTTTGTTCCCGGGAGGCATTCGCCTCAAGGTCTGAAAACGGGCTTCACGGATGAAGCCCCTCCCCCTCTTTTGGCTAATTATCGCCATAACGACTGGCAAGCGTGGTCAGCGCGGCAGCGGTCATCTCATCTGACTGGAGTTTGAACCCTCCTCGCCAATGCCCATTGGGTAAGTAATCATGCCAGCGAGGCTCCGCCATCACGGTCAATTCACTGTGCCCCAATAAAGGTAGAGGCAATTGCAGCAGTAGTGGCTGACTCCCCTGAGGAGGTGCACCACGGCCGGTAAGGCATACACCCTGGTCGGTCAGATTGAGAACATGCCCCACCGGCTTGTGGTCGATGGAAGCCCGCACATTCAATCTCAGTCGAGGCCTGCGGAAACGTCGTCGCTCCATAATTACCTCTCGGGAAGGGTCTCACTGCCAGTTTCTGCCCGCTTTGTGTACCATGCAAGCATGAACTAACGGGTTTTGTGGAGCAGTTCCATGGCCACCAATGACGATGATCTGTTCCGCCAGGAAATGGCGGATGTGACACCGATCAAACCGGATAACCGCGCAAACTTGCCCCGGACCAAGCGACCAGACAGCCTTCGTGAACAGCTGCGCCGCGCCGCGGTCATGGACGAGCGCCAGGACCGCAACCCCCTCACCGTCCCGGAACAGGTCCCCCAGATTGGCCCGACGGATATTGTCGGGATCAAGAAAAACGGTGTTCAGGAAGGCGTATACCGCAAATTACGCCTGGGAAAATACGATGCCCAGGACGTACTGGATCTGCATCGGGTGCGATTAATGGATGCCCGTGACCGGGTACAGGCGTTTCTGATGAAAGCCCACGAACAGGGCCTGCGCTCCGTCCTGATCAGCCACGGCAAGGGCGTCCATAGCGAACGTCCGGGCTTCCTGAAGAGCTATGTGATGCACTGGCTGGAAGAAAGCCATCTGGTTCTCGCCTACCATTCCGCCCCCCAGAACCAGGGCGGCAGCGGCGCCACCTATGTGCTGATACGGAAAAGCAGTCAGTCACGGCAGCGCAATAGGGAATTCTTTATGGAGGCGGGGAAACAGCAGAGATAGTGAATAGTTAACAGTGAACAGTTAATAGCGCGCGTGCCAGCGCATCCCTGTCTGAAATGCACGAGGCCGCGCCCATACTCCGGGCGCGGCCTCGTGCGTCCACAGAACAGATAAACTGCTCCGCGAAACTGTTCACTATTCACTGTTAACTATTAACTGCCCTCACCGCCTGATCCGGTTAATCCCGTTGATCGCCGCCACCCGATACGCTTCCGCCATGGTCGGATAGTTGAAGGTAGTATCGATGAAGTACTCCAGGGTGTTCAGCTCGCCGGGTTGGCGCATGATGGCCTGGCCCACGTGGACGATTTCCATGGCCTGATAACCGAAGCAATGGATGCCCAGCACCGCCAGGGTCTCCCGGTGAAACAGGATTTTCAGCATCCCCACCCGCTCACCAGTGATCTGTGCCCGGGCCAGATTGCGGAAGAAGGCCTGTCCGACCTCATAGGGCACCTTGGCTTCGGTGAGCTCCTGCTCGTTGCGCCCCACGCTGCTAATCCCCGGGATGGTATAAATGCCGGTAGGCACGTCGGTCACCTGCCGGACTTCATCACCGGCAATGGCCGCCGCACAGAAGCGCCCCTGGTCATAAGAAGCACTGGCCAGGGAGGGCCAACCCACCACATCGCCGACGGCATAAATACCTTCCACACTGGTCTGGTAGCGCTCGTTGACCTGTAACTGCCCACGGTTGTTGGGTTCCAGCCCGACGGCGTCCAGCCCCATGTCCTGGGTGTTACCGGAACGGCCATTACACCAGAGCAAGGCATCCGCACGCAGTTTCTTGCCGGACTGTAATTCCAGGGTGACGCCATCGTCATCGGCGACAACCCGTTTATATTCTTCATCCTGGCGAATGGTGCAGCCCTGCTCACGCAGGTGATAGCTGAGGGCATCGGAAATTTCCGTATCCAGAAAATCCAGCAGATGCTGTCGGGAATTCACCAGATCAACCCGGATACCCAGGCCGGTAAAGATGCAGGCATATTCCGACCCGATCACCCCGGCGCCATAGATAATGATATGGCGCGGGGTATGGTCCATGGTGAGAATGGTGTCGGAGTCGTAGACACGGGGATGCTCGAAATTCACATCCTCCGGATGATAGGGTCGTGAGCCAGTGGCAATCACCACGTTACGGGTTTTCAGCAGATGCAGCCGCCCTTCCCGGTCCTCCACCTTCACTTCATTGTTGCCCAGCAGCTCTCCCCGGCCGCCGAATACCGTCACCCGGTTACGGATATAGAAGTCAGTGCGCACCTGGACCTGGGAATCGATCACCTCACGGGTCCGGGCGATCAGATCCTGCCAACGCACTTCACGGGGATTGATGATGCCGCGCAACAGCGGATTGCGTTGGGTGCGGATCACCTGGCGAACCAGGTGGCGAAGCGCCTTGGAAGGAATGGTTCCCCAGTGAGTACAGTTGCCTCCCAGGGATTTCTGGTCTTCGACAATGGCAACTCGCAGGCCTTTCTTGGTCGCCTGCATGGCCGCCGCTTCACCCGCCGGCCCACTACCAATCACCACCAGGTCCCAACCCGCACTGATATCCATTCACTTCTCCTTTCCGCGATAGCACTATTATAGGCATGTCCCCAGGGTGGCACGAGTAAGACCAAAGCACAGGTCTGGCCATATTGGCCGAAGCTGGCATGATGGGGACGATGGAAGAAACGATTCAATCAGAAAACAGGAGTCTGGCATGGAAGAGCACAGCGAACACAAGTCCTCCAAGTTGGCCCGTGGCGGCAAGACAACAGGGCGCTGGCTGGTGAACCACCCGATCGGGGCCTTGCAGATTCTGGCGGTGCTACTGGTGGTAATTATCGTGCTTCAGAACCTGGAGCCCACCAGCATCGACATCCTGTTCTGGACACTGCTGGACATCCCCAAATTGCTGCTTCTGCTGACCAGCATGCTGGCCGGTGGGCTGATCTGGGAACTGCTGCGGCGCAGCCTGCTACGCCGCCGCAAGGCGCCGACGGCGCCAGAGCAGTAATGACAGACCGGAGAACAGGCCAAAGCCCCAGCTGCCCGCGCTGTTGTCTTCCTGTTCTCCCGGGTAGGTAATGGTGAACATCGCTGCCAAGGAAGTGCTGCCGCACTTATCTTCCACTTCCAGGGTGAAACGGTCTTTGAATGGGCTAAAATTACTATCCGGTATGTAAGTCACGGTTCTGGCATCAGAATCGATGATGATACCCTCCCCCTGGACAGCGCCTGTCTCACTGTTTCTTTTAGCGAAACTTGGCTCATTCTTGATCGTGAGCGTAGGCCAATTAATTGAACTTTCATCGCCATCCGGATCTTCTGCAACAATCTTGAAGGTCACCGCTTCACCAGGGCGACTGGCACGGGTCTGACCGGTTATTTTCGGCGCCTTGTTGGTGATCGTCATAGTCACAGAAGCATCCAAGGACTGCTGGGCAGGATCCGCACTATCTTCAAAGTGGTAAAGAAAGAACAACCGCGGCGTCTCTTTCTCATCATCATTCAGGGCTTCACAAACCGCATCCTTGGTTGAATCATCAGCATCTGGAATAAAGCCCTTGTTTGAGGGTGTGAACAGTACCACACAGTTTTCCGCCACATCACCGTCATCATAATTATCCGGGTTGCGATCAATGAAACGCTGAGGAAGTGGCTCGCCACATTTTACGTCATAGCCATCAACGGATTCGCTGTAAAACTCCCAGACAAACTCAATGCTGGTACCATCTGCCTGAGTACCACTACCTTCCAGCACATAGCTACGGCTTGCCGAGTCATAGATGTAGGAGCCCGTGGCCGGGTTGATCTCTTCCTCTTCGCCGACTATATCGAGCTGAGCAGGGGTGAAAACAAAGCGACTGTCAATCAGCTCGCCATTTTCATTGAGTAACTGAATCTCGGCCCCGTCGCTGGGCAAATCATTGTCGAAGATATCTACCAATACCCGCCTGTCTGGGGCCCGCTCGTTATTACCTTCATCATCAATAGCTGTAATCTGCTGGTATTCAAAAGCACCCCGGTCACAGCGGCCACCGGATGTCCGTGCTATACCACGCAGGTCCGTAGCGCGGCAGCGCAAGGGGGCAGCAGTACCCGATTGCAGTTCCTCATCATCATTGCCCGCATCAACAATCAATGGGTCTGTCAGATCCTGGGCCGGGAGATAAGGCGGCGTGTAATCCGTCGAGCTTCCAGCCTCGCCTTTTGTCTCAGCCGACATGCCTGCGGTGCCGCCAGCCATGTCGTCATTGTTCTCATCGGTACCACTCGCTACGCAAGCAGCATCCGAGAACAGGTTATAAATGCTATCCAGCAAAACTGCTGTACCGGTTGAGCAACTCGCCCCACTGGCAGCAACAATGCTGTTAGCCAGCGTGATCTCAGCGTCAGAATCACCCAATTCGATGCCATTTCCAGGAGCATTGTTAACGAGGCTTAGATTCATGAGGCGGACATCAATGCCCACACCACTTAGATCCAGCGCCGAACCTTTCGGGGCAGTGTTATCCACGAAAGTACTATTGGAAAAAGCGACAAAATTCCCGGTGGGAATATTGAAATCAAAAACTCCGCCTTCAACATTCGCACTGTTGTTTTCGAATGTCGTATCCACCGCGGCAAAGCGAACATTTTCACCATTCTGGGCGGTGGTTGACATTACCCCACCGGACTCAACCGCCTCATTTCCCACCACATAGGCGCGGTTGAATGACACCTGCTTTTCGTTGCCGGCGTTGGCCCGGACATAGATGACCCCACCAGAGCGATCAGCATGGTTATTACGCAGAATTACTCGATCAAAAACTACAGATCCACCGGTGATTACCGCGCCACCAAATCCTTGATCCCCAATAGGTGTCCCCCCCGGTACGGCGGCATTGCCACCCTCCAATATGAGGTAGCGAAAAGCCACACTGGGGTGGCCGTTACTTACGGGTGCTCGCACCTCGAACAGCCGATTCTGCCCGTCACCCAGGATACGCGTAACGGTATCCTCCTCGTCTGGTTCCGCATCATCTGCATTACGGACGCCCTTACCCACCAGCTCCACAGCGCCACCCTGAATAACCAGCGTGTCCACTAGCTGGATATCACCGGCAGGTAACAGAATTCGGTCTTCGCCCTTGGTACCGAACTCGCAGTCCGGGCTGCTGAAGGTGGCGGCGTTAGCCAGTGCTTCACGCAGGGTACAGAGCCCATCGTTGGTGATGGAGGGATTATGATCGAGCAGTGAAGTCACTTCGATATCGGCTGACAACACCGTACCCGATGCCATCATGGCAAGTGCCGCAATTCCCAAACGCCAACGACGTAGTAATCCACCGCCCGCCAAGATCAATAGCGCCAATACCGAAGTGGAGCCACCACTGCTTCCGCCCAGAATGCTCTTGGGTTCCGTAAGACCGCTGGCTGGCTCAGCCACCATGTTGGCAATTTCACTCTGATCCAGACCGATATCCGTGCCACCGGCAAATGCTTCTTTGGCAACCACATAACGCAGCTGATCCACGCCATGAAAACGGGTAGCCGGTGTATAACGGACACGTGGGTAGCCCTGATCATCAACTTCTACAGACGCCAGGCCCCGTTCGGGGGCGACAATAATGGTCATGCAACGTTCAACCACTTCCTGTTCCAGACAGACATCATCATTTGCTGCACAGGTACCTTCATCGACGATAATCGGCTCAAGACGACCACAATCCACCTGAGTATCATTCTTGTCGTTTGCCAGCACATCTCCGAGGACAGTCTGACCGCTGATCAGATCAATCTCGTCCGGTTGCGCCAATGCACGCAGGAATTCCACCGCGCCCACATCACACCGCCCACCGGCACCACCACGGGACTGCCCACGCATGTCCTCATCCGCACATTGGTCCACAGTTTCCGGGTTGCCCCGGTCGAACAGGCTGGGGGTGGCTGCTGGCATTGCCGGGTCCAGCCCTTCAGGTTCCGGGTTGGGAAGGAAACCGGAGAAATCCCCGCCCAATTCCTCGGCAGGGATAGGCTTGCAGGCATCAACACCGGTTCCGTCACAGGCTTCGCGGCTCGCTGTTGTTTCATTCCAGCCGAGCAAAACTTCAGCCGTGGCACCGTTCGGGGTCAGGGTAACCGGTGTCCCTTCGGTCTGTTCACGCGGTAGGGGGCAAGCAGCATCATCGGTAATGGTGTACAGCAACGTTGCGTCAGCATCTTCAGCGCCATCCAGCGCGGTACCAGAACAAGCACCGCCGCTGTTACCCACCAGCACGGTATTGAGGATAAAGGCCGTACTGAAAATTTCCGGGGAAGCCGCCTCCGGATCTGTTGGTGCATCCACCACCGCCTCATCAAGATGCAATGCAAGACCGTCGTTGAAAGCAATAGTCATATTCTGCAACACCAACTGATGCTTCGGCGCTACCAGTTGAATCACCCCACCGGAATTATTGAAGATGGTGCCATTGGTCAGGGAAAAACCAATCTGTTTGTCTTCTGCACCATCCAGATAAAACAGACCACCATCAGGCTGTGACTCGTTACCCGTTATAGAAAAACGATGCCCGGATATACTTCCATCAAACTCGGGGGAAGTCGCAAGCACGGCACCATTACCGTCAGCCCTATTATCTTCAAACAGCGTACTCTCCGGGAAAGAAAAACTGCTTCCCTCCTGTAGGTAAACCGCTCCGCCGTTAACCGCTTCACCCTGGCGAAGGGTGACATTTTCGCTGAGGCCCACATCCCCTCTGGCCAGAATGAGGCCACCGTTGCGATCTGCCACATCGCCCTCATTATGGGCCGAGCCTTCCTGCAGTATCAGGTTGCCCAGTGTCAGCGACCCTCTTTGCAACGAAAACAGTCGGCTGCTGCTGCCTGCCGAAATGACAGGTTTTTCCTTGTCTTCAGGTTCTTCAAAGGCCGCCAGGAACACATTCATTTTGATATTCGGAGCGATAGCGGTGTCATCCTCAGGATCCGCAACAGGAATCATTACTGGATTGTCACCATCATCCAGCACGACCTCCTCTTCACCCTCTCCATTTACGATCGTCTTCTCAACAAACCTGATTTTCCTGCCACCGAGAGGAAGCTCCCCTTCCGTCAACAGGTAGGTTTTCCCTTCGAGCAGGCGAATAACGTCATTACCGGTGCCGGCTTCACAGGCCCCGACTGTCGTCTGGTAACTGATGGCATAAATGGCTTCACGCAGACGGCACTGAGCACCGCTGGTAGCAGAAGTCACCGCGTAGTGGTTTTCTTCAGGGGAAGCGTTTTCAGGTCGAGGGTTGACGGTGACAGCCACATCATCCGTGGTCTCAATCTTGTAAACCGTTGCCTGGGAAGAGGCGGCTGCGAAAATAAGGGCGCAGCCAGCAAGGGTCTGCCAAAGCGCGATATGGCGCATGTTGTGCTCCTGCAGGCTTTTTGTGCCTGGCGTTATTGTTCTAATCTGGATCCAAAACCCGGTAATACTCTGACTACCAGAAACGTAACCTGATGTAATTAATGATCAATATACCGGTTACTTACGTAGCAAACTGTTGCTTCTTCGTTAAGCGCCCCTTTTTACCACCCCAGCGCATCCTTGACAAAGGGAATAGTGACCGAGCGTTGCTGCGCGAGAGCCATGCGGTCCAGGCTGTCCAGAAGGACCATAAGCGCCCCTGGGCTGCGCTCACTGCGAAGGACAATATAATGAGCCACATCCTGCTCAATGCGCAGTCCACGGGCCCTGGCCCGCTCTTGTAACACCTTTTGCAGATCGTCATCCGCCAAAGGTGACAGCCTGTATACCGGTCCGGCGGCCAGCCGGGTAGCCAGATCCGGCAGTAGCAGGCCTGCGGCGGCCGGGGACGCATCGGCGGTCACCAGAAGGCGTCCGCCCCGTGCCATCAAGCGGTTGTAAAGGTGAAACAGGGCTTCTTCCCAGGCCGCATCACCGGCAAAACGCTGACAGTCATCCAGCGCCAACAGATCGAATTGCTCCATGGACTCCAGCACCGCCGGCACCAACGGCAGCAGCTCACTGGCAGGCAACAGGCAGGCATCCAGACCCTGCTGCTGGGCCAGACGAACAGCTCCTTCCAGCAGGTGGCTCTTGCCCTGTTGCGCGCCCCCCCAGATAAAGGCCTGCCGGTCTTCGCCCAACACCACTTCGCGGACACCGGCCAGCGCGGCCCCGTTGGGGCCGGAAAGGAAATTGGAGAGATCATTTCCCTCACGCAGTTGCAGTGCCAGGGGCAGCTGTGCGCTCATGGATCAGGATCGCCAGCAGTAACGCCACTGCGGCCCGGCGACAGCGTCATCCGGGCAGGGGCGCAATTGTCGGGATAATTCCAGCAGACTGCGCAGCTGGGAATCACTGGCCCCGAAATCCAGGCCGAAGGTCACAACCTGATCCGAGGTCTGCACCAGCGACACTGCCCGCATGCCGCTCAGTCCTGTCAGGAAGCCCTGCAATTGATGCCAGTCTGCCAGGGTCTGTACTTGCTCGACCTCCAGCAACGTGAGCTGCTGGGAAGCGCTGCTGGCCACCGCATAACGCTGAGCAAGCTGGTCCGTGACCGCGTCCACCAACGTCTTCACCGCCTGTTCGGCGGAGGCAGTTTCCTCACGCCCCTGATCCAGGATCTTCTTGCCCTGTAACACACGCCAGCTAACTTTGGTCGGTGAGCCTTGGTACAAGACGGAGGCAACCACCAGTTCATGGGGGTAGCGATCCGAAGCAGACAGCAACTGACTATCGAAACGGCCACGAATATCCGCCACGGTGATCGCATTGCGGTCCTGGCTATCCCATTGCGGCACTACCAGAGACAGCCCTCGGCGCTGGGCTTCGCTGACCAGTTGCTCACGCAGAGCATGCTCACCTGCCACCATTTCGCCGCGTCCAGCGCCCTGCTCTACCAGCCAGATCAACACCTGGGGACGGGGAAACCCCCATACCGGAGCACCTTTCGCCGCCATGAAATCCATCAGGCCGCGGGTGTCATAACGGGCTAACAGGGTATCGCCGTTATAATCGTAACGAGTCACCCAGCGGTCCAGCTGAGCCAGCGCCTGCTCGGTTACCGGTTGGTCAAGCACCTGCTGCTTTCCACTCAGCCTGACCAGCATATTCTTGAGGCCCTGCTGCAAAGCCTCCTGGCGCTCAGTTTCACCCCGGCCATCTACCGGCAGCGCAACCACATCCAGAGAGTCTGCCCGGGCCCCCAGGGACAATCCCAACAACAATGCCACGATTCCAAGAAAACGCATGACCGCCCATTCCAACCTGAAAATTCAAGCGCGCTATTATCACTTATTCGCCCCCACCACGCGAACCTGATTTTCAGGTGAATACAGCGGTGGAAAGATGGGTCCCCCGCCCTTAAAATACGCGCCTTCACCAACCCGGAGCCCCCCATGACCGATCAGAAACGGCCGCTGACCTACCGTGACGCCGGTGTCGATATCGACGCTGGCAACGAGCTGGTAAAACGTATTGCCCCTGTGGCCAAACGCACCCGTCGTCCCGAGGTGCTGGGCGGTCTGGGCGGTTTCGGCGCCCTTTGCGAACTGCCCAGCCGCTACAAGAACCCGGTGCTGGTGGCCGGCACCGACGGGGTTGGCACCAAGCTGCGCCTGGCCATTGATACTGGCCGCCATGACAAGGTGGGCATCGATCTGGTGGCCATGTGCGTCAACGATCTGATCGTCGGCGGCGCCGAGCCTCTGTTCTTCCTGGACTATTACGCCACCGGCAAGCTGGACGTGGACACCGCCACCAGCGTAGTGACCGGTATCGGCGAAGGCTGTGAAATGGCCGGTTGCGCCCTGATTGGCGGCGAAACTGCAGAAATGCCGGGCATGTACGAAGGTGAAGACTATGATTTGGCCGGTTTCTGCGTAGGCGTGGTGGAAAAGGATGGCGTTCTGGACGGCAGCAAGGTTCAGGCAGGCGACAAACTCATCGGCCTTGCCTCCTCCGGCCCCCACTCCAACGGTTACTCACTGATCCGCCGCATCATGGCCCAGTCCGACATCAACATCGACCTGGATGGTCAGCCGCTGATGGAGCACCTGCTGGCGCCTACTCGCATCTATGTGAAACCCCTGCTGAAACTGCTGGAGCAGGTGCCGGTGCACGCCCTGGCCCACATCACCGGCGGCGGCCTGCCGGAAAACCTGCCCCGGGTGATGCCGGAAAACACCCGCGCGGTGATCGACACCCGTAGCTGGGAATTCCCCCCTGTCTTCCAGTGGCTGCAACAGGAAGGCCAGGTACCTGCCTTCGAGATGTACCGCACCTTTAACTGTGGTGTTGGCATGGTCATCGCTGTCCCGGCAGACCAGGTGGATGCCACCCTGGCACTGATGGAAGCCGAAGGCGAAGAGGCCTTCCTGATGGGTGAAATCCAGGCCGGTGAGGGTGAACCGGAAGTGGTACTGGAAGGCCTGGCAGAGTGACGCACCGTCTTGCTGTTCTGATCAGCGGATCCGGCACCAACCTGCAGGCCATCATGGCGGCCATTGATAACGGTCGCCTGGATGCAGAAATCGCTGTGGTACTGTCCAACCGTGCCGATGCCGGCGGCCTGGGCCGTGCCCAGCATGCCGGTATTGCCACCGAAGTCCTCGATCATCGCCAGTACGATAGCCGGGAGGCCTTCGACCAGGCCATGATCGAGATGCTGGATGGCTATAAGCCAGACACTGTGGTGCTGGCTGGTTTCATGCGTATCCTCTCACCGCTGTTTGTCCGCCACTACGCCGGCCGACTGATCAACATCCACCCTTCCCTGCTACCCAAATACCGCGGACTTCACACCCATGCCCGGGCCCTGGACGCCGGCGACCGTCAGCATGGCTGCTCCATCCATTTCGTTACCGAGGAACTGGATGGCGGTCCACTGATCGCCCAGGCCCCGCTGGACGTCCTTGCGAACGATACCGTCGATTCCCTGTCCAAACGTGTACAACAACGTGAACACCTGCTCTATCCTCTGGTGTTGCAATGGCGCGCTGAACAGCGCCTGGAACTGGATCACGACGGAGTCAAGCTGGATGGCAAATCACTCCCTGAACAGGGTTTTCAACTGGTCTAGCAGTCTGCTGCTGATACTGGCCCTGGCGGCTCCGGCCAGCCATGCCGAGCCGCCAGTGGCACCCTTCACGCTGGATTACCACCTCAAGAGCGAAGGCATCCCGTTTACATTCACCGCCACCCGTACCCTGAAACCTGTCCGGGATGGTCTGTGGAAAATGGAAGTACAGGCCAAGAACTGGCTGGGTGAAATCCGCGAAACCACCCTGTTTGACTGGCAGCAATGCATCCCCGAAACCACTTACTACGGCTACTACCGCCGCGGGCTGGGCCGGGTGAAAGAAGCCAAACTGCATCTGGACCGGGAGGCGGGAGTTGCCGCCAGTGAACGAACCGACAAACCCATGCGCAGCTACCCCATTACCGATGAAGCCACGGATGAACTGTCTGTCTCGCTGGCCTTGCAGTGCGCTCTGCAAACAGGCAAACGGGATATCAAGCTGCAGGTTGCTGACGAACGCTCTCTGGAAGCGCACCGCTACCGGGTGGTCGGCCAGGAACAGCTGAAGATTGACGGCAAGCAGATTGAAACAGTAAAAGTACAACGCCAGCGAGGCGCCAACAGCAAACGACAGACCTATATGTGGTTTGCCCCCCAGCATGACTACCTGCTCGTTCAACTCTTGCAGGAAAACAGCGATGGCGACCACGTGATGACACTGCAATCTATGGAAGGATTATAACAGTGCGACGGATCTTTCTTGCCCTGCTACTGACAGCCAGCACTCTTGCCACCGCCGAACCGTTGGCCCCATTTGCCGCTGAATTCCGCATTTATGTGAATAAACTGCCTACGCCAGTCAAGGCAGACCTGGTGCTCGAGCCCGCCGAAGGCAAAGACTATTACCGCATGCTGCTCAAGGCCAAGTCCTTCCTGCTTACCAACACGGAAGAGAGTTATTTCCACTGGCGTGACTGCCAGCCGCGCACCACCCAGTATGTGCATGAGTTCAAGGGCTTCGGCCAGCACCGTTACCACCATATGGATTTCCAGTGGAACCCGCCTATGGTCCACAACGAGTCAGAAGATGATCAGGAAAGTCTGAACATTCCGGAAAATACCCTGGATGAATTGACCATTCTGTTGCGCGGCCGCTGTGTGTTTGCCACTGGCGACAAGGCCTACAAAGTCACCAGCGCCTACGGCGACAAGCTGCGCACCCATCATTTCGAGATCATCGACCGGGAAGTCATTGATACGCCAATGGGCGAAATCGACACCCTGCTGGTAGAAAAAAAGCGCGAAGGGGACAGTAAGGAAAAACGCCGCACCCTGTTTTGGGTCGCCCCCAGCCTGGACTACATGGTGGTCAAGGCCAGACACATTGAAAGCACCCTGCTGAAGGCAGAACTGATCATGATCGATTACGACGGCCCGGATGTGCCGCCGTTGTCCTAGCAAAAACTTGGTGCTGACGAGGCATAACAGGTCTGGATCAAAAGCTCTCTCACCACAGAGAGCACAGAGTACACAGAGAAAACCCCATTATTTTCCTCAGTGGACTCTGTGCCCTCTGTGGTGGAATGGTTCTTTTAACGCCTTTGATCGCGCCGCCAGCGACGCTCCTACAGCAGGGCAAAAAATGGCTTCAGGCCCGTGGCAGGGTCACGCCGCGCTGGCCCTGGTATTTCCCGCCCCGATCCATATAAGACGTTTCACACATCTCGTCGGACTCGAAGAACAGCATCTGCGCCACCCCTTCGTGGGCATAGATTTTTGCCGGCAGCGTGGTGGTGTTGGAAAACTCCAGGGTCACGTGGCCTTCCCACTCCGGTTCCAGCGGCGTCACATTGACGATAATACCGCAGCGCGCGTAGGTGGACTTGCCCAGGCAGATGGTCAGCACATTACGAGGGATGCGGAAATACTCCACGGTGCGTGCCAGTGCAAAAGAGTTGGGCGGGATGATGCAGTAGTCGCCCTTGATATCGACGAAGCTGCGCTCATCGAAGGCCTTGGGGTCTACCGTGGCGGAGTGAATATTGGTGAACACCTTGAATTCATCCGCACAGCGCACGTCGTACCCGTAGCTGGACACGCCGTAGGAAATCATTTTTTCGCCATTTTCATCCGCACGGATCTGTCCGCTCTGAAAGGGCTCTATCATGCCTTTCTCGGCGGCCATGCGGGTAATCCAGCGATCCGATTTAATCGTCATTGTTGCGCCTCAATGTTCCGGAGTGGTTGGCGTTCAAGCGGCCAATGGTAGCAGCATGAAACGCCGCACGCAGCAGCCCTGATCGACCGCGTCCTTCAATGCTGTGTCACCTTGGGAAACGCCCGCTTGCCGGCTTCGGTCAATGACAGTCTGGCCGCCATCCGACGGGCTGCCTGGCGGTACAGGCCCGCCTCCTCGCTATCCGGACAAGCCGCTACCACCGGTTGACCGCTGTCCGCCTGCTCGCGGATGCGCAGGGACAACGGCAGCGCCGCCAGCACGTCGGTGTGGTACTCACTGGCCATCCTTTCCCCGCCGCCCTGACCGAACACATGCTCTTTATGACCGCACTGGCTGCAGATATGTACCGCCATGTTCTCCACGATGCCCAGCACGCGAATATCCACCTTGCGAAACATTTCCACACCCTTGATGGCATCCAGCAGGGCAATGTCCTGGGGCGTGGTGATCACTACCGCACCGGCCACCGGAATTTTCTGGGCCAGGGTCAGCTGGATATCCCCCGTGCCCGGCGGCAGATCTACCAGCAGGTAGTCCAGCTTGTGCCAGCGGGTTTGCTCCATCATCTGTACCAGTGCACCACTGGCTTTCGGGCCACGCCAGACCACCGGGGTCTGCTTGGTGGTCAGATACCCCATGGACATGGTCTGCAGGCCATGGGCCTCCACCGGCACAAAGTACTTGCCTTCCAACACCTGCGGCCGGGTACCGTCCGGCAGGCCCAGCATCAGCGGCTGGCTGGGGCCGAACACGTCCGCATCCAGCAAGCCCACACGGGCGCCTTCCGCCTGTAACGCCAAGGCCAGATTCACCGCTGTGGTGGACTTGCCGACCCCGCCTTTGCCGGAGGCTATCGCAATCACATTGGCCACCTGGTCCATTGCCGGCAAACTATTCTGGGCGCGGTGAGGGATAATCTTCGCCTCCAGATCAAGGACCAGCTCGCGGCCCTCCAGCACCTCACTCAGATGCTCCCGAATCTGTGCTGCCAACTCATCACGGATACCGTCAATCGGAAACCCCAAAACGATTCGGGCATGGACGGTGCTGTCGTCCACGGTCAGTGATTCAATGGCATCCACGGACATCAGGCTGGCGCCCAGATCGTCGGGAATAAAATCACCCAGTTGCTGTCGAATGCGTTGCTCGGCTGAACTCATGATGGCCTCCGTTTCGCGAGCTGCGATGATAGGGGCTAAGCCGATAACAACCAAGCCACCCATGCACAACTTATGCGTTACCAGCCTCTCAAAGGAAGTTCGCACACAAACGCGAACCATGGGGTGGTTATCCCGCTGTAAATGCGCAAAATAGAGCACTGTCGATTGCACGACAGTACAAGGAGAGTCCATGAAACGCATCACTGCCGCATCCCTGATTGCCCTGGGTGCATTAAGCCTGGCCGCCTGTAGTGACACACACCAGACAATTAACTCCAGCCCCGACAGCATCACCGTCTCCGGCAGCGGCGATATCGCTGCCCAGCCGGATATTTTCCGGGTAGTGGCCACCGCCCGTGAACAGGGGGACGATATTGCCGCCATGAAATCCCGGGTCGACAACGCTGTCGCCGACATGCTCGACCTGGCAGACGATCTGGATATCGAGGAAAAACAGGTGCGCGCCAGCGATCTGAATGTCCAGCCGCAATGGCAATATCAGCCTGAGCGCAAACTGATCGGCCACCAGGTCAGCCGTCAAGTCACCTTTCGCGCCAATGGCCTGGACACCTATACCCAACTGCTCGACGGCCTGGCCAAGCAGGGGGTGCGTGATATTCGACCGGCCGGCACTGAAGTCAGCAACGCGGACGAACTGGCTAACCAGGCCCTGGAAAAAGCCGTGGCTGATGCCCGCCAGCGAGCCAGCATCATCGCCAAGGCCGCAGACCGGGAGCTGGGCAAGGCCATCCAGATCCAGGCACAGGATTTCCAGCCCCCGCAGCCGGTAATGATGATGGCACGGAGCGAGAAAAGCGGTCATGCCGACAGCTACCGACCCGGTGAAACCGACATCACCGCCCGGGTCCAGATCACCTTCGAACTGGATTAATGGATAACCTCGGTCAGATCTGCAGTGCCGCGCTGCAGCAGTATCTTGCCCACGGCGAAGCCCGCGGGCTGGATATTGCTGCGGCACTGGATAGCGCCGCCCTGGATGCGGAACGAGTCCGCCAACCGGACGCCCGCATCCCCGGGGCCAGCTTCCAGACGCTGCTGCACACCTTGATCGACCAGGCCGGGGATCCCCTGTTCGGCCTGCACACCTCCGAATTCGTTCAGCCCGGTTCCTACAACGTCATGGGCTACATCGCCATGAGTGCCGGCACGCTCCAGGAAGCCCTCTCCAAGGTCAGCCTTTATGAAAAGCTGGTCGGCGACATGGGCACCACGGACACTCGCGTTACCGAAGACCAGGCCTCGATTCGCTGGGACTGCCGCTACACCCAGCAACCCGCCCGCCAACACCTGATCGACAATGTACTGGGCTCCTGGGTCCGCTATGCCCGCTGGCTTACCGGCAATGACCAACTGGCCCCGGCCCAGGTCTGGCTCGAGCACCCCAGACCCAAACCGGCACTGGTGGAGGAATACCAGCGGGTGTTTCTCTGCGAAGTTCGGTTTGCACAACCCTGCTCTGCCCTGATCGGCCCGCCAGACCTCTTGGAGCAGCCCATTCGCCAACCGGACCCGCTATTGCTGTCTACCCTGGAAGCCCACGCCATTCAACAGCTTAACCAGTTGGGGGTGGAAACCAGTCTGGGCCAGCGGGTCAAGCAGTGCATCCAGGATGCCATCGGTCATTCCCTGCCGCGCAAGGAAACCATTGCTGAGCGGTTGGGCATGAATGTCCGCACCCTCCACCGCCGCCTGGCCGATGAGGGCCACAACTGGCAGAAGCTGCTGGACGAGGTGCGACTGCATCAGGCCCGACAACTGCTTTGCCAGAGCCCGGCCCCCCAGGCGGAAATCGCCGAAGCCCTGGGCTACTCGGACATCCGCTCTTTCCAACGCAGTTTCAAGCGACATACCGGCATGACACCTGGCCAGTTCCGCAACCAGCAAAAGCCGGATTTGTAGGAAATCACTTACACGCTTTGTCGGCTTTCTCTTATGCGCATTTCGTCATAATCCCGTTCAGCATCTACCCCGCCGCCACTGGTCGTGATCGCTTTGCCCACACCGCTACCGGTTGACTACAACAGTCCCCAAGGGATCACGAAGTTCCCCCAAACCACCGGCCCCGCCGGTTTCGGGAACCGTTACAGGGACGCACCATGAACCGCAAAATTTCCGTCAGTGGCCTCAGCCATGACTCCGCCAGCGCCTTTGTCTCGATGATGGGCATCATCAATGGTCGTTGCAGCGTTATCTGGGAAAACGCCGATTCCGGCCAGGCCGACGTGCTGCTTGTCGCCGCCCAGGATGCAAAACGCGCCGCCAACAGCAAAAGCGGCAAACCCTGCATCGTGGTTTACCCCAGCTCCCAGGATCGGCCCGATGCGCCTTTCACCCTGTCCCATCCGTTCCGGGCCATGCACATGATCCGGGTACTGGAAGATGTGGCCCGGGCCCTGCCCGGCTGATCGCCCCACCCCATCAGCTTGCGCTGATCTCCTGATTAGGCAATTCTGCCCATATAAACGCGGCCTTTTCTTTTCGGCCGCGTTCTTTTTGTCCTACAAAGCCTTAAAACCCGCCACCGGTCATGGCTATACTGACATCAACTAATGACAACAAGGGAGCCACTGAACACTCCCCTCTTGCAGGCTGGCTCGAAGGACCCGGCCTGCAGCGCAAGGGATGTTCAAAGGTTGCCAATGGCGGAGACCTGCATGAAAGGCACTCTCAAGCAACTGGATCGGGCCATCGAGCACGCTGAAACCTACGAAGAATGGTACGAAGCCAGCCGCGAACACGACCGTCTTTCCGGTGCGGACGAATGGAAAGAAATCGATCGCTCCCCCCATTACGACTACGAGTTGATCCGTAATCGCCTGTGGCAGATCCGCCAGGCCCGTGAACGCCATGACGTGAACAAGTTGGTGTTCCATCTGCACGAAGGCCTGCATGGCAACCTGGGCAACATCTCCAACCCACGCCTCTATCAGCAGACCCGGGTAGGCACCAAACGCCTGATCGAGAATTATCTCGAAGAGGTCACCATCGCCCTGAACTACCTGTGCGATACCAACTTCAAGGAGTTCGGCCTCAAGGAGAAACTGGATTTCTTCGAAACCACCGGCCAGGCCTTCGGCCAGAGCTGCCTGATGCTGTCCGGTGGCGCCGCTCTGGGTCTGTTTCATATCGGCGTGGCCCGCTGCCTGTGGGAACAGGGGCTACTTCCTTCGGTGATTTCCGGCTCCAGTGCCGGCAGCATCATTGCGTCCGTTGTTGGCACCCACAACGATGAAGAACTGAAGCTCAAGCTGGAACCGGAAAACATTTATCTGGAAGCCTTCAAGGTGCTGGGCTGGAAAGGCATCGTGCGCGGCACGCCAGTACTGGACGGCGACCACCTGGAAGCCTGCCTGGAAGAGAACATTCTCGACATGACCTTCGAGGAGGCCTACCGGCACACCGGCCGCGAAATCAACATTACCGTCAGCCCCTACGACCGTAATCAGCATGCCCGTCTGCTCAACTGGCGCACCTCCCCCAATGTGCTGATCCGCAAGGCGTCCCTGGCGTCCTGCGCGATTCCCGGCATTTATCCGCCGGTCTCCCTGTGGGCCAAGAATATTGATGGCGAGCGGGTGCCCTACATCCCCGGCCGCAAGTTCGTGGATGGCTCCATTGTCGACGATCTGCCCATCCGTCGTCTGTCCCGACTGTATGGCGTCAACCATTCCATTGTCAGCCAGACCAATCCCCACGTGGTGCCCTTCCTGTCCCGTAACGAGAACACCGACAGCTCCCTGAGCACCCTGGCAGACTGGGGCCTGAAAAACGTGTCCATGAACCTGCGCTATGCCCTGCAATTGATACAGCGCCGGGTGGAGTCCAATGACGTTGGCCTGATGTTCGACAAGGCCAAGAGCATGGTCACCCAGAAATATATCGGCGATATCAACATGATCCCGCCGCGCCAGCCCATGAATGCCCTGCGAGTCTTGAGCAACCCCACCCTGCAGGATGTACGTAACTACATCCGCAAGGGGGAAAAGGCAACCTGGCCCAAACTCGACATGGTGGCCAACACTACCGCCATCAGCCGCACCTTCCGAGACTGCCGTGCCCGTCTGGACCGTATCGAGGAACGCATGCTCGATCAGGTTCCGATGACCGCCGTCTGACAGGCCTCATCCTCTGCCCCGCCGCCCGGGTTACCGGGCCCGGGGCAGATCGCTCCAGCGAGTGGTATAGGCCGGTGACAAATGCGCCCGACGCATGGCCCAGACACAGCGCGCCGCCGGATTGACCCCTCTCCCAGCCAACCAGACTTTGCCCTTGCCGCTCCGGTTGATGGTATCCATCACCGCCATCAACGCCTTCCCTTTCTCCGCGTTGTCGTCTTCGCGAAACAGGGTGACCTGCTCACGCCCCGCCGGGCCCAGATCCGTCAGCATGACCCCGGCCTTGCCATAGCGGTAACCGGCCTGCCACAGGGCAGACACCATTTCCATGGCATGGCGAACCATCACCCTCGTGTCTGTCGTGGCCGGCGACAGAGGCGCCCGGGCGGAATGGGGAAATAACTGCTGGGGTTTGCCCACCGGAGCCGTGCGTAGATACACACTGATCGCACCGGCACTGAGTCCTTCAGCACGCATGCTTTCCGCGGCCCGGGCGGTAAAATCACTGACCGCCTGACGCACGGCCACCAGCGAGGCCACCGGCTCCCCGAAAGAGCGGGAATGAATGATCTGCTGACGGGGCTCCAAGCGGGTTTCCAGGGGCAGGCAGCTTTCTCCATTCAGTTCCCGCACCACCCGTTCCTGCACCACGGAAAAGCGCTTGCGGATCAGACGGTAATCGGTACGCGCCAGGTCCAGAGCAGTCTCAATCTCCATATCATTGAGACGCCGGCCCAGACGTCGACCGATCCCCCACACCGCCGACACCGGCGTACGCGCCAATAGCCGCTGACGCCTCTGCGGATCCGTCAGGACCAACACGCCCCCCGTTTGCGGATACGTCTTGGCCGCATGGTTCGCCAACTTGGCCAGGGTCTTGGTCGGCGCCACCCCCACACAGACGGGAACACCCACCCATCTGCCAACCCGCTCGCGTAAGGCCTGACCCAATGGCTGAAGCTCCTCGGGTCGCATCAGGGATAGATCCAGAAACGCCTCGTCGATGGAATACACCTCCACCGCCGGTACCAGGGTGGCCAACGTGGCCATGACCCGCCGGGAGATATCGCCGTAGAGCACATAGTTGGAGGAAAACACCACGACCTGGTGCTTGCGGATCAGATCGCGGGCCTCGAACAGCGGCATCCCGGTTCTCACCCCCAGTGCCTTGGCCTCGGCGGATCCGGCCACAATGCAGCCATCATTGTTGGATAGCACCACCACCGGGCGCCCCTGCAGGTCCGGGCGGAAAATCCGCTCACAGGAAGCATAGAAACTGTTGCAGTCGACCAGGGCAAACATGACATTTAGCGCCCGGATCGGTCCACTGGGCGGTGCGGATGGAGCGAGAATGTCACTACGCCAAACAACTCCCACTCCTGATCAGCCAGGGGTATCGCCGCATAGCAGGGATTGCGGGGTATCAGCATGGGCTGTGGCCGCAACCGCAATTCCTTCACAGTGAATTCCCCATTCAGCGACGCCACCACCACATCACCGTGAGACGCCTCCAGAGCGCGATCCACCACCAGAATATCATCCGGAAAAATCCCCGCTTCCAGCATGGAATCTCCCTCCACCCGCAGCAGAAAAGAGGCCTCCGGCTGGCGAATGCACAGCTGGTTCAGATCCAGCGGCGCTTCCATATAGCCCTGGGCCGGAGAAGGGAAACCGGCAGCAACACGTTCGACGAAAAAAGGCAGCGCAGTCATGGGATACCACAGCGAAGATAGCGACGCTCCCATGGTATCAAATACTGTCCTTATGTACAGTCAAAAGACACACTCACGGCCACCGATACCGGCTCTGACAGAACAAACAGGAAAGCAACAAAACGCAAAGAAAGGCATATCCAAACCCCGCCATGACTGTCTTAGGGTAGGTATAAAGAATCCGTCATCAGGATGCAGTCATATGCTTGAAGGGAACCCGGGCTGGATGTCCGACTTTCTCGAAGAAATGGGACTGCCGGCCAACGCCGTGTTTCAGGGTTATGTGCTCTATCAGCGGGAAAGCGACAGCTTTGTCGCCAACGCCCCTGACCCATCCTTGCCCCACTATGTGAAGCCATGCGCCTGGGCCCGCCGCTACCCCTATATCATGCTGGCCAGGGACGCCGCCCAGGAAATGGAGGAAGGCATACAGGTACAGGTGCTGTTCCGTCTGGGAGGGAAATTTCTGGCTTATCCGATCTGACAAACACCGATCCCCCATAAACAAAAGCCACCCGCTGGGTGGCTTTTCAGGAGCCTCTGAGTAACTCCTTGTGTGCTCAGCGAGGCCTGAAGGGCACATCTGTTGTGTTTTCTCGCGACGGACAGGGTGGTTCCCTTTCCTAGCGAGAAAGCGCAGCAGATGTGCCCTTCAGGTCTCGCCCTCCGGGCCTTTCAGGCTGAGCATGCAAGGAGTTGTTCAGAGGCTCCTCAATATGGAGCGGGTGAAGAGAATCGAACTCTCGTATGCAGCTTGGGAAGCTGCCGTTCTACCATTGAACTACACCCGCTTGGACAACCGGCAATATAGTCAAAAGGATGCGCCTTGGCCAGTGCTGATGTTGTCCAGATATGCTGTTTTGACACCAGCACGACCGGTTTGAGGTTACACTCTGAAGCAGCCTCCGAGTAACGCCCTGCGTACTCGGAGGCTTCCTAAAGATCAGAATGACAACAGGAGCATGGCCATGCCAATGGCATTTGTGAGTGGGGCCCGGGGATTTCTCGGGGGACACATCGTCGACCAGTTGCTGGCAAAAGGCTGGGACGTCACTGCAGTCATCCGGCCACGCAGTGATGCCGCTGCGCTGCAAGCGAAAGGCGTTCAGGTAGTACAGGCTCCGCTGGACAATGCCACCGAGCTGACCCTGGTGATGCCGGCAGCACCGGATGCCGTCTTCCACGTAGCCGGCAATACCAGCCTGTGGCGGCGCGGCAACGCACAACAGTACCGGGATAACGTACTGGGCACCCGGGCCATGGTCAGCGCGTCGCTGAAAAACGTGGCGGGCCGGTTTGTACATACCTCCTCGATTTCCGCCTGGGGCATTCAGGACAACCCCATCAATGAACAGACCCCCTCCAACGCGGCCAACGACTGGATCGGTTATAACCGCAGCAAGTATCTGGCCGAACAAGAGGTGGAAGACGGTATCCGCCAGGGGCTGGACGCTGTCATCCTGAATCCCTGCGGTATTATTGGCGCCGGCGACACACACAATTGGTCACAGATGATCAAGCTGATTCAGGACGGCAAGCTTCCGGGCGTCCCACCGGGCGGGGGGAATTTCTGTGCCGTTGAAGAGGTGGCCAAAGCCCACCTGTCAGCCCTGGAACACGGCCAGTGCGGTGAGCGCTATATCCTTGCCGGGGTGGAAGCCAGCTTCCTGGAACTGGTGCAGACCATTGCCGGGCAACTCGGTAAAAAAGCGCCAACACGCACCGTACCTCCGGCAGTATTGAAACTGGCCGGCCAGCTATATCCCATTGGCAGCCTGTTTACCGGCAACGAACCCCGTCTGACACCGGAAAAAGTGGCACTGGTCACCAGCCGGGTACATGCAGATGGCCGCAAGGCCGTGGAGGAACTGGGATTCAACGACCAGGTTCCGCTGGCCAGCATGGTCGCAAACTGTATTCACTGGATGATGCAGGAAAAACTGCTGTAGGAACAAAGCGTAGATAACGCGGGGGGCGCCATGTAAGCATGGCTCCTACGGAAAAACTGATAGCAGCTTCACACCACCGCCCGATATACCCGAAAGCGCGTGGTCTCCCCGGCCACCTGGACATGGGAAAAGGCATCATCCAGCCACTGGGCATAGGGCAGCTCACGGTTTGCCACCAGCCACATTTCCCCTTCCTTGTTCAGGTGACCCGGTGCCTCGGCGATCAGCCTGCGGGTAATATCCGTGGTGCGCTGACGGCGGTCGTGGAACGGCGGGTTGGTCACGATCATGTCCACCCGGCCGGCAAGTGGGGAAAACAGATCGCCGCCTGTCACGCGGCCCTGCAACCCGTTGCGGGCCAGACTGGCAGTTGTCGCAGCGACCGCACTGGCACTCACGTCCACCGCCTGCACCTTCCACCCCTGGCTGGCCAGGCTGGCACTGATCACACCGGCACCGCAGCCCATGTCGATCATGCTTCCCCGTCTGGGCAGGCGATGCTGTGCCATCAGATCCAGCAACAACCGGGTGCCCTCATCCAGGCGGCCGTGACTGAACACGCCCGGATAGCTGACAATCTCCAGATCGCCCACCGGAATCACCTCCCCCCAGGCTGCCAGGGTCTGGGTTTCCCCCGGCTGTAACCGGCCACTGTACAGTTTGCAATGGCGGGCACTATCCACCAGCACAGCATCATCCACATGCGCCTGAAGATGTTTCAACGCGCCACGAATGCCCCCCTTGGCCGGTCCGATCAACCACAACTCCACCGGCTGGCTGATTTCGCCGGCCAGCCAGTTAAGCAGAAAGCGTAAACGCTCAATGGATTTGGGCAAGGGCAGAACCAGCAGATCCACCTCCGGGGGTACCGTCGGTGCCGCCGCCCACTGCTGGGCCCCTACGGTGAAATCATCCGCATGCAAATGCACTTGGGCATCCGCATCCAGGCTTTTCAACGCCGGGTCATTGGCATCCACCACCAATACCTGACGGCCCGACAGGGCGCCTGCCTGGCGCAGTAATAACTGTGTCGTATTTTCCATAGCAGCGAGCTCGAACCGGCGGAGTAAAGTGCGGCGCAGTATAGAGCAGCATACCTTTGCATGTCAGTTGTAACGCGCTCTCACCCTTTGGCATTAGGCTTCAAGTTTTACACATTCACCACGCCAAAGAACCAACCGCACCGGTAGAATCATGAGATTGACCCGACGATGTGGAGGCTCAAATGGTTAGCGCTGCACCCTGCATTCGCGCTGTAGTACTGTTTAGCTGTTGTCTGTTTTCTTCGTTGGTGGTCGCCGCTACGGATAGCGGCGTCTTCCGCCAGGCACTGGACGCAGCACGCAATGATGACTGGAATACCCTGAACCGGCTGGAAAAGCAGCTTGGCGACGATCACCCCCTGCAAGCCTATCTGGATTTTCATCGGCTGCGGGCGGCATTGCCGGACCTGGCCCCTGACAGGATCAACGGCTACGCCCAGCGCTACCCGGATTCCCCGCTGCCTAACGATATTCGCCAGCTGGCCACCGTGGCCTATGGCAAGGCGAAAAAATGGGATGCCCTGCTGGCCATCATCAGCGATGAACCCTCTGCCACTGTGCGCCAGTGCTACTACTACCAAGCCAAATTGGCCAAAGGTGACGACAGTGCCCTGCAAGCCGCTGCCGACATCTGGGCCAGCGGCCAGTCACGCCCCAATCAGTGCGATCCGCTGTTTGATCAGGCCCAGGCCCGAGGCGTCATTGATGATGCTGCAATCTGGGAAAGGCAACTTCTGGCCTTCAAAGCCAACAGCTATGGCCTGGTTCGCTACCTGGCCGGGAAACTTGAGGGCACGGATTACGAAACCGCCAGTGACTGGCTGAAAACCCTCTACCGTCATCCCGACAAGGTGGACAACCTGCCCACCAACATCAAACCGGAACAGCGTCAGCAACTGCTGGCCGCCGCTATCCATCGCTGGGCCTACAAGGACACGGTAGACGCCCGCCAATGGTTCGATGATCACAGTCGCCGTCACGGTCTTCGCGATGACGACATGCGAGAAGAAGCCGGACGTCGCATTGCCTGGTATTCCACCATTCGCGGTATCGAGGAAAACCGCCAATGGCTGGACAACTGGCTGACCGCCAATCCGGATACGGAGCTGCTGGACCAGCGAGCGCGGCGCACCATTATCGAACAGGACTGGAGCAGCGCAGAACAGTGGATTACCCGCTTGCCAGAGAGCGAACAGCAGGATTCCCGCTGGCTCTACTGGCGTGCCCGGGCACTGGAGGAGCTTGACCAGCCTGACCTGGCCCGCACCCTCTACAAGCAAGCGGCCAGGCAGAGAAACTTTTTTGCCTTTATGGCCGCCGATCGGCTGGGCGAACCCTACCACTTCGCCAATGCAAAGGTTCAAACTGCTGCGGATTTCACACCGCCACCAGCTATTAACCGTGTTCGCCTGTTGCGCGAGCTGGACGAGGATTATGCGGCCCGCCAGGAATGGCTGTGGCTGATGTGGCACAACGATGATGCCAACGTCCGCCAGCTTGCCCAGCATGCGCTGGAGCAGCATTGGTACGATCTGGCCGTACAGGCATCCATCCAGGCCAAGGCCTGGGATGTGCTGGCCTGGCGTTTCCCGCCTGCCTACCAGACCGAGTTTGAGCAGCAAGCAGAAAAGCATGATCTGGATCCCTGGCTGGCCATGGCCGTGGCCCGGCGGGAAAGCGCCTTCAATCCCCAGGCTCGCTCCCCGGTGGGCGCCATGGGGCTGATGCAACTAATGCCTGGTACCGCCCGCAAGGTTGCCAAAGACGCCAACCTGGGCCGCCCCAGCCGAAAAACCTTGCAGAATGCCGAGTTGAACATCCAGTTGGGCAGTCGCTACCTGGCGGAGCTGCTGGACGAGTTCAAGGGTAACCGGGTACTGGCCCTGGCCGCCTATAACGCAGGGCCGCATCGGGTGAATAACTGGCTGGGGCAAGAGGACGAGGCGGTACCCGCGGATGTCTGGATCGAATCCATTCCCTTCCGGGAAACCCGCGATTATGTGCAGGCCGTGCTTACCTACCGGGCCCTGTTTGTGGGGCTGCACGACAACCAGGCACGCACCTCACAACTGCTCACCGAAAAGGAAAGCCAGGATCTGTATTCGGTATCGATGCTGGATTGAAAGGATACGAGCTTCTAGTAATAGAACCCGTTGGGTTTGACTAGCAGCTAGAAGCTAGAAGCTAGTAGCTAGTAGCTTCTAGCTAGTAGCTATCTTAATCCAACTGCCGGATGTGATAGTCCAGCCGGGCCCTGGCGTCGCGGGTGGTGAGGGGAGCGGTGGCGTCCACCCTTCTGCGCAGATGGATACTGCGGGCCGGTTCCCGGGTAAAGGCGATGATCGCATTGTGGCAGTCACTGCATGACAACCGGAAACGGCTGCTGTAACCGACCATGGCCTCATCCGCGGCCGCCGGGCTTTCCCGGTATTCCTTCCAGTCACCAAAGTTCATCACCAGGGTACCGCTGGCCGTCAGATTGTCCGCCAGGCATTGCAGCCACGGCTTGTCCGCCGCCACCGCCCGACTGACCTGCTCATTGCTGGGGGCAAACAAATCTTCGATGATCAGGTCAAACGGCTCCCCCCGATACGCCCGCAGCCATGCCTGGGCATCGCCCTCATGGGTCTCTACACCGAAGGCCTCCATACCGAACACCTCCCGCGCCACTTGCAAATGTGCAGGGTCCAGCTCTACCGCAACCAGGGTATCCGGGTTCAGTAATTGGCGGATCGGCGGGATCAGCGAACCGCCCCCCAGACCCAACACCAGCACCCGGCGGAACCGGGAGGGCTCATGCAGCAGGGCCGGCAGCCAGAGCAGATCCCAGACACTGCCGGTGAGCAAACGCTTGGGGTGAAACTCGGAGTGTTGCACGCCATTGGCATAGAGCCGCAGGGTTCGGCCAGCACGGCGCACTTCGTAATGCACCCCCTGCAGCTCGGTTTTCCAGATTAATGCCACACTTACTTTTCCAGGGTCAGGGTCAGGCCAGCCACGTTGCCATCGACGTTGGTTTCGTTCAGGAACACCCGATTCTGTTCAATACCCAGCGTCTGCACCAGCGCCGCTTTGGCATTTTCACCACGCAGACGTGCCAGCTCGGTAAGCTGTGCCCGGTCCAGGCCCTTGGCGCCGGTTGACAGCATGGACTCCCAGGCCGCCCTGGCCAGCAACGTTTCACGCTGTTCATCGTCCTCGGGAAGCGGATTGCTTACCAGGCTTTCAACGTCCCGGTCAGTGCTGGACTCATAACGTCGAATCAATTTGCGGCGCCACTTCTTCTCCTGCAAGGCGTTATCGATACCCAGCCAATCCTCATCTGCCACCTCACGGCCGATGGCCTGCGCGGCCAGGGCGGTGCGATCCTCGGCGTTGGTGGTACCGATCAGGCCCACCCGCAGCTGCGGACGCTCATTAAGTACCTTGGCAAGCGCATCCAGAGCTGAGGCGGTGTCCGGTTGAATCTCTGCTTCCCCCGGCGAAAACGCGATGTTCTCCAGATTTTTACCGCCAGCCAGCGCTGACAGTACGGAAAACGGTGCCGTGGCCGCCTTCACCACAATATTGCTCAACACCTTGAGCACCATGCCCCCAACACTGAAACTCGGATCATCCAGATTACCGGCCATATTAACCGGCAGGGTAATTTCACCGGACCGGTTGCGCAGCACTGAGAGCCCCAGTTTGACTGGCGCCTTCACCGCCTGCTCGCTGGGAACCTTTTCGCCCAGATAAAATTCATTGGCAAGAATATCCGTGTCACTACTGAGCTGGTTTTTCTCAATGGATACCCCCGTGGTCACGCCAAGCTGGCCTTTTTCCACCTTGTAACCAAGATATTGGCCTGTGTAGGGAGTCAGCCCGGTCATCTCATAGTTTTTCAGGGACACTTTCAGGTCCGTGAAGAGCGGCTCCGCTGTCAGCGAGCCTTTGACACTCAGCGGCGCATAGCGATCTACCTGAGCATTGAGATCGATGGTGGCCCGCCGACCCGGTCGGGTATCGAGGTTTCGCAGATTCCCGGAAAGCTGGTAAAGCCCTATCCGGAAATTCGGGCTGAGCGACAGATCTTCATGGCGGATCTGGCTGCCCACCAGGCGCACCCGATCCACTGTCACCTGCCAGGGTTCACTCTGCCCCTGCTCACTGACGCTGCGGCTACCCCCTGTTTCCCCGGAAGACATACCCGCCTGAATGCGTGTCGCCACATCCCGGCCCTGGGCATCCACCCGGTTGGCCAGATCCATACCCGTCAGCCCCACTTCGCCGATACGCACAGTTTGCTCAGCAGTGGTCAGTGACAGGTCCGTAACGCTGCCTTGATTGATCTTCAGCAGGGGTTCACCGTTCTCCAGCAGACTGAAATTTTCCAGAGAGGCGTTGGCGCTTGCCGTCACATCCGCATTCTCGCCTTTCACACTGGCTCTGCTATCCAGCGACAGCACGCCGCTGGCCAGTGCCAGCGGGGCCTCACGCTCCAACCAGGGCGAGAAGGGAGCCAGCGGCAATCCTTTCAGCCCAGCCTGGGCCTCAATACTGAAAGGGGTAAGATTGCCCTCACCGGAATGAGTCAGGGTACCGCTCTGCTGGATCTTGCTGCTGCCTTCCCAGGTGAAGGTAGCAGGCTCGCCAATAATCAGGTTTTTCAGGGTCAGTTGACCGTCCGAAAGGGTCAAGGTCTGAGCAGGTTGCAGGGTACGGTCGGTAAAGCGCAGTCCACTGCCGTCCACTTGCAGAGTATCCAGGCGCACAATCCAGTCAGCCTTGCCTTCCTGAACCTTCTGGGCCGCCTGCTCGGCCTTTTCCTTTACTTCCTCCACCCGTTCTTCAGCGGCTTCCCTGTCCGCCGGCAGAAACAGGGTTGCCAGATCGATCCCTTCTTCATTCAATACCAGTCCCACACTAGGATCCGTGACCGTCACCCTGGGGATTGTCACTTCCTGGGCCAGGGAATCCAGCGCCACTCCTTCAACACGGACTTGCGGCAGTGACACGCTGGGAGAGTCTTCACCAGGCTTGAGCAGCTGAAGCTGTCGTAATACCACCTGGCCATTGCTGAGCACCACCTTCGGTTGCGGCTGGGCATCAAAGTGATAGGCAGTTTCCACATCCAGTTCACCTGACGGCACAGTAAAGCGCACTTCATTTTTGAGCAGCCGTGCCAGCGGCACCAGGTCTACCTTTTCCACACTCAAATGGCCCTGGGCGATAAAGGGGGTGAACTCGAAATTGCCCTGCCAATCCAGTACACCACCGTCCGGCCCTTCCAGACGAATCGCGTAGTCATTGCTGTTTTCGTCCTTACCCTTGGTGGAGAAGTTGCTCACCGTGAAAGCCAGTGGCAGTACCAATTTTTCCGGCTCATCGCCGGTGGCCTCGGTAAACCGCAAATCGCCGTTAGTGAGGCTAAGGCTGGCAATGGAAATGGCCGGCAACCCAGGCTCTTCCTGCTCCGGTTCGGGGGCCTCTTCTTCCGGGGCCTTGGCAAGCTGCTCCTGAATATGGGCCAATACATCATCAAAGCTGAAAGCATTACCCGGGTTCCGCTGGGCACGCACCGTCAAGGCATCGAGCATGACTTCATCAAAATGCCAGCTCCAGCGGAACAGGGAAGACAACTGGAAATTCACATACAGCTGGTTGAAACCGAGCAGTTCCTCGGTCTGGTCATCCTGGATGGAAAACCCGTTTACCGTGGCGCTAAGCACCAGGGGATTGATCTTTACCTCATCAATGATGACTTGCCGGCCGGTCAGGTCAGCCAGTGCCTGGCGAGCGTTATCCCTCACCAGCCCCGGCGCCAGAAAAAAGCCCAGCAACACATAAAGCAGATAAAGGCTGGCCAGAATAATCAGGGTTTTCATTTTCCAACTACTGCTTTTCCAGGCCTGTAACACCTTCACTTTTGTCTCCTTTCAAGACACCACGATTTTGACGCCATGGTAGCAGTTGCGCGCCCCACTGGCGCCCCAAACCCATTGCGCCGCCTGGGCGGCTGTGGAAAATGGGCGCATCTTGCACAGGAGTCCTGCCATGAGCGACAACTACCTTCTGAACATGTACGAAAAAGCCCTGAAGCTGCCCGCCGGTCGCAAGCTGTTTTCCATGGTGTTCAGCCGCAAAGCCCCCTATTTTGCCACTATTACCCCGACCATCACCGAACTTCGCCCCAATTTTTGTGAGGTAAAGTTCAAGAAACGTAAAAGCGTGGAAAACCACATCCAGACAGTGCACGTGATCGCCATCTGCAATGCACTGGAATGTGCCATGGGCGCCATGGCGGAATCCTCTGTACCCAAGCACCTTCGCTGGATTCCCAAAGGCATGGATGTGAACTACACGGCCAAGGCCACCAGCGATATTACTGCCACCGCCGAAGCCAATCCGGAAGACTGGAAACCCGGCAACCTGCCCGTTACCGTCAAGGCCATGCGCGACGACGGCACAGTGGTCGTGGAAGGCACCATTAATCTGTGGATCAGTGAGAAGCCTGGTAAAAACAGTTAACAGTGAATAGTTAACAGTTCGCGAGCCAGTCCCGTGTTCGCCTCACACTATGAAGCCGCGTCCAGCCGTTTGGGCGCGGCTTCTTTGGTTCTGGACCCACGGAGCTCTGACAGCCCTCCCCCACTGGCAAAGATGACGCTACACTGTCACCGGGAAAAGGGGGAACCACATGCTTATCGTACCCGTCGGTGACAAGGAAGCGCGCCGCACCACGCCCTGGATCTGTATTCTGCTGATCCTGGTCAATATTATCGTCTATGCTTGGACGACCCACCGTGACCTGCAACGGGGCGACCCGCTGACACCCGAACAGGCCGATCTGCTGGCAGGGTATGAAGCAGATATCCTCTTGCAGTGGCTATCACACCAGGACAGCAGGACCTATTCCGACGCCGTGGCCATGAACGACCAGGGCGCGAATTTCATGATGGCCTACGGCTGGTACGATCAGGCCTTTACTCAGCATGTTCACCAGCACTGGCAACAACACCCTCCCAGTCACCAGTGGCGACAACTGCGCAATGAGCTGGAAACCTGGCTCAATCAACAGTCAACCATTCGCTGGGGCCTGATTCCCAATGACCCCGGGCTGACCACCCTGCTCACTTCCCAGTTCATGCATGGTGACTGGTTCCATCTACTGGGCAACATGCTGTTCCTGATCATGTTCGGCATTGCCATGGAACGCCATTGGGGCGCCCGCCGTTTCCTGCCTGCTTATCTGCTTTGCGGCATAGGCGCCGGCCTGCTGTTTATCGCATCCGATCCAGACAGTGGCATCCCCCTGGTAGGAGCATCCGGCGCCATTTCCGGTCTGATGGGGCTGTTTGCCGGCACGTTCCGACTGCGCAAGCTGGAGTTTTTCTACTCGCTTGGCTTTTTCTTCGGCAGCTTCCGGGCACCGGCGCTGGTGCTGTTTCCTGTATGGCTGGGCTGGGAGCTGATCCAGGCGGCGACCATGGACAGCAACGTGGCCTATATGGCCCATGCCGGCGGCCTGATAACCGGGCTGGCCCTGGCTTTCCTGCTTCCGCTGACAGGTCAGCCGAGCCAGCAGAAAGACACCTCGCAGGATACCAACCGCGACGACACCCAGGTGCCTGCAATCTGCCAGCAACTGGCGGAACAATTACGCTTTAATGATGCCCAGTCCCGCTGCCGACAGTGGCTGAATAATCATCCCGGGAGCCGCCCGTTGTGGCTGTTTTTCCTGCTCATGGGCCAGCGGCAAAAACAACTGGATGCGGCCATGAAGGAAGCGGTAAAAACGTTAAGCGCCCACCAGAGCAACGATGCACTGCTCGGGTTGCTATGGCAGGAATACGAATTTCTGGGCGGTGATATCCGCGCCCTGCCCCCCGCCTACCAACTGCTGCTGGCCGAACTGGCCTGGCGCCAGAAGCGAAGCAAGCTGGTACGCGAGATTGTGCAGGATCTGGAGAAGAAACAGTGGCAACACCCTCGCCTGGAGCGGCTCAGCCAGCGGCTTTAAGACGCTGAAACACTTGCCGGGCTTCGAAGGATTCCTCGCTCTGGAACTGATCGGGGAAATGTTTTTCCACGAACGCCAGCAACTTGCCAGCCCGCATCAGGTCCCCGTGCTGCTCCATATAAAGTCGGGCCAACAGCACATAAGCTGTCCCCAATGACGGAAACCCCGGTGCTCGTTGATGCAGGTTTACCAGCAAATGCCGGGCTTCCTGCAATCGTCCCCTTTCATACAACGCCTGCGCCAACGACAGAGACAGGCTGCCTTCTTCCTCGAAGCGGAACCCCGGTTGTTGCTGCTGGGCTTCCAGCCAGATCTGCACAGCGGAACCCTCATTACCATTGGCAAATTGCTGGCGCAGAAATCGGGCGAGATGTTCACGCCAGGGTTTGTCTTTTTCCAGCAAGCGCAACAGACGCAGTCGCCGCCAGTTCAGTTCCTGGTTCAAGGGCGCCGCCTTGAGGCCACGGTTTACCACGCCCAAGGCATCGGCATAGCGCCCTTCCTGGGCATAGATATGGGCAGAGCCCAACGCTTCCGCCACATCATAATCATCAGCGGCCAGGGAACGGCCCCGGGGTTCATCCTCGGCCAGCCCCAATTGACGGGCCTTTTCATTGAGCATGGCCCCCATCATGGCAGAGGCGACAATCGTCGTATAAGCAGAGAACGCAGTTCCCAGAAATACCAACAACTGAAAATCACTCTGGGTTTGCAGTATCGACGGAGCAGCTGTCACCGCCATCACCGCAAACCACAACAACAGGTAGGAGACCCCGACAGTGACCACCAGTTGCAGCCAGCGTAACGGGTTCAATGCCATACGCAGCGAGCGGCTTACCGCCAGGATCATCACCGCCGCCGGCAGTACCAGCGCAGCCAGGGCCAGCAGCCCCATGGCCAGAACGATGGACGTTCCCACCAACAACAAAGGAACGGCAAACAGTGTGGCCAACAAGACAATCTGCTTGACCAGCAAGCCCCCCTCGGACATCACCTCCATGGGAGATGGTGGTATCCAGTCATCCCTGGCAACTTCCGCAATCACCACCAGGGAATAGACAAATAACGTGAGGGCCAGAAACAGGAGCAACAAACCTGTGAGCAAACCTCCAGGCAGTATGCTGGCCAGCCCAAGCACCAGCATCAACCATAATGCCGGAGGCTTCAGGGGATACTTGAGAATCTCTGCGGAGCGTTGCCAGAATGGTGTTCCTGGTTCGCCATCACCTTGCCAGTCAAGGCGCTCGCTGCATAACGCACAGCGAGGCAGCCCTGGCCGAAAGTTCTCTTCCCCACCGGGCACACACTGCCCGCAAAATCGCTTGCTGCACCCGCTGCAATGCCAGCACCCGGGCTTCTTCAGATGATAATCACAGGCTTCCATGTCTCTCCCTTCCCTGCCGGCACCTCATTGTGCCGTTGTCTTTTCCCTAATGAATAATGCTGCCCTGAAAGCAGCGTCCCCAATCAGATCTGTCTGCTCAAGACCACTGCGTTTCAGTGGCCGAAAATCATGATCTCCATGGGGTAGCCAGTGTAAATGGATGGCTGGCGGTAAACCATAACTGGCCACCTCCTGCGGCTTGCCGAAGGGATCACGTTCACCCTGGCAAATCAGCATGGGCACCGTCAGGTTCGGCAGATGGTCCGTGCGGGTTTTCTCGGTTTTGCCAGGAGGATGGAACGGATAGCCCAACGCCACCACGCCGCAAATAGAGGGACAATCCGCTTCCGCTGCCAGCAACGAGGCCATGCGCCCACCCATGGACTTTCCACCGATCCATACTGGCAGGTTGTCGTCGGGCAATGCCGTCAACACGTCCCGGAAATGTGCCAGCAACTGCGGAGCGCGATTGGGCGGGAATTTGCGTTGCTCCTGACGCCGGCGCGCCATATAGGGAAACTCGAAGCGGACCACGGACACTCCCTGGTCGGCCAGGGCCTCAGCCATGGCGTTCATGAAGTCGCTATCCATGGGGGCCCCGGCACCATGGGCCAACACCAGCAGCGCCGAAGGTTCTTCGGCACGATTCCACAGCAGATCAGTCAAAGAGCCGCCTCCAGTGCCTTGAGCTGGGCCTGCAGAGCCGTTTTGAAATCCACCCGGAACAGCGAAAGGCCAGGTGTTTCCAGTATTTTTTCAACCACCGGTGCAGGATGACTCACCGCCCAGCAACCGATAAGGGTTTGCTGCACCTGCATGAGGTAAGTCGCCGCCTGGTCGCCAGACAGTTCGTAGGTTTGTTGCAGACGTTGCGCCAATTCGGCGAAGTGCGACAACAGGGACTGTTTGAACTGGAGAGCGGCCGCCTCATCCAGATTCTGTTCCAGAACCGAATGCAGAATGGCCGTGAGCCGGCAGAACAGAGGACGCGCCACCAGCAACTCGGACAAGGCTTGCCATAACGGCAGGCTGTCATCCACCGGGCCCAGGCTTACCTGCTCCAGTTCATCCAGATACAAACCCAGAAACAGGGCTTCCTTGGAGGGGAAATAACGGTACAGCGCCGCCTTGGTGACGCCGGCCTTGCGGGCAATGGAGGCAAGGCTGATGGCTTCAAAGCGTTCCTGCTCAAAGAAGGTTGCCGCCGCCGCCAGAATCTGGGCTCGCCGTTCCGCCTTCTGCTCGGGCGAGCGGGCGCGTTGGAAAAGACATTCGGCCATTAGGAACCTCTGATCGAATCAGGAAACAGTGCCGGATTTTTCATCATGCAAGCATGATTTCCCGCCCAAAATATTATCCAGTCATGACCGTAGGGTGGATTAGCCTGAGGCACCATCCACCACATTCACCACGTCAGACTTCCGGGTCGCAGGAGGGTGGATTACGGCCTTCGGCCTAATCCACCCTCCAAAGCTGCAACGCGCAGGGTGCACAGAGCCTGCGCGAGACATCCGCCAGCACAAATTACGCCTGCAGCATGCCTGCCAGTCGGCGGGTAATCATACGGGGCGAGAACTTGCCCATCCACACCAGCAACAGGTTTTTCAGCCCCGGGATCACAATGGCGCGGCGGCGCGCCGCCAGAGATTTTTTCACCACCGCTTCGGTAGTCATGGTGCCCGCCTTGAACAACAGGGTGTCGGTCATGTGGGCTTCGGTGGCGAACTCGGAGTCGGTGGCGCCGGGACACAAGGCACTCACAGCCACGCCACTTCCTTTAAGTTCCTCGTGCAGACCTTCCGAGAAAGACAGGACAAACGCCTTGGTGGCGTAGTAGATGGTCATGTTCGGGCCAGCCTGGAACGCCGCCGTAGACGCCACATTGATCACAAAGGCCTCCGGTGCCTGCTTGAGTGCCGGGACCAGACGCCAGGTCAGATCCACAAGAGCCGTCACATTCACCTGCACCATATCCAGCTGACGCTGCAGATCCAGGTCGGCAAACTGTCCCCGATCACCAAAACCCGCGTTGTTGATCAGGCCAGTCACCGCGATCTGTTGTTCCTCCAGAGCCTGGGCCAGTTCAGCAGGGGCGTGGGGCTGAGCCAGATCTGAAGCGATACATACCACGTCAATAGCGTGTCTTTCACGTAGCTCGGCCGCGAGCGTTTCCAGCCGATCCAATCGCCGGGCAACCAGTACCAGGCTCTTCCCTTCTGCCGCCAATTGCCGGGCAAATTCCTTACCGATACCGGCGCTGGCGCCAGTGATAACCACTGCTTGCATGCCTTTTCTCCATTAAGTAACCACTGGTCACTAATTTAGAGAAAACTTTCCGCCCTGTAAATAACCACTGGTCACTTAATTGGGGTTCGGCTTTCTACTACAGCCTGAGGGCCCTGGTCTTAGTGGAATCTTCGCTTTGCGAGCAAAGCGCCAACAGCGCTAACGACTCAGGCCATCCCTTCTGCCAGGCCCCAGAGATTGAGCTGACCATGGGGGCCCGGCGGGACAAAACCGCTGGTATCCAGAGCTTGCTCTTCACGGGAAAGCAATCCGGCCCCTTTGCAGGCGGCCGCAAATCTCTGGCGCAACAGATGCGCCCAGGCTCCCTGCCCGCTCTGACGCTGGTGCCAGCGGCTGTCATAGACGGCTCCGCCATGGAGATCCCGCATTACCGACATCACCTTTTCCGCCCGCTCCGGGTAATGCTCATGGAGCCACTCCTCCCATAGCGGCCCCACTTCATGGGGCAGGCGCAGCACCACATAACCTGCTTGTTGCGCCCCCGCCTGGGCTACCTGATCGACAATATCTTCCAGCTCGTGATCATTGATAAAGGGAATCACCGGTGCCACCAGCACCGTCACTGGCACCCCGGCCCGACTCAATTCACGAATCACCTTGATCCGCTCACGGCCACCACTGGCTCTTGGCTCTAACTGCCCCTTGAGGCGGTTGTCCAGCGTGGTTACTGACACCGCCACCGAAGCCCTGCCCCGGCGCGCCATGGGCGCGATCAGGTCCAGATCCCGTAACACCAGGGTGCTCTTGGTAATAAGGCTGAAGGGATGCTGGCAATCCACCAGCACCTGCAGCAGTTCGCGGGTGATACGCCGCTCTTTTTCAATGGGTTGATAGGGGTCGGTCACGGTGCCCAGCACAATGGGGCGGCAGCGGTATCCTGGCTTGCGCAAGCTGTCACGCAACACCTCCGCCGCATTGTCCTTGCAGAAGATTTCACTCTCGAAATCCTGGCCGGGCGACAGGTCCACATAGGCATGATTGGGGCGGGCATAGCAGTAGATGCAGCCATGCTCACAGCCCCGGTAGGGGTTGATGCTCTGCTCAAAAGGCAGATCCGGGCTGCGATTGGTCATGATCAGGCTTTTCGCCTGTTCACGGTGATAGCGGGTGGGCCGGTTCACCGGCGCGTCATCCATATCACTATGGCTGACGGCAAAGCGACCCGGTATCTGGCTGAGGGTACCCCGGTTCACAGCAGGCATAATGGCTCCTGTCGAATACTGTCTTTTTGTACAGTATATCGAGACGAGCCCGGACTCAATACTTTTTACCCAATCTTGTCCAGCCAATCCGTTGGAGCCTTGCTGGCAAGGCGAATGGCGGCGATTTACTGCCAGCCCTTGGCAGAACGGGCAACCCTTTCGCCTTGCGAGCAAGGCTCCAACGGGGGAGGTGGTGCCTGCCCCCCTACAAACTCCGCAGCTTGCGCAACTCCCTTACCCCCACCGCCAGGGTCATGAAGTCGTGGGGGCTGTCGGCCTGCAGGGTTTGCAGCCGGTGGATGCCGAAGGCGACCTTGCGGCTGGCCTTGTCTTCCCAGGCGGCAAAGCGGTCGGCGGCGTTGTCGCCATCCTGTTCCAGTACCTTGGCGGCCACCTGGCGATGCAGGCGGTAGGTGTCTTCACGCAGGTTCGCCCGAGCCAGGGCCTGCCAACGGCCCTGTACGCTCAGGTCGATGATGGAGGACAACAGCCACAGGATCTGCAGGCGATCGCCCACCAGGAAGTAGACTTCCGCCGCCAGTTTCAGCGGTACCTGGGCCAGGGAGGCCAGCTCGATCACGTCCGGTGCGCTGCCCAGCACCATGGTGTTGGCCAGCAGTCGCGCCTCTTTTTCCGGCACGCCGTCGGCGCCCATGCCAGCCACCGCCTGATCCCATTCCTGACGGTAACTGCCCGGCAGGATATCCGGCAGCATGGCTTCCAGCTCGCCGATGGACTTGCGGTAGCGGTGGACCGCTTCCGCCACCGGGCGGCGGCCCCACTTGTAATGAATCAACCAGGTGGTGACGTGTTTCATCAGGCCGATGACGCGGCCATAGAGGCGTAGTTGTACCTGGCTGTCCACCTTGCCATCCAGGCCATCCACCGGTGCCCAGTAAAGGTCCCCATCGAACACCGCGTGGGCCATGGCATAGGCCTTGACGATGCGATGCAGGGACAGGCCATGTTCGTCCGCATAGCGATGAACAAAGGAGAACCCCATGCGATTGACCACCGCATTGGAAAGCACGGTGGCGATGAGTTCCCGGCGCAGGCCATGGGCGAGCAGATCCTCGCGGAAGGATTCCACCAGCTCTTTGGGGAAGTAGTTGAGTACGTCCTGATCGAAGAAGGGGTCGTCCGGCACATCGGTGGCCAGCATGGCATCGAACAGGGCGTTCTTGGTGTAGGACAACAACACCGACAGTTCCGGCCGGGTCAGCCCCTTGCCGCGGGTGCGTCGCTCGCTGAGCCCCTCGTCATCCGGCAGGTATTCCACCGACCGGGTGAGCATGCCCTGGCGCTCCAGGGTGCGCAGGTGGTTGGCGTGTTCGTCGAGACGGCTGGCGGCATTGAATTCCAGCAGGCTCAGAGCCAGGCATTGCACATAGTTGTCACGCAGCACGGCGCTGGCCACATCCTCGGTCATCCGTTCCAGCAGCGGATCGCGGGTGTCCCGGTCCAGACGACCATCGCGCAGCCGCTGGTTGAGCGGAATCTTGATGTTCACTTCTCGGTCGGAGCTGTGCACCCCACCGGAATTGTCGATGGCATCGGTGTTGATGCAGCCGCCGTTAAGCGCATATTCGATGCGCCCCAACTGGGTCAGCCCCAGGTTGCCGCCCTCGCCCACCACCTGACAACGCAGGTCGCGGCCATTGATGCGAATGGCATCGTTGGCCCGGTCACCCACCTGGGCCTGGCTTTCGTTGCTGCCTTTCACATAGGTGCCGATGCCACCGTTCCAGAGCAGTTCCACCGGCGCCTTGAGGATGGCGGTGATCAGTTCCGCCGGGGTCAGTGTCCGTTGTTCGATCCCCAGGGCTTCGCAGGCCTGCGGGCTGAGGGTGATGCTCTTGGCACTGCGCGACCAGACGCCACCGCCTTCGGAAATCAGCGCCGGATCGAAATCTTCCCAGGTGGTGCCGCGGGTGGTGAACAGACGCTGACGTTCGGCAAACGTCGTCGCCGGATCCGGGTCCGGATCGATAAAGATGTGCATGTGGTTGAACGCGGCCACCAGCCTGATCTGTTCGGACAGCAGCATGCCGTTGCCGAACACGTCGCCGCCCATGTCGCCGATGCCCACCACCGTAAAGGGCGTGGTCTGAATATCCTTGCCTGCTTCCCGGAAGTGGCGCTTGACGCTTTCCCAGGCACCGCGGGCGGTGATGCCCATTTTCTTGTGGTCATAGCCGGCGCTGCCGCCGGAGGCGAAGGCATCGCCCAGCCAGAAGCCGTATTCGTCGGCCAGGCCATTGGCGATATCAGAAAAAGTCGCAGTACCCTTGTCGGCAGCCACCACCAGATAGGGGTCGTCGCCATCATGACGGACCACCGAGGCCGGGGGCACCACCTGGTCCCCGACCCGGTTATCGGTGATATCCAGCAAGCCGCGAATGAACTCCTTGTAGCAGGTGATGCCCAGTTTCTGCCAGGCCTCCCGGTCCGCCGGGTTGCCGCGCTTGAGGACAAAACCGCCCTTGGCCCCCACCGGCACGATAATGGCGTTCTTCACCATCTGCGCCTTCACCAGGCCCAGCACCTCGGTGCGGAAATCCTCGCGCCGGTCAGACCAGCGCAACCCGCCCCTCGCCACGGGACCACCACGCAGATGGATACCCTCCATCTGGGGTGAATAGACAAAGGTTTCATACATGGGCAGCGGTGGCGGCAGTTCCGACACCTGACTCGGATCCAGCTTCAGACTCACGTAGGACTTGTCGTGGCCGGCCGCATCCGGTTGGTAAAAATTGGTACGCAACCCGGCCCGCACCACACTGAGGAAGGCACGCAACACCCGGTCCGCATCCAGCGAGGCCACCTGGTCCAGCTGGTGATCCAGGCTCTGGGCCAGCTTGATGCCCTCGCTTTTGCGGCGCTCGTCACTGACGCCAGGATCAAAGCGGGTTTCAAACAGCTGCACCAGGGAACGGGCGATGCTGGCATGGTCCGCCAGCAACTGTTCCATGTAGTTCTGCGAATAAGGCAAGCCGGTCTGTACCAGGTATTTGGTCAGCGTCCGCAGGCAGACGATCTGCCGGGAGTTGAGCCCGGCCAGCAACACCAGGCGGTTGAGCCCATCGTTTTCCGTGTGGCCGTGCCAGCATTCCAGAAACGCCTCTTCAAAAAAGCGCTTCTGCTGGACCGGCCCCAGGGCGCACTCACCATGCACCTGCACATCAAAGACCTGAATCCACTGGGCCTCCCCATCTCGAGGCATCACCTGGGTGGGCTCCTGCCGCACAACGCGCAGGCCAAAATTCTCCAGGGCCGGCAAGACTTCCGACAAGGCAATGGGCTTTTTCTGGCTATAAAGGCGCAAACTGGTGGGACAGGCAGCACCATCCTGACTGTTGATCGACAGGGAGGGCAGCACCGGCTGGCCTTCATGCAGTTGCGCCAGGTACTGAATATCCGCCGCCGCTTCCATGGGCCTGGTACTTTCCTGATAACCCACCGGAAACGCATCGCCATAGCGCAATGTTAACGCGGCGCCCTCTTCCCCATCCTCCTTGAGAATGTCGCGAAGCTGGTCCGCCCAGGTACGGGTCACCGCCAACAAACGCTCCTCCACCTGGGCCTGGGACATGGCCAGGTGGGTGCCCTGGGGGATGCGGATAATGCAGTGGATTCGCGCAAGCCCTTCTCGGAGGAAGTCCACGGTGCGCTCCACCGAGTTGCCATTGCAGAGTTTTTTCAACTCGGCGGTAACATGGTCGCGCAATTCCCGGGAATAGCGCTCCCGGCTCAGATAGACCATGCAGGAATAGAAGCGGCCGTACCGATCGCGGCGCATGAACAGGCTGAGGTGATGGCGATCACGCAGCGCCCGAATCCCCATGCAGATGTGATAAAGCTCTTCCTCACTACACTGAAACAGCTCATCCCTGGGGAGTTGATAAATAATATCGCGCAAATGTTTGCCGGAATGGGAACGCTCAGGTAACCGGGAGCGCTCCAGTACATAGTTGACCTTGCGGCGAATCAGCGGGATGTCACGGGGCCGGTTGATATAGGCATCCAGAGAAAACAGACCGATGTAGCGATCTGTCCCTTCCACAGTGCCGTCATCGGCCAACCGTTTTACCGACACCACGTCCATATAGTGCGGATGATGAATCGGCGAACGGGCATTGGCCTTGGTCACCACCACCAGACGACCATGGGCAATGTATTTGGCCATCTCGTCGTGAGGGGCAATGAATTCATCTGCGTTGGCGTAACGACTGCCTGGCTGGGCCAGACCCAGGCCCGCATCATCATCCAGAGTCAGCTTTATGCCGCCTTCCACGGGCTCCGCACGGGAGCGGGCATAGCCCAGGAAGGTGAAATGATCCTGGGAGAGCCAGTCGATGAAGGCTCGGGCTTCGGCCAGCTCTTCCTGGTCCCGGCTCGGGAAGTCCCCAGAAAGATTCCGCTGAGTAGCCTCCAGATTATCCAGCATGGCCGGAAAATCCTGCACCACCACCCGCAGCTCACCCAGCACCTGCTCCAGATTTTCCTGCAGATGCTGGTAGGCCTCATCGGCGGCCAGCGGCTCGAATTCCACATAGACCAGCGACTCTGCCGGATGTTCGCCATCCCCGACGCCCACCACACGTGTCATGTGACCATGGCTATCACGAAGCACCTGGATGACCGGGTGAATCGTCCAGTCGATGGCAGTGCCGGCATCGCGCACTGCCATGGCAATCGAATCCACAAGAAACGGCACGTCATCGGTCACCGTCCGCAACGCCGCCAGTCCGCCTGGCCGGGTCGGTGGTTTCAGATGAATAAGGGTTTCTTCCGGGTGGCGCTGGAATGCCATCATCCAGTGTTGCTGGGCGATGTGGAAAAGCTGCTCGGGGGTACGGGCGGTGAGCGCCGCCTGGCTGCTCATTTCAAAATAAGCCGCCATGAAACTGCGGAATAGGGCCTGATGTTCAACCCCGACGTGGGCGGTGACCAGTGCTTCCAGCTGAGCCTGTAACAAGGCCTGGCGCTGCGCGACGTCATCCTGCATCGAATCCTCCGGCGTCCGTTCGGGCGCGCCGGCAAGGCGCCAGCGGCCTCTGAATTACTCTATACCGGAGGAACGGATCAATACCAGTCCGGTGCCGTGATTAGATCCGTAAACCAAGACAGGGGCGTGACACGTTTCAAAACAGACTTTATCGCTGTGTAGGGTGTATTGAGCCTGAGGCGAACGGCGCCATCCTGGCGCCGAATCGGTGCAGTTCACCTCAGGCCCAGTGCTCCCTGCGTTCAGATCTCTGGCGTGTTACTGCACCTGCACCGGTTGTACCAGCACCCAGGGCATTACCACCACGGTCCACAGAGCCTGATCACTCTCAAACCACTGGCCCGCCTGATCATCGGTAACCTTGTCCACCTGCCCCTTGTCACGCCACAGGGCCAGGGTGTCGGCCTGGTCTTCAGAAAAGGCCAGCGCCACCTCGATCAGATCCAGCTCCGGGGCCACATAGACGGTCTGGCCACGGGCAAAGAACGGCTGCAGCTCTTTCCAGCTGGCCTTGGCGGTTTCCTGGTTGAGTTTGGCTTTGAGAATATCGCGATCTGCGGATGGGTCAGACATGGGCGGCTCCGTGTTCAGGGCCGTGCATTATCCGTATTCGGGAGGGTGCAATCAAAGAGGGCCCAAAAAAGAACGCCCGCCACTTGGGGAATGGCGGGCGGGCTGTACCGGGGCCGAAATTGAACATCCTTGTTCGATTGCGTCCTTGCGAGATCCACTTTAGGGAAACCACCAAGGCGGCATAAGACGCGATTTGCTACATCTTCTGTAAGCCATTTGCCATAAAGGAGTGGTTGGGGCCAGATAGCCGCGGAGGGTGCTGTAGCAGCCAGCCACCACTCCGGGTCAACGCCAGCGAATCTCCCGACTTGTATCGCTGATCAGCCGCTGCCTGCGATCAAACAGCTGGAAGCTGGCACCCTCGGCACTGAAGCTCACCTCTGAGAAGGCGTTGTCGCTGAACACCTCACCGGGGACCTCCACCCGACCCAGGGGTTTACTCCAGCCACCGTGGAGCACGCCGGGCACCCGGATCATCGGTCGATACCAGCGGAACGCCCGCAGTGCGGTGGGCCAGAACAGACCGGAGCAGGTCCAGCTATGCACCTGCTTGCCGCCATTCAACGTCAAACAGGCATACAAGGAGGCATGTACATCCCCACTCAGCACCACCAGCTTGTCGCTACGACTGCGCCCCATGGCTTCCAGCAGACGCTGGCGCTGGTGCATAAAACCCTCCCAGGCATCCCTGCCCCGGAACGGCCGACGCTGTTCCGGGAACAGCAGCACCGAGGTCACCAGTACCTTGATGCGGTCCGGATCTCGATCCAGCCAATCGATAAAGGCCTTTTCCTGGATGTCACCTATCATGCGGCGCTGCCAGGGCCAGCGGCTCAGCACCCGCTCGGTGCGCACATCCATGACAAAGAAGTCCGCCGGCCCCCGTGAGAAGGTGTACCAGAACCGGTCCGGGTCACGGTCCAGATAGGTGCCCGCCTGATTCAGGGGCGCCGCCGGAGAATGGGAGGCCTGATAAATCTGATAGGCCTTTATGGCGGCGGGATATTTGCTGGTCCACAGTTCCGCATTGGCACGGGCCGGCCAGTTATTCTCGATCTCGTGATCATCAAGGATCATGTAGCTGTTGGTATTGCGCAGCAGCTTCGCCAGATGAGGCTGGGAAAAACTTTCCCGATAAAGGGCATCAAAATCCTCTCGTGTGGTCGCGGCACCAACCATATACATGGAATCGGCGTAGACCTGGTCACCTCCGAAAAGGACAAAATCCGGTTTCGATGTGTTTGCCCGCGAAGACATTTCAGCAAAAATCTTGTCCGCCCGATCATCCTGGATTTCCCCATCAAGACCAACAAAGCGGTAGCAACAGGATCCGAAAAAAAAGCGGGTGGCATCAACATCCGGCTGATTGGTAAGAAACTCCCCCTGATCTGCTGCGCCCCAGTCCAGCGATATTTCATCTTCCGTGGCCACCCAGCCCGCCTGATACTCATAGCGAGTACCGGGCTGCAATTGATTGAGGATCACCACACCGGAGCCATCGAAGTTGCCATTAAGCCGAAACACCCTCGCCGGCGACCAATCCACGTCTCCCTTGCGGCGCCAGCGAATTCGACCCCACAGGCATTTTTCTCCTGCTCCCAGCGTCCCTTTCGGCAGCGCACCGAACACTCTCACATGGTGGTCCCCGGCCTCGCCAACCACCGGCCCTACCGCAAAACGGTTCACACTTTGACTCATGGCTTATGCCCCCCCTGCATTGAGCCCCCCGGCCCACGCTGCTAGCATCACGGGTACGCGGTGCAGGCAGCCTCATGGTCACTCGTCCGGGCCCTAAATAAACGGCACCCTCTGTCAGGAATAAAAACGTTGCTCAAGGATGCGAAAACTGCCTTTATTCTGCTTGTTGCCTTTCTTTCACTCGGGCTGACGTCAGCCGTATTGGCCAACGGCCCCGAGCTGCAGATTATTGGCGAAAAGCAGGAAGAACTACACCCCTATCAAGGGCTCGACTACTTCTGTTCCTCAGCAGAACAGTCGCCGACCATTAGTGCCCTGCAGAAACAACCGGCTTTGCCCTGGCAATCCAGCCACGGCGAAATGCCCAATCTTGGATTTACCAATCAGCATTGCTGGTTCCGCTTTGCCGTGCGTAACCAGAACCCGCGGCACAACGACTGGGAACTACTGGTGGATTACGCCATGCTTGGCGAACTGGACCTCTACCAGCTGGATGCCGGCGGAAATCTGATCAACCATTTCCAGGCGGGCATGGACCGGGATTTTGCGGTGCGCCCGGGCTACTATCCCACCCCCGCGTTTCCACTCTCTCTGCCCAGTGGCAAGGACAGCACTTTTTATCTCAAGGTCACATCCCCTCACAGCATCCAGTTACCGATGCAACTGCTGTCCCACGAACAGTTCGCCCGCTCCGCACAGAACCAGACCATTATCCAGGGAATCTTTTTCGGCGGCATGCTGGTGATGATTCTTTATAACCTTTCGCTGTTCTTCTCCATTCGCGAAAAGGTCTATCTGCTATACGTGTGCTGGTCGACGGTGGTCACCCTGTTCCTGGCGGTACTTCACGGCTACGCTCACCGCTACCTGTGGCCGCACTCCCCGCTTGTCAGCCAATATATCATTCACTATTTGCTCCCCTTGATCGTGCTGTTGCCACCGCTGTTTACCCTGCACTTCCTGTCGCTGCGGGAAAAAGCACCACGGCTGGCAGTATGGCTGAAAGGTCTGGTGATCATGGGAACATTACTTTTCCTGGCCGCCCCCTTCACCAGCCGCGATTTTCTGATTCCGATTTCCGTCAGCGCCATACTGGTGATGGATTTCAGCATTCTGCTGGTCGGTCTGCTGCGAGCCCGGGCGGGTGATCCGGATGCGCGTATCTTCACCATTGCCTGGGCCTGCTTCATTACCGGAGTAGCGGCCATGGCGCTGAACAAATACGGCGTACTACCGCGCACCAGCCTCACGGAAAACCTGGTCCAGACTGGGGTATTCCTGGAAGTGATTTTGTTGTCACTGGCGCTGGCCCGGCGCATCAGCCGGCTCAAGGAAGCCCATTCCGATTCCATTCGCGAAAAGGCCATTGCCGAAATGGAAGCCTTCAAGGCCGGCGCCCGCAACCATGCCAAGAGCGAGTTCCTGGCTACCATGAGTCATGAAATCCGCACGCCCATGAATGGCATCATGGGCATGACCGACCTGCTGCGGCGCACCTCCATGACCCAGCAGCAAGCCCAGTATGTGGGCACCATTTACCAGTCCACCCAGTCTCTGCTCACCGTCATCAACGACATTCTCGATTACTCCAAGATCGAATCCGGCAAGCTGGAGCTGGATTACCAGAGCGTGCAACTGGAAAGCATTGTCGACGACTGCGTGCGTCTGTTTGCCCTGCGTTCCAGCGAGAAACAACTGCCGCTGTATATCCATATCGACAGCCGCGTGCCGGAACGCATCAAGACCGATCCGATCCGTCTCAAGCAGATCATTACCAACCTGCTCAGCAATGCCTTCAAATTCACCGAGCGCGGCAATGTCTCGCTACATGTCACCGTGAAACAACCGGTGAACGAAAAGAACCTGTGCGTGCTGATGTTCGAAGTGGTGGATACCGGTGTGGGCCTGGACGAGGGGCAACAGAACAGTCTGTTCCAGGCATTCCACGAACTGTCCGGCAAGGGCAAGCACACCGGCGCCGGCCTGGGCCTGGTGATCTGCAAACGACTGATCGAACTGCTCAATGGCGATATCGGCGTATCCAGCTCGCTGGGCCGTGGCGCTACCTTCTGGGTGTCTCTGCCGGTGGAAGTGGAAAAGCCACAAAGCAAACCGGTACTGAAGAATCGTAGCGCCCTGCTGATTTCCAACACCCCCGCCCAGCTGCTCAGCCTGTCCCAGATCCTCACTCGCTGGGGCGCAAAGACCCTGGAATATCGCGATGTGGAGAGCGCCCTGGACCCGGCCAATCCGGCACGGCCAGTGGACTTTGTCATCGCTGAGCACGCGGTGATGGAAAACCCGCAATATGTGCAACGACTGCGGCAGCACTTCAGCAAGCCGGTACTGGTGTTGCTGCACCCCACCGGCAAGCCCCTCAGCGACAATTTGCCCGAAGACCTGTTGCTGATCGAAACGCCATTCTCCTGTCAGGCTCTCAAGCGCAGCCTGCTCACAGGCCATGATGAGCACCTTGCCCAGCAGGCGGCAGAAGAACCCACCGTCGTGCTGGACAAGGGCAACGCCCTGAACGTGATCGTGGCCGAGGATAACCCGGTCAATCAGCTGGTGATCGACAGCATTCTCAAATCCCTGGGTATCCATGCCACCCTGGTCAACGACGGCGAGCAGGCCATGAATCTGGTTGGCGAACAACCCGGCTACTGGGACATCATTTTCATGGACTGCGAAATGCCGGTGATGGACGGTTACCAGGCCACCCGCGAAATCCGCACCCTGGAGCAGGCGTCTACCGCCCACCACCATGCCTGGATCATAGCCCTGTCAGCCCACGCCACCGGCGACTACGTGCAAAAAGCCCGTGACGCCGGTGTGGATGACTACTTGAGCAAACCGGTTTCCCAGCAACAGGTCCGCGAGGCTCTCGGTCGCAGTCAGGTCTCCACACCTTCTGGCATTTCCGGCTGAGCCAGCAGGCCCGCACACACGGTAATCAGCTGCTTCACCCGAATGGGCTTGCCGAGGAAAGCATCACAACCGGCATCCAGACAACGCTGGCGGTCCACCGCCAGCACATTGGCCGTCAAGGCCAGCACCGGACCGGTAAAGCCACGGTCACGCAGAGCACGGGCGGTTTCGTAGCCATCCATCACCGGCATCTGCATATCCAGCACCACCAGATCAAAGCTGTCCTGGCCATAATGCCGGCAGGCCTCCCGGCCATCCTCCGCTTCCACCACCTGCATACCGGCCTTTTCCAGCACCTTGCGGACAAAGATCCGGTTCACGGTATTGTCTTCCACCAGCAGGGCTCGCCCGTTCAGTGCCATGGCACTCCCGGCCAATGCCGGCAGGGGCTCGGATGATCACACTGGCATCCACTTCACAGGCCAGAGACAGAGGCAGTTTCAGGGCAAAACGGCTACCCTTGTTGAGTTCGCTGAATACGGTGATATCGCCCCCCTGGGAACGGGCCAGCTGACGGGCAATACTCAGGCCAAGCCCGGTACCGGTATAACGGCGGGAATGGGACGCATCCGCCTGGGAAAAAGGCTGAAAAATTTTCTGTAATTCGCTTTCGCTGATGCCGATGCCGGTATCTTCCACAGATACCTGTAGCTGTTGTTCCGCATCGGACCAGCCGGCACGGACCCGCACCAGCCCTTCCTCGGTGAACTTGACCGCATTGCCCACCAGATTCACCAGAATCTGCCGCAAGCGGAAGGCATCGCCACTGACCGTAGCCGGCATCTCGGACACATAGGACAGCTCAAGGTCGATCTGCTTTTCCGATGCCCGCAACTTCAAACTGTCGACCACCTCATCCAGCAGTTCTGTCACAGAGAACAGGCGCTGCTCGTTATGCAGCTGCCCCGCTTCGATCCGCGACAGATCCAGCACATCATTGATCAGCGCCAGCAGCGCATCGCCGTTGTGCTGGATAATGGAGAGATAACGGCTCTGGTCTGCGTGACTCAGGGAACCATCACGCAGCAGCTCGGTATAGCCGAGAATCGCCGTCATCGGGGTGCGGATTTCATGGCTGATATTGGCCAGGAACTGGCTCTTGGTCTGGCTTGCCTCCTCCGCCTGACGGCGTGCATCCGCCAGCTGTGTCTGCGCGTGATTAATGCTGTCCACCATGGCATTGAAGTCTTCCGCCAGAGCGCCGATTTCATCATTGCCCAGCACCGGTACCCGCTGATCCAGCGCCCCGCCCCGGGCGATGGAGCGCACCGCGTTATGCACCAGATTCAAGCGCCCGAACAGCATTGGCTGAATGCGGCAGTTGATCACCCATACGGTCAGCCCGGCCAGCACCGCCATGATCAACCCGATCACCAGCACCGACAGGTTCAGGGATTTGTAGCCATCGCGAGGCAGCTCCACCACCACTTCCAGCGGGTTGCCGCCAAAAAAATCCGGCACAGGAAAACGCCCGAGCAGCTGATCACTATCATCCACCGTCAGCCCCCGCTGCGGCTTCAGTGAGGCAGGCACCTCACGCACATACAACGCATGGCCCACCCGGTCTGACAGGTAGCTCATCCAGTCACTGTCCAGCCATACCCCCAACAGGTAGGCCTGGCAGCCCACCTCAACCGCAGTGCTGAACAGCAGGGGGCGCCCCTCCACCTTGGCCACTCCCCAGATCGGCATGCAGCCCTGTTCATCAAAGCGCTCCGCCAGGGAGGCAAACACCGGAGAAGAGACCTCGTCAGCGCCGTTATTCCATATCACCGAGCTGCCACGCAGCTCCATCATCAGATCCAGATACCCCAACCCCCCCTGATTGGTAGGCGGGTTGTCCGGCTGATGGCTCCAGTCCTGTGCCCGCACCCGCAGGATAGACAGCTGATCCAGGAAGGTGGCTTCCACCTTTTCCAGCTCCCGCTCGGCGTTGCGCTCGGTGAGGGTATCCACCAGCGACAGGTTCACCCAATACAACGCCACGGTGGCCAGGGCCACACAACACGCTGCAGAAATCACCAGCAACCACCGAATGCGCACTCTCAGTGACATCGTTCCCTTCCCCTGACCAGGTGGCCGGACGACAAAAAAGCCGCCCATAGACTGCGTGAGCCCCCGGAATCACTTGCTTGAAAGAATAATTTTGAGCCGAAACCCTAGCACAAGATTCCCTGCAGCGGGCCCCTGCTGTCATCAGCGGTGGGAGATGCCGCACAGCCATTCACCCACAGGATGAAAAAGCCCCGCTGCACCCGTATCATAGGCCACCCTTTTTCCGGAATGACGACGTCGACCCCATGAGTGACACGCCTCGCAAAATCCTGGTGACCAGTGCCCTTCCCTACGCCAACGGCCCCATTCACCTGGGCCACCTGCTGGAATACATCCAGACCGACATATGGGTACGCTTCCAGAAACTGCGCGGCGAGCAGTGCACCTATGTGTGCGCGGATGATGCCCACGGCACCGCCATCATGCTCAAGGCAGAAGAAAACGGCATCACCCCAGAGCAACAAATTGCGCAAGTGAAGGCGGACCACGAGAAAGACTTCGCCGACTTCCAGATCCAGTTCGACAACTACTACAGCACCCACAGCCCGGAAAACCGCGCGCTGTCGGAAATGGTGTTCCAGCGCAATAAAGATGCCGGCTACATCGTCGAGAAGACCATCACCCAGCTTTACGATCCGCAGAAAGGCATGTTCCTGGCGGACCGCTTTGTCAAAGGCACCTGCCCCAAGTGCAAATCCGAAGACCAGTACGGCGACAACTGTGAAGTGTGCGGCGCCACCTACACCCCGGCGGAGCTGATCAACCCCTACTCCTCGGTCAGCGGTGCCACACCGATAGAGAAAGAAACCACCCAGCTGTTCTTCGACCTGCCCAAGTTCGAGGGCCTGCTGCGTGAGTGGACCCGCTCCGGCGCCCTGCAGGAGCAGGTAGCCAACAAGCTGCAGGAATGGATCGAAGACCTGCAACCCTGGGACATCTCCCGCGAAGCCCCCTACTTCGGTTTCGAAATCCCCGGCTACCCGGGCAAGTACTTCTACGTGTGGCTGGACGCCCCCATCGGCTACATGGCCAGCTTCCAGAACTACTGCGACCGCGAAGGGCTGAGCTTCGACGACTACTGGGGCAAGGAATCCACCGCCGAGCTGTACCACTTCATCGGCAAGGACATCATCAATTTCCACGGCCTGTTCTGGCCCGCCATGCTCGACGGCGCTGGGCTGCGCAAACCCACCGCCATCTACAGCCACGGTTTTGTCACTGTGAACGGCGCCAAGATGTCCAAGTCCCGCGGCACCTTTATCAAGGCGCGCACCTACCTGGACCACCTGGGCCCGGAATACCTGCGCTACTACTTCGCTGCCAAGCTCTCCAGCCGGGTGGATGACTTCGACCTGAACCTGGAAGACTTTGCCCAGCGAGTGAACTCCGACCTGGTGGGCAAACTGGTGAACATCGCCAGCCGCACCGGCAACTTCGTGAAGAAATTCGGCGGCACGCTCAGTGACGAGCTGGACAACCCGCTGCTGGTCCGCGAAGTGCAGGAAGCGGCCCCGCGCCTGGCCGAGTTCTACGAGAAGCGCGAATTCGGCAAGGCCATGCGCGAAATCATGGCCCTGGCGGACCACGCCAACGGCTACATCGCCGACAAGGCCCCCTGGACCCTGGCCAAAGAGGAAGGCAAGGAACAGGAAGTGCTGGCCATCTGCACCACCGCCATCAACGTGTTCCGCCTGCTGGTGATCTACCTGAAGCCGGTACTGCCGGCCCTGGCCGAACGGGCCGAAGCCTTCCTGCAAGTGGCCCCGCTGACCTGGAAAGACAGTGACAGCCTGCTGCTGGGCCACGAAATCGCCAAGTTCAAGCCGCTGTTGAACCGCATCGACATGGCGCAGATCGAGGCCATGCTCAACGCCTCCAAAGAAGACGTGCCCGCGGCCAAGCCCGCCGGCAAGAAAAGCGAACCGAAAAAGGCCGACGACGTGGCAGACGACACCATCAGCATCGATGACTTCCTCAAGGTAAAACTGCGTGTGGCCCGCGTGGCCAAGGCCGCCCATGTGGAAGGCGCCGACAAGCTGCTGCAGCTGACCCTGGACGTGGGTGAGCTGGGCGAGCGCAATGTGTTTGCCGGCATCAAGGCCAAATACAGCCCGGAAGATCTGGAAGGCAAACTGGTGGTGCTGGTGGCCAACCTGGCCCCGCGCAAGATGAAGTTCGGTGTCTCCGAAGGCATGGTACTGGCCGCCGGCCCGGGCGGTGACGACATCCATATCCTCAGCCCCGACAGCGGTGCCCAACCGGGTATGGAAGTGCGCTAACGGCGGCAAGGGCCCCCTCGCGCTTGCGTGAGAGGGCCCGCCCTGTGCGGTTACTGCCATCTTTCCAGCCAGCCACGACGTACAATCGCTTTCCCCTTGCCTGGGGCAATGTCTTTCGCTCTACACTGTGAAAACGAAAAATAACCAGGGAGAGCGCTACCATGAACCGCCAGGCAACACTGACCCCGGATGCCATCCAGTCCAAGAAAACCACCGTCAGCCCTGAGGAGTGGCAGCTGCGTGTGGATCTGGCCGCCGCCTACCGGCTGATCGCCCTGCACGGCTGGGACGACCTGATCTTTACCCACCTGTCTGCCCGCATCCCCGGCGACGAGCATCACTTCCTGATCAACCCCTACGGCATGATGTTCGACGAGATCACCGCCTCCAGCCTGGTGCGCGTGGACCAGGCCGGCAACAAACTCGACGACAGCGACTTCGACATCAACCCGGCGGGCTTTACCATCCACAGCGCCATCCACGCCGTGCGCGAGGATGCCAACTGCGTGATGCACACCCACACCACCGCCGGTGTGGCCGTGTCCGCCCAGCAGGAAGGCCTGCTCGCGCTGTCCCAGCAAAGCCTGTTCCCGCTGGCCAGCCTGGCCTACCACGACTACGAAGGTGTGGCCCTGCGCGAAGACGAAAAAGCCCGCCTGCAGGCCGACCTGGGCGACGCCAACTTCATGATCCTGCGCAACCATGGCCTGCTCACCGTGGGCAGCTCCATCGCCGACGCCTTCCTGGGCATGTTCATCCTTCAGCGCGCCTGTGAAATCCAGCTCCAGGCCCTGTCCGGCAATCGCCCGCTCACCCCGATCCCCGATGGCATCGTCAACACCATCAAACAGCAGGCGTCCCAGGTCACCAAGGGCATGGGCGGCAACCTGGCCTGGCCCGGCCTGCTGCGCAAACTGGATCGCCAGAACCCGGGATACGACACCTAAACCCGCACGCTCCGAGGAAGCCGGCCTTCGTAGGAGCTATGCTTGCATGGCGAAAGGGGTGGGATGGTTCGCCATGCAAGCATAGCTCCTACAACGCCTAACCCAGCCCCCCAACACCCCACGGAAATCTGTTTCCTTCCGCTCTCTTCCCCTGTCAAAGCGGGCCAAAACCGGCCAACCTATACAGAAAGGCGACTTCCGTTAATTGTCTTGCCGGAAAGGTATACGCAATGTGTAGGCCAAAGACACCGTCTGCCGAGGTTACCGATGACACAGTCACTGGACGCTCTCTGGGAAAAAGTCCGTGCCCAGAAAACCCTGATCCCCTCCCTCTATGGCGATATCGACTTTGATGCCACACCGGAGCGATTCACGGATTCCATGGATGTCCGCAGTACATTGCCGGCCCACTTCGCCAGGAAGTACCGCAAGAGAATCCTCGCCGACCATGAAAAGGTGGAACGGGCCCGCGCCTACACCCTGCTGGGCGACACCGTGGCCGATGCCTACGCCGCCCTGATGCCGGCATACAGCTTTCGCGATCTCATCGGTATGCTGAAGAAAGCCTGTGACGAAGGGCTCGACGCGGTACCCGATGCCCCCCAGGAACTGGTGGACTTCATCACCGCCATGGAAACCACCCCGGACTGGGTGGACATGGAGCTGGTGCGCGAAGGCGCCCGCCTGAGCCGCAACCAGATGGCCAACCTGGCCCCCTACGTGATCCGTGGCGCCTTCGTGGCCACCTTCATGAACAAGTACTCCGGCCTGCCCATGGCCATCACTGGCACCCTGGCCAACGACTCGGTAAACCGGCGCATCAACGAAACCGCCAGCTTCTTCACCACCGCCACCCTGCCCGGCGCCCTGGAACGCTTCGGCCCCGGCTTCAAGGCCGCCGCCATGGTGCGTCTGATGCACTCCATGGTCCGCTTCAATATCCTCAAGCGGGTGAAAAAATGGGACCCGGCCATCTACGGCATCCCCATCCCCCAGGTGGACCAGATGCCCGCCGGCACCATGCCCGCCTACCTGGCCGCCTTCAAAGCCATGCGCAAGGGCCGCAAGCACTTCACCCGCAATGAGCGGGCCATCGTCGAACTGTCCCGCTACCAGTGTTTCCTGCTGGGGCTGCCCGAAGAACTGCTGCCCGCCGAAGCGCCGGACATTATCGACACCATGCTCACCTACTCCGGCACCCTGCGCGAGGGCTACGACGACGACACCTGTGGCGAACTCACCCGCGCCACCATGTCCGTCTACCGCCCGAAAGACAACAAGCTGACCAGCAAGGTCCATAACCTGGTAGAACGCAGCGTCTCCAAGGTGTTCTTCAACCAGGCCTTTCTCGGCAAAAACGACAAATCAAAAGCAAAAGAAATGGGCGTGGAACCGCACCTGCTCGACTACGCGCTGTCCAGCATCGGTACGCTGTTCATCATGCCCCGCCTGATCGCCTACCGGACCCTGCAAGACATCCCCGTAGCCAACAAGATCGCGGACAAGATACTGGTCCGGCGCATCAACGAGTTGCTGGTGGACTATGGCCACGCGGAGTACACCACCGACGCCAGCCAGTACGCACCGACCACCCGGGAAAGCACCGCCTGACCCCTGCATTACCCGGTAATCCCCCACCTGGCATCTGTGTAAAGCGGGTGCCAGCGCCAAGCTGAAAGATGCCTCGCTGCCCACCGGATAACCACTGCGCTTGTGCCGCAATCTTGTCCCAGATCAAAGAACAGCGACCCCGCCGGCATACAGTAAAGGGAAGACACCCGTGAATGCAGGAGAGCCTCATGTTCAGTGAATCTGCCGTCGCACTGGTCACCGGGTCGGCAACCGGTATCGGCTACGCCATTGCCGAAGGGTTTGCCCGCTCCGGCTGCAATCTGATCCTCACCGACAGAGATGCCCGCCGTGGCGAAGCCGCTGCCGATGCGCTTCGCGAGGCCACCGGCAAGGAAATCCTGTTTGTCAGCGCCGACATCAGCGACCCCCAGGACGTGAATGAACTGCATCGGCGCGGCGTTGCCCACTTCGGCCGCGTGGATGCCGCTTGCAACAATGCCGGCATTGAAGGCCTCATGGCCCCCACTGCAGAGTGCTCACTGGACAACTTTGACACGACCCTGGCCACCAACCTGCGCGGCCTTTTCCTGTGCATGAAAACCCAACTGGGACTGATGACCCGGCAAGGCCACGGCGCCATTGTGAATATTGCCTCCGTGGCAGGGCTGGTAGGATTCGCAGGGCTCCCCGCGTATTGCGCCTCGAAAGGAGGAGTGGTTCAACTGACCCGAACCGCCTCACTGGAATATGCAGAACACAACATCCGCGTGAATGCGGTCTGCCCCGGGGCCATCAAAACCGAAATGATCGACCGGATTACCGGCAAGGAACCGGAAACCGAAAGCCAGTTTGCCGGCCTGCACCCCATGAACCGGATGGGCACCCCTGAGGAAGTAGCCAACGCCGTGATCTGGCTGGCTTCGCCACTGGCAAGCTTTGTCACCGGTCAGGCACTGGCTGTGGATGGCGGGATGACCGCTCGCTGACCAGAGAGCGCCAGGTCCGGAACCGCTGGATCGCGGTTCCGGACCTGGCAAAACTCACAGACCCACTACAGCCCCAGATACTCCCCGATCAGAAACGCGTCCCCCTGGCCTTCCCGGCTTCCGAAATAACTGACCGGGTCATACTCACCGTTCTCGATAGAGCCCACTTCGCAATCAATGCCAAATTGCTTGGCAAGGTCGTTAAACAGGGCCACCGGCGCCTTGATCTGGGCTTTTTTCTTCACCGGCTGGCTGATACCCAACCGCCAGTCCTCACAATCGTCACTGTCGCAGTCATTGATCAGGGTGACCTTGCCCGCTTCGTTCTCATCCACATAGGCCTGCAACGCCGCTTGCAGGTCAGGCAGGTTGCGCTTGAGCTTCTTTTCCTGCTTTTCATCCAGGCGGTCGGAGGCGACGAGGAGGTATAGGAGCATATCGGGGTCCGGGGTTGGGATTGTGGGGGCACTTTAACACAGAGGGGGGAGCTACTGGTTTTGGGAGAAAGGCAATGTTCGCCTGATTACTGGTCGTAGAAGTAAGAGAGCTTTAGCCCCTTGATGCACGGGGAAAACCTGACTCTCGTGTTCCCGCTCATAAATTCCACCGGCTTCTACGCAGCAACCAGCTTCTTGACCTTAAGGTCTTTTCGGCGCTGCTCCGCATGCCAGAGCTCATACTGATACTGCTGGGTAAGCCAGCTTTCAGCCGAGGTATCAAAGGCAATAGACAACCGGATCGCCATTTCCGGGCTGATGCCCGCCTTGCCGTTCAGAATGGCGCTCAGTGTTTTACGACTTACGCCAAGTCCATCGGCAGCGGCGGTCACAGACAAGCCGAGAGGCTCCAGACAGAGCTCTCTGATGATTTCACCGGGATGGGGAGGGTTGTGCATCAACATGGTTACTACCTCAGTGATAATCCTCGTAATTCACGACATCGGCATCACCGTCTTCAAAGCGAAATGTCACCCGCCAGTTTCCACTTACCGTTACCGACCACACCCCGATACGGTTACCCGTGAGTGGATGCAATCTGAGTCCCGGCAAGTCCATATCACTGGCATCTGCTGCGGCATGCAACCTGCCGAGGATAAGCCGAAGTCTCTTGGCATGTGCCGCCTGAATACCTGCGGTACTTCCAGACTGAAAGAATCTGGCCAACCCTTTATGTCTAAAGCTTCGTATCACTGCCGAATGTAACCTGTAACGTATCGGGTGTCAATTTTAGAGAAACCGGGCATGGCGTTCTTTATGCGTGGGCTTCTTGCCAGGCTATAACTTGAAAATAGCCCGCTTATGGGCAGCGAAATATCAGAGAAGAACGGGGATTGTTGTAGGACATAGGCCAATTCATGGGTGTCCCGTATTATTTAATGATATGCTCTAGGTAAGCGAAGTCCTCCCCCCCCCCTTCTTGTAGCCAACACCATATCCGGCGACTACAGCCAAAGCCAAAATTGCCACTGCTAGCAGTATCTTCATAAGCACATTAACGCCCGGCGCAGCGGGCAAATTGGAGCGAGGAACGAGCGGAAATTTGATCCGCCTGCCGCCGCTTGTTAACCAACTTGAATTTTCTCTAGCTTACTCGGAGGCACACTAGTCATGGACAGCATAGCCTGCCCATTTGTCAGGGGCACTCCGATTGCGAATAAGTTTGGCCTAGCCCCTGCCGTAAAGTACATCTGTTGCTGGCCCTCTTTGCTGAGATAAAAGCCAATAAACTTAAAATCATGTTCGTAGAAAGGCTGCTCTTCGCCCCCTTCGAATTCCTCTGGGGGATAGGTTCCGAACTCCAAGTTGAAGTAGTCGACGAAGTCCTTTCCCTCAAGAGAAGGCTTCCCTTGGAATTCGTTGCATTCTACGAGCTCGTCCATTGCTCCCCCTGGTTAACAGCGTATTAATTAGAACGTTCCGCATAACCCGGTTCCGTATAACCCTGAAACCACAACCCCCGCATCCGAAAGAAAATCCTGCCATAACAATCGCTTGGCAGGCTATAGCCAATTTCCTACACGGGATTATGCGGAAAGTTCCTTATAACTCCTTTCCTTTGAACTCGGAGACAAAAAAATCAAAGTCCCATTAAATCAAAATGTTGGCACTTCCCTTTCCGGGTTCAACGGAAGCTTCCGTTGAAAAGGGGAATCACAATCCCTACTTGCTGAACGCCCCCGTCGCCAGGAATGCCTTTACCTGCTTAATCACCTCCCCATTACGCATCATGAACGGATGCGTCACCGGCAAGACCAGATGATCCTGCATGCCTTCCACTTTGGTTCTTTCCACGGTGTAACCACTGCGCTGTGCGCAATCTTGTCTCCCAGATCAAAGAACAGCGACCCGCCGGCATGGCCACAGTAGGAAGACACCCGTGAGATGCGGAGAGCCTCATGTTCAGTGAATCTGCCGTCGCACTGGTCACCGGGTCGGCAGCGGTATCGGCTACGCCATTGCCGAAGGGTTTGCCCGCTCCGGCTGCAATCTGATCCTACCGACGGGAATTTGCCCGCCGTGGCGAAGCCGCTGCGTGCGCTGGAGCCACCGGCAAGAAATCCCTGTTTGTCAGCGCCGACATCGAAGGCGACCCCCAGGACGTGAATGAACTGCATCGGCGCTGGCGTTGCCCACTTCGGCCGCGTGGATGCCGCTTGCAACAATGCCGGCATTGAGGCTCATATTTTACTGCAGAGTGCTCACTGGACAACTGACACGACCCTGGCCACCAACCTGCGCGGCCTTTTCCTGTGCATGAAAACCCAACTGGGACTGATGACCCGGCAAGGCCACGGCGCCATTGTGAATATTGCCTCCGTGGCAGGGCTGGTGGGTTCGCAGGGCTCCCCGCGTATTGCGCCTCGAAAGGAGGAGTGGTTCAACGGCCGAACCGCCTCACGGAATATTAAAGAACACAACATCCGCGTGAATGCGGTCTGCCCCAGGGCCATCAAAACCGAAATGATCGACCGGATTACCGGCAAGGAACCGGAAACCGAACCAGTTTGCCGGCCTGCACCCCATGAACGGATGGGCACCCCTGAGGGTAGCCAACGCCGTGATCTGGCTGGCTTCGCCACTGGCAAGCTTTGTCACCGGTCAGGCACTGGCTGTGGATGGCGGGATGACCGCTCGCTGACCAGAGGCGCCAGGTCCCAGAACCGCTGGATCGCGGTTCCGGACCTGTCCTCCACAGACCCACTACAGCCCCAGATACTCCCCGATCCGAAACGCGTCCCCCTGGCCTTCCCAGCTTCCGAAATAACTGACCGGGTCATACTCACCGTTCTCGATAGAGCCCACTTCGCAATCAATGCCAGAATTGCTTGGCAGCAAGGTCGTTAAACAGGGCCACCGGCGCCTTGATCTGGGCTTTTTCTTCACCGGCTGGCTGATGCCTTCGCCAGTCCTCACAATCGTCACTGTCACGCAGTCATTGATCAGGGTGACCTTGCCCGCTTCGTTCTCATCCACATAGGCCTGCAACGCTGCCGGCATACAGCTTTCGCGATCTCATCGGTATGCTGAAGAAAGCCTGTGACGAAGGGCTCGACGCGGTACCCGATGCCCCCCAGGAACTGGTGGACTTTATCACCGCCATGGAAACCACCCCGGACTGGGTGGACATGGACCTGGTGCGCGAAGGCGCCCGCCTGAGCCGCAACCAGATGGCCAACCTGGCCCCCTACGTGATCCGTGGTGCCTTCGTGGCCACCTTCATGAACAAGTACTCCGGCCTGCCCATGGCCATCACCGGCACCCTGGCCAACGATTCGGTGAACCGGCGCATCAACGAAACCGCCAGTTTCTTCACCACCGCCACCCTGCCCGGCGCCCTGGAGCGTTTCGGTCCCGGTTTCAAGGCCGCCGCCATGGTGCGCCTGATGCACTCCATGGTCCGTTTCAACATCCTCAAACGGGTAAAAAAATGGGACCCGGCCATCTACGGCATCCCCATCCCCCAGGTCGACCAGATGCCCGCCGGCACCATGCCCGCCTACCTGGCCGCCTTCAAAGCCATGCGCAAGGGCCGCAAGCATTTCACCGACAACGAACGGGCCATCGTCGAACTGTCCCGCTACCAGTGCTTCCTGCTGGGCCTGCCTGAAGAATTGCTGCCCGCCGAGGCCCCGGACATCATCGACACCATGCTCACCTACTCCGGCACCCTGCGCGAAGGCTACGACGATGAGACCTGCGGCGAACTCACCCGCGCCACCATGTCCGTCTACCGCCCCAAGGATGAAAAGCTGATAAGCAAGGTCCACAACCTGGTGGAGCGCAGCGTCTCCAAGGTGTTCTTCTCCCAGGCCTTTCTCGGCAAGAATGACAAATCCAAAGCGAAAGAGATGGGCGTGGAACCACACCTGCTCGACTACGCCCTGTCCAGCATCGGCACGCTGTTGATCATGCCCCGCCTGATCGCCTATCGGACCCTGCAAGACATCCCCGTGGCCAACAAGATCGCGGACAGGATACTGGTCAGACGCATCAACGAATTGCTGGTGGACTATGGCCATGCGGAATTCACCACCGATGCGGCGCAGTACACTCCCACCATCAAGAACGCCACCTGATCCTGCATTAATGCCCTGCTACGACAGCGGCAAAGAGCCACAAAAAAGCCCCCTTAATCAGGGGGCTTTTTTATCATCAGGCCACAGCTTGCGAAACAGGCCGCGCGCGATTCAAGGGTAACGGTCAACCCAGACTACACACCCAGATACTCCCCAATCAGAAACGCATCCCCCTGCCCTTCCTGCTTGCCAAAGTAGCTCACCGGATCACGCTCACCGTTCTCGATAGAGCCCACCTCGCAATCAATGCCATATTGCTTGGCAAGATCATTGAAGAGGGTGACCGGCGTCTTCAGCTGCGCCTTCTTCTTCACCGGCTGGCTGATACCCAGTTGCCAGTCCTCACAATCGTCACTCTCGCAGTCATTGATCAGGGTGACCTTGCCCGCTTCGTTCTCATCCACATAGGCCTGCAGCGCCGCCTGCAGGTCAGGCAGGTTGCGCTTGAGCTTCTTTTCCTGCTTTTCATCCAGGCGATCACAGGCGACGAGAAGGTATACGAGCATATTGAGGGCCGAAGTTAAGAATGTGGTCAATATTTTACCACAAGGAGGCTACTTTCTGGTTTCGAAGTAACATTGATACCACCCAGATAGGCCGCTTGATGGGCTTGGAGAATTCAGGAAACATTTATCCACCCTCAAGCAGTGCTTTCAACGCAGCCAGCCCATGCGGCGCCCGCCGACGCATGATCCTCCTAGCCAATGGCAGTATGAAAAAACGACTCATACCATTACTGCGTCGGCTGTACATACGCCACTCGACAGTGCAGCGATGCGCGCCCAGGGATGTGAAACGCATCTCCATCCTGGGTAAGAGTGCGGGCAGGTTACCCTCGGTGATTTGAAGGTGGGGAGACTCGGCTTGCACGACAGTGATCCGAACTCGCCGTCTTCCCCGCAGAGGCACCTGAACGATTTCGTGATAGATCTTGCCCGGATTACCGTGTGGTATGTCGTTACCGGATGCGATAGCAATGACGCCAGGAAACCATTCAGAGAAGTATTCCAGATTGCTTGCGTAGGTGTAGGCCTGCGCCATGTTGCACTCGATCTCGATTGCGCTTGCGGCTAATGAGTACATGAGTTTCACCTGTTGCATTACGATGGTGATTTAATGCTAGGGTATCGAGTGGGCTTTACAGTCAAGGAATTTCGATGCGAATCGCTGAATTAGAGGCCAGAACAGGCTTGGGGCGGCACACTCTACGCTACTATGAACAGCAAGGTCTGCTGGGTAAGATTGCCCGCGATAGTAACAATTATCGCAATTATCCGGAGACTCTGGTCAGGGATGTACACCTCTTGAAGCAGATGCAGGTTCTGGGCTTTTCCTTGGCAGAAATCAGGGAGGTGCTGCAAGGCTTGCGCAGCCGCGGCATTAACTGCGCGCAAGGTGCGCGATTACTAGGCGAAAAACGGGCCAAGGTCGAAGAACAGATTGCCAATCTAAAGGCTGCCAGCCGTCTGCTCGGCAAGGAGCAAAAACGCCTGGAGGCCCGTGCACGACAGCACGGCTTTACTGTTGCTACTACTCATTAGCTCTAACGCCCGGCTCACCGAACAAATTTTTGATGGCTGCTTTTTTGCCACGCAAAAAAGGTGACAGCGAAAATTTGTCCGGTGCAGCCGCTTGTTAGACTTCTGTAGTTGCATACGAATGATCTTCTGGTGACAGATTAGAAATATCACGCATTTATAAATACTACTAATTGAGCTGCACTAAGGCCAATGCCAATAAGTCCGGATAGCACTGCTGGCGTATAAACGATGCCCCGTCCTTTTGTCCAAGTTTCCAAGAAAAGAGCCAAGAGAGTACCAATGATGAAGCTCGCCAATAGAACTTTCCAACTAAAAAGAAAAAGACCCGCGATATACCACCCCAAAAATGAAAATACAGATAACGGCGCGACGATGTTAAAAACAGTCAGTTGCGCACCTAGAGGGCTAAGTTGAACTGGATTCCGCCAAACCGTTGCGCTGAGCTGCGTAGAACAAGTAAACGCCCAAAGCGTCCACATGTAGATTTCTTGATCCAATTTAATTCCCCCTATCAAGAAAAGGGTTCGTCTTCGCCAAGGGCCCAATGATTCCCATTTTCGCAACTTTGGCTGAGACACCATTACTAAGGTCTGAAAGCTCTTCCTGATTTTTTGCATCAGGGTTAAAGAGCACTAGAGAGCAACCCAACGCAACTGCCTTGTTCGATTCAGCATGGCTGTAATACCCCTGAATCTCGTTTTCGGTGAAGATTGGTGATTCTGGGTAGACCGATGTACAAACAAAAAGATGATAAATAATTCCTTCCCGCGAAAGAACTGCATCTGGAATCAGTGAAAGATCGTTATTCACAGCCTCTATTTTAAAGCCCCCTTTTTGAGCCTGAATACACGCGAATTTGATTCCCATAAATTTCAATTCTTCATCCATTTGTTTTAGCACCTTCAATTTAGCATGGATAACCAAACACCATTTTGGAACTTGGGTTGCGCAGTTATTACCGGAATCTAGGTTTTTTGGCTAACGACCAAGCTCACCGGAAAAATAAAGATGCAAAGCGAAGCGGCGCAGCTTTATTTTGTCCGAGTGCAGCGCCTTGTTATGCCTTGTCCTTCTTTGCAATCACAGCCTTAAGAGCTGCTGACGTTTTTGTTTCTTATAATCAGATAACAATTGACCATTAAAATACGATGCCTAGAACATAACGCAATCTGTCATGAAGAATGATTACAGACTCTTCACTTCCACAATTACTCATTTAAAACTTGCTTCGATATAAAAAAGTTAACACTGATCATATTTGCATTCTTTAATCTCAAACTCGAGTGTTGAATGCCCGATGGAGAATTTTTGTGCAAGCGCTGTTTTTAATTCACCCTTCACTTTATCCAGTTGTGAATAATCAGAAAGTAGAACATGAGCTTCTAATGCATTCTGATGCTCGTCAAGTTGCCAGATATGTACGTGATGAACATTGATAACATTTGTTACCTGCTGCATGGCTGTGATGACATCATCAATAACAATGCCCTCCGGTGTTCCCTGCATCAGGATATGAATGGTTTTTGGTAACATCGTGGCTGCCTGGTACAAAACATACGCGGCTATCAATAATGTTATTAAGGTATCACTCCAGTACCACTCATAAAGAAGGATCAGTGTACCGGCAACAATAACACCCGCTGAGGCCAGCGCATCCGATACATTGTGCAAAAAAGCGGCACGGATATTCATACTGTGCTTAGACATAGTAAAGGTAAGAAACGCGGTTGCCAGATCAATCACCAGCGCAATCGACGCCACAATCACAACCATCCAGCCTTCAATAATCTGTGGTTCGTAGATTCGCCATAGCGCTTCATAGATCAGGTACAGCCCAATCAGGACAAGTGTGACTAAATTAATTAATGTAGCAATGATTTCAGCGCGTTTATAACCAAAGGTTCTGAAATGATCGGCCGGTTGACGACCGATCTTTCTGGCGACCCAGGCAATGAGCAGTGAGGCGGCATCACTGAAGTTATGCAGTGCATCAGCAATCAGTGAAAGGCTGCCCGATAGAATACCACCGACGACCTGGGCTAATGTCAGGAGCATATTGATAGCGATGGCGAATCCCAGGCGGCGATCACCTATTGATTCAGTGTCGTGGTTATGCGAATGCGTATTCATTGTGTACCTATAAAGAAAAAGATTTTGTCGTTCGACTGGAAAGATAGGCATGTGCTTCCCGCGCATCCAGCTCTCGTGTACTATTACCTGTGCGTACCATAAGCCGTGCTACGCTGTCCTCATGATAATAAACAGGTTCAACAGCGCTCTCGACAATGACGCGACAGATGGTTTTATTTTCGATATCGTGGAACCGGCAATGAAGTAATGCGCAAGCGTTTCCTCCCAGACTGGTTTTAACCGTATCCATCAGTGCACGTTCGAAGCCGTCTCTATTTTTGTGCTTCAATGTCTGGAAGTCAGAGTCGATGCCAATGATATTGCCGTTGTCCTCAACGCCGATCAGCAATGTACCGCCTTCGCGATTTAAAAAACCGGCGATGGCTTTGATGACAATCAACTCAAGTGCGCGATTCGTTCGCTGTTGTCTTACATCCCAACGATACGTGGATTTGAATTCAAGATGCTCACTTTCGCCTCTGGCAATCAATAAGGGTAATTCTTCAGCAAGCTCGTGTTCCAGATAGCGGACAAGATTTTTTTGGCCAGACAGTCTTATATGGTACAGACCGAACAATAGACCAACAATACCGCCAAGCAGTGCAAACACAAAGCTCATAGGTATTAATTCAAACTTGAATTCAGTAATTAAACGCTGAATCAAAAACTCTATCGGGCTGTTACCCGGAAATTCGATTAAGCCCTTGTATTCGTACCAGAATACCATTGTCGTCAACGGATGTAATAGAAGCACGCCTATTATTGCACCAATAATAAAATGAAAAAGTAAGATCCATTTTTTTTGATTGATTAAACTACCTGATGAGTATGTCATCTTTCTTTAACCACCTGTTTGGTTGATTATTCTCTTGATCTGGAAATCCAGTGTATTGATTCATCGTGGCTTGTGCCTCACCCCGGTGCGTGGACACTTCTGCAGCTGCAAAAACAGCTCTTGCATAGGCTTACAGTCTTTGCCTAAATCCTCGAATGCGCTCGCCGTGTTTGTAAGAACCACCCCGATTCCAAAGGTTCCAACGATAGCCGCTGATTTTAACTTTTTATATTCGCTCCTTCTTGAGGGTTAATGGGGCATAACGCCCGCATTTGCGGCTGGTTTGGAGCGCAGCGTAAAACCAGTCCGACAACATGCGCTTGTTAGGCGCTGCCATAGTGAAGAGTAGGCTCTAGCAAGGTAAGTTGCTCTTGTGTTTCAGGCTCTTTGTATTTGTATTCTTTAGTATCTATTGTTGTGACTATTGCTTCTATCATTGGATTTCGATTTTTTTCACTACCACCAACGTGGTAAAAGTGCTCCCTCGTCAAAATATTAAATTTCGACCAATGAGATTCAATGTATTCATTCTTCCTATAGTCATTGTGATGCCATGTTGAAAGAATGAAGTCACAGGATGACTCGCTTAAGCTATCAAAGAGACCTATTTCATGCTCTTCATCCCATGAATTGAAGTAATCTACATGCCTATCTATATAGGGAGGATCACAATAGATAATGTCGCCAGCCTTTGCCTCGTTTATAGTCTCTTCAAACGATTGGCATTTAAAATCAAAATCTTTGGCCTCCAGGATCTGACTAACCGTAGAAATTTGATTTACAATTTTAGTGACATATGCCTTTGCAAACCGATTCGGTTTTTTACAAAAAGGGATATTGAAACCTCCTTTTCGATTAAACCGTATCATTCCATTAAAGCCTGCCCGATTTATAAATAGGAAATCTAGGGGGGCGTGCTTTTCATTGAATCGCTCTCTTATGCTGTAGTAATGCTCATCTCCTTTTTCTAAGAGAATCGCACCCTCCTTTTCTAAAAACCTTCTTGCTATATCGGGAGTAATCTCGCCCGATTGAATAGCTGAATAGAAATTGATCATATGGGGATTGGTGTCGCACATTAGCGCTTTTTTGGGGGCTATGTTGAAAGCGACAACACCAGTACCCATGAATGGCTCTACCCATCGCCCAGAGAAATCCTCAGGAACAAGACTTTCGATCCATGGTACTAACTTTGTTTTGATCCCTTGGGACTTCATTGGAGGGACTAATACTTTCTGTGCCATAACAGACTCGTGCTACCAGAATACTTAAACCGCCAGATTAGCTTATTCTCCGCCCGAAAACAATCCCAATTTGGGATATTCCAAATTGGGATGCAGAATGTCTGGCAATTTATTGGGGGTAGTTTCTTTGTACCACGAGATATTAAAAAGATTGCGTGCTCAGAAAGAGGTGACCCAGCTTCAATTAGCTGAAGCTCTTGGTCGCCCACAGTCGTTTGTTTCAAAGTATGAAAGCGGAGAGCGCAGGCTAGACGTTCTTGAGTTTATTCAAGTTTGTAATGCACTCAATGAATCCCCCTCAGATGTTATTCAGAAGATTGAAAAAGGAAGAAAACGTGGGATTTAAAGAGAAGTTTGATAAGTTGTTGGCTGAATATGAAGCTGATTACAATATATGTGGTGTTATCTCATCTGAAAAGAAGATTTATCCAATAGGTAGCGATACAAAAGTCTTAAGTACAATTTTTGAGCTTTTTTCAAGACCCATAATTCAGCAGTTTGCAGATGAGAATGGTTATACCTTGGTAGAACCAACTGTACAAAACCATTATCCAGATTTTACTTTGCAAAAATCCGATAATGACAATGAAAAAATTGCTATTGATGTTAAGACTACTTACATAGATAAGCCTGAAAGCAAGTTCAAATATACTTTGGGTGGCTACACAAGCTTCATTAGGAATAACACTAAAAATATAGTGTATCCATTCGATCAGTATAAAGAACATTGGGTGATGGGGTTTGTTTATACGAGAGTGGCTGTAAAAAAATCAGCCGAGCACAAGATTTATACGACAGATGAAATCTCTGACATAGTTCTACCTTATAAGGATGTTAAGACTTTCTTTCAAGAAAAGTGGAAAATTTCTGGCGATAAAGCAGGATCAGGAAATACAACAAACATTGGAAGTATAAACGGGAGAATTGAAGATTTTACCGCAGGAAATGGCCCATTTTCTTCAGAAGAGGAATTCTTAGATTACTGGAGAAATTACGAGCGAACCGCTGAAGAAAGAGAGAAGAAATTTTCGGATATCTCAGGGTATCGAGTATGGAAACAGAACTAGGCGCCTAACAGTGTATTCATTAGAACGTTCCGAATAACTCGATTCCTTATAATTCTGGAGCCGAGCCCCTTTTCTTAAGAGAAAATCCTGCCATAACAATCGCTTGGCAGGCTATAGCCAATTTCCTACACGGAGTTATACGGAACGTTCCTTATAACTCCTTTCCTTTGAACTCGGAGACAGAAAAACCAAAAGCCCACTAAATCAACATGTTGGCATTTCCCTTTCCGGGTTCAACGGAAGCTTCCGTTGAAAAGGGGAATCGCAATCCCTACTTGCTGAACGCCCCCTCCGCCAAAAACACCTTCACCTGATCAATCACGTCCCCATTGCGCATCATGAACGGATGCGTCACCGGCAAGACCAGATGATCCTGCATGCCTTCGACTTTGGTTCTTTCCACTGTGACCTTGCCGTCATTGGGGCCGGGTAATTGGGTGGAGAGCAAAAAGTTGATGGTGTCGCTGCCGGCGATGATGCCCAGGGGGAAGTCCACCGGGCCGAGCTGGTTGGGGACGCTGTCGGGGCCGGTGCCCATCTGGCTACCGGCGGGGCCGTTGAACCACTGGAATGGGGCCCAGTCACCCAGGCGGTCCACCACTTCGCTGCCCTGGTTGGGCGGGCCGAGCATGACGGTGCGGCCCAGTCTGTCGATGCGGTGCTGACTGAGGTACTGGCGCAGCAGGATGCCGCCCATGGAATGGGTAACGAAATGGATGGTGCCGGTGGGCGGGCATTTTGCCAGGGCTTTGGGCAGGGTGTCTGCGGCGAGGGTCTGGATGTCTTTTTGGGTGGAGGGGTAGCCCTGGTTCACCACCGTGTAGCCGGTGCTCTCCAGGGCGTTTGCCATTTTCTTCATGGAGTGGGCGGTGCGAGCCAAACCATGGAGCAGGATGACGCATTCAGGGTTCTGGATTGTCATTGTCGTGCCCTCGGTATCCAGCAAGGCCGTTCCCCCTCTCCCTGTCCCTCTCCCGCAAGGGGAGAGGGGACTGTCCAGAGAAGTGCGAGCACCACTCTGATCTCTTGAGTGAATGGCATCGGCAAGAAGAGTGGGACTAAAACAGACCCACAACAGCAAGCCTGCAAACACCCTCAAAACGGTGCCAGTCGCCATTCATGGCTAGCCAAGTTGATCCAGGGCGGACGACAGCCGCGCCACCGCCGCATCCACATCCCCCAGTTTGTCCAGGCCGAACAGGCCCACGCGGAAGGTCTTGAAGTCCGCGGGTTCGTCACACATGAGGGGCACGCCGCCGGCGGTCTGCAGGCCCAGCTGCACAAAGGCGGCGCCGCTCTTGATGGTGTCATTGTCGGTGTAGGACACCACCACGCCGGGGGCTTCGAAGCCCGGGGCGGCGACGCTGGCGAAGCCGTGCTTGGCCATCAGCTCGCGCACGGCGGTGCCCAGTTTCCACTGGCGTTCCTTCACGGCGGTGAGGCCTTCTTTCATGGTTTCCAGCATGGTGTCACGGAAGCCGCGCAGGGCGTCGGTGGGCATGGTGGCGTGGTAGGCATGGCCGCCGTTTTCGTAGGCGATCATGATGTCGCGCCATTTGCGCAGATCGCAGGCGAAGCTGGTGCTGGTGGTTTCGTGCAGGCGCTGGTCTGCCGCTTCACTGAGCATCACCAGGGCGCTACAGGGGGAAGAGCTCCAGCCTTTCTGGGGGGCGCTGATCAGCACATCCACGCCGATGGCTTTCATATCCACCCAGATGGTGCCGGAGGCGATGCAATCCAGCACGAACAGACCGCCCACGCTGTGTACGGCGTCGGCCACCTGTTTCAGATAGTCATCCGGCAGGATGATGCCGGAGGCGGTTTCCACATGGGGGGCGAACACCATGGCCGGCTTCTCCGCCTTGATGGTGGCAACCACCTGCTCGATGGGGGCCGGAGCGAACGGTGCCTGGGGCTGGTCGCTGGTGGGGGACGCTTTCAACACGGTTTCTTTGGACGGGATGCTGCCCATCTCGAAAATCTGGCTCCAGCGGTAGCTGAAGAAGCCGTTACGGATCACCAGGCAGTGCTGGCCAGTGGCGAACTGGCGGGCCACCGCTTCCATACCGAAACTGCCGCCGCCGGGCACCACGGTGACCGAGTGGGCGTTATAGACCTGCTTCAGGTTGCTGGAAATATCCCGCATGACCTGCTGGAAACGCTGGGACATGTGGTTCAGGGAGCGGTCGGTAAAAACCACGGAATACTCAAGCAGGCCGTCTCGGTCAAAGTCACGGGGCAAATCTGTCACGGGGGGTCACCTCTGCAGCAACCGGCTCTGGCCGGTCTCGTCGCGTTGTTGTCTGTCTTGGATACTGGATTGCCGCCAGCGCCGCAACCGTCCCGGGCAAAAAGCATGGCAAAAGGGGCATCAACTGGTTAATTCGCAGTCAATGACTGTTGTCTGCAGTCAATTAAGCTTATGTCGGAACAATCTTGAGCCAACCGGGGCGCTGCCTCATACTATGCGCCCTTAACGCCCTGTAAACACCGCGTTTAACGTCTTTCTTTCTCGGCAAGCGAGCCACGATCACATGACAGAGTACGTCCTGATTCTGATCAGCGCTGTGCTGGTAAACAATTTTGTCCTGGTGCAGTTCCTAGGGCTGTGTCCCTTTATGGGGGTCTCCAACAAGATCGAGACCGCCATGGGCATGTCCCTGGCGACCACCTTCGTACTGACGTTGTCGTCCGTGCTCGCCTACCTGACCTGGGCCTATATCCTGGTGCCCTTCGAACTGGAGTACCTGCGCACCATCAGCTTCATTCTGGTGATCGCCGTGGCGGTGCAGTTCACCGAAATGTTCGTGAAGAAGGCCAGCCCCCTGCTCTACCGGGTGCTGGGCGTGTTCCTGCCGCTGATCACGTCCAACTGTGCGGTGCTCGGTGTGGCGCTGCTGAATGTACGCCAGGACGATGCCACCTTTATGTCATCGCTTACCTACGGCCTGGGCGCGGCGCTGGGCTTCTCCCTGGTGCTGGTGCTGTTTGCCGCCATGCGTGAGCGTATTGCCGTGGCCGATGTGCCCGAGGCGTTCCGCGGCCCCAGCATCGGCCTGATCACTGCCGGCCTGATGTCGCTGGCCTTCATGGGCTTTTCCGGGTTGATCAAGCTATGACCGCTGTGCTGATTGCCGTGGCCGCCCTGCTTGCCCTGGCCGCCGTTTTCGGTGCGGTGCTCGGCTTTGCCTCGGAGAAATTCAAGGTCGAGGGCGACCCCATTGTCGACCAGATCGATTCCCTGCTGCCGCAGACCCAGTGCGGCCAGTGCGGGCACCCGGGCTGTCGCCCCTATGCCGAAGCCATTGCCGAAGGCGAGGAGCACAACCGCTGCCCGCCAGGCGGCCAGGATACCGTGGACGCGCTCACCGACCTGCTGGGCCGGGACGAGCTGACCCTGGATGACGAGGGCGCCGAGGATGCCGACATCCCCAAGGTGGCCTATATCCGCGAGGACGAGTGCATCGGCTGCACCAAGTGCATCCAGGCCTGCCCGGTGGATGCCATTGTCGGCGCCGCCAAGCTGATGCACACGGTGATCGTGGACGAGTGCACCGGCTGCGACCTGTGCGTGGAACCCTGCCCGGTGGACTGCATCGACATGGTGGAAGTCAAACCCACCCTGCAGACCTGGGGCTGGAACCGCCCCGCCGGTATCGGCCAGCGCCCGGACAGCCGTATTGAGGTGGTGAACCTGTGATTCGTACCCTGTTCCGTTCGCGCAGCCGCAAGGTCTACGACTTCCACGGCGGTATTCATCCGCCGGAAAGAAAGGACATCTCCAACGGCACCGCCATTGCCCCCGGCCCCATGCCGGCGCAGCTGATACTGCCACTGAACATGCACATCGGTGCCCCGGCCAAACCGCTGGTGGAACCCGGTGAGCGGGTACTGAAAGGCCAGATGATCGCCGAGCCCAGCGGCGCGGTGAGCGCGGCCATTCATGCACCCTCCTCCGGCACAGTCAGCGCCATTGGCCCCCGCGCCATTCAGCACCCGTCCGGTATGGATGCCATCTGTATCGTCATCGACACGGACGGCAAGGATGAATGGATCGAGCATGCCGGTGTGGCCGACTACACCGAGCTGAGCCCCGGCGAACTGGTGGACACCATCCGTCATGCGGGCATCGCCGGTATGGGCGGCGCCGGCTTCCCCACCAGCATCAAGGTGAACCTGGGCGACCACCAGCGCGTGGAAGAGCTGGTGATCAATGCGGTGGAGTGCGAGCCCTACATCACCGCCGACGACCGTCTGATGCGCGAGCGTGCCGACGAGATCATTGCCGGCATCAACATCCTGCAGTACCTGCTCAATCCGCGCCGTACCCTGATCGGCATCGAGGACAACAAGCCCGAAGCCATCTCCATCATCAAGCGGGCCTGCAAGGGTTGCGACATCGACGTGCGGGTAGTGCCTACCAAGTACCCCTCCGGCGGCGAAAAGCAGCTGATCCAGCTGCTCACTGGCAAGGAAGTGAAAAGCGGCCAGTTACCGGCCCAGGTGGGCGTAGTGTGCCAGAACGTGGGCACCGCCTATGCCATCAAACGAGCGGTGATCGACGGCGAGCCACTGCTGTCGCGGGTGACCACGCTCACCGGCGAAGGCGTGAGCCAGCCGGGTAATATGGAGGTGCTGTTGGGCACCCCGGTACGCGATCTGCTGCTGCACGGCGGCGTGGATCCGGACAACATCGGCCGTCTGGTCATGGGCGGCCCGATGATGGGCTTCACCCTGCACAACCCGGCAGTGCCGGTGGTGAAAACCACCAACTGCATCATCGCCGCCACCCTGGAAGAACTGCCCGAGCCGCCCCCGGAGCAACCCTGCATCCGCTGTGGCTCCTGCGCCGACGTGTGCCCGGCCAACCTGCTGCCCCAGCAGCTCTACTGGCACGCCAAGAATGACGACCTGGAAAAGGCCCAGCACCACAACCTGATGGACTGCATCGAGTGCGGCGCCTGCGCCTATGTGTGTCCCAGCCATATCCCGCTGGTGCAGTACTACCGTTATGCCAAGGCAGAAGTGCGCCAACAGGCCGCCGAACAGGTAAAAGCCGACAAGGCCCGCCAGCGATTTGAAGCGCGCCAGGCTCGCATCGAAGCGGAAAAGGCCGAGAAAGAAGCCCGTCGTCAGGCGCGGCTGGAAGCCAACCGCAAGAAGAAAGTCGAGACCAGCACACCGTCCGTGGACACAGTCGCCCTCAAGCAAGCATCCCTGGAAGCGTCCAAGGCCTACAAGGCCGCCGTGAAAGCGGCCAAGGCTGCCGAGGCGGAAGGCGCCGCCAACATCAACGAACTGAAAGCCGAAGTGGACCGCCTGAAAGCCGAGGCCGACAAGGCCAAGGCCGCCGTGCGTGACGCCAAGGACGCTGGCCCTGCTGCCGCCCCCACAGAAGACCGGGTCGGCAACTTGAAGAAGCAGGTTGGCGAGGCATCCACGGCCTACAAAGCTGCCGTGAAAGCCGCCAAGGCAGCGGAGGAAAATGGCGACGACAATGCCGCCGACCTGCGCGCCAAAGCCGATGAACTGAAGGCCAGTGCCGACAAACTGAAAGCAGAATTGCGCGATGCCAAGGCCAGTGCCCCGGCCACAACCGCCGCAGCCCCTCAAGCCGACCCGGTGGCGGACCTGAAGAAACAGGTGGGTGACGCCTCTTCCGCCTACAAGGCAGCGGTGAAAGCGGCCAAGGAAGCGGAAGAAAACGGCGCCGACAATGCCGCCGAGCTGCGCAGCCAGGCGGACGAACTGAAAGCGAAGGCAGACCAACTCAAGGCCGACCTGCGCGACGCCAAGGCCAATGCGCCGGCCACGCCCACTCCGGCACCCGCCGCTGCGCCAGCCGATCCACTGGCCGACCTGAAGAAGAAAGTGGGCGAGGTCTCTTCAGCCTACAAGGCTGCCGTCAAAGCCGCCAAAGAGGCCGACGAGAACGGGGCGGACAACGTTGCCGCCTTGCGTGCCGAAGCGGACCGTCTGAAAGCCGAGGCCGACCACTGGAAAGCCGAACTGCGCGAGGCGAAGGCATCCGCACCGGCCCCGGCCGCCCCCAAGACACCACCGGCCCCCACGGATACCCCCAAGGCCCCGGAAACCGAAGCCCCGCAGGCGCTGACGGCGGTGGATCCAGAGGTGGCCGCCAAGCGCCAGAAGCGCCTCAAGGCTCTGAAAACCGCCTATAACATGGCCCACAAGCAGTACAAGGAAGCCCATGCCGCTCTGGAGCGTGGCGAGCGAAACGGCGACATTCCCGCCGAGGAGCTCAATGCCATGCAGCAGAAAGTGGACAAGTTGAAAGCCAAGGCTGACGTGGCCCGCGATGCCCTGGATGCGCTGGTGGAAGAAGCCAAGGCGGATATCCGCGCTCACACCGGCAAGGATCTGAAGACCCTGAAGCTGGAGGCAGCCCGGGCAGAAAGCGCCCTGGCCGACAAACAGCGCGAGCTTGAGCAACAACGGGACAGCGCCTCGGAAGACACCCTGGAAGCGCTCAGTTCCGAATTACAGGCCCTGGAGGCGGAAGCCCAGATCGCCCGCATGGCGCTCAAGCAGGCGGTAGAAGAACAAGGACTGCAAGACTGATGGCACTGATCTCTTCCACCTCGCCCCACACCACGGTGAACAACAACACCGGCGCCTTCATGCGTCAGGTGATTTACGCCACCCTGCCCGGCCTGGCGGTGCTGACCTGGCAGTTCGGCTGGGGCACGGTCATCAATGTACTGTGGGCCGTGGTGGTAGCGCTGGTCAGCGAGGCACTGATCCTGAAAGCTCGCGGTCGGCCGGTGGCCTTCTACCTGAAGGACTACAGCGCCGTGCTCACCGCCGTGCTACTGGCCCTGGCGCTGCCGCCCACCTCCCCCTGGTGGCTGACCCTGATCGGGGTGGGCTTTGCCATTATTGTGGCCAAGCAGCTCTACGGTGGCCTGGGCATGAACCCGTTCAACCCGGCCATGGTCGGCTATGTGCTGCTGCTGATTTCTTTCCCGGTGGCCATGACCCAGTGGATTGCCCCGGGCGAAGCGCCCAGCCTGGCGCAAAGCTGGCAGCTGTTTACCGGCCAGTTGCCGGTGGATGGCCTGAGCGGCGCCACGCCCCTGGATACCTTCCGTACCTGGGCCGGCAACGACAGCGAGCTGGCCAGCCACGGCATCCTGCATGGCCAGTTTGCCGGGCTCGGCTGGGAATGGGTCAATCTGGCCTTTTTGCTGGGTGGCCTTTATCTGATCAGCCGCAAGATCATTACCTGGCATATCCCGGCGGGTTTTCTGGGCGGCCTGGCCCTGCCCGCCCTGATTGCCTGGCTGATCGACCCGGTGCGGTTTTCCGACCCGTTGTTCCAGATTTTCTCCGGCGGGGCCATGCTCGGCGCTTTCTTTATCGCCACCGACCCGGTGAGCGCCGCCACCAGCCGCAGTGGCCGGCTGATCTATGCGGCACTGATCGGCGTGCTGATCTGGGTGATCCGCAGCTTCGGCGGCTACCCGGATGCCGTGGCGTTCTCGGTGCTGTTACTGAATCTGTGCGCGCCCTTTATCGATTACTACACCCAGCCACGGACCTATGGCCACGACAAGCCAAACAGGGGCACCCAGTCATGATGCGTTATGCCATTACCAAAAACGCCGTGATCCTCAGCCTGTTTGCCATCAGCACCGCCGCGGCCCTGGCCATCACCAATGAACTGACCATCGGCAAGGTGGAGTGCAACAAGCAGGCGGCACTGATGGCCTCGCTCAATGAAGTGATGCCCCACGACCGGCATGACAACGATCTGCTGGCCGATCGCATTACCGTCAGCGACCCGCTGCTGGGCCGCAACGGCCACCATATCTACCGGGCACGCCAGGATGGCGAGCCCAACGGCGCGGTACTGGAAGCCACCGCCCCGGACGGTTACGGTGGCAATATCGCCCTGATCGTCGGTGTGGATACGCAAGGCAAGGTTCAGGGCGTACGCGTGGTGCCCCCGCACAATGAAACCCCGGGGCTCGGCGATAAAATCGAAACCAAAAAATCCGACTGGATTTATGGTTTCAATGGCCTGTCACTGGGCAATCCTGCCGATGCAGGCTGGGCGGTGAAGAAGGATGGCGGCCAGTTCGACAGCTTTACCGGCGCCACCATCACCCCCCGTGCCGTGGTGGGCGCGGTACACCGCGCCCTGCAATATTTCGACGCCAACCAGGCGGCTGTCTTTGCGGCACCTTCCGAGGCAGCACCGGCGGAGACGTGTGATGAGTGACGTGAACTACAAAAAGATCAGCATGGACGGGCTGTGGAACAACAACCCGGCCACCGTGCAGATTCTCGGCTTGTGTCCACTGCTGGCAGTGACCGGCACCGTAGTCAACGCCCTGGGCCTGGGCCTGGCCACCCTGGTGGTACTAATGGGCTCCAATATCTGCGTGTCCCTGATTCGTCAGTACGTGACCGATGCGGTGCGCCTGCCGGCCTTCGTGATGATCATCGCCGCCATGGTGACGGTGATCGAAATGCTGATGCAGGCGTTCACCTTCGAGCTTTATGAAATCCTCGGCATCTTCATTCCGCTGATCGTGACCAACTGTACCGTGTTGGGGCGCGCCGATGCCTTTGCCAGCAAGAATCCGGTGTTACCCGCGGCCCTGGACGGCTTCATGATGGGCCTGGGTTTTCTGGTGATCCTGCTGATCCTTGGCGGCATGCGCGAACTGGTTGGCCAGGGCACCCTGTTTACCAACATGCAGCTGCTGTTCGGCCCCATGGCGGCGGACTGGCAACTTCAGGTGGTGGAAAACTACGGCGGCTTCCTGTTCGCCATTCTGCCACCGGGCGCCTTCGTGGGCCTGGGCTTGATCATCGCCGGCAAGAACGTGATCGACAAACGCCTCAAGGCGATCCAGAAAGCCAGAGCCAGCGACGAACCCAAAGTCAGCCGCCGGGTGCGCACCACCGGCAAAGTCAGTTAAATGCACCACTTCGCCCTGCTGTAGGAGCGTCGCTGGCGGCGCGATAAACCCGTTTCGAAACTCGCTTCTCGCTACTTGCGACGGCTGTTATCGCGCCGCCAGCGACGCTCCTACGGTAAGCCCTTTCGCGGCGCGAGCGTCTCTCCTACAGCACCAACCCTGCCACCAGTAAAGCCACCGCTACCAATCCGTGCGGCAGAAACACATGTCGCCAGCGCAGAATCCGTAGCAACTCCTGCCTTCCCCCGGCACGACGGCTGCGATCCCAGCTGATAGCTGTCTGGAACGGGGCAATATCATCCACTTCACCTCGAAAATGCGCTTCGATTTTCTCGATGCGGGCGTAATGAGCAGATTGAAAGGCCTTCCAGTGTCCCTCTACCAACCAGAACATCAAACTGCCCACCACTCCCACCCAGAGCAGCGCGGGACGATCAAAGAATGCCCCCGATCCGGCCAATACGCCGGCCAGAGTGACGCTCCACGCCTTGATGGTGAGCGACTTCTGATCGAACGAATCGATCAGCCCGGTCAGGTGGAAGTATTCGCTTTCCAGTTGCTGGTCCAGTTGTGACATGCCATCCCCCCCCCCATGAATGGATCAGATTCTCCGATAAATCCGCGCTATTAAACGCGATTCAATCCAGCCAGACAAAACGTCACTGTATCGGGGAAGGAGAAATGCCATGACCCACAAGACTCACACCCTACGTCACCACCCGCTGCCCGAGGATATCCGCGAACGGCTGTACGGCCCGGCGCGGGAGCAGTGGCGGGACCATCCCCATTACCTGATCAGCAATGCCCGGGCCCTGCAACGCAACCACCGCAACCTGAAGCGCCAGGCCCGGCAGTATCATGGTGCTCTCACCCATGTCCTGGAGCTGGCTGAGGCGGATCGGAAGACAGAGGCCAACCGTCGCCTGCTCACCACTATCGGCAACCACGGCCACAACCTGCTGAAAAACCTGCACAGCCATCATGGCTTCGAGGACAGCAGTGTATTCCCGGTATTACGTCAGCATCACCCACGGCTGGCGGCCGGTTTCGACGTGCTGGAACAGGATCACCTGGTACTGGATGCCCTGCTGGATGATATAGACCAGCAGCTCAATCACTTCCCGGCGCTGGCGACTGACCCGAGGAAACTGGACATTGCGCACCGGCAAGCGGCAGATCTTGAGGCATTGCTGCACCGGCATATGGACGACGAGGAAGACATAATTGTGCCTATCTATTTGTTGTATATGTGAATTTTTGCTTTCAATTGAACGCCATAATTCACATTCTTTTGCACTTGATGTGCGCCAGGTTACGAACCTTGAGCTGATTTAGGGATCATAATGGTCACAACCAACTAACAAGGAGTGAGCCATGAAAAGTGCAGCAGTTGCCGCCCTCAGTATCGCAGGGGCCGTGGCCATCGCCGGCGTCGGCTACGGTGCCTACCAGGCCATGACCCCGGCCACCTCAGGCTATGCCGAAGTGGTGAATGTGGACCCGATTGTGAAAACCTGGCAGGAACCCCGCGAGGTCTGTCAGCAAGTGACCGTGCAGCGCAAGAAGCCGGTCAAGGATGAACACCGCGTAACCGGTAGTGTGGTCGGTGCCGTGGTCGGCGGCGTGATCGGCCATCAGTTCGGCGGCGGCAGTGGCAAGGACGCCGCCACAGCAGGTGGTGCCATTGTCGGTGGTGTAGCCGGTAACCAGATCCAGAAAGGGATGCAGGATAAAAACACCTACACCACCACGGAACAGCGCTGTAACACGGTGATGGAAGACAAGAGTCGTACTGAAGGTTATGACGTGACCTACGTCTTCAATGATCAGGAAGAAACCATTCGCATGGACAAGAAGCCCGGCGAACGGTTGCGCATCGAAGAGGGGCAAGTGGTTACCCAGTAACCCTCTCCTGACGGCATAAAAAAGCCCGCGGACGCGGGCTTTTTTTGGTTCATCGCGGATCAGAGGGAAAGTGATACCGGGTCTGAGGTCGGACGTCAGAGGTCTGACGCTATAACCACAAAACCTGCTGGCCTTGAAGCAGCTATCCTGGCCTCGTGACACCCACGACCTCCCCGGGAAGCGCTTGAAAGCAGACTGGTTTCGGTTTTTGACGTCAGACGTCCGACCTGCCTGAATTCCCGCAAATGCGCCATGAGCTTTTTTGGTGCCTTTGCGGTCAACCCGACAGCACCGACACGAACGTCTGGATGATCGTCGCGTTGGCAATATCCACGATAAAGCCCCCTACTACCGGCACAATGATGAATGCCAGCGGGGACGGCCCATGGTGCTGGGTGACCGCCTGGATGTTAGCCACTGCCGTAGGCGTAGCGCCCATGGCAAAGCCGCAGTGACCGGCACAGAGCACTGCCGAATCATAGTTGCGCCCCATCATCCGGAAGGTCACCAGGGTAATGAACGCCAGCGCCAGCCCCACCTGCACCACCAGCATGGCAAGCATGGGCAGGGCCAGGTCCACCAGCTGTAACAACTGCAGGCTCATCAGCGTGATCGCCAGGAAAATCCCCAGCGCCGTGTTGCCCACCACGTCGATGGTGGCATCGTTGACCTGCCACAGGCGCCGGGCCGTATTGCCGAGTACGATGCAGACAAACAGCACCCACACAAAGGTGGGTAACCGGAACACGGAAGCAAATTCTTCTGCCGCCACGGTGCCGACCACCACGCCCACCGACAGCAACATCATGATGCGGATCACGCTGGCGGCAGAGATGGGCCGCGGCGTTTCCGCTTCGTCGTGATCCACATCCTCCACCGCCGCGCCGTGGGCCGGTGCGGCAAGCCGGTAGCGGCGAATCAGGAACATGGCCAGTGGCCCGCCCAGCAGCGCCCCGAATATGAGCCCGAAGGTGGCGGAAGCCGCCGCCAGCTCACTGACACCGGTAAGGCCGAAATCCCGCTCGAAAACGCCCGCCCAGGCGGCACCGGTACCGTGGCCACCGGTCATGGTCACCGAGCCGCCAATCAGGCCATACCAGGCATCCAGCCCCATCAGCTTGGCCATCATCACGCCGACCAGATCCTGCAGGGCCACCAGCACGATCACCAGCACCGCGAACAGCAGCATGGCCCAGCCGCCCCGGCGCAACAGACGAAAGTCCGCGGCCAGCCCCACGGCACCAAAGAAAAACAACATGGCCGGCGTCTTGATACTCTCATCAAAGGTCAGGCTGATACCGGAAAGCTGCATGGCCGTCACCACAATGGTGGCCAGCAAACCACCCACCACCGGCTCGGGCATATTCAACCGAGACAGCAGCTCGACCTTGTGCACTATCCACTGACCGGCGCCCAGCACCAGCAATGCGACCATCAGGGTTTCCATGGCGGAAAACTGCATCCCTTTCTCCTTGTTCGCGGCTGGGGAGCCGCCAATTGATCCGCTATACTGCCCGCGACAACTGGAAGCTGTTATGAATCGCGAGAAACGAACTGAAATCTTTACCCGTCTGCGGGACCAGAACCCCCACCCCACCACCGAGCTGGAATACAGCAGCGATTTCGAGTTGCTGGTGGCCGTGGTGCTGTCTGCCCAGGCCACGGACGTGGGCGTGAACAAGGCCACCGCCAGGCTCTACCCGGTGGCCAATACACCGGAGACGATCTTCGCCCTGGGGGTCGACGGGCTTAAAGAGTACATCAAGACCATCGGCCTGTTTAATTCCAAGGCCGAAAACATCATTCAGCTGTGTAAAATCCTCGTCGAGCAGCACGACAGCCAGGTGCCACGGACCCGCGAGGAGCTGGAAGCGCTGCCCGGCGTTGGTCGCAAGACGGCCAATGTGGTGCTCAATACCGCCTTTGGTCTGCCCACCATGGCGGTGGACACCCACATCTTCCGGGTCTCCAACCGCACCCGCATCGCCCCGGGCAAGAATGTGCTGGAAGTGGAAAAGCGTTTAGTGCGGCTGGTGCCGGAGGAATTCCTGCGCGATACCCACCACTGGTTGATCCTGCACGGTCGCTATGTGTGCACCGCCCGCAAGCCCAAGTGTGGCGAGTGCCTGATCGCTGATCTGTGCGAGTTCCCAGCGAGCCAGCGGCCTGCATAGGCGGCAATTGAGCCCCCCGCCGCCCATTGCTACTCTGGGATATCACGGTTGAATTGACGAAGGGACGCGACATGAAACACACCCTCCTGCTGGCAACGCTGCTGGGCCTGTGCGCGCCGGTTATGGCCAGCGATCTGAAACCCGGCCTGTGGCAGATCAATACCACCATGGAAGGCGACAACCTGCCGCCTCAGATGCGTGCGCATACCCAGCAGGAGTGCCTCACACCTGACCAGGCCGAAGACGTGGTCAGCGCCCTGCAGGAGAGCTGGAACGCGGATGAATGTGATCTGGGTAAGGTGGATCGCAGCGGTGACAACCTGACCTGGGAAGCCCGTTGTGACCAGAACGGCATGCAGAGCACCATGAAAGGCTCGGTAACCCTGCACAACGATACCCATTACACCAGCACCATCCACATGACCATGCCGGGCAACAAGATGGTGTCGAAGAGTGAAGGAAAATGGGCCAGTTCGGATTGCCCTGAGTAGGACCAGGGGTTCGCCTTGTGAGCAAGGCGCCAACAACATCATCACCTACCACCTACCCGTTGGAGCCATGCGAGCATGGCTCCAACGCACCTACCAACGGGCAGCGAGGCGCTTCAGATCTTTCCGGCAAACACCTTTTCGAAAAAGGCCAGCACGCGCTGCCAACTGTCTTCTGCCGCGCCCGCATCGAATTTTGAGCGCAATGGCGGTAGCGGCCCCAGTTTCTTGAATGTGAAGGTTTGGTGGTCGTTCATAAAGGAATGGCCCACCCCCTCGTAGGTCTTGATATCGTGGGGCACGCCCAGCGCCTCCATGTGTTTTGCCAGACGATCACCATGATCACCGTAGATCATGTCCGTGCGACCCCAGCCCCCCACCGCCGGACAGATACCGGTCACTTCTTTGACGTTTTTCGGGATCCCACCATAGAAAGGAGCTACCACCTGCACCGGTGCCTGGCTGGCGTAGAGCACCGCAAAGCGGCCGCCCATGCAGAAGCCCATGACACCCACCTGGGTCACCGCCTCTTCGCCCTGATTGAGCAACCATTCCCGGCAGGCTTCCAGCTGCTCGAAGGTCTGGCCCTTGCCGGTTTCATGGGCCTTCAGGGTTTTCACCACACACAGGGCCTTACTGCCAGGCAGATCATAGAGATCCGGTACCAGCACCGGATAACCGTTATCCGACAGCCGCTGGGCAATGCGCTCGATGTCCTCGGTATAGCCAAAGATGTCATGAATAGCGATCACCGCCGCCTTGTGAGGATTGGCCGTCTTGGGGCGCAGCCAACGGGCACGCATGGTGTGACCGCCGGGAATGGGAATGCCTACAGGTTGGTTGGACATGAGAAACCCAGTGAACAGTTAACAGTGAACAAGTAATAGCGAATTATGCTCCCAATCACCACTCTCCTCAGGCCAAACGACGCATTCAAGATAGCTCCCACGTCTGACGCTGCGACTGGCTTCGCTGTTAACTGTTAACTGTTAACTGTTAACTGTTAACTGTTAACTGTTAACTATTCACTATTAACTGCCTCTCACCCTTCCTGCATGGCCACCAGCCGCGCTTCCTGCAGGGCGGCGGTGCGGTGTTTGGTGGCGTCCCGGTATTCCGGGTCGGCCAGCATGGAGGCGAATGCCTGTTTGGAGGGGTAGCGGACCAGCAACACGTCGTCCCATTTCTCTCCTTCCGGGGCAATCACGCCCGCCAGGGCCTTGCCCTTCCAGACCAACTCACCGCCTACCCCACGCACCTTGCCGAAAGCCACGTCGGAGTATTTCTGGTACGCCTCGCGACCGCTGTAATCCGCTTCGCCATCCTTGTAGCGTGCAATGTCGTTAAAGCGCAGCAGGTTGAGCATGACGATGGGGGTATCGTCCGGCAGGGATGCCATAATCTCGGGCAAGCGTTGCGGGTTGGGATCAACAACCGGTTTCTCTGACATGGTGACTCCGTTTGGTTTTTTTATCAGCGAGGTCGAGCCATCTTTCAAGCTTCGCCTTGCGAGCAAGGCTCCAACAGCAGGTTTCCGGTTAACGCCTTGCAAGGTTCAGTCATCACCTTGCCCCTGGATCCGTAAGAAAGACAGGGCCAATCACGACACCCTGCACGCCAAAGCGGTCACAGTGTTGCCAGGGTAATCTGTTCCGCCGCACACAGGCTTTCCAGGCCCTCCAGACTCTGCGTCGGACAGCGCAGTGTCATCGCCACCGATTGGCTGTAATTCACGTCCAGCACCTCGGATTCATTCTGGTCCGCCCAGTGACGAAGGCGCTGCTCCAGGGGAAAGTCCATCTCCAGCCGGCAGGTGACCTGGGGAACACTTTCCACCCGTTCCACTTCCGCCAGCACCGCTTCTGCCGCTGCCGCGTAGGCACGGACCAGACCGCCCGCCCCCAGTTTTACACCACCAAAATAACGGATCACCACCACCAGTACATCACTCATGCCCTTGTGCTGGATCACATTGAAAATGGGTTTGCCGGCGGTGCCGGAGGGTTCGCCATCGTCATTCATGGCGGCCTGGGCAGACGCCGGGTTACCGAGCAGGTAGGCGTAGCAATGATGGCTGGCATCCGGATAAAGGGATTTGGCCTCATCGATCACCGCCATGGCCTGTTCGCGGCTGGTTACCGGGCGCAGCCAAGTAATGAAACGGCTTTTGTTGATCAACAGCTCCCGGTCAACGGGACTGGCGGGGACGGGATAACCTTTGATGGCACACTCCGGGTATCACTGGCGGGAAGCGGCTATGGTAAGGTAATTGTCGCCTTTATCCGAATACGCGACTTGCCATGACCGACCCCCTCAGCCGAGACGATGACAGCCTGCGCCGCCGCAAGCGGCTGGCCATCGGTGTTGCCCTACCCGTCAGCGGTGTGATTTTCGCACCGCTGCTGTGGGCCCTGTATCAGGATGGCAGTGTTTTCTTCTCTGGGCTTTGTGCCCTGCTATGGCTGGGCGCCGGGCGATTTATCTATCACCTGCTGGCACCGGATGAAAAAGGGCGGCACATGGCCGCCCGTGATGAGACTCAGTGATCCACATAGAGGTAATGTTGCCAGCTCATCATCCTCAGCAGAATTCGGCGAATGATTGCCACATGGTGAAGATGCTCGGAATAGACAGCAGCCTGGGCGCTGACCCCCATTGGCAACGCATCGACACTCTCATTGGGCTCCAGTTCGATGATCGCCAAGGCTTCATTATCCATGCGCCGGAAGGCATCACCGCCGATCAGCTGCTGACCTGCAGACAGCTGGGCTTCGGCAATCGTTGGCAACACTTCCACCAGCTTGCCGGTGAACACCTGCCCCGGTAACGAGGTAAAGGTGACCTCTGCTTCGCTGCCGGGCTGCAAACGCAGCAGGGATTGCTGACGGAAGGCACCCACATAGCGGCGTTTCTCACTGTTTACAAAATTGGCCAACGGCTTGAGCGGCAAAGGCACCGCCATCATGCCCGGACGAACCGCCAACTGAGTGACAAAACCATCCACCGGCGCTCGGATGATGGTGTTCTCCAGATCAAAACGTGCCTCATCCAACTGCGCCTTGATGGCGGCTACCGCCGGGTCGTCACCATCGACGGAACCGTTGAGCTGTGTTTCCGCCTTGGCCAAGGCGGCTCGGGCGGCTTGCAGATCCGCATTGGCAGCAGTGACAAGTTCACGCTGGGTATCGACCTGTTGTTTGCTGAATGCAGACAAGGCGCCTTCGTAGCGACGCAGGGTTCGCACTGCCTGGTCACGTTTGGCCGTAACCTGCGCCACTCTGGCTCGCGCTTCCGCCACTGAAGCCACGTTGCCCTCTGCCAACTGACTGGTGTCAGCCAGCTGTGCCTCCAGCTGGGCGACCCTGGCCTGGTAACGGGTATCATCCAGAATCACCAGTGGATCGCCCTTCTTCACCGGAGTGTTCGGTGTCACCGGGACTTCCAGTACCCGTGCACGCACCTCCGGGACTATCGGCGTCACCACATAGACCTGACGCACCTTGCGGGTGAACGGGTGGTTGTAGTTCATGGCCAATACCATGGCCCCCACCAGAACCACACCGCCGAGTACCGCAGTGGGCACCGACCATTTATTCAGCGGAATCTTGAAGAGTTTGAAGATAAAAACACAGATAGCGGTATAGGTGAGGAGAATAAGCATTTCCATCAGGCTTTCTCCTCCAGCTTGCCTTCCAGGGCGGCAATCCGCTCAGCCTGGGCATCCAGCTTTTCCTGCAAGGCAACCAGCAACGCCTCATCAACCTGTTGCTGCTCCTGTATTTGCTGAAACCCCCAGCCCCGCTCGGGACGATAAAGCGTTGCCCAGATCCACAGGAAAGGCCACAGCACATGCAGAGTGAACAGGCTCACCCAACCGGCCACATGGATGGCATCCTGGTGAGGGTGATTCCGTTTCTTCGCAATTTCATAGGGGATATCGTGGATAACGATGATGCCGTAAAACAGCACCAGCGCCACAAATATCAGTAACCCCAACGCCAGATAACTCAACATTCAGCCCTTCCCCCTTGTCAGTCTCAGTGAGCTTCCGTCACCACCGGCAATCCATGCCAGGCATGTATCGGTCGGCTACAGGTCCCGTCCACAACCACTGTAGAGCGTCTCGTTGCTGGTGACCTTCACCTGATACTCGAAGGTCTCGCCACTCATCGTATCTTCGCAAGAGGTTTCGATGATTTCCACTTTCAGCTGGGCGGTTTCAGTGTTGGCCTGGTAGATGGTTTCAGAGCCTTCGGTCTGAGCCCCCGGATCCGGAGTGGTTACCGTGGTTTCGCCGTAATCGCCCACAAACACCAGCTTTTCTTCCGGGTAAATGGCCAAGTGCCAACCGGGCTCGTTACCCACAGCCCAGAAGGTGGCGCCAGCTTCTTTCGCTCCGGCCATACCTGTTTTCGGCTGTGCATCCTCAGGCTGTCCGGAGGAGATCCGCTGCAACATGACGGTGATGTCTTCACCGCTGGCCCGCTCGCCGAGCTCGACGGTATGACGTTCGGTGGTGAGCCACAGCAACTGCCCGTCCGCACCACGGATTTCCGCGCGTACCGCATAGGCCATGGGGTGATCATGGACGACAGCGTCCTTGGCATAACGCAGGGTAAAGGGCACCGGCACCTGACCCGGGTCATCAATATGCTGCTCGGCAATCACTGTAGACGGCGCGTCCGCCAGCGACACATCCTCCAGGCTTACCGTGAGCGTTGCCCCTGCGGGCATGGCCATGCGTTCGCGGTACATGACTTTACCGCTGAGGATCTGCTGCTCGGCTTTTTCGCTCTGCTGCTCAACCGTAGGTTGTTCACTATCAGATTCCGGTTTGCCCTGATCACAGCCTGCCAGCGCAAGCAGGGCAACAATGCCGGCGGAGCCGAGCAACACGGGAACAGAACGGAGGGTAAATATTGAAGGTCGCATGATCATTCCTTTTGGTCGTCAGGACGATAGGATTCGCTGAACGCTCGGCGGTTCCCTGCCGAGCTCTACTAATAAAGCACCGCCCATAAAAAAGCAGCCCAATGGGCTGCTTTTTTACCTTTCTTCAAGGTTCAACCTTAAACGGTAACGACCAACTCCACATCAATATTGCCGCGGGTGGCATTGGAGTATGGGCACACCTGATGGGCTTTCTCTACCAGGGTCTGTGCCTGTTCCTGATCCAGCCCGGGGAGATTCACATTCAGGGTCGCCTGAATGCCGAATCCGCCACCCAGGGGGCCGATACCCACCTGACCGGTAATGGCGGTTTCCTCCGGCAGGGTAACCTTGGCTTTACCGGCCACCAGCTTCAGGGCGCCCAGGAAACAGGCCGAGTAACCGGCGGCGAACAGCTGTTCCGGGTTGGTGCCCTCGCCGCCCGGCCCACCCAGGGCCTTCGGGGTGCTGAGCTTCACTGACAACTGGCCGTCATCGCTGGCAGCACGACCATCACGACCGCCGGTGGCTGTGGCAGTGGCTTCATACAATACTTTTTCCAGACTCATGGTGTTCTCCTTGGTGTCATTTCATGTTCACGATTTAATCGCACACTATTTAAATAAACCAAAACGCACGATCTTGCTTGCCGATCTGGAACCCGCAGGGATCCAGGTCGATGTTTCCCATTTGGTCTCAGTCCGCCGTTGCCAGTCGTGCACGCAATCCATGCAGCTCGTCGCGCAGCTGCACCAACTCTTCAGGACTGCATTGGCTGGCGCACAGTACCGCTTCCGGCACTTTCTCCGCCTGTTGGCGCAACGCCCTGCCTGACTCGGTAAGGGTCACTTCCACATGGCGCTCGTCCGGACGGCTGCGCTGGCGCAGCACCAGACCCATGCCTTCCAGGCGCTTGAGCAGGGGCGTCAGGGTGGCGGAATCCAGAAACAGGCGCTCGCCGATTTCCGACACGGAAAGCCGATCCTGCTCCCACAGCACCATCATCACCAGATACTGGGGATAGGTGAGCCCCAGCTCTTTCAACAGCTTGCGGTACACCTTGCTCATGGCAAGCTGCGCGGAATACAGGGCGAAACAGACCTGCAGGTCCAGCTTCAGCCAGGAGGCATCGGTGGTGGCGTCATCATTCATGCGCCCATATTAAATAGCGCACTATTTAATAGCAAGCCCGGCAACCAAAATACTCCGACGGCGCCACAAAAAAGCCCCGGAAATCCGGGGCTTCATTCTGCGTAAACCGGCGGCCAATCAGCCAAATGCCGGAATCCCGGTCTGGGCACGGCCCAGAATCAGGGCGTGGACATCGTGGGTGCCCTCGTAGGTATTTCATTGTGGGTCTGTGCCTGTTCCTGATCCAGCCTGGGAAAAGATTCACATTCAGGGTCGCCTTGTAGAGCGTCTCGTTGCTGGTGACCTTCACCTGATACTCGAAGGTCTCGCCACTCATCGTATCTTCGCAAGAGGTTTCGATGATTTCCACTTTCAGCTGGGCGGTTTCAGTGTTGGCCTGGTAGATGGTTTCAGAGCCTTCGGTCTGAGCCCCCGGATCCGGAGTGGTTACCGTGGTTTCGCCGTAATCGCCCACAAACACCAGCTTTTCTTCCGGGTAAATGGCCAAGTGCCAACCGGGCTCGTTACCCACAGCCCAGAAGGTGGCGCCAGCTTCTTTCGCTCCGGCCATACCTGTTTTCGGCTGTGCATCCTCAGGCTGTCCGGAGGAGATCCGCTGCAACATGACGGTGATGTCTTCACCGCTGGCCCGCTCGCCGAGCTCGACGGTATGACGTTCGGTGGTGAGCCACAGCAACTGCCCGTCCGCACCACGGATTTCCGCGCGTACCGCATAGGCCATGGGGTGATCATGGACGACAGCGTCCTTGGCATAACGCAGGGTAAAGGGCACCGGCACCTGACCCGGGTCATCAATATGCTGCTCGGCAATCACTGTAGACGGCGCGTCCGCCAGCGACACATCCTCCAGGCTTACCGTGAGCGTTGCCCCTGCGGGCATGGCCATGCGTTCGCGGTACATGACTTTACCGCTGAGGATCTGCTGCTCGGCTTTTTCGCTCTGCTGCTCAACCGTAGGTTGTTCACTATCAGATTCCGGTTTGCCCTGATCACAGCCTGCCAGCGCAAGCAGGGCAACAATGCCGGCGGAGCCGAGCAACACGGGAACAGAACGGAGGGTAAATATTGAAGGTCGCATGATCATTCCTTTTGGTCGTCAGGACGATAGGATTCGCTGAACGCTCGGCGGTTCCCTGCCGAGCTCTACTAATAAAGCACCGCCCATAAAAAAGCAGCCCAATGGGCTGCTTTTTTACCTTTCTTCAAGGTTCAACCTTAAACGGTAACGACCAACTCCACATCAATATTGCCGCGGGTGGCATTGGAGTATGGGCACACCTGATGGGCTTTCTCTACCAGGGTCTGTGCCTGTTCCTGATCCAGCCCGGGAGATTCACATTCAGGGTCGCCTGAATGCCGAATCCGCCACCCAGGGGGCCGATACCCACCTGACCGGTAATGGCGGTTTCCTCCGGCAGGGTAACCTTGGCTTTACCGGCCACCAGCTTCAGGGCGCCCAGGAAACAGGCCGAGTAACCGGCGGCGAACAGCTGTTCCGGGTTGGTGCCCTCGCCGCCCGGCCCACCCAGGGCCTTCGGGGTGCTGAGCTTCACTGACAACTGGCCGTCATCGCTGGCAGCACGACCATCACGACCGCCGGTGGCTGTGGCAGTGGCTTCATACAATACTTTTTCCAGACTCATGGTGTTCTCCTTGGTGTCATTTCATGTTCACGATTTAATCGCACACTATTTAAATAAACCAAAACGCACGATCTTGCTTGCCGATCTGGAACCCGCAGGGATCCAGGTCGATGTTTCCCATTTGGTCTCAGTCCGCCGTTGCCAGTCGTGCACGCAATCCATGCAGCTCGTCGCGCAGCTGCACCAACTCTTCAGGACTGCATTGGCTGGCGCACAGTACCGCTTCCGGCACTTTCTCCGCCTGTTGGCGCAACGCCCTGCCTGACTCGGTAAGGGTCACTTCCACATGGCGCTCGTCCGGACGGCTGCGCTGGCGCAGCACCAGACCCATGCCTTCCAGGCGCTTGAGCAGGGGCGTCAGGGTGGCGGAATCCAGAAACAGGCGCTCGCCGATTTCCGACACGGAAAGCCGATCCTGCTCCCACAGCACCATCATCACCAGATACTGGGGATAGGTGAGCCCCAGCTCTTTCAACAGCTTGCGGTACACCTTGCTCATGGCAAGCTGCGCGGAATACAGGGCGAAACAGACCTGCAGGTCCAGCTTCAGCCAGGAGGCATCGGTGGTGGCGTCATCATTCATGCGCCCATATTAAATAGCGCACTATTTAATAGCAAGCCCGGCAACCAAAATACTCCGACGGCGCCACAAAAAAGCCCCGGAAATCCGGGGCTTCATTCTGCGTAAACCGGCGGCCAATCAGCCAAATGCCGGAATCCCGGTCTGGGCACGGCCCAGAATCAGGGCGTGGACATCGTGGGTGCCCTCGTAGGTATTTACCGCTTCCAGGTTCATCACATGGCGGATCACATGGTATTCATCGCTGATACCGTTGCCGCCGTGCATGTCACGGGCCTGGCGGGCGATGTCGATAGCCTTGCCGCAGTTGTTACGCTTCATCAGCGACACCATTTCCGGCGCCCAGTTGCCGGCATCCATCAACCGCCCCAGCTGTAGCGCGCCCTGCAGGCCCAGGGTAATTTCGGTCTGCATGTCCGCCAGCTTTTTCTGGATCAGCTGGGTCGCCGCCAGGGGCCGGCCGAACTGCTTGCGGTCGAGAGTGTACTGGCGCGCCGCCTGCCAGCAGAATTCCGCCGCGCCCATGGCACCCCAGCTGATCCCGTAGCGGGCCTTGTTCAAGCAGCTGAACGGGCCTTTCAGGCCTTCCACATCCAGACGGTTTTCTTCCGGCACGAAGCAATCATCCAGCATGATCTGCCCGGTGATGGAGGCGCGCAGGGAGAACTTGCCATCAATCTTCGGGGTAGTGAAACCGTCAAAACTGCGCTCAACCACAAAGCCGGTAATCTTGCCGTCCAGGTTCGCCCATACCACTGCCACATCGGCAATGGGGGAATTGGTGATCCAGGTCTTGGCGCCGTTAAGACGATAACCCCCGTCCACCTTTTTGGCACGGGTGCTCATGGAGCCAGGGTCGGAACCGTGATCCGGCTCGGTGAGGCCGAAGCAGCCGACCCACTCGCCGGTGGCCAGTTTCGGCAGGTATTTCTGGCGCACCGCTTCACTGCCAAAGGCATAGATCGGAAACATCACCAGCGACGACTGCACGCTCATGGCCGAGCGATAACCGGAATCCACCCGCTCCACTTCCCGGGCCACCAGGCCGTAGCTCACGTGGTTCACACCGGCGCCGCCGTATTGCTCGGGAATGGTGGGGCCGAGAAAACCCAGTTCGCCCATTTCGGTCATGATTTCCCGGTGAAAAATCTCGTGCCGGTTGGCTTCCAGCACCCGGGTCATCAGTTTGCTCTGACAGTAATCATGGGCCGCATCACGGATCATGCGCTCGTCTTCGGTAAGCTGAGTTTCCAGCAATAACGGGTCTTTCCAGTCGAATCTCTGCATGTCTTTTCCCAAATTCTTTCGCTGTTAACTATTCACTATTAACTGTTCACTGCTTCTCAATCACCATGGCCACCCCCTGGCCGATACCGATACACAGGCTCACCAGCGCATAGCGACCACCCGTGGCTTCCAGCTGGCGCATGGCGGTAAGGGCCAGACGGGCGCCGGACGCCCCCAACGGATGCCCCACGGCAATAGCGCCGCCGTTGGGATTCAGCCGCACATCATCCCCGGCCAGACCAAGCTGCTTGCAGCAGCCTAGAACCTGGGCGGCGAACGCCTCGTTAATCTCGATCACATCCATCTGGTCCAGAGTCAGGCCGGACCGGGCCAGCGCCTTGCGGCAGGCCTCCACCGGCCCCAGGCCCATGACCCGGGGCGCCACACCGGCCACGGCGCCGGCAAGAATGCGCGCACGGGGGGCAATACCCGCCACCTCACCGGCAGCACGGGAACCGATAATCAGAGCCGCCGCACCGTCATTCACGCCCGATGCATTCCCTGCGGTAATGATGCCACCCTCAACGATAGCAGGCAGTTTTGCCAGTTTTTCAGCGGTGGTGCCGGCGCGGGGATGCTCATCGTCTGCCACGATCAGCGGGTCTTTCTTGCGACCCTGTGGAACGGTGACCGGCAGGATTTCTTCCCGGTAGAAACCGCGTTCCCGCGCCGCCTCGTATCGCTGCTGAGAGCGGGCCGCAAAGGCATCCGCCTCCTCCCGGCCGATGCCCAGATCATCCGCCACGTTCTGGGCGGTTTCCGGCATGGTATCGGCGCCGAACTGGCTGAGGATAGTCGGGTTGGGGAAGCGGGCACCGATGGTGCTGTCGAAAATAGTCATGTCGCGGCTGAAGGCTTTCTCCGCCTTGGCCATCACGAACGGCGCCCGGCTCATGGACTCGGTACCGCCGGACACAATCAGCTCGCCCTCACCCACCGTCACCATGCGCGCCGCATCCAGCGTCGCCGCCAGGCCACTACCACACAGGCGGTTAACGGTAATACCCGCCACGGATTCCGGCAGCCCCGCCAGCAAGCCGGCGTGGCGCGCCACATTGCGGGCATCCTCACCGGCCTGGTTGGTATTACCGATCACCACGTCTTCATAGCGGGACGGCTCGAACCCGTTACGCTGCACCAGCTCACGGATCACCCCGGCCAGCAGATCATCCGGTCGCACCGGTGCCAGGGCGCCACCATGGCGACCAAAGGGGGTTCGCAGGCCATCGTAGATATAGGCATCCAGCATTTGCACTCTCCCGATCTAGGGAGTTGCAAGTTACAAGTTACAAGTTGCAACGCGGCATGGGCATCTGCTATTCGGCCATCATCTCCACCGCGCTCCAACGCAGCTTTGGCTGCCATGGCTTTTAAGCGCGGGGAAAGCGTCGTCGGGAGGAACCAGCCTGGTCCGCGTTGCAACTTGCAACTTGTCACTTGCAACTTCTTTGTCCGCTGTGCGGAATGTTATTTTGAAAACTTGACGAGCAGGATAGGCCGTGACAGAGTGCGATGCAAGTGATTCGCCCTGCGGTCACTCCTCCTAAAAGAACCAACGCTACCGCCGGACCCGACCATGATCCGTGATGCCGAAACCCTCACTCAGTTGACCGATACCATTGCCCGCTTTGTCCGTGAACGGCTGGTACCTGCCGAACAGCAGGTGGCCGAGACGGACACCATTCCCGAGGACATTGTGGCCGAGATGAAGGCCATGGGGCTATTCGGTTTGTCGATTCCCGAGCAATACGGCGGCCTGGGGCTGACCATGGAAGAGGAAGTGCTGGTGGCCTTCGAACTGGGTCGCACCTCCCCTGCCTTCCGCTCGCTCATGGGTACCAATAATGGTATCGGCGCCCAGGGCATCCTTATTGATGGTACCGAAGAACAGAAACAGAAATACGTGCCGGCGCTGGCCACCGGCGACGTGATTGGCGCCTTCTGCCTGACCGAACCGGATGTGGGCTCGGATTCCGGAGCGGTGAAGACGCGCGCCCAGCGGGACGGCGACCACTACATCCTCAATGGCACCAAGCGCTATATCACCAATGGTCCCCATGCGGGGCTGTTTACCGTGATGGCCCGTACCGATCCTGAGATCCAGGGGGGCGGTGGCGTTACCGCCTTTATCGTGGAAGGGGATACCCCCGGCATTTCCCGTGGCAAAGCCGACGTGAAGATGGGCCAGAAAGGTGCCCACACCTGCGACATCATTTTCGATAACTGCCGGGTACCCGCCGAAAACATCATCGGTGGCAAGGAAGGGGTCGGTTTCAAGACTGCCATGAAGGTCCTGGACCGTGGCCGCCTGCATATCTCAGCCATCTGCGTGGGCGTGGCCACAAAACTGATCGAGGATGCGGTGAACTTTGCCGCCGAGCGCAAACAGTTCGGCAAGCCCATCATTGAGCACCAGTTGATTCAGGCCATGCTGGCGGATTCCCGGGCAGAGATGTTCGCCGGACGTTCCATGGTCCTGGAAGCGGCCCGCAGCAAGGACCGGGGAGAGAAGGTCAGCCTGGATGCCTCCTGCTGCAAGTTATTCTGTTCCGAAATGGTAGGCCGTGTCGCCGACCGGGCCGTGCAGATTCACGGCGGTGCCGGCTACATGGCCGACTACGCGGTGGAGCGCTTCTACCGTGACGTGCGCCTGTTCCGGATCTACGAAGGCACCACCCAGATCCAGCAGATTGTCATTGCCCGGGAACTGGCGCGGCAGGCGGCACGATCATGACCCTCTTTGTAAGAGCTATACTTGCATGGCGAAGGGCTCGCTGATTCGCCATGCAAGCCCCCAAGGGGATCTTCGACATGCTCCCACGGCGGGTACGAAACACGCTTAACGCCACTCTCCCCCTGTGCATGCTGGGCACCCTGTTGTTTCTGGTATTCGATCTGGAAACCGGCGCCTGGCTAGCTCGCATTACGCTGCTGTTTTACCTGCTGGTGCAATGGCCCCGCCAGGCACGGATGGCAAAGGGAATTCTGCTGGTGGTTATCGCCATGGCCGGCGTGGTTGTCTGGCATGAGACCCAGCCCTTCCCCATTCTGCTGCAGGCGCTGGACCGGCTCTGTTTCTTTGCCACCTTTGTGTCGTCCCTGGGTCTGCTGCGGGTGTCCGCCATGCGCTCGCGGCTGGTGCGTGAGGCCGGCAATACCCTGATCCGGCAGAAGCCTGCCCTGCGCTACCCTACCCTCTCTCTGGGCACCGCCCTGTTCGGGGTGATCATCAATATCGGTGTGCTCAACCTGTTCGGTGCCATGGTACTGCGCAGCAATACCCTGAAAGCCGCCGGCGGCCATGACGATATTCAAGCGGCGCGGGAGCGGCGCATGATGCTATCGATTCTGCGCGGTTTTGCCCTGGCGCCACTGGTGTCGCCACTGGGTATCACCATGGCGGTGATCCTGGCCAATATGCCCAGCCTTACCTGGGCCACACTGGCGCCGGTGGCGTTGCCCACCGCCGGCCTGTTCTTCCTGCTGGGCTGGTGGCTGGACTGGCAACGGCGGCCCAGCCATCTGGCCAGCCGGGTGCCGCACACCGCACCACCGTCCCTGACACCCCTGTGGCAGTTCACCCTGCTGGCGCTGGCGATCACCCTGGGCGTCTTTGCGGTATCGGTGGCAGCCAACCTGCGTTTGCCCGTCGCCGTGCTGGTGGCCTGCCCGTTGTCAGCGGTGCTGTGGATGGCCCTGCAACGGCAGCGACTGGGCGGCGGCACTGGCCTGCCTCGGGCACTGACATTGCTGGGGCGACATTCACGACTGATCTTTGGCGCCAACCGGGGAGAAATTGCGGTGCTCGGCGGTTCCGCCTGCCTGGGTGCGTTGATCACGCCATTGATTGATCAACAACTGCTACACGAGCTGTTGCTGGCCACCCACCTGCAGGGCGCCGCCATGGCCGTGGCTGCCATGTTGCTGGTGGTGGCACTGGCACAAGTGGGACTCAACCCCATCGTGTCGGTGACCTTGCTGGCTTCTCTGCTCGGAGACGGGGTGGGCGTAGATCCACGCCTGCTGGCCGTGGGCCTGATGTGCGCCTGGAGCCTGTCGATGATCTCCTCGCCGTTCACTGCATCGATGCTGGTACTCAGCCAGTTGATCGGCCGCTCGCCCTACCGAATCGCCTGGCGCTGGAACGGACTGTTCTTTTTGCTGGTGGTACCGATGCTGTCGTTGTGGATCGGGATGTTGGGGCAGTGGTTGTGAGAGTAGTTACAAGTTGCAAGCTGCAAGATACAAGGCGCGGAAAACAGCATAGCCATCTGACAAATGCTTTCCTCCGCGTTTCTAGCCAAGCAATGGCGCGGGCATGGCCTATCAGCTCATGCCTGGTTCGCCCGCGCCTTGAAACTTGTAACTTGAAACTTGCAGCTCTCGGAATCAGGCCGCGAAGTGCCAGACGCCGTTGCGATATTCCCGCTGCACGCGGCCCTGCTCCACCAGACAATTGAGGTGCGCAATGCTTTCGCCCATGGCAAACATCAGCTGTTGCACATCCAGCTCCCGATTGAACATCACCGGCAGGATGTCGTGGGCGTTATGGGGTTGCTGACGGCAGGCGGCCTGCACCTGCTCCAGTTGCTGGTCATGGTGGTCCACCAGTGCATTTATCCGCTGATGCAAACCTCGAAACGGCAGACCGTGGGCGGGCAACACCAGGGTGTCCTCCGGCAAGGCATCACGAATTGCCTTGAGACTGTCCACGAAGGCTACCACCGGGTTCGCCTCCGGCTCCGTGGGGCGCACCATCAGATTGCTGGAAATGGTGGGCAGCACCTGGTCGCCACTGATCAACAGGCGGTCGCTTTCCCGGTAAAGGCACAAGTGCTCAGGGGCATGACCGCGACCGATATGAATCTGCCAGCGCTGGCCATCAATCGTCAGGTTGTCACCGGCTCCGACAAATTGCGGATCCACAGGCATGGGCATCACCACGCGACGAAAGCCATTGCCCTTGCCCGCCACCTTGGCCAGATTGTCGCCCTGAAGCCCGTGGCTGCCGAGGAAGTGTTTGAAGCGCTGGATGGTCTGCTCGTCGCTGGCGTCACAGATATGGCTGGCCAGCTGCCACTCGCCACGGCTCATGATCACCGGCGCCTGGCAGTGTTGCTGCAGCCAGCCGGCCATGCCCAGATGGTCCGGGTGGTAATGGGTGACGATGATGCGGTTCACCGGTTTGCCGTCCAGTTGCTCGGCCAGCAGCTGTTGCCAGATGTCCCGGCTGCGGCGAACCCCCAGCCCGGTATCCACGATCACCCAGCCGTTGTTATCTTCCAGCAACCAGAGATTGATATGGTCGAGGGCAAAGGGCAGCGGAAAACGCAGCCAGTAAACCCCGTCGGCCACCTTGAAACGCTGGCCTACCGGCGGCAGATCAGTGAACGGATAGTGTAAGGACATAGCGAACCTTTTCTTCACCACAGAGCCCTATCCGTAGGAGCGTCGCTGGCGGCGCGATAAACAACGCTGAATATCGCGCCGCCATCGATGCGCCTACGGGAAGAGAGTCTATTTTTCCGGCACGCTGTGCCGACACATGTTTTAAAGGAGCACACTGATGCGTGCCTGGTGTATTGAGGATCAGCAACTGCAACTGGACACACTGCCGGACCTGAAACCGGGGCCGGAGGAAATTTGCGTGCAGGTGAAAGCCATCGGCGTGAACCGGGCGGATCTGTTGCAGGTACTGGGGCGCTACCCAGCACCGCCGGGCACCGACAGTCGGATTCCCGGGCTGGAATACGCCGGGGTGGTCAGCGCCGTGGGCGAGCGGGTGCTGCAACGGCAGGTGGGCGATGCGGTGATGGGCCTGGTGCCCGGCTGTGCCTATGCGGAGCAGGTTGTCACCCATGAGCGGGAAGCACTGACCGTTCCCGACGGCATGGACTTTGCCCGCGCTGCCACCCTGCCCGAGGCGTTTCTGACCGCCTACCGGGCGTTGTTTCTGGAAGGCGGCTTGCAGCCCGGCCAGTGGTGTCTGATTCGCCCTGCCACCGCAGGAGTCGGCCTGGCCGCCACGCAATTGGCCGCGACCCTGGGCGCCCGCCCCATCGGCAGCAGCCGCGACCTGAGCAAGCTGGACACGGCCAACGACATGGGCCTGGCGGCCCAGGTCTGCGAGGACAGCACGCTGAAAGCCCAGCTTGATGCGCTGACCGGCGGACACGGGGTGGCAGTCATTCTGGATATGGTCGGCCCGGACTGGAATGCCCTGCTCGGCGGCTTGCGTGCCGAGGGCACCCTGGTAAATATCGGCATCCTTGGCGGGCTGACCACGGAACTGAATCTTGGCGCCCTGCTGATGAAGCGCCAGACACTGAAGAGCATGACCATGCGCAGCCAGCCGCTGGAAAACCGCATCCGCATGGCGCAGGTATTCAATGACCGGCTTGCGCCCCTGTTTGCCAGCGGTCGCCTGCTGCCCCTGCCACTGGAAACCTTCCCCTTCACCGACGCCAAAGCCGCCCACGACCATATGGCCGGGAACGACTTCAGTGGCAAGCGGGTAATTGTGGTTGGCGACTGACATCAGCAAGGCCCAGCGGGAAACAGTATTTGAAATACTATTTCACGTTTATCCACTGGGCCTCAATGACCAAAACAACCACTTCGTAGGAGCCGGATTGGAGTATGTCAGAACGTGAACCCCACACCCAGGTGGAAGGCATACACATTCATGTCCGCCACGAACTCCGCATCGCCCACTTCCGCATACTGATACTGCGGAAGGCCAGGGGCACGGATAAAGGTGCGGTCCACCTTGGCTTTCACTTCCTTGACGCTAACGTATTTCATATCCGCCGCCAGCCACCAGTAGTCACTCAGACGCCAGTCCACCCCTATTTGACCTACCCAACCGAACTTGTCCTGAATTTCCAGTTCCGGCTCACCGACTTCAGTGAGAATCGGGTTGGTGACATGGCTGTCATAGGTAAACAGGTAAACCGCCCCCAACCCCACATAAGGTCGGAAGTCATGGTCCATGCGGAAGCGCTTTACCAGAGTCACCATGGGGGGCGCCACTTTGGTTTCACCCACCTTTTCTCCCAGTGCCGGCACCCCGGTGGGGATGCCATTTGCCTCGGTGACCAGAGGCTCATCCGCCAGCTTTCCTTTGGCTTTCAGCTCCAGCGTGGGCGGTAATGCTGCCATGGTTTCGATGGACCAGCCGCCATCCCCCCAGCGTAGCTTGTAACCAATGATAGCGGCCGGAATGGTGAGCGGATCACTGAACGCCTCACCTTCCTGCTCACCAGGCTCTACCGCCACTTCAGCAATCTCTGACAGGTTGCTGAGGGTGATCGACCGGGTCTTTATGTCCGGGGACATATGGATGGCTCCGAAGCGAAAGTAGAGCCGGTCTTCGCCAAAAATCTTCTGGGTGAATGTCACCCCGGGGTAATCCGGGCCGTACATGTCCTGACTGGCAACATGGGCAGAAAGAAACCCCAGCACGACAACCAGGAGAAACCGTTTTTTAACATCCATTGTTCTTCTCATTATCAACGCGCCCCCGCATTTTCCTGACCGGCCGTGGTGAGGCGGGCGTGGGTGGGGTTGTTGACCACACGGATGCGGAAGTCGTCCCTGGCAATGCCCAGCTCCAGTGAGCCCACGCCTTCTTCGGGGAGAATGCCGCTGAGGATCAGATCAAGAAGATCTCCCAGCACCGGAATCAGGGCGCCGAGATCCACCGACAGGTTCAGCGTTGATGCAATGGCGGACGCATTGCGCGACTCAAGGGTGATCTGCCCGTTGCGCAGGAATTTCACCGGCCCTGTCAGGTAGGCCGACACCGGCAGGCTTCTCACGTTGGCATCCGCCACATTGGGAATGGCTTGCCCACCAGGGATCAATGCGGAGAGCAGGCGCAGGTCCGGCGCGTCCAGCCAGGCATCCAGGCGAGTGATAAAGATCGGATCGGCAATTTCCTCCCCGCTGTCCGGGTCTATCTGGTTGACCACAAACCCGCGCAGGGGCTGTGGGGGCTTGTCATCATAGGGACGAAAGCGCAGGACCAGGGCACCGGTTTCCAGCGGCAGCGGAATCAGGTCGCCCAGTATGGGAATGGCCAGAGTGGCGTTGGCGGTCAGTGATGTGCCCATCACATGCTGGGCATTGATCTCCACCGGAATGGCCGACTCCCCAACAGTCTGGATGCAGTAGATGTCACCATTGGCATCTTCCTGTGTCGCGCACCAGCGGCCATTTCCCTCATCCACCAAACCGATATAACTGAGATCCAGTGGCTCCTTGGGCAAGAACGCCATGGGCAATGCTGCACTGGTAAAAATCTGATCACCCTCATCCAGATTGGCGCCCCCGATCAGCCCACCTGTGCTTTTCACGTGGCCACGGGCATGGTTGTTGACCGCTTCCACTTCATCGCTATCCCAGTTGCCATTGCCATTGACGTCGGTGTACTCCCGGGTCAGGACAGTGGCATAGGCAGCCCCTTCATCCGGTGTGGCGGTGAAATCGAGCAGAATCGGCGGCCCTCCAACACAGGGCTGGTTGGAAAGCGGGCCACAGGTGCCCATGCCGTTGAGTGGATCCGTGTTGATGCCCAGGTTGCCGAAACGATCGTGACTGCGGAACACCGCTTCGCCGCTGTCGCCGCCGTTGATCACCAACCGGTACGCATTGCCGGGGATGATGGTATCCGGTGCCGGCAGAGCCCGCAGACGCAGACTGTTGCGTCGTGCCGACATGGGGATGCTCTGCCACTGGCCATTCACCTGTTCCCCCAGACACATGGCCCCGCCTTCACAGGATTGACCATCGGCGGCAATGGTGCCGAACGTCATGGAGGCCATTTCCATGGGCATATTGAAACTGATCTCGATGGGGCGACTGACGTCATAGGAAAAGGGGTAATAGAGTGAATCCGACGCCAGCCCCCCCACACAGCGACCGGCCATTTTCACGGTATTGCCACCGGCATCCTGGCGTTCGACGCCACGATCTTCCAAGGCACAACCAATACCGGGGTAAGCCCCCAGCACCACCGGTGGCAGTATCGGTGCACCATTGTCAGCCGCATAGCTGGCGGTATCGAAAACAATCTGGCCCGTGCCATCGGTGGCATCCCCGGGCACGAACTGCAGGTGCGAAGGATCGAACAGATCCTGGTCTTTCAGCCCATCACCCAGATCCAGGTAATAACGCTGCCCTGCTGCCAGCTCATTGAGCGGCGTAATCACCAGATTGGACCCACTGCTACGAACCTGCACCGGCACCGGCTCGCTGCTGTCCTGACGGAACAGTTTCACCTGCTCCATTCCTTCGTCGTGCACCGGCTCGTTGAACACCACAACGATATTGTTGCTCGGCTCCACCTGGGGCTGATTATGTTCCGGGAACGATCCGGTTGCCTGGAGAGGATCGCGATTAAACTGCTCGAACTCGAAGTCCACATCCGCACGCACGCCAAGCGCAAAGTCCGCGCTGACTTTGGCGGCACCACTGAGGATATCCAGTTCCAGGGTTCGGAATACCTCGAAGGTCAGCGCGCCATCCTTCACATCCACCACGCCAACCGCCTGGATATGCATCAGGTTCTGGTTCACTGACGCATTACCCCGCGGCTCTACCGCATGCATGGCAAGATCAAAATTCATGTACACAAACATGGGGGCGTAATCATCATCCGGCTGGAACCCCTTGGGGCGATAGGGATTGGTGACCAGATAACCCGTCACGTCGGTCACAAAGGTGCCGATGAGATCGCCAGTGAACATGGGGGTGCGCACCTCACCACCGAGCTTGATCGGATCAATACCGGTAATGCGTAACTGCTGGCCGGCTCGCGCGACCACTGGCACCGCTTCCACATGCACGTCCGGCCGACCCATCCAGCCTTCCAGTACCAGCGGCATGGCATTCACCTGGGTCATACCCAGTGCCTCGGTAACCAGATTGAACTGGTTAAGCGGCAACCCGTGCAACCGTGAGGCTTGCGGGTAGCCTGGATCCCCCTGGGCCGGCTGGGCTTTCATCAGCTGTTTGATGGGCGGATTAAGATCAACCACGTCGTCCTTGGACAGCTTGGGCGTCAGCTCATAGGTCACCGTCTCAAGAACGTCTTCATCGAAATCTTCCAGACCCTGCAGGGTGAGTGTGTAGGTATCGCCGCCAATCAGGTCGTCCTTTGGGTCCAGAGTGATGTAGTGACGCTCATTGAGAATCCTCACATCCACCAGTTCACCGGACGCCTGATGCTCCAGTTTGACCGTGTCCCCGTAGCGTACGGTGGTCTCCACCAGGGGCTCGGTGAAGGTGATGCGCACCGGTGAGAAATCCATGAACGGAAAACGTTCGTCTGCCACAGGCTCGGGCAGGTACGCCCCGGGGTTTTCCTGGTTGATGGCCAGCACCTCGGGCACCTGATCGGGCAGCGGGTTGTACTGGCGGGTACGAAAGGTAATCAGCGGGCCGTCCTGATCATCCAGGTTGACGATGCCGGAGGCGATCTGCGGGGACACCCATAACCGATACTCCTCACCGGCGCGCAAACCAGACATGGGAAAGGTCAGGGTATGTTTGCGGTTCGAGACCTGGACACTGGCCAGATCCACCAGGTTTCCCTCACTGTCCGCCAGACACAGTGCGCCCGCGAAATTCTCACCGTCAGGCTGACACTCCGCCTTGGCAGCAGCCTCATCAATGGCGCTGGAAAAAGTCAGCAACAACTTGCTGCCGAGTGGCAGATCCACCATGCCATCCGAAGGGTATGCATAAATCAAAGCGTCGCCGGGCTCCGGTGGAACAAACACATCCGGGTCGTCTTCACAGGCATTCAGCAGGGGATAAAGCAGACATAAAACAGCCAGGCGCTGTAGCGATATTGTGCGCATCCTTTCACCCGTTTCTTGTTTTTGGAGGCAGATTTTTCTATTGATTCCGGGGACAGGATTCAGTGGCGGGAGGACGGGACAAGTTATCGTTTGTAAGCAACAATCCACATAATGGTGCGTTTTATCTACCTGATAAATAGACACTTTTTGCCTTCACGTATACTTCACGCAGCAAATTCTCAAGCAATTCAACGGCTTTAGAAAACCGGCTTTCTGGTCACCATTCCTGTACTCAAACTTTGTTCGTAATCATTCGTTGACAAGAAAAACCGCAACATGACGTTTTTTATCAAGCTGCGGACAAACAACGCTCACGGGTAGCGAATACGCAACGCGGTGAGCACAGTCGTCAGATGCGGCACCGGCACCTGGTGTCGCCCGGCAATGGCCACCAGATTCCCCAGGATGGCATCCAGTTCAATGGGCCGGTCGTTCAGGTAATCCAGTGCCATGGAATTCTTGTAGGCACCCATCTTGCGAGTGCCCGCCAGATTCTTTTCCACCAGATCTGCCGGCAGCGGATAACCATCGGCAGCAGCCACCGCCATTACCTCTTCCATCATGGTGCGGATCAGGTCTTCACCACCGGGGGCATCAAGAATCGACAGGGTATCGGCGCCATTGCACAGCACACTGAGGGGATTGAACGGTGCATTCCAGACACACTTGCGCCAGCGCTCCCCCACCACTGCCTCGCTATCGTTGACGTCAATGCCCCCTTCCCTGAACAGGCCGCTTAACCGGTGACAGTGATCATCAAAACCAGCGGGAAAGTTGCCCATTACCAGTTGGCCATAGGCCTGATGATGGACCTCACCGGGGCCGGTGCGGCTGACAGCGATAAATGCCAGGCAGCTCACCAGCGGATGGTGTGGATAGGCATCGGCCAGCTCCCGTTCGATATCCAGGCCATTCTCGATCAGCACCAGGCCGGTGTGCTCGCCCATCCAGGGCCGTACTAGCGCGGCCCGGTCCACGCCCGGCAACACCTTGACGCACAGCAGCACATAGTCGGGAAACGCATCCGGTGTGTCATCGGGGCGATACACCCGATCCGGCTGCCAGGACAGCTCGCCCAACGGGCTGGTAAAGCGAAATCCGCTCTCTTTTACTGCGTCATAATCCGAGCGCAGTACCACACTCACTTCACAGCCTGCGCGTTTGAGAATGGCACCGTAGAAGCTGCCGATGGCGCCGGCACCGACGATCAGGATGCGGGGTTTATCCGTCATAAACATCTCTCTTTCAATAATCCCTGCCGCATGGCATGCAACGGCCACAGCGCCAGCAGGAAAACGATCAACAACAACCAGAAAGCCCGGTCAAAACCAAACTCGAAGGCCTGTGCCAGAGTCGCGGCAGGATCAGTCTGGCCGTAACGGTCACTGAAGAATTGTATGCAAAGGGCGCACAGGTTCACGCCCAGGGCGCCACCTATCTGGCGGGCAAAATTAAAAATGCCAGAGCCCTGGGGAATCAGCCACGGCGGTAATAACCCCAGTGCGCCGGTGGACGATGGTGGCATCATCAGGCCCAACCCTACCCTGCCCAGCAGGGTCCACCATACCAGCCACACCGCCGAGGTGGTCAGGCTGGCACCGGCCATCAGCACCATGTTGAGGGCGAATAACAGCAGCCCGGCCAGCATGATGCGGGTTTCAGAAAACCGGTCTGTCAGATGCCCGGCCACCGGAAAGGTGAAGGCCATGGCCAACCCAGCCGGCATCAGCATCAGGCCGGCGCTGGCCGCACTCTCACCCAGCACCTGCTGGAAATACAGCGGCGTCACATAGGTGGATGCAAACACCCCGGCACCGATCACCATGGACATGAGAAAACTGCCGGTGAAACCCGGATAACGGAACACGCGCAGATCCATGAGCGGCTGCCGGGTATGGCGTTGCCAGAGCACAAACAACACCATGGTAATAAGCCCACCCGGCAAGGCCGCCAACAGCAGGGGATCGACCCAGCCACGGCGATGGCCGTTGGCCAGCCCCCACAGCACCGCCGTCATGCCCACGGCCAGCAGCAGCACGCCGCCGGTATCCAGACGAAGCGGAGGTGCCTCCCGGTCCTTGCCCGGCAGGTACCGCCAGGCCATGGCCATGCCCACCACGCAGGCCGGCAACACCACCAGGAACACCGCCCGCCAGGACAGGGTATCCACCAGCACCCCACCGATGGCCGGCGCAATCGCCGGACCCAGCACCACGCCCAGCCCATAGATGCCCATGGCCTGGCCGCGCCGGTTATACGGAAATACCTGGAAGATAGTGATCATGGCCAAGGGCTGGATCAGCCCGGCAAGCAGGCCCTGCCCCACCCTCGCGGCCACCAGCAAGGGAAACTGATCACTGACAGCACCCACCAGGGACACCGCAATAAACAGCCCCATGGCCAACAGGTAGGCACCACGGGCACCGAACCGCTGGGCACACCAGGCGTTGAGCAGCATGCCCACGGTCATGGCCGCGAGAAAACCGGTGGCCAGCCAGTGCACCTGGTCCTGCGCCAGCTGAAACTCCACCATGATGGTGGGAATGGCCACATTGATAATGGTGGACGCCAGCACCACGGACATGGTGCCGAGCATCACCGTTATCGTGGCCAGCCAGCGGTAGCGCGGCCCATGGAGAGCGAAAAGCGCCAGGACCTGCGCTTCCACTGCCGCCATTACCGGGAGGTGTCTTCGCTAACCCGCACCAACAGCTTGCCCCGATTACGCCCTTGCAGCAGACCCTGAAAGGCGTCCACGGTATTTTCCAGTCCTTCCACCACATCTTCCTGGTACTGGATTTTTCCGGCCTGCATCCAGCTGCCCATGTCACGGACGAAGTCCTTCATCAGGTGGGCGTAATCGAACTGGATAAAGCCCTTGATCAGTACCCGCTTGACCAGCAGCTTGGTCAGAAACGCCGGCAACTGGTCTGGCCCCTGGGGCGCTTCGGTATCGTTATAGTGGGCGATGCGACCACACAGAGGAATGCGGGCGAAATCGTTGACCAGCTTCATCACCGCATCGAACACCTTGCCGCCCACGTTTTCGAAATAGATATCGATGCCATCGGGGCATGCCGCCTTGAGCTGGGCTTCAAAGTCGTCGTCCTTGTAGTTCACACAGGCATCAAAGCCATAAGCGTCGATCACATGCTGGCATTTGTCCGGGGCTCCGGCCACGCCCACCACACGGCAGCCCTTGAGCTTGGCGATCTGACCGACCACCTGACCCACCGCGCCGCTGGCGGCAGAAACGACCACCGTCTCGCCTTCTTTCGGCTGGCCGATTTCCAGCAGCCCGGCGTAGGCGGTAAAGCCCGGCATGCCCAGCACACCCACAGCAGTGCTGATGGGCGCCTGTTTCGGGTCCAGCTTGCGCAGCATCTCCTTGCCCTGCACGGAGTATTCCTGCCAGCCACCAAAACCGAGCACGTAATCGCCGGCTTCATAACCCTCCAGGCGCGATTCCACCACCTGGCCCACGGTGGCGCCCTGCATCACATCACCGAGCTCCACACTGGCGGCATAGGACTTGGCCGGACTCATGCGGCCACGCATATAGGGGTCCAGGGACAGGTAAATGGTGCGAATCAGAACCTGCCCGTCTTTCGGAGACGGCATCTCCCCTTCGCGCATGGGCAGGTGCTCGGCCTGAGGCATGCCCTTGGGGTACTCGGACAGAATAATCTGGCGATTGATCGTCATGGTGCTCTCCCGTATTCAATGCCCGCTGTAGGAGCGTCGCTGGCGGCGAGATGGAAAGCAGGAGCAAGTTTCAAGTGACAAGTTGCAAGGCGCGATCAATGTACCACCAATCTCAAAGGCCTTGCCCGCGATACCAGGTTGAGCGCGGGACTGATGTCTCGGATTGCCATTGAGCTTTATTCGCGTTGCAGCTTGAAACTTGATACTTGCAACTGGCCTTTATCGCGCCGCAAGCGACGCTCCTACAGCAAAATAATTTTTGTCATCAAAAAAGGCGGCCGAAGCCGCCTTGGTGTTTTGCCTTATGCTGCGTCTTCATCCACATCCAGCAGGCTTTCCAGCTGCTGCATGTGGTAGCCAAGATCACCAAGCTGGTGATCGATCATCACGATACGCTTGGCGTAATGAGACACGGCGGTTTCTTCCATCATGCCCATACCACCATGGAGCTGGATGGCTTCTTCCGCCACCTTGCGACCGGATTTGCCGATGATTGCCTTGGCCGCAGCCAGACGCTTGGCACGCACCGGCGCTGACAACTCCAGGGAACAGGCGGCCAGAATGGTCATGGAGCGGGCCTTTTCCAGTTCCATGCGCATTTCCACCATGCGATGCTGCAGGGCCTGGAACTTGCCGATGGGTACGCCGAACTGCTGGCGTTCCTTGATGTAGTTCAAGGTGTGGTCACAGGCCACTTCCATGGCGCCGGTGGCTTCCGCACAGAGGGCGACAATGCCCAGCGCCAGGGATTTCTCCAGGGCGTCAATGGCATTGCCTTCTTCACCCAGCAGCTCCGCCGGCGCATTGTTGAAGGTGATTTCCGCCGCATGCAGGCCATCAATGGTTTCGTAACCACGACGGCTGACACCGTCGGCGGCGGCATCCACCACAAAGGCGGACAGGCCATTACGGTCATTGGTGCTGCCAGCAGTACGGGCAATCACGACCAGCTTGTCGGCGCTATCGCCGTGCAGGACCACCGCCTTGCTACCGTTGATCACATAGCCATCGCCACTCTTTTCCGCGGTGGTGGCCACATGGGTGTGGTCATAACGGCCTTCCGGCTCGTAGGCGGCCAGGGCCAGACGCACTTCGCCACCGACGATGGCGCTAATCAATGCCTCTTTCTGGCTGTCGCTGCCCAGGGAATTAATCAGGGTGCCGCTGAGCACCACAGTGGCCAGATAGGGTTCCAGCACCAGGCCACGACCGAAACCTTCGGCCACTACCATCAGCTCCGGACCACCGCCATTGAAGCCACCGAAGTCTTCAGAAAACGGTACACCCAGCAGGCCCAGTTCGGCGAACTGCTGCCACATTTCTGTTGAATACCCCAGCTCGCTGGTGCGGGCTTTTTCGCGTACGTCAAAGGGGTAACCATCGCGAACCAGACGGCCCACGGTTTCCTCGAGCATGCGTTGTTCGTCGCTCAGTTTGAAGTCCATGGTCGTCTCCTTACAGTCCCAGAATCATCTTGGCGATGATGTTCTTCTGAATTTCATTGGAGCCGCCGAAGATCGACAGCTTGCGCATGTTGAAGTATTTGGTGGAAACGCTGTTGGCAAAGTCGGGGCCCACCCTCTCGCCGTCGTAATCCGCGTCAAAAGTTTCCGGCATGAATGGCAGAGCATAGGGACCTGCTGCACGACGGAACAGATCAGTAATTTCCTGACGCAGTTCGGTACCCATGATTTTCAGAAAGGAACTTTCCGCCCCGGGGACACCGCCGGCCTGAGCCGCAGCCACGGTGCGCAGGTTGGTCATTTCCAGGGCCATCAATTCCATTTCCACATCCGCCAGACGGTTGCGGAACAGCGGGTCTTCGATCAGCGGCTTGCCATTCTGCTGCACCTTGCCAGCCACTTCTTTCAAGTGCTTGAGGGCTGCCTTGGACTGGCCCACACCGGCAATACCGGTGCGTTCAAAAGTCAGCAGGTACTTGGCGCAGGTCCAGCCCTTGTTCTCTTCACCGACCAGGTTTTCCACCGGCACTTTTACGTCGTCGAAGAACACTTCGTTCACTTCGTGCTCGCCGTCCAGAGTAATCAGGGGGCGCACGGTGATGCCCGGGGTCTGCATGTCGATCAGCAGGAAGGAAATGCCTTCCTGTTTCTTGGCATTGGGGTCGGTGCGCACCAGACAGAAGATCCAGTCAGCATGCTGGCCAAGGGTGGTCCAGGTTTTCTGACCATTGACCACATAGTGGTCGCCTTCACGGACGGCCTTGGTTTTCAGGCCGGCAAGGTCAGAACCGGCGCCCGGCTCGGAATAACCCTGACACCACCACACATCACTGTTAAGGATGGAGGGCAGATAGGTTTTCTTCTGCTCTTCAGTGCCGAACTTGATGATTACCGGTGCCACCATGTTCACACCGAAAGGCAGCACGGTGGGGGCACCGTACTCGGCACACTCTTCCTCGAAGATATGCTTCTGGATCGGAGACCAGCCGGTGCCGCCGTGTTCCTTCGGCCAGTGCAGGGCCATCCAGCCTTTTTCGTTGAGAATTTTCTGCCAGCGGATGGTGTCTTCCTTGCCCAGGTGCTGGTTGTTCTTGACCTTGCTGGCAATTTCCTTGGGCAGCTTCTCGTCCAGAAAGGCGCGCACTTCATCGCGAAACGCCAGTTCTTCCGGGGTGTAGTTGATATCCATTTTTAAACCTCTTGAAAGGTTGTTCTTTGCTTCGCAACCACTGTTGGAGCCTTGCTGACTTCAGAACGCGTTCGCCTTGCAAGCAAGGTTCCAACGGTCGGTTACACATCCAGCGGGCGGGCGGCGATGCCCTCTTCCAGAATCTTCGCGCCCTCGTTGACCATCACGTACATGCAGCGCTCAAGGATTTCCTGTTCGCTGATCGCGCGGGGTGATCCCGTTTTCACTACGGTATTGTTCAATAATGCCGTCTACATCCGGTGAAGGGACAGGGGTACGATCGCCCTCTTTATAGTCAAATACGCCAGCCTGGGTTTTCTGGCCCAATCGGCCGGCTTCAACCAGTTCGTCGTCTTCCTTTCGCAATTCCTCACGGATGCGGTAGCCCACATCCATACCGGCCAGGTCAGACATGGCAAAAGGCCCCATGGGGAAGCCCAGATCGAACAGCACCTTGTCCACCTGTTCCGGGCTGGCGCCTTCATTGACCAGCTCGATGGCTTCCGCCTGGCGCTTGTGCAGCATGCGATTGCCGACGAAACCATGGCACACGCCCACCAGCACACCGACCTTGCCGATGCGACGGCTCAGATCCATGACAGTGGCAATCACCTCGTCGGAGGTCTTTCGCCACGGTTTTCCAGCAGTTTCATCACATTGGCCGGGCTGAAAAAGTGCATGCCCATCACGTCTTCGGGACGGTTGGTGAAAGCGGCGATGCGGTTCACGTCCCCTCTTCCAGTTCGCTGAACACGGCCCTTTTTCACGTCCATGTTCTCGAACACCGCTTCGATTACCAGGAATCTCAGCGCCTCGTTCGCAGTTCTTGCGAATCGAGAATTTTTACCGGTGCCTATAAAGCTGGGCAACCTGTTTGATTCACGTTTGGCGTTCTGTCGAAGCTCTTCAGGGCATCGCCCATGGCCGCGCGGATCGCCTTGGAGTCCTCAACGGTACCGGCTTCTTTCATGGCCTGAATCACGGTGTGCATGGCGAAGTAGTTGTAGGCCACTTCGGTGGTCGGATCCTTGCCATCATTTTGCTTGTGGTACTTGGCAACGAAGTCCTTGGCACCCTGCTCTTCGTACATGGTCAGCGGGACCACACCCACGGAGCCTTCCAGCATCTTGTAGCCGCCAATGATCTTGGACATTTCACCCATCTTGGCCTGGTCCATGATCACGAAGCCGCCCTTGAAGCCCAGTTGACGGGCCTGCTTGGCTACCAGTGCGGTAGGCTCGGACGCCCCGCCGATGAACAGCACATCCGGCTTCTCTGCCAGCACCTTGCTCACGCCGGTATAGAAGTCCGCCGACTTGTTGTAGTCCATGGGGTTGTCCGCTACCACGGTACCGCCCATGGCTTCCCAGGTGGGGACGAATGCCTTGGTCCAGTACTTGGCGTAGTCATGGGTAGCATTTGCGATGGCCACTTTCTTGCCATTCTGTTCCATGGCGATCTTGGTGAACGGCTTCATGTAGCCGGTGAAGGTGGGCGGGATACGCACAGTCAGTTCATTACCCTTCTCGGTCACAGTAGGCACAGAGGTATAGGACATCACCAGGAAATCATCCCGCTCATTGAAGGCCTGCAACGCAAAGGTACCACCGGAATGCGGCGTAAAGATCACCGGTGCATTGTACTGCTGCACCAGGCGCTTGCCGTTCACCGCCGCCTGACTGGGGGCATACTTGTCATCCAGGGATACCAGGTTGATTTCGTAGGTTTCATCACCCACCTTGAAACCACCCTTGTCGTTGATTTCCTTGGCGGCCATTTGCAGACCTTCCAGGGTGTTCTGGCCGTACAAGGCAGCACCGCCACTCAGTGGGCCGGTGAACCCGATAGTAACGGTTTCGGCGGCCTGTGCACCGCTGGCAGCCAGTGCGATGGCACTGGCGCAGGCCAGACGGCTGAAGCGCTTAACCAGTGTATTTTTTCCGTTGCTCATGAAACTCTCCCGTTATTGTTTTGCTCAAGCTTGTTGTAGCGCACACGCTGCTGGTTTTGTGAAGTTCACTCAGGCGCCAATATAGGCCTTGCGAATTTCTTCGTTACCCAGCATCGCGTCTTTATCGCCCTCCATCACCAGGCGACCGTTTTCGATCACGTAAGCGCGGTGAGCAATTTTCAGTGCGGCGAAGGCATTCTGCTCCGCCAGCAACACTGTGGTGCCCTGTTCGTTGATGCCCTTGATGGTTTCAAACATCTGCTTCACCACCAGCGGAGCCAGCCCGAGTGAAGGCTCGTCCAGTAGCAGCAGTTTGGGGCGGCCCATCATGGCGCGACCAATGGCCACCATCTGTTGCTGGCCGCCACTGAGGGAGCCGGCCGCATGGTCCTTCTTCTCGTCGAGAATCGGAAACAGTGCCAGCACCTGGTCCAGCGTCTTCTTCATGGCGGCCTTGTCCCGGCGATGCACATAGGCACCCAGCATCAGGTTTTTCAGCACCGACATTTCCGGGAACAGCTTGCGCCCTTCCGGACACTGCACCACACCGCTCTGCACCAGCCCGGAGGGCTTCAGGCCGGTGACATCCTTGCCATTCAGGGAAATCTTGCCGGCGGTGGGTTTGAGCAAGCCACTGATGGTATTGAACAGCGTGCTCTTGCCGGCGCCATTCGCTCCCAGCAATACCACCAGTTCACCCTCGCCCACCGTCATGGACACTTTTTCCAGGGCCTTGAAGCTGCCGTAGCGGGCTTCCACATCGTTAAGCTGCAGCATCGTCATCACTCCCCAGATAGGCTTCGATTACCACCGGATTGTTGCGGATTTGTTCCGGGGTGCCTTCAGCAATTTTTTCACCGTGGTCCAGCACCATGATCTTGTCCGCCAGGCTCATGATCATGTCCATCTTGTGCTCGATCAGGCAGACGGTGACGCCGTGCTCCACCATCTTGCGAATCAATGCCGCCAGATTCTCGGTCTCCTCCGGGTTGATACCACCGGCGGGCTCATCCAGCAGCACCAGTTCCGGATCGGTGGCCAGAGCCAGCGCAAACGCCACGCGCTTTTTTTCTTCCTGGCTGATGTCCGCAGTAATGCGATGACCGATATGGGACAGGCCGACGAAATCCAGCACTTCCTGGGCCCGGGCACGACACTTCTTTTCTTCATCACGCAGGCGCTTGGAGTTGATGATCACATCCCACAGCCGTGACTGGGTGCGCAGACGGTGGCCCACAATCAGGTTGTCCAGCACCGTGGATTCATCGAACAGCGAGGTGGTCTGGAAGGTTCGCGCGATACCCAGCCGGGCGATGCGATCACAGGCCATGCCAGTGATATCCATGCCCTGGTATTCGATGGAACCTTCCGTGGGCGCCATGGCCCCGGCTACCAGATTGAAGAAGGTACTCTTACCGGCACCGTTGGGACCGATGATGGCGTTGATCTTGTTGGCTTCAAATTCGATGCTGACGTTATTCACCGCCGCCAGGCCACCGAACCGTTTGGTCAGGTTATTGATCTTAAGCATGGTTACCGGCCTCCTGGTTGCGAGGTGTCACCGCCTTGTTCGACGACGGCTTTTTTTCGCTGGCAGCTTCCTTTTTGGCGGTTTCCTGGGCCGCGGCCAGACGGCGGCCACGCCAGGTCAGGAATGTCCCCACCACCCCACGCGGGAAGAAGATCACCAGCACCACCAGCAATGGGCCGAACACGATCATCCGATACTCTTCCAGGAACTGCAGGGACTGGGTCAGCCAGGTAATCGCCAGGGTGCCCAACAGCGGCCCCATCAGGGTGCCTATGCCACCCACCAGCAGGAAGGTAATCATGTCGAAGGTATGCACCACGTCGGCTTCCGCCGGGCCGATAAAGCGCACCATGCCGGCATACAACGCACCGGCCACGCTGGCATAGGTGGTGGACAGCACGAACGCCAGTACCTTGTTGCGCATCAGGTTGATGCCCAGGGAGGCAGCCAGCTCGTCACTGATGCGAATGGCCCGGAAGCTGCGTCCCAGCAGGGAATTAGCAATCCGCGCCGCCAGCCAGATGGACAGCACCATGAATACCAGCGCCAGGTAGTAGAACGGTGTGGTTTCGGTGAAATCCACCAGACCAAAGCCTTGCGGTGCCGGAATATTGATAATGCCCAGCGCACCATGGGTCAGCTCTTCCCATTTATCGATCAGCAGATAAATGATGAAGCCCACACACAAGGTGAAAATGGCGAAGTAATGCTCCTTCAGGCGCAGCGACACCACCCCGGCCAGGAACCCCAGCAAGGAACCGGCAATACCCGCCGCCACAAAGGCCCACCAGAAACTCCAGCCGTGATCCACGGTGAGAATGGCCAGCGTATAGGCACCGATGGCAAAGAAGCCGCCATGGGCCAGATTCAACTGGCCGCACAGGCCGGTGATGATGTTCATGCCGTAGACCGCAATGGCCCAGACAAACGCCAGCGCCATCACATAGATCTGGTATTCATTGCTCGCCACAAAGGGGAACAACAGTGCCGCCAGGATCATCACGATCTTCATCGCCGGCGTCATAAAGAACTCGGAAATCTTGTTCAGGGCGTTCATTAGCGCACCCCCTTGGTGAACAGACCGGTGGGCTTGATGGAGAGAATCACCACCAGCAAGGCAAAGGCGATGATGTCCTTGTAGTCGGTGGAGATGTAGAAGCCACCAAAGGCTTCCGCAAAACCGATGATCAAGCCGCCAACGATGGCACCGGGAATGGAGCCCATGCCACCAAGGATGATGATCACAAAGGCTTTCATGATCAGCAGATGCCCCATGGCCGGATACACCAGGTTAATCGGCGCGAACAGGGTGGCACCCACCGCCGCCAGCACCCCGGAGATGGCAAAGGTCATCATCGCCACCCGGTTGGCATCGATCCCTACCAGGAAGGCCCCTTCCCGGTTCTGGGCCATGGCCACAATGGTGGAGCCGGTCATGGTCTTTTTCAGGAACAGGTGCAATACCGCCATCAGCGTGAAAGCACCGACGATAATCAGCACCCGTTGGGCTGGCATGGTCAGGCCGGCAAATTCGACGATACCGGTATAAGGCGTGGGCATGCGGCGGAATTCCGCGCCCCAGTGCATCTGCACCAGTGCTTCCAGAAACAGCATGATGCCGATGGCAGCAATCTTGTCGTGAATCGGCGGCGCATCACGCAACGGGTTGAACACCAGTCGTTCGCACAACACCGCCAGCAACGCCACCGCACCAGCGGCGCCAAGCATGGCCAGCCAGTAGTTGGCGCCAAAGTCGACCATGATCACGTAGGACACATAGGCGCCCACCATATAGAGCGCCCCGTGGGCGAAGTTCGGTACGTGCAAAATGCCGTACACCAGGGTCAGCCCCAGGGCCACCAGCCCGTAGATACTACCCAGCGTCAGGCCGTTAAGCACTTGCTGCATGAATAAGTCCAAGGCAAAGCCTCCTGTGTGTGGGAACGGTTGCCCAGCGGCAATCGCGTTTCCCGTTTTTCCTTTGTTATGTCAGCCCCTGCGACGTAGCGCTGCCGCCTATGATTTATTGTGGTGCTGACTGAGCTCTGTGCAGTTTTTCTAACAAGCCTGCTGTTCCTGTTCGCTGGCCCATTCCTGCTCCTGCAGGGCTCGCCACATCACCTTGCCGGTGGGCGAACGGGGCAGCTCGTCGCGAAAATCCACCACCTGCGGCACCTTGTAGGCGGCCATTTCTTCCTTGCACCAGTCGATGATGGCCTGCTCGGTGAGCGTGCCTTTCATCTCGTTACGCAGGACCACGCAAGCTTTCACGGTTTCACCGCGACGCGGGTGGGGAGTGGAAATCACGCAGCTTTCCTGGATGGCCGGATGGCGGTACATCAGGCTTTCCACCTCCGCCGGCCAGACCTTGAACCCGGACGCATTGATCATGCGTTTGACCCGATCGACGATGAAGAAATAGCCCTCTTCGTCGTAGTAGCCCAGATCACCAGTGCGGAAGAAACGCTTGCCATCCAGCTCGATAAACGCCTTTTGCGTTTCCTGGGGGCGCTTCCAGTAGCCCTGAAACACCTGCGGGCCATGGATAAGGATTTCACCCACCGCGCCGGGGCCCAGTTCCTTACCGGTCTGGCCGTCGTCTTCAATCGCCACAATGCGCGAATCGATATCGAACACCGGAATCCCCAGACACTGGGACTTGGGCTTGTCGGTGGGATTGATATGGGTACCGGCGATGGTTTCGGACAGGCCATAGCCTTCCATGTAACGCAGGCCGGTGAGCTGGAAGAGCTTGTCGGAGACTGCCGCCGGCATAGCCGCCCCGCCGCCACCGATATTTTCCAGGGAAGACAGATCGTACTTCTCAACGTCCGGATCGGAGAGCAGATCGATGGCCATGGTGACGATGTTCACCCAGCGGCTGACCTTGTAGCGTTCGATCAGTTTTGCCGCCACACGACGATCCCAGCGGGTCATCAGTACGATCAGCGAACCACCGTAGATCGGCGAATTCATGGAGCCCTGCATGCCGGTGACGTGGAAATACGGCAGCGTGGCCAGGGTTACCGATTCAGTGGTGCCGTGGCTCCAGACACCGCCCTGCACACAGGTGGCCATCACCGAGCGATGGGTATGCATACACCCCTTGGGAGCACCGGTGGTACCAGAGCTATAAGGAAATACCGCCAGGTCGTCCGGGCCCACGAGCAATTCACTGGGCGTTTCACCGGCACCAATGGCATCTTTCCAGGCAATGTGCGCCGGATTGGTCAGCGCCACCGCCGGCGCTTCCACCTCGGCGGGCAGCGGCAGGTCGGTGTCACGGGTGATGTAATCGCTGTAGGCCGCCACGATCACATGGCGCAGATTCACCATGCCCACCACCGGCGCCACGGCCGGCAACAGTTCCTGGCCACAGATGGCCACGGCGGCTTCGGTGTCCTCCAGGTAATGCTCCAGTTCGGCAGCCCGGTTCATGGGGTTCACCGGCACCACGATGGCATTGGCACGGAGGATGGCGTAGTAGCCGATGATGAACTGGGGTGCGTTCTGCATGAACAACAGCACCCGGTCGCCCTTCTCTACCCCCAGCGATTGCAGATAACCCGCCAGGGCATCCACCTGCTGCTTGAGTTCGGCAAAGGTGATAGGGCTGTCGTAATAGTTAATTGCATCCCGGTGGGGATAACGCAGGGCCGAGACCTCCAGATTGGTATAGAGGCTGGTCTGCGGCAGGCTGAGGTGGCGCGGCATATTCTCCGGCCAGACCGCATAGTGCCGATCAAACATGTTGAGCTCTCCCGCGGCGTTTCAATGAACGCCTTTTATTTGTGTTGCTGCTGTAGCGAATGCTGAAGGGAATCGGCGGTCCCACCGCCCTTCAGCGGAAACAAGATGTTGACTCGCCAGTCAATCTGACATGGCTCGGGAGGGTCGTCAATACTATTTTGGAATGACGTTTCGTTTTTTGAAACAAAACCTAACAAAGGCTTGAGAGAGGATTTTTTCGAGGAATGACCAGAAACATACCACTGAGTATGTGCTCTGCACAGACCAGTTATCGGAAACGCGGAGCGGCATTTCAGTTGCCAATTCAGTGGCTTGAAATCACAGTCCGGGAGATGTTCGCAGCGAAGGAGAATGCTGCAGGGCAAACAGGCAGGTATCGACAAGATCCGTGGCCGCCCGCTCCAAATCCAGCACCTGCGGATCAAGCAACCAGTACATGATCACGCCGGTGAGCTGGCTGTGTAGCCAGGTAACAGATTTCACCATATCCAGGTTTTTCGGGAGTTGCCCACGAGCGATGGCGTTGGCAAATGTCCGCGTCAGCCTCCCGAAGGAATCCCGGCAGGCATCGCGCTGACGATCAAGCAAATCGGCATTTTCACCGCTGAACTCGCATTTCTGGAACATGATCTCGAAAAGCCGGCGCTGGCTCGGATCGCACACAGCTTGCTGTAACAGATAGACCATAAACTCCCGCAGGCGACCCAGCGGATCCGGCTCACCGGCATCCTCTGCTCGCTCCGCCAGACTGTCGAACGGCAAGCGGCTACGATCCACCATGGCCATGAACACATCATGCTTGTTTTTGAAATGCCAGTAGATCGCCCCTCGCGTCACCCCGGCCTCGCTGGCAATATCCTTTAAAGAGGCGGCAAGTACTCCTTTACGGTGAAAAACCTGCTCGGCAGCATCCAGGATCATAGCCCGGGTTTGCAACGCTTCTGCCTTCGTTCGCCTGACCATGGGAGACTCTTATGGGCGTGAAAAAATCAAGTGGATTCCGTTTTCTGGTCTATACATACACCACTGAATGTATATACTGAACCTGATTCATATTTCCTGCAAGCACCGCCCGTTCGTCGAGCCGGTGCCTGACGGCGTGTATTGAGAACAGAGGTGATTATGCGCAGCGGTTTGATTCTCTCCCTTCTGGCGGGCGCTCTTGCCCTGCAGCTTGCCGGTTGCAGTGACGCTGACCAGGCCGGCCAGCAACAACAGCAACAAGCCCCACAGGTTGGCTTTATTACGGTCAAGGCCCAGTCCACCACTTTGAGCCGGGAGCTGCCCGGGCGCACCACCGCCCACCAGATTGCTGAAGTGCGGCCGCAGGTCAGTGGCGTCATCGAGGAACGTCTGTTCGAGGAAGGCCAGAAGGTGGAAGCCGGCCAACCCCTCTACAAGATCGATTCGCGCACCTACCAGGCCGCCGTAGCCTCCGCCCGCGCGGAACTGGCCCGAGCTCAGGCCACCCTGAATTCCAACAGCCTGCGCGTTGACCGTATCAAGACCCTGCTGGAACGCCGCTCCGTCAGCCAACAGGAATACGACGAAGCCAAAGCGGCTCTGGATGAAAACAAGGCCGCTGTGGCCGCCGCCCGCGCCAATCTGCAAAGTGCGCAGATCAATCTGGATTACGCCACTATCAAGGCACCCATCAGCGGCCGCATCGGGCGCTCCACAGTGACAGCGGGTGCCCTGGTGACAGCCAACCAGCCCACTGCCCTGGCGACCATCCGCCAGCTGGACCCTATCTATGTGGATCTGACCCAATCCAGCATCGAGCTGCGCCGACTGCGCCAGGCTATGGAAGGCGGCGAACTGCAGCAGGTCAGCGACGATGAAGCACGTATCACCCTGATCCTGGAAGATGGCAGCGAGTACAGCAAACCCGGCGCCCTGCAGTTTTCCGAATACGCAGTGGACGAAAGCACCGGCTCAGTGACCCTGCGCGCGCTCTTCCCCAACCCTGATAGCGACTTGCTGCCAGGCATGTTCGTTCGCGGTCGGCTCCCTGAAGGCCAGCGCGAAGACGCCATCCTGGTTCCCCAGAAAGGCATTACCCGTGACCCCACCGGCCAGGCCAGCGCCATGCTCATCGACGAGAATAATACGGTGAAAAAAGTGAACGTTGTCACCGAACGCGCCGTGGGTAGCGAGTGGTTGATCGCCAGCGGTCTGCAAGACGGGGATCGCCTGATCGTGGATGGGCTGCAGAAAATCCAGCCGGGCATCCCGGTCAACCCCGTGGATACCGAACAGCAGGCACAACCATCCCAGGCCCCCGCCGCTCAGGGCGGGGATCAAGGCGCAGCGCAATAACGCCTCGCGGCCCACTTGGCGCACACTAACTCGACGTAACGAGAAACGGGAAAACCATGGCCAGATTCTTTATTGACCGCCCGATTTTTGCCTGGGTTATCGCCATCATCATGATGATGGCCGGTGCCCTGGCCATTTATACCCTGCCCGTGGAGCAGTACCCGGCAGTAGCCCCACCCGCGGTAACCATTGCCGGCAACTACCCCGGTGCCTCGGCAAAAACCGTGGAAGACTCGGTCACCCAGGTGATTGAGCAACAGATGAGTGGTATCGATAACCTGCTCTACATCGGCTCCAGCAGCGACTCCTTCGGTAACGCCCAGATCACGCTGACATTTGCCCCGGGCACCGACGCAGATATTGCTCAGGTTCAGGTGCAGAACAAGTTGCAACTGGCCACCCCGCTACTGCCCCAGGAAGTGCAGCAGCAGGGTCTGCAGGTCAGCAAATCCTCGGATTCGTTCCTGATGGTGGTGTCATTTTCCTCCGAGGACGGCAGCCTCAGCCGGGCCGATCTGGCCGACTACGTGGCCTCCAATGTGCAGGACCCGATCAGCCGGGTACCCGGTGTCGGCAAGATCCAGCTGTTCGGCTCTCCCTACGCCATGCGTATCTGGCTGGACCCGAACAAACTCAACAAGTATGACCTGACCCCCCAGGACATCACCCAGACCATCCGGGTGCAGAACAACCAGGTGGCCAGTGGCCAGCTGGGTGGCGCCCCGGCGGTGGAAGGCCAGCAGCTCAACGCCAACATCATCGCCCAGACCCGTCTGGAAAATACCGAGCAATTCCAGAACATATTGCTCAAGGTGAACCCGGATGGCTCCCAGGTGTTTCTACGGGATGTGGCCCGGGTGGAACTGGCTGCCCAGAACTACGATGTGGTGGGTCGCTATAACGGCCAGCCCGCCGCCGGCCTGGCGATCAGCCTGGCCTCCGGCGCCAACGCGCTGGATACTGCTGATGCGGTTCGCGCCCGTCTGGAAGAACTGAAGCCTTTCTTCCCTGACAAGATGGAAATGGACTATCCCTACGACACCACCCCGTTCGTGGAGATCTCCATTGAGGAAGTGGTACATACCCTGTTCGAGGCCATCGTGCTGGTCTTCCTGGTGATGTACCTGTTCCTGCAGAACTTCCGGGCCACCCTGATCCCCACCATCGCGGTACCGGTGGTGCTGCTCGGCACCTTCGGTGTGCTGGCCGCCTTCGGCTTTTCCATCAACACCCTGACCATGTTCGGCATGGTGCTGGCCATCGGTCTGCTGGTGGACGATGCCATCGTGGTGGTGGAAAACGTGGAACGGGTCATGCACGAGGAAGGCTTGCCACCCAAGGAGGCCACCCGTAAATCCATGGGCCAGATCACCGGTGCCCTGGTGGGTATCGCCCTGGTGCTGTCGGCGGTCTTCGTACCCATGGCGTTCTTCCCCGGCTCCACCGGGGCAATCTACCGGCAGTTCTCGATCACCATCGTCTCTGCCATGGTGCTGTCTGTGCTGGTGGCGCTGATTCTGACACCGGCCCTGTGTTCCACCATGCTCAAGGCCAAGGACGCAGAGCATCAGACCGACAAGGGTTTTTTCGGCTGGTTTAACCGTACCTTTGATCGCAGCAGCAGGGCCTACCAGGGCCGGGTGGAAAAAATTCTCGGCCGCCGCGGCCGTTATCTGGCGATCTATGTGGTGATCGTCGGGGTGCTCGGCTTTTCCTTCATGCGTCTGCCCTCCAGCTTCTTGCCGGAAGAAGACCAGGGCATGATGTTCACTCTGGTCACGCTGCCGGCCGGCTCCACCCAGGAGCAGACCGTGGACGTGCTGAAGAAAATGGAGGACTACTATCTCAACGAGGAAACCTCCGCCGTGGATGGCCTGTTTACTGTGGCTGGCTTCAGCTTTACCGGACAGGGCCAGAATGCCGGCCTGGCATTTGTGAACCTGAAAGACTGGAACGAGCGGGATCTGTCCGTGGATGGCGTCAATCAGGTGGTGGGCCGCTCCATGGGCTTCTTCGCCAGCATTCGCGAAGCCATGATCTTTGCTCTTAACCCACCCTCAATCCCCGAGCTGGGTAACGCCAGTGGCTTTGACTTTCAGCTGCTGGACCAGGCCGGTCGAGGGCACGAGGCACTGATACAGGCCCGTAACCAGTTACTGGGTATGGCCAGCCAGGACCCTCGCCTGGCCGGCGTCCGCCCCAACGGGCTGGAAGACAGCCCGCAATATCAACTGGATATTGACCAGCAGAAAGCCAAGGCGTTGGGGCTCAGCATCAGCGACATCAACAGCACCCTGCAGATTGCCTGGGGCTCAAGCTATGTGAACAACTTTGTCGACCGGGGCCGGGTAAAACGGGTGTATGTGCAGGCCGACGCGCCCTATCGCATGCTGCCGGAAAACATTGATGACTGGTATGTGCGCAACAACCAGGGCGAAATGGTGCCTTTCTCGGCCTTTGCCACCGGCCACTGGACCTATGGGTCGCCCAAACTGGAGCGCTACAACGGCGTTTCCTCGGTGAACATCCAGGGTAATGCCGCCCCCGGTTACAGTACCGGTGATGCCATGGATGCCATGGAAGAACTGACTGCCAAGCTGCCCCCTGGCTTCGGCTCCGAATGGACCGGCCTGTCCTATCAGGAGCGCCAATCCGGTGATCAGGCGCCGGCCCTGTACGCGATTTCCCTGCTGGTGGTATTCCTGTGCCTGGCGGCGCTCTACGAGAGCTGGTCCATTCCCTTCGCCGTCATGCTGGTGGTACCACTGGGTGTGATCGGTGCCGTGCTGGCTGCCACGTTCCGGGGGCTGGAGAACGATGTGTTCTTTCAGGTTGGCCTGTTGACCACCATCGGGCTATCCGCAAAGAACGCCATTCTGATTGCGGAATTTGCCCTGGAGCTGGAGCAGAAAGGCGAGCACCTGGTCAAGGCCACGCTGGAAGCGGTACGCATGAGGCTACGGCCCATCCTGATGACCTCACTGGCCTTCATGCTTGGGGTTACCCCGCTGATGATCAGCACCGGCGCTGGCGCCGGCGCCCGTAACGCCATCGGTACCGGGGTGTTCGGTGGCATGCTCACCGCCACCGTACTGGCGATTTTCTTTATTCCGCTGTTCTATGTGGTCGTCCGCAAGCTCGCCGGCGTTCCCCTGAACGGGAAGCCGAAGGAAACAGGAGGCCACTGACCCGGCCTTCAATCTGCCGGGCCCCGGGTGGGCCTGGCAGCTTTTTTTCCTTCCCTACAACACTATTTCTTCTCCTCCGACGCCCGTTCGTCGCCCCCCGGTTTTCGTTTATCCCGCGCGTGAAGCTTGCGTGAATCGAACCATGGTACTTATTCCCCTAACGAGGGCATGGCCATTTTTGTGAAGCAGATTTGGAAAAAGGCATACCAATAAGGTATCGGGCGAACATCGACGAAAGGGCACCGTTCGTCCACCCACACTTTCATTTCCATCTTCTGCACATATAAAAATAGCTGCGCCCTGCCTAAATAGGGGAAGCAGTTCACACTGCTTCACAGATCTCAACCGAGATCCGGGGAACGGAATGGAAGTAGCAGCGACACAGGGAAGGGTCATGGAAAGACTCAATATCCTGGTGGTGGATGACAGCACCGCCATACGAAGCCTTATCACCGCCAAATTGCACGAACTGGCCACCGGCAGCTATGACCTGGACATTGTCCAGGCCGCCGACGGCAGCCAGGCACTGGCATGCGCCGAAAAGCGCCCCTTTGATCTGATCTTCCTCGATGTGGAAATGCCGGTCATGGGAGGCCTGGAGGCCTGCAGCGCCCTGCGCCAGAAAGGCAGCCCTGCACGCATCGCCATGCTCTCCAGCAAGACCTCCGCAGAAGCTCATCTGGCCGGTCGTCAGGCCGGGTGTGACAACTATCTTGTCAAACCCCCGCATGACGCCGATCTGCGTTCCATCTTACGACTGGCTTCATTGCGCAAACTCGCCGCTGGCTGAACAGCAACGTCGATACCAATAACAACGCATGACAGGTTCAAGGGGGAGAAAGCCCAATGCAGGAAAACGACAAGGCACTGCAAAGTTTTCTGATCGAAAGTGACGAAAATCTGGGGCAACTGGAACAGGATATTGTGGCGCTGGAACGCTCACCGCAGGACAGTGATCGTATCGCTAGCGCCTTCCGGGCAATTCATACCATCAAGGGAACCTGCGGCTTCTTTGGCTTCACTCAGCTGGAAACCCTGAGTCATGCCCTGGAAGATATCCTCGGCGCCATGCGCGACGGCGATCTGCACATGGACCTGCCACATGCCACCGCCCTGCTGGACGGGGTGGATGAAATCCGTGTTTTCCTCAAGCGTATTCACAACGATGGTAAAGATGGTGAGCCGGCACCACAGGACTTGATTGACCGGTTACATGCACTGATCCCCACCCGCACGCAAAATGACGCTGCCGCCAGCTCACCTGAAATCGCACAGGAAACCCCTGAAGCGACGAAGTCTGAGCAAACAGAAACAGCCGCAGCCAGCGAACAAGATGTCATGCCGGCAAGCGACCACACCTCGCCGGAAAAAACAGAGCCGGAAACCAGCAGCCCGCAACAAACCGGAAAGTCCGACACCACAGTACGCGTGGATGTGGTGCTGCTGGACAAGCTGATGAATGTGGTAGGCGAGCTGGTACTCACCCGCAACCAGCTGCTGCAGCACACCGCCAGCCAGAACGACGCTCAACTGGTTAACCTGTCCCAGCGTCTGAATATGGTCACCAGTGAGCTGCAGGAAGGTCTGATGCAGACTCGCATGCAGCCCATCCGTAATGCGTGGTCCACCTACCCTCGCCTGCTTCTGGATCTGGAAAGAAAAACCGGGAAACGGGTTACCCCCGTTCTCAAGGGTGGAGATACCGAGCTGGACCGCAGCCTGCTGGAAGCGATCCGCGATCCCCTCATTCACCTGGTCCGCAACGCCGTGGACCATGGCATCGAAAGCCCTGAAAAGCGTCGCGCCAAAGGCAAGCCGGAGTCCGGCACCCTGACCATGAGCGCCTACCACGAAAGCGGCAATGTCACCGTGGAAGTCAGTGACGACGGCGCCGGACTGGACAGTGACCGAATTATCCGTCGCGCCATGGAAGCCGGGCTGGTTCGACCGGAGCAGGCGGAACAGCTCACCGAGCAGGAAAAGATCCGCTATATCTTCGAACCCGGGTTTTCCACCGCAGAAACCGTCAGCGATCTTTCCGGCCGTGGCGTGGGCCTGGATGTGGTACGAACCAATGTGGAACGCATCGGCGGGTCCATTGACATCAAGAGTATCCCCGGCCGTGGCACCACACTGAAACTGAAAATCCCGCTCACCCTCGCCATTGTCCCTGCTTTGATCGTGCGCTGCCTCCATCAGCGTTTCGCCATTCCCCAGGTCAACCTGATGGAAGTGGTCTACGTGGATGCCGACCGTCTTGAAAAGGATATCGAGACAGTCCACGACGCCTTGGTCTATCGGCTTCGCGGCAGATTGCTGCCACTGGTTGACATGCGCTCTCTGATGCAGATGGGCGACAAGGAAACCAATAAAGATCAGTTCATTCTGGTGCTCACCGCCGACCAGCAGGAATTCGGGCTGCTGGTGGATGACGTTCGCGATACTGAAGAAATCGTGGTCAAACCCCTGGGCAGACTCCTCAAGGACAACCCCTGCTTTGCCGGCGCCACCATCATGGGCGATGGCCGGGTAGCGTTGATTCTGGATGTTAAGTCCACTGCCGACTTTGCCGGCGTTACCCGCCACGAGCGGAAACTGCGCCAACTGGAAAATCCGCTAGACGCCGAAACCCAACCCATTCGCGCCGCCGAGAGCTACCTGCTGGTCCGCCCGGATGGCAGCACTGGCCGCTCCGCCATCGCCCTGTCGAGAGTGTCACGCCTGGAGGAAATCAGTACCGATCTGATCGAATACTCCGCCGGCCGGGAAGTGATTCAGTATCGGGGTGGCATTCTCCCACTGATTCGTCTTGGCGACGCCAACCAAAGTACTCCAGCTGACCAAGACATTATCCGCATTGTGGTGCAACCCACCGACTTCGGCGAAGTGGGTCTGGTGGTCAACGACATCATCGACATCGTCAGTGACGACGAAGCCGCCATACAACAGAGTGCCCAGACCGAAGGCATCCTTGGAGCAGGCATCCTGCAAGGCCATGTGACGGACTTTATCGACTGTGAAGCCTTGTTCAGCCGCTTCCATGGCAAGCACAGAAGTGAGGACAGCAATGGAAACTAAACAACTGATCTGCACGTTTTCCGTTGCGGGAAAGCATTACGGCGTGGTGGTCGACAATGTTCAGGAAGTGCTCGCCAACCACCAGATTACCGATATTCCGCTGGCACCTCCCGGGGTACTCGGGCTGATGAATATCCGCGGACGTATCGTGCCGGCCATCGCCCTGCGCAAGGTGCTGCGTTTGCCCGGTGAAAGCGATGAAGAAGACACCATCAACATCGTCATCAATCACGGTGGCGAACAGGTGGGTCTGATGGTGGACCGCATCGGGGACATTGTCAGCGTGCACCCAGAAGAGATCGAACCACCACCGGAAACACTCAAGGGGGCACCACGCAAATTCATGCGCGGCGTCTTCCCGGTCCAGGGCACGCTTTACCTATTACTGGACCTGGACACTCTGCTGGCTGACGAACTGTGCAGCCGTTCAGCCAGTCGCGCTTCACACTCAGTATTGCAATAACAAGGACAACACGGGGATAAACAGCAATGACAGATAATCTGGATCACGCAAACGACGACTCTCTCTATAGCCAGGTTGGTGGCGAAGCCGCTGTCCGAGCCGTGGTAACCGAGTTTTACAACCGGGTACTGAGTGACCAGGCCTTGGCACCCTACTTCCGCCACAAACAGCGCAAAGGCCTGGAAGAATCCCAAGTGCAGTTTTTCACCCAGGCTCTGGGCGGGCCGAAGATTTATCAGGGTCCATCCATGGCCGACGCCCACAAGAACCTGCATATCACAGCCAGAAACTTCGACCGGGTAGCCGTTCACCTGAAAGAGACCCTGGAGTCTCTGGGTGTGGAGTCCGGCCACATCGACACCATCATGAATACCGTTGCGCCATTGAAGGGGGACATCGTGAACGAAAAAGCCACAGACACAACCAACGGCAGCAGCCAGCCGACCCATAACGACAGCGCCCTTCGCGATGTGGACACCAGCAAGTCCGTCACCGACAGCCTTGAAGGCGTAAAAAGTACAATGGCCAGCCTACAGGCCAATGTGTTTGTCGCTGATACCAACCTCAACATCGTCTACATCAACCCCCGTGCCGCAGAAACCCTGTCGACAATTGCACAACCAATCTTCAAGACCTTCGGGGTCAAGATTGAGGACATCCTCAACGGCCATATCCACCGCTTTCACCGCGATCCGAACGGGTGGAGACCATTCTCCGTGACCCCAAGGCCATGCCTCACTCTGCCGACTTCAACTTCGGTGGCGTGACCCTGCGCACTCGCATCAATGCGGTAATCAGCTCGGAAGAAAAAATCATCGGCTACACCGTTTGCTGGGAAGACGTAACCACAGAGCTGCGCCAGGAGAACGAATTCCGGCGTGTAATGAACATGGTGGACCAGATGCCCACCAATGTTTTCCTCTGTGACCGGGATCTGAAAATCATCTATCTGAACCCGGCCGCCACTGCCACCATGGAAAAGCTGGAATCCTATCTGCCCATCAAGGCCAGCGAACTGCTGGGCGCCAACATTGATGTTTTCCACAAACATCCAGAGCATCAGCGCCGCATTCTTTCCGATCCCACCAATCTTCCTTATCGCGCACGCATCAATATTGGTGACGAGAAGGCTGACCTGCTGGTAAACGCGATCTACGACGCGGAAGGCAACTACGTTGGCCCCATGCTTACCTGGGAAATCATCACCGAGAAAGTGCTGCTCGAAGAGCGTATTCGCGGCACCGTGGAAGTGCTGGCCACCTCCTCCGAAGAAATGATTGCCACCAGTGACCAGATGGGCTCCAACGCCGGTGTCACCAGCAGCCAGGCCAACTCTGCGGTGCGCACCGCCGAAGACATCAACGAAAACGTACAGGCAGTATCCAGCGGCATCGAGGAAATGGGTGCCAGCATCAAGGAAATCGCCAAGAACGCCACCGACGCCGCCCGCGTGGCCGACGAGGCGGTGAGCATTGCCGAAGGCACCAACACCACCATCAGCAGTCTGGGCACCAGCAGTGCGGAGATCGGCAAGGTGATCAAGGTGATTACCGGTATTGCCCAGCAAACCAACCTGTTGGCACTCAACGCCACCATTGAGGCTGCCCGAGCCGGGGATGCCGGTCGCGGCTTTGCCGTAGTGGCCAATGAAGTGAAGGAACTGGCCAAGGAAACCGGCCGGGCCACCGAGGACATCGGTCAGAAGATCGAGGCCATCCAGGTGGATGTGAAAGGCGCCATCGAAGGCATCGCCCGCATCAGCGAGGTAATTCACCACATCAGCCAGGTTCAGGGCTCCATTGCCTCCGCGGTGGAAGAACAAACCATTACCACTAACGAAATGGGTCGTCGGGTTGCCGATGCCGCCAAGGGCACCAACGAAGTGGCCGGTAACATCGGCGGCGTTGCCGAAGCGGCGAAGAGCACCAATGCCGGCGTGGACAGCATGCGTCAGGCAGCCACTGATCTGGCCAAGCTGGCTGCAGATCTGCAGACCCTGGTAGTGGATGCAGAGCGCACCGGACGCGCGGACAACCAGAAATAATGAGGGACCATAATCATGGCTACCACACAAGCACTGGTCATCGATGACTCCCGGGCCATGCGCCTGATACTGGGCGACCTGCTCCAGCAATTGGGTTATGAAACCACAGAAGCCGGTGATGGCCAGCAGGCCATCACCCTCCTGGAGGGGGATGACACCATCCCCACTCTGGCCCTGGTGGACTGGAACATGCCGGTCATGAACGGCCTGGAATTTATCCGCGCGGTTCGGCAAAAGCATTGCTATAGCGACATGAAATTACTGGTGGTCACCAGTGAAGCGGAAGTGGGCCAGATGGTGGAAGCCCTGACCGCCGGTGCCGATGAATACCTGATGAAGCCGTTTTCCTCGGAAGCACTTGCCTGCAAGCTGGAAATGATGGGTCTGAAGCGAGCAGAGAGAGCATGAGCAACATTCGTGTCTTTCTGGTGGATGATACCGCCGCCGTGCGGCATATCCTCACCCAGATTCTGGAGGAAGATCCGGACATCGTGGTGGTGGGCACCGCCTCGGATGGACGCCAGGGCCTGGATCGCCTGCAGCGCGTGGAAGCAGATCTGCTGATACTGGATGTAGAAATGCCCGGCATGGGCGGGCTGGAAATGCTCAAGGAACTGAAAGTAAGCCGCCCGGAACTTCCGGTGCTGGTTTTCAGCTCCATTACCGAGCGCGGCGCCATGGTAACCATCGAGGCCCTGTCCCTTGGCGCCAGCGATTATGTACCAAAACCCGCCATGGTGGGCACCGCCGCCGAAGCCCGGGACTACATCAAGAACAGCCTGCTGGGGAAAATCAAAACCCTGCTGCGACGGGACAGCAAGCCCTCAGCCACGCCAGCAGCACGCCCTCGCCCGGTGGCATCACAACTCCAGCATCAGCGCATTCCATCGCGGGTAGATCTGGTAGTAATCGGAGCTTCCATGGGCGGGCCACGGGCCTTGGGCCAACTGATCCCTGCCCTGCCCGGTGATTTTCCGGTGCCCATTCTGGTGGTCCAACACATGCCGGCAGTGTTCACCCGCGCCCTGGCCACACGCCTGGATCAGAACGCATCGTTAAGCGTGGCTGAATGCGACAGTAGTCAGCGGGCCGAGCCAGGCCAGGTCTGGCTGGCAGCCGGTGACTATCACATGACCGTGGACAAGGTTGGAGACAACACCCTGGTCGCACCCCAGCGCAGTGAGCCGGTGAACTTCTGCCGACCAGCCGTGGATATTCTGTTTGCCAGCGCCGCCAAAGCCTATGGTCCCAATGTGCTGGCCGTAGTGTTAACGGGTATGGGCCAGGATGGCCTGGAAGGCTGTCGCCAACTGGCCAGAGCCGGCGCACAAATACTGGTGCAGGATCAACCCACCAGCGCGGTATGGGGAATGCCGGGAGTCGTATCACGGGCCGGTCTTGCCTGCGCGGAGCTTCCATTGCAGGACATGGCTGCGGAGATTATGCGACGGGTTAACCGGGGCCGGCCCACGTTTCGTGCACGGCAGCGAGCCGCCATGAATCCCGAGGTACACGGATGAGTTGTATCAATGAACACAGCTACCTCACCCTGTGCAATCTCCTCTGTGACCAGATCGCGCTCAGCTTACCGCCGGATAAGGTTTATCTGGCCGAAGCCCGACTGCAAAACCTGGCCCGACAGCACACCCAGGGCGACATCAATGCGCTGATAGAAAAAGCCTCCTCTATCGCTGACGACGCATTGCGAACCGAGCTGGTGGAAGCCATGGCCATACATGAAACCTTTTTTTTCCGTGACCCGATTCTAGGCCAGAGTTTTCTGGACACCATGATCCCCTCTCTGCTGGAGAAACGGCGGGCAGACAGAACTCTGCGTATCTGGAGCGCCGCCTGCAGCACCGGCCAGGAAGCCTATAGCGTTGCCATGCTGCTGGATGAACACTTCCCACAACTGAAAGACTGGGAAGTGACACTGGTCGCCAGTGATTTCTCCCAGTCTGCACTGAACAAGGCTCAACGGGGCTGTTATGGCCTGAACGAGATGAACCGGGGTCTTCCTGCCCGCAACATGGCGCTCTACTTCGAGCAACAGGGTCTGGACTGGCAGGTAAAACCGGCCATTCGCGAACGAATCCGCTTCGAGAAAATCAATCTGGTCCGGGAATGGCCGGAGGACCTGCCAGTATTCGACATCGTCTTGCTGCGCAATGTGCTTCTGTACTTTTCCATAGAGGATCGTCAGCGGGTACTAAAACGTATTCGCAAGCAGACCGCCAATGACGGCTACCTGCTGCTAGGCTCCACCGAAAGCCTGGAAAAATCCGCCGGGTTCGTGCCGGCCATTTCCGGCAGCCACCGCCCCTTTTACCAACCCGCTTGAAGGTGCTCACATGGATATGTCGTTACAACCCGCCATGCTGTCACAAAAAATTGCCCGTATCGGCGCCAATGTGCTCAGCGACTTCCTGAAAATTCCGGTACGCGCACAAAATGGCCCACCACCGATGGTTCACCATGGGGCAGAAATTTCAATTTCCGGAAAGTGGAAAGGCAATGTGACCGTCAGCACCTGCGAAACCCTGGCGCAACGGATCGCCGGCCAGATGTTTCGCAAAGAGGATGACGCAGTCACCGGTGAAGACGTGGTCGACGCTCTCACCGAGCTGACCAACATCATTGCCGGCAACATCAAGGCCATCCTCCCCGGCCCCAGCCAGCTTTCCCTGCCGGTGCCACTGGCAGTACTCCCCAGCGAACATCGCAACAATGTAGATGTGCAGTTGTTCGATGATCGTCAGGGGATGCTGCGAATCAGCCTGCAGCCGGCGGAGCATTGAAGCGAAGAATCAAAATAAGCGACTAGTGGCTAGCTACGAGCTTCTAGCAACCACGCGTAGCAGGGAGCTTGGGCGCTATCCGTGACATATACAAAGCCACTGTAGGAGTTCCTCTTGAGGGACGAATCCAAGCCTGGGCGAGGACGCAGGTTATGCAGGTGGCACCAGATCACTCTGGCGGCACCTGGCGCTCCTGATCGCCCTACGGACGATTTCCTCGCTCCGCGAGGTTCGCACCTCAAGAGGTGCTCCTACAGCGGCTTCGTAGAAATCCAGAGAACCGCTCAGTCGTTCCCTATACAACGAGCGTAGCTCGCCTCAGACCGGTTCGCCCTCCGGCCCCGCGCTACTGGACCGTAACCGAAACGTGCCCTCGCCGATGGCCAGTAGCTGCCCCTGCTGGTCAAACACTTCCATGGTGCTGTTATAGATTCTGGCCCCTCCGGCACGGCGGGTGCCGATGGCACGGATCAAACCTTCCCCAGCTTGGCCGGTAAAGGTGGTGGTCATGGACAGGGTCACCGCTTTGCGGATGCGGTCAGGGTGGGGACAGTAGGTGCCGGCACAGGCGCCGGCCACATCCATCAAAGTGGCAAGCACGCCACCGTGAATCACGCCGCCCAGGTTCAGATGCTCCTGGCGCACCTGAAGACCCAGTACCGCCCGGCCTTCTTGCCACTCCAGAAAATGCAGCCCGACCAGGGCGGGAAAACCATTATTGAAACGCGCATTGGCGTCTTCCATGGAAAACGCGGACGGCGGTGCTGCTGGCATGTATTGTCCTCGGCAGAGGCGGGAATCAGGCCCGTCCCTGCACCATCTGTTCAACTTGGGCCACCACATCCTTGAGTCGTGGCCCCAGGTTTTCTATCAGGGTACGGCGGCTGAGACGCAGTGAAGAACCACCGCAGTTGAACGGCACCACCTGGGCACCACCATCCAGAATCAACGGCACAGCAACGCCGCTCACATCCCGGTTCCACTCGCCGTCAGAAATGCAGAAACCGTACTCCTGATATTCCTCATAGGCGGACTGCAGGCTGCGCTCCAGTTCCGGCCAGGCCGCCGGGTCCTGCCGGCGGATCTGTTCGTAATATTGCTCGCGCTCGGATTCCGGAGTCGCCGCCAGAAAGGCACGGCCCAGCGCCGAGGTGGCCATGGGCACACGGGAGCCGATGTTCAGGCGCAGCACCAGCGGGCCATTGCCCTGGCATACCTGGATGTAGGTCACCTGGGCGCCATCCGGGGCACCGATGGCCACCATGCAATCGGTGGCATCGGCCAGCTCCTGCATGAAGGGCCGGGCCAGTTCCCGTACCCCTTCGCTGGCCAGATAACGGTAGCCCAGATCCAGCACCCCGGGGCCCAGACGGTATTTTTCCAGTTGCGGCACATAACGCAGGTAACCGAGCTGCGTCAGGGTAGCTGTCATCCGCGATACCGTAGGACGGGGAATATTGGTGCGCTTGGCCAGCTCCGCGTTGCCCAGGTATTCATCAGAAGGGCCGAAACAGCGAAGAATATCCAGCCCCCGCGCCAGGGCGGTGACGAAATTCCGATCTTTGTCGTTGGTGCCCACGTCGGCAACAGCTCTGCGCATTGTTGTATTTCCTTTCAGGCTTCGGGATCGGGAACCGTTCCCCCGGCACAGCGGGCATAGATTCCACTTATAGTTATGTATTCACCGAGCAAATATAGCAAAAAGCGGTTTCACCTGCATAAGCCAGTCATGGCCATGGCATAACACCTGAAGCACAATGGTTTTCGTCCTTAGGCCAGATCCACTTTGTCATGGCCTTGGCCAACCGGTCAATATTTTAAAACTTTGTTCCATTATTGTATTGTGAGTCTTCTGACTCAATAAACAACTGACAAAAGGACCTATCCCATGGGCTCGCTGCAACAGTTCTACATCAATGGTCAATGGGTCGCCCCTGCCGATGGCGCCAGCAGCCATACCGTGATTAATCCTGCCACCGAAGACTCGCTTGGCGAGCTGGCCATGGGCGGCACTGCGGATATCGATGCTGCCATCAGCGCGGCGGCGGCGGCTTTTCCGGCGTTCAGCGCCGAGCCTCTGGAAACCCGACTGGGCTACCTGGAACGGATTGCCGAGGGTTACCAGGCACGGCTGGAAGAGATTGCCCAGGCCATCAGCCAGGAAATGGGCGCCCCCATCAGCCTGGCTCGCAAGGTGCAGGCCCCCATGGGACTCGGCCACCTGAAAACGACCCTGGCCGTGGCCCGGGATTTCCCCTTCGAAGAACAGCTCGGCCAGGCACAGATTCGTCGGGCCGCTGCCGGGGTCTGTGCCCTGATCACTCCCTGGAACTGGCCCATGAACCAGGTCATGTGCAAGGTGGCACCGGCCATTGCTGCCGGCTGCACCATGGTGCTCAAGCCCAGTGAGTTTGCCCCGCTGTCGGCACAGATTCTGGCCGAGATCATTGACGAAGCGGGCCTGCCAGCCGGGGTTTTCAATATGGTCCATGGCGATGGCGCCCAGGTCGGCCCGTTGTTGTCCAGTGATCCACGCATCGATGTGGTGTCGCTGACCGGCTCCACCCGGGCCGGTGAGTCCGTCAGCCGCGAGGCCGCCGCCACCATCAAGCGGGTCTCCCTGGAACTGGGCGGCAAATCCGCCAACATCCTGCTACCCGGTTGCGATCTGCAAAGGGCGGTTACCCACGGGGTGCGCGCCATGATGAACAACACCGGCCAGAGCTGTAACGCGCCCTCGCGGATGCTGGTGCACGCCGATCAGCTGGCGGAGGCAGAGGCTATCGCCGCCGAAGCCTGTAGCACAATTGTGGCAGGCGACCCGCAGGACGAAGGCACCGTCATCGGCCCCATTGCCAATGGTCGCCAGTACCAGCGGGTGCAATCCATGATCGAAAAAGGCGTGGAAGAAGGGGCGAAACTGGTGGCCGGCGGCACCGGCAAGCCTGAAGGACTGGAAGTCGGCTATTTCGCCCGTCCTACCGTATTCAGCCAGGTCAGCAACACCATGACCATCGGCCGCGAGGAAATCTTCGGCCCGGTACTGGTGATGATCCCCTACCAGACTGTGGACGAGGCGGTGGCCATCGCCAACGACTCGGACTACGGCCTGTCTGGTTATGTGTTCGGGGAAGACAGCGAAGCCCGCGCGGTGGCGGCCCGGTTGCGAACCGGCATGGTGCATATCAATGGTGCCGGGCCGGACCTGCAGGGGGCCTTCGGCGGCTACAAGCAATCCGGCAATGGCCGTGAATGGGGCCGCTTCGGTCTGGAGGAGTTTCTGGAGACCCAGTCATTGTTCCTCCCTCACTGATCCCCCTCGATCAAACGTCTTCACCTGTCATTTACGGACACAAAATGGCCCGTTTTGTGTACTGGCACTAGCGCCCCGGCCGGGGCGCGACAGTGCCATTTACCTGTTGTGCTGTAACCCTGAGTATCGTTACATTCTTTAATGTCACAGTTTGACATCCACCGGTAATAACCGGTCGGGACCAGGAGGACACATGACAACAACAGCATCCAGCAACATCAAGGCCGGTCAGCAGAGCGCACAGAAGGTGCCTCTGGGCGCCACCGTGAACATTCCGCCCCGTCGCCTGGACTTCCAGTTCGACGACAAAACCACGGCGCGTTACTTCTATGACAATGACCCCTTCCTGAGCGCGTTCTGGCTGAGCTTGTCTGCCCTCTTCCCGGAAGGTGAAGCCTTCTTCGTGGACTCCGTGCGTCACTACCGCAAGGACATCACCGAGCCCAAACTGAAGGCCCAGGTGGCTGGCTTTATCGGCCAGGAAGCCATGCACAGCAAGGAGCATGAAGCCTGGAACGAAATGGGTGCGAAATTCGGCTACCCCACCGACAAGCTGGACAAGACCTTGGGCAAGCTGCTGGGTCTGGTGCAGAAACGCACTCCGAAAATCTTCCAGCTGGCCGCCACCGTTTGCCTGGAGCATTACACCGCCATCATTGCCGAGCAGCTGCTGCGTGAGCCGGAACACCAGGCCCGCATTCTCGACGACGCCACCGCCAAGCTGTGGTTGTGGCACGCGCTGGAAGAAAACGAGCACAAGACCGTTGCCTATGACGTGTACGAAAAAGTCAGTGGCAACTATGCCATCCGCGCCGGTGCCATGGTTCCCACTACTGTGATCTTCTTCGCCGTACTGGCTGCCTTCCAGGCGCGCATGCTGGCCTCCGACGGTCGCCTGCTGAACGTGAAAAACAACTGGAACGGCATCAAGTTCCTGTTCGGGCGCAAGGGCCTGTTCACCAAGCTGGCGCCCCAATACCTGGACTTCTTCAAGCGCGATTTTCACCCCTCCCAGCACGACACCGACGCACTGCTGGACGAGTGGCGGGAAAAGCTGTTCGGCGACGAAGGCCTGCTCACCGAGCAGCACGCCCAGGCCAGCCAGCGCAAGGGCAAGCAGAAAGCCCACTGATCGATCCTGTTTCTCTCCTTTCAGGGCCGCTTTATGCGGCCCTTTTTTATTATGAACCGCAGCTGGAAAGTCATTACATGTAGGGTGCACTGAGCCTCAGGCGAACTGCACCCTACTATCTGCCTATCGCTTTCTGCGCTTATTCACTTGCTTCCGTAACGACGTCCTGTAGAACAGTAGCAACCATGGGATGTCATTCATGAAGTATCTGTACCTGACCGCTTTAACACTACTGGCTCCGCTGTCACTGTTTGCCGAACCGGCAACCCTGGAGCCGGTGACCGTTACCAGTACCCGTATGGAAAGGCCCCTCGCTGATACGCCTGCCGCCGTTACGGTGGTAGATGCAGGCAGCAAACAGCAGGGCCAGTCCCGCCTGCAGCTGGATGAAAGCCTCAGCCGGGTCCCCGGCCTTTATCTGCAGAACCGTTATAACTTTGCCCAGGGGCTGCGCCTGTCATCTCGGGGCTTTGGTTCCCGTGCGCCGTTCGGGGTCAGAGGCTTGCGCATCAACGTGGACGGTTTCCCGGAAACCCTGCCGGACGGCCAGTCGCAACTGGACAGCATCGACCTGTTTGCGGTGGAACAACTCACGGTACTGCGTGGCCCCAGTTCCCTGCTATATGGCAACGCCACCGGTGGCGTGGTGGACATCAACACCCGATCCGGAAAAACCCGCAACGATGCCGCCAGCGTATCCATGATCGGCGGCAGCCACGGACTGAAACAGGCCAATGTGCAGACCAGCGGCCGCCACGACCAGGGCCACCATGCCCTCAGCCTGACCACGCTGGATTACCGCGGCTATCGTGAACAAAGTGAGGTGCGCAAATACCAGTTCACCGGCCAGGCCGGCTGGGATCTTGCCGACACCCGCTCAATGACGCTCTTCCTCACCGCCATGGATACCCCCGTTGCCCAGGACCCGGGCGGCCTGACCCGGCAACAGGCTCACCAGGACCGGCGGCAAGCCAGTCGCTTTGCTAGCCAGCTGGATGCCGGCCAGCAAGTCGACCAGCAACGTCTGGGGCTGCATTATCGCGATGCAGCCTTCGCCAACGGGTTACTCAATGCCCGCGCCTTTGTCAGCCAGCGGGACTTTCGCCAGCAACTGCCCTTTCCCGGCAGCAGCCTGATTGATTACCAACGGCGCTTTTACGGCGCCCGCCTGGATTACACCCTGCCCTTCACCGTATTGGCGCGTCCTAACCGGCTGCTGCTGGGTGTCGACCTGGATCGGCAGGAAGACGACCGTGGTCGTCGTGCGGTCAGCGCCACCGGCAACATCACTGCAGTAACCGCCGACGAAGACCAGCATGCCAGCGCCGATGGCGTTTTCCTGCAGCTGGACAGCCATCTGTCCGAGCGTCTGATGTTCACGGCCGGGGGCCGGGCAGACCGGCTGCGCATGACCATCGACGATGCATTGCTAACGGATGGCGACGACAGCGGTGGCCGTGAGTTTGCAGAACGCAGCTACAGTGCCGGGCTGAGTTGGCAAGTCACCCCGGCCCATACCCTCTACACCTCGATCAGCTCCGCCTTTGAAAGCCCCACCTTTACCGAACTGGCCAACCCGTCCGGGGCCGGCGGCTTCAACCCGGAGCTGGAACCGCAAACCGCATTGAACCGGGAAGTGGGCGCCCGTGGCGCGCTGGGAGACCGTCTCTTTTATGAAGCTGCCCTGTTCCGTGTGGACGTGGATGATGAAATCACCCCCTACGAAATCGGCGGCCGTACCTTTTACCAGAACGCCGGCGAGACCCGCCGCGATGGCCTGGAGCTGGGCCTGGAACATGCCACCACAGACCAGCTCACCCTGGCCCTGTCGTGGACCTGGTCCGACTTCCGTTTCCGGGAATTCTACGACACCCAGCAGAATGCCGATGTGAGCGGCAACCGGCTACCCGGCATCCCGCAGCACCAGCTCTTTGCAGAGGTTGACTGGCAGGCCGATAACGGTCTGTTTGCGTCAGTGGAATCATTACTCGGCAGCCACCGATATGCGGAAAACACCAATCGCACCCGGGTCGGCAGCGAGCTGCTGGTGAACATGAGAGGTGGCAAGGCATGGAAGCGGAACCGACAAACGCTAACCCTGTTTGCCGGCATCAACAATCTGCTGGACCGTGACTATTACAGTAACCTGAGAATCAACGCCAACAGCGACCGGCCCGTGGAAAACCGCGGCTACTTCGAGCCCGGCCCGGGTACAACCTATTACTCTGGCATCACGCTGGATTGGTAACCCCCCCGTTTTTGCAGGAGCGCCGCTTGAGGCGCGAACACACCAGAGTGTCGAGAAGCGAGTTGAAAGGAGCGAAAAGCAAGACGGTTTAGTCTTTTCGAAACTCGTTTCTCACAACTCGAAACTGTCGCAATTCGCTCCTCAAGCGGCGCTCCTACAAAATCCAGAACGCTCTAACGAACATAAAAAAAGCCCCGGCCACGTTTGCGCGGCCGGGGCTTTGGTTTTTCTCGCTGACAACAATCAGAACGCGGACACGCCTCCATCCACGGCGATGGTCTGGCCATTCATGTAGCTGTTGGCCGGGGACAGCATCATCAGCATCACGGTGACGATTTCTTCCGGCTGGCCCAAGCGCTTCATGGGGCAACCGGACGCCAGCATGGCATGCATGGCGGCCTTGTCTTCGGACAGGTTACCTTCATCCACCATGGGCGTATGGGTATAGAACGGGCAGATCGCGTTGACGCGAATATTGCGCTTTGCCACTTCCACCGCAGCAGTTTTGGTCAGCCCGATCACCGCATGCTTGGCCGCGGAGTAGGCGCCAATTTTCGGCGCGCCACCCAGCCCGGCCATAGAGCTCACGTTGACGATGCTGCCACCGTTTTCCTTCATGGCAGCGATCTGGTGCTTCATGCCAAACATCACCCCTTTCACATTCACGTTCACCTGCTGATCCAGCACTTCCTCGGTGAGCTGATCGAAAGGAATAAAACCATGGGCAATACCGGCATTGTTCACCGCCATATCCAGATGGCCGAACTGCGCCAGCGCGGTTTCCACCATGGCCTTGCAGTCCGCTTCGCTGGAGACATCGCACCGCAACGCCGCCACTTTAATGCCCTGCTCCGCCAGCGCCTCGGCTTGCGGGTTAAGGGCGTCCATATTGATATCCCCCAGCACCAACGCCGCCCCGCGCTTGCCGAGCTCTTCGGCCAGCAACTTGCCAAAGCCACTGGCCGCGCCGGTAATCAGCGCCGTCTTGCCGGTAAAATCGAGAATCGGATCCATGAAAGGTTCTCCTGATAATTAAGCCGCCACGAGCCCAAATTCAGCTCGCCCGGACTGGCTGTAGGAGCGTCGCTGGCGGCGCGATTTCAGGCTCGGACCAAGCTTCCGGTTTTCTGGAGAAACCTGTCGAGCTCTGAAATGCCTGATCGCCCTTCGGTCGATTTCCGCGCTGCGCGCGGTTCGCGCCTCGAGAGGCGCTCCTACAGCGGCTTTGTAGAAAGCCCGAATTGTGCTCGTAGCTATTAGATGGTCATCCCACCATCCACCACGACGCATTCCCCGGTCACATAACTGGAGGCATCGGATACCAGGTACAGCACGGTTCCCGCCATCTCTTTCGGGTCAGCATGACGGCGCATGGGGATCTCCTTGATGGCGGAATCGTAGATGTCCTCGTTGGTGAACAGGGCACCGGCGAACTTGGTTTTGGTCAGGCCTGGCAGCAAGGCATTCACCCGCACATTGAACTGGGCGCATTCCTGGGCGAAGGATTTGGTCATGCTGATCACCGCCGCCTTGGAGATGGAATAGATACCCTGCATGTCGCCCGGAGTAAGGCCATTCACCGAAGCGGTATTCACAATGGCGCCACCGCCATGCTCACGCATCAGCTTGGCACCTTCCACGGACATGTAGAAATAGCCGCGCAGGTTCACATCCACGGTCTTGTCGAAGGCATCCACCGGGGTATCCAGAATATGCCCGAAGAAAGGATTGGCCGCGGCGTTGTTGACCAGAATATCCAGCTTGCCGTGCACCTCACGGATATGGGAAAAGATCGCCTGGATCTGCGCCATCTCGCCGATATGGCAGGGAAAGGCTTCCGCACTGCCGCCGTCGGCCTTGATCGCATCCGCCACCGCCTGACAGCCATCGATCTTGCGACTGGAGACGATCACGTGAGCGCCCTGCTCCGCCAGCAGTCTGGCGATCTCTTCACCAATCCCCCGGCTGGCACCGGTTACCAGGGCAATCTTGCCCTCAAGATTAAAAAGGTCGGTACTCATTACTACTCTCCCGATAAAAAGCGTCAAGCTACAAGCCGCAAGCTTCAACGCGAGCAGACCCTGTAGCCATTCGAAAAACGGAAAAACCGCGCCGCAACGTCAACGTGGTTTTCCTTGTAGCTTGAGGCTTGCAGCTTGGAGCTGCTTTACGCCCCTTCTTTGATGATCTGTACAGCCATGGACGCCAGTGGCTCGACCAGCGCGCCGACCTGGGCCGCTTCCTTGTTGGAGGCGTTACCGTCTACAGCCCGTTTCGCCACGCCCTGACAGATGGCAGCAAGGCGGAAGAAGCTGAAGGCCAGATAGAATTCCCAGTTGTCGATACGATCGATGCCGCGACGCTGGCAGTACTGATCCACATATTCTTTTTCAGTTGGGATCCCCAGAGCCTTACGATCAACACCCTGCAGCCCCGCCATCTTGGCGCCCCGCTGTGGCATGCGCATACCCATACACTGGTAGGCCAGGTCCGCCAGCGGATGCCCCAGGGTGGACAGCTCCCAGTCCAGCACCGCGATGACCTTCGGTTCACTGGGGTGCCACATCATGTTGTCGAGACGAAAGTCGCCGTGTACCAGGGATACCTGGCCGTCGTCTTCCGGCTGGTTGGCCTGCAGCCAGGCGATCAGCTCGTCCATGGCCGGGATGTCCTGCAACTTTGAGGCTTCGTACTGCTGGGTCCAGCGACCCAGTTGCCGCTCGAAGTAGTTGCCGGGCTTGCCGTAATCAGTCAGACCGACCTTTTCCAGGTCCACACTGTGCAAGGCCGCAAGCACCCGGTTCATTTCTTCGTACATGGCCGCGCGGGTAGCATTACCCGCTTCGCCCTCGCCCGCTTCCGGCAAGGACGCGCCCCACAGGATGCGCCCTTCACAGAATTCCATCACATAAAACATGGAACCGATCACGTCGCGGTCTTCGCACAGGTGCAGTACCCGTGGCACCGGCACATCGGTGTCTTTCAGGGCCGCCATCACCCGGAACTCCCGATCCACCGCGTGGGCAGACTTGAGCAGCTTGCCCGGCGGCTGCCGGCGCAACACATAGGCACCGGACGGCGTAGTGATCTTGAAGGTGGGGTTGGACTGGCCGCCTTCAAACTTGTCAGCCTCGATAGGCCCCTTGAAGCCATCGATATGCTGCTCAAGGTATTCGGCCAGTTTCTGTGTATCCAGCGTATCCACCTGGGACATGGAGCTCTCCTGTTATTCTCTGTCTGCTGCGCAATAGGCAAAGCCCGGAGTGTGTGTCACACCCCGGGCAAACACCGCGTCTCAGGCGAAATATTTGGCCAGGTTGCGGCCCAGTTGCATCATGTGCACCTGATCCGGACCGTCAGCCAGCCGCAGGGTGCGGGCATAGCTGAAGAAGTTGACCAACGGGGTATCCTGGCTCAGGCCCACCGCACCGTGGACCTGAATCGCCCGATCAATCACATTTAACGCCATATTTGGCGCTACCACCTTGATCATAGCGATCAAATCCTTGGCGACTTTGTTACCTTCGCGGTCCATGGTGTCTGCCGCCTTCAAGGTCATCAGGCGAGCCTGCTCGATTTCACAGTAGGAACGCGCCAGATCTTCACGCACCGAGCCCTGCTTGCTCATGGGCTGGCCGAACACCACACGCTCATTGACACGCTTGGCCATCAGTTCGAAGGATTCCTGGGCGGCACCAATCAAACGCATGCAGTGATGAATACGGCCCGGCCCCAGGCGGCCCTGAGCAATTTCAAAGCCACGGCCTTCACCCAGGATCATGTTCTCCTTGGGTACCCGCACGTTGTCGAACACCACTTCCGCGTGACCTTCCGGCGCATCGTTGTAACCAAACACCTGCATGGGACGCACGATATTCACTCCCGGAGTGTTGGTGGGCACCAGAATCTGGGATTGCTGCTGGTGACGATTCGGGTTGTCCGGGTCGGTCTTGCCCATCACGATCATGATCTCGCAGGTCTTGCGCATGGCACCGCTGATGTAGAACTTACGGCCATTGATCACGTAGTCGTCACCGTCCCGCTCGATGCGGGTCTCGATATTGGTGGCATCGGACGACGCCACTTCCGGCTCGGTCATGGCAAAGGCACTGCGGATACGACCTTCCAACAAGGGCTGCAGCCAGTCTTTCTTCTGTTGCTCGTTACCGTACTTGGCCAGCACTTCCATGTTGCCGGTATCCGGCGCGGCACAGTTGAAGGCTTCGGAAGCGATGCGGCTGCGGCCCATTTCCTCGGCCAGCGGTGCGTATTCCAGGTTGCTCAGGCCGGCACTGTAATCCCCGTATTCCTTTGGCAGAAACAGGTTCCACAGCCCCTTTGCCCGGGCTTTCTCTTTCAGCTCTTCCATCACCGGCGGGGTTTCCCACGGGCTTTTTTCCAGCTGTTCGTGGTACAGGCCTTCCACCGGGCGGATCTCGGTGTCGATGAAATGACGCACCTGGGTAATCAGGTCCTGCACTTTTTCTGTGTATTGAAAATCCATGTAGCTCTCCCTTGTCACTTGTTCGTTACAGTCTTTGTGCTGCGTTAAAAATCAAAAATAGGTAATGGCTTCGAACCGATCCGGGCGATCCAGGTGCGGCACATTGTTGAAACTGGCCATGCGCACCACCTTGTTATTAAAAAAACCGTGAGTAACGCTGCTGTTGCGAATCTGCAGATTCAGTTCAACCACGGTGTCATCGGCCGCATTCAGGGCATGTTTGAGAAACATGGCCATGGCACCACCGGAACTGACAATCAGGATGCGATCCCTGTCACTGTACTGCTGCTGAATATGATCACGAGCGGCCAGTACCCGGTCAGAAAAGGACTGCCAGGTTTCCGGCAGATCACCGGTGAGCTCGTCCATGCGCCAATGCTTCATGGCCGTCTTCAGCGCCTTGTAGAACGCCGCCACTGGCGCACCCTCACCGGGTGCCTGCTCTGGGTACTGAGTCAGGTAGGCATCGACGATGGACTGGAAATCGAACTCGTTGAGGCCGGCGTGAATATCTTCCGGTAAGGCCACGCCCAGCCCTTCACAGATGCCGGCACCGGTTTCCCGATGACGTACCAGATCGCCAGACAGCAGCGCATCGAAGCCCATATCCCGTTCGGCAAAATACTCGCCCAGCCAGCGGGCCTGCTGGTGGCCAAGCTCGGAGAGGCGATCATAGTTATCGGTGCCGAACGATGCTTGCCCGTGGCGGACAAGGTAAAACTGGGCCATGGCGACTCCTTACAGCTGGCAAGAGTGCAGTGAATAGACCCAGCCTAGTGCAGGCCCTTGAGTTAGTGAAATTGATATTTTGAATTCGGCAGAATGAATATGCTGCATGGCGATTTAGCTATTATTCGAAATACTGTTTCGATATCTTCAGTTGTTTCCCCAACCGCTGGAGCCTCCTCATGACAGACCTGACCCTCAACAGTGGCTGTGTTCAGGCCCGGGAAACCGGTGCGGTCCTGCATCTGACCCTGGACCGGGCAGCCAAGCTCAATGCCATGACCGCCAGCATGTACCAGGACTTGACCCGTGGCGTTGAACATCTGGCAGAAAGGGACGATCTGCACGTGTTACTGCTCACCGGCAATGGCCGGGCCTGGTGTGCCGGCAACGATATCGGCGATTTCCTCAATGCGGACCCGGCCAGCCGGGACAACGGCAAGCTCAGCCCAGCCATGGTACTGGTACATGCCCTGATGGCCCTGGACAAGCCCGTGGTGATTGGCGTGCAGGGCAACGCCACCGGCATCGGCACCACCCTGCTGCTCCATGCGGACCTGGTGGTGGCCGCCGACGATGCCCGCTTCCAAACCGCCTTTATCAATCTGGGCCTGGTACCCGAAGCCGGCTCCAGCCTGCTGCTGCCCGCCCTGATCGGCCGCCAGAATGCCAACCGTCTGCTGTTGGCCGGCGATACCCTGAGTGCCCAGGAAGCCGAACGCTGCGGTCTGGTGGCCTACCGGGTACCCCCTGAGGAACTGGAAGGCACCGCCCTGACCCTGGCACAGCGACTGGCCGGGAAATCCCCGGCCGCCATGGCCATGACCAAGCAGCTACTGCGCCAGAGCGACACTGCCATCAAGACCCAGATCGAAAAGGAAAGTGTGCTGTTTGCCGAGAGGATGTTCAGTGAGGATACGAGGGAGCGGTTTGCGGGGTTCTTGAAAGGGGGGAAATAAGTTAACAGTTAACAGTGAATAGTTAACAGCGCCGCGCGCCAGCGCGTAATGGTTTCAACGCAAAGAGGCCGCGCCCATCCCCTGGGCGCGGCCTCTTACATTTGATAACAGCAACACAAGATTCGCGGCGCTGTTAACTATTCACTGTTAACTGTTAACTGCCTTTCATCACTCCACGCAGCGCCACCAGCACCACCTCATCCACCACCTCTTGCCGCTGTGCCGGCGTTTCCGTATCGCGGGGTTGATACCAGTTGATCACCGAGTTCATGGCGCCGAAGACGGGTTTGATGGACATTTTCGGGCGTGCGGCACGCATGGAGCCGTTGGCAATGCCCTCTTCCAGCACCGTCAGGAACAGCCCTTCGCAGCGTTTGCGACGTTCCTGCAAACGCTCGAGCTGGGCCCGCTGGGCCTCGGTGGTGCTGCTGCGCAGTAGCATTTGCACCGCTTCCGAGACGGTACGCTGGTAAGGCTGGGTACGAATCAGCGTGCGCACATAGCAGCGGGCCATTTCGGTAAACCGCTCCGGGGCCGGCAGATCGGAGTCGACAACTGGCTCCAGCTCTTCAAAAAGCGCATCCATGGCCCGGTGATGGATCTCGAAGAACAGCTGCGCCTTGGAATCGAAGTAGTGATACACCATCCCCTTGGTGGCAGACAGGCGCCGGGCAATGTCGTCAATGCTGGTGGCATTGAAGCCCCGCTCCATAAAGCACATAGCCGCCGCGTCGAGAATGGCATCGCGGGGGTCGGTCAGCAGGGCTTCATTTTGTTCTGACATGGTGCTCCTCAATCACGGGCTGCAAGCCGATATTATCGGAAAATAGTGACATAACCGGGCCCGCCCACCATTGACCCTCCCGCACAGGGGTGACGGAATTCTCGCCCTTCATGGCGCTTTTCACCCTTTACGGCCAGTTACGCCACCCTCATACTGTCATTTTCAAAATAATATTCTGAAAACATGGCGCATCAGCGCCCAACAGGGAGAGCCCCATGAGCAGACCACAGGCTACTATTCAGGAGCTGCAGGCAAAAACCGGTGAAGCCGTGGGCGCGTCCCAGTGGCGCACCGTAGACCAGCAGCGTATCGACGGCTTTGCCGACCTGACCGAAGATCCCCAGTGGATCCACACGGACCCGGCGCGGGCCGCCAGGGAAAGCCCCTTCGGTGCCACCATCGCCCACGGTTTCCTGTCCCTGTCGCTGTTGTCCGCCATGGCCATGGATGTGCTCCCCACCATCCAGGGCCAGGTGATGGGCATCAATTACGGCTTCGACAAGGTGCGCTTCATGAACCCGGTGCGTGAAGGCAGCAAGGTGCGCGGCAAGTTCACCCTGCTGGAAGTCAAACAGCGCTCCGATAACGAATGGCAACTGCGCCACGGCGTGGAAGTGGAAATCGAAGGCCAGGACAAACCTGCGCTGATCGCTGAATGGCTGAGCCTGGCGATCATCAAATAACAGTCGCGAGTGACGAGCTACGCGTAGTGACAACCAAAACCCGAGTGCGGTGTTCTTTACTCACCTCGTAACTCGGTACTCGCAACTTATCTTCAGGAGAGCAACAACAATGACAATCCGTTTTGACAATCAGGTGGCCATCGTCACCGGGGCCGGTAATGGCCTGGGCAAATGCCATGCACTGGAACTGGCTCGTCTCGGCGCCAAAGTCGTGGTCAATGATTTCGGTGGCGCCCGTGATGGCAGCGGCGGCTCCAGCGAAGCGGCCGAGCAGGTCGTCGCGGAAATCCAGGCCGCCGGGGGCGAGGCCATTGCCAACGGCGCCGATGTGTCCAGTCCGGAACAGGTGGACGCCATGATGAAACAGGCCATGGATACCTGGGGGCGCATTGATGTGCTGATCAACAACGCCGGTATTTTGCGCGACAAGAGCTTTGTGAAAATGACCCAGGACGACTGGGACAAGGTGGTCGCCGTTCACCTTACCGGCTCCGAGATCTGCACCAGGGCAGTCTGGCCGATCATGCGCGAACAGGGCTACGGCCGTATCGTCATGACCACCTCCACGTCCGGCCTGTACGGCAACTTCGGCCAGGCCAACTACGGGGCCGCCAAAATGGCCGTGGCCGGGTTGATGAACACCCTGTGCATCGAAGGGGAAAAATACGATATCAAGGTCAACTGCATCGCGCCCACCGCGGCAACACGCATGACCGAAGATCTGATGCCCCCGGAAGTGCTGGCCATGCTGGAGCCGAAGGAAATCACCCCGGCGGTCCTGTTCCTGTGCAGTAACAAAGCGCCGACCCACCGCATCATACTGGCAGGCGCCGGCTGCTACGCCATGGTTCGCTTGATGGAAAGCGAGGGCGTCTACCTGAATGAAAACGAACGAAATGTGGATGGCGTCGCCGCCCATTTCGAGCAGATCGGCAACATGGACAATGCCCGGGAAATTCTCGCCGGCGGCGACCATGTCACCAAGATTCTTACCAAGGCCGCCCAGGCCAAAGGCATCAAGCTGGGTTAACCGCAGCAGCTCATCAACCGGCTGTAGGAGCCAGCCTGCTGGCGATAGTGCTCGCACTCATGCCCCATCGCTTGCAGGCAAGCTCCTACAGTGAGACATCGACCGAATATCAATCTGGAGAGGCATCATGAGAGAAGCCGTTATCGTTTCCACCGCCCGAACCCCCATTGGCAAAGCCTACCGGGGCGCCTTCAACGACACCCAGGCCCAAGCGCTGGGCGGCCATGCCATCAAACACGCTGTGGAGCGCGCCGGCATCGACCCGGAATCCATTCAGGACGTGATCATGGGCGCTGCCCTGCAGCAGGGTAGCACCAGTGGCAACGTAGCTCGCCAGTGCGCCCTGCGTGCCGGCCTGCCCACCAGCGTGTCCGGCATGTCCATGGACCGTCAGTGCGCCTCCGGCCTGATGGCCATCGCCACCGCCGCCAAGGAAATCATCGTCGATAACATGGATGTGGCTGTCGCCGGGGGGTTGGAGTCCATCTCCCTGGTGCAGAACGACAAGATGAACACCTTCCGCGCCGCCGACCCCTGGCTGAAACAGCACCGCCCGGACATCTACATGTCCATGTTGGAAACCGCCGAAATCGTCGCAGACCGCTACAGCGTTTCCCGCGATGCCCAGGACGAATACGCCTATCAATCACAGATGCGTACCGCCGCCGCCCAGGAAGCCGGCAAATTCGACGATGAGATCGTCCCCATGACCACCGTCATGAAGGTGATGAACAAGGAAACCAAAGAGATCTCCGATCAGGAAGTCACCCTGGCTAAAGACGAAGGTAATCGCCCGCAGACCACCCTGGAAGGCCTGCAATCCCTGCAGCCTGTCTTCAAGGGTGGCCAGCAGGTTCAGGAAGGCGGCTTCATCACTGCAGGTAACGCCTCCCAGCTCTCCGATGGCGCCAGCGCCTGCGTACTGATGGAAGCGAAGGAAGCCGAGCGCCTGGGTCTGCAACCGCTGGGTGCCTACCGCGGCATGGCCGTAGCCGGCTGCGATCCGGACGAGATGGGTATTGGCCCGGTGTTTGCGGTACCCAAGCTGCTCAAGCGCTTCGGGCTAACAGTGGATGACATCGGCATCTGGGAGCTTAACGAAGCCTTTGCCAGCCAGTGCCTGTACAGCCGCGACCGCCTGGGCATCGACCCGGAGAAATACAACGTGAATGGCGGCGCCATTTCCATCGGCCACCCCTACGGCATGTCCGGTGCCCGCATGACAGGCCACGCCCTGATCGAAGGCAAGCGCCGGGGTGTGAAGTATGTAGTAGTGACCATGTGTATCGGCGGCGGCATGGGTGCCGCTGGCCTGTTTGAAGTGTTCTGATTTCTGTCTCTGACTTCCCCTTCAGGGCGCCATTCGGCGCCCTTTTTTATTTTCAGGGTCAACGTCTGCCGTGGACAAAAGCCTTACAGTGATTTTCTGCCATGGAATTCTTTAGCAAATGTGTCAAAGCTCACAAATAACATTAAAATGAAACTTCCTTTTATTTGTTACCCTGAGTAACGAATTACCCTTTAGAGTAAACAGCATCTCGAATATCGTTTCTTTATTGCGGCCTCAAATCACGAAAAACCCACAAAAATCCCCGCTCTTATTCCATGAATCGGCTTTCGCCCCCTCCTGAGGCCCCAACTTCGACTTTTGTCCGTCTTGACCACATACCCACCAGTATGTATGAATTGAATCCGACGCATCGCTTTTTGAAATCATGATTCAAAAAAATGAAAACGAGGTCAGGATTTTAACGCCCGATGGGACCGGGCGTGACAACAAGTGCGCTACAACAACGTTCACAACAACAAACGGAATGTCTGCCCGGCTCATCACCGGGTAGTGGGAGAGCAAAATAATGCGAAGCAAAGCGATCGCTGTTGGCTGCAGCAGTGCCCTGGCTCTGGGCCTGCTGACAGCCGCAGCCCCGGCCATGGCTGGCGAAAAACAGTTCAATGAAGACGTCAGCGTCAAATGGAACCTGAAAGCCTCCGTGGGCGCTATTTCCCGTATGGAGTCTGCCCGCAAGGAAAACCTGTTTGCCGGTGATACCCCCGGCGGCACGTCCGGTTCCGCCGTCTCTGACGACGGCAACCTGAACTATGATGGTGGTGAAGTGGTGTCTGCCGTTGCCAAGGCAGTAGGCGACGTCAACCTGCAGTACAAGAACTATGGCCTGTTTGTGCGAGCCAAGGGCTGGTACGACTACGTGCAGAAAGAGAAGGATGTTCCCCACGGCAACTTCCCCAATGAATTTGTCGGCGGCGAGCCGCTCAGCGATGATGGCTTTGATCGCAACTCCAAATTTCAGGGAGCCAGCTTTCAGGATGTCTTTGTCCACGGCACTTTCCAGGTCAACGAACAACCTCTGAAGCTGAAGGCGGGTCGTCAGACGCTGCTGTGGGGACGCAGTCTGTATTCCCGGGGCTCCCTCAGTGCGCTGAACGCTATCGACCTGGCAGCGCTGCACCGCCCCGGCGCCGAGTACACCGAGTTCCTCAAGCCCGCGGGAATGGTGACTGCCGATTACAAATTCACCGACCGGCTCTCCATGAAGTCCTTCTACCAGTACGAGTGGCGGGCAGCGAACCTGGATGGCTGTGGCACCTTCTTCTCCACCCTGGACAACACTGCAGTGGGGTGTGATGCCACCTTCTCCAGCGCCGTGGTGATCCCCAATAAAACCGCCTACGAAAACGGCATCTATATTCCACGCCGGGACGAGAAGGAGCCCGATGACGGTGGCCAGTACGGGCTGAAGTTCGACTATGCCTTTCCGAAATCCAAGGCCAAGGTCGGTGCCTACTTCCTGAACTACCACATGCGTCTGCCGATCTACTCGGTAACCAAGGAAGACAGCCCACTGGCCCAAGGCATTACCCCCGGTAACGACATCGCCTACTTCTATGAATACCCGGAAGATATCCAGGTGATCGGCCTGACTGCCGACAAGACCTTTGAAGGGGTCGGCAACCTGGCCATGAACCTGAGCTACCTGCCGGATATGCCGATCCAGATCAATACACCGGACATGACCACCGCCCGAGTACTGGAAGCCAATGGTGTGCCGGCAGCGGCCGCACAGGGGTTTGCCACCGTTCCCCAGGAGACCATCGACTACGTCTACGGTTCCGGCAATGAAGTCACCGGCTTCAAGGAATTCGATATTCAGCGTGCCGAAGTGACCTTCACCACGGTCATCCCCAAACTGCTGGGCGCCCAGAAGACCATTGTCTCAGCCCAGTTAGGTTCCGAGTTCATTGATGACTTGCCGGATCAGGAAGACATGCGCTTCCGCCGCCACACCAACTTCGGGGTTGGCGAGCTGGGTGAGGATGGCTATGTGACTGACTTTAGCTGGGGCTACCAGCTCACGCTCAAATCCACCTATGCCAACGTCATTGGCCCGGTGGCGTTGACCCCGTCGCTGACCATGAAGCATGGCGTGGAAGGCTACTCCAGTGATGATGCGCTGCAGGAGGATCAACGCAGCCTCGGTCTGGGCATCGGCATGAACTACAAGAAACTCAGCGCCGACTTGTCCTACACCACCTATAACGATGCCAGCTTTAGCGTAGTCAACGACCGGGATTATCTGTCCCTGAGCACCACCTATAACTTCTGAGATCGCAACGAGCACCGCAGGCTGCCCTCCAAGGGAGCCTGCCAAACAGAATGAGGATGGAACGATGAGAAAATTGCAATTTGCCATGGTGGCCCTGTTCGCTGCGCTGCTCGCCGCCTGTGCCAGCGGCTACCATGACACCCGCGTGGTCAGCACCCAGACCGGTGTGGAAAAAGATCCCAGGGGGCCCTATCAATCAGTCGTAGTCGGCGTTCTGGCAGCTCATGAGCTGCGTGGCCACCTGGAAAATACCATCGTCGCCAGCTTTGCCGAAAAGGGCATCAAGGCCACCGCCGCCCATACGGTCTTTGGTGACAAAGGCATCGAAGGCAAAAGCCGCGACTATCTGGCAGAGCGCATGAAGGAAAACGGCTTCGACAGCGCCCTGGCGATCCATCTGGAAGAACAACGCAGCGAAACCCTTGAGGTCAAAGGCGACCCGGGAGCGGCAATACCGGTCGCTGGCACCATGACCATGCGCCCTGAGGTGTTCAGCGACGACTTCTTCGTGAATGAGGATATCTATGTGGTTCGGCTGGACCTGTGGGACGTGGACCAGCAAGCGATTATCTGGCAGGGCAACACCGTCAGCTTCAACACCGGCGGTTTCAAGGGCCTGGAAAAAGGCGCAGGTCACTTCGCCCAGGTCATCACCAACGCCATCGGCAAGGCCGATATCTTCTAATACCGTTTTCTCCTTGATTGTCTCCACCTTCCTTGCCCACTTCGGTGGGCATTTTTTTTGCCTTGCACCGTCACGATCCTGTCATACTAACCCGGCATATTGACCACCTATCAAGCAGAGAGACACACCCTCTTGCTTCTCTCGGGTGCCATCGCTAGGCTTGAGAACTGACTCCAAAGAGATTTCATCATGAACGCAGCCCTGCAAAACAGCACCATCCAGTCAGACCGCAAGCCGGTCGGCACGGTTGTGCCCGCTGCGTTCTACTACGGGTATTGGTTTAGCCGCTCGCGCGCCTGACCGTTACCCAGGCGCGCCCGCTACGGGACGCCTGCCGAATCACGAAAACCCCGGTCGGTATCCCGCCCGGGGTTTTTTATTGCCCGATAAATACCGAAACACCGCACCACAGAGGACAAACACCATGTATCGATACGGCCAGCACCACAAAGACACCCGATTTAGCCCCTGGCAACGCCCGCTACAGCGAACACTACGATCGAATCACGCGCGACGGTAACCGCGCACCGAACAGTAAGGAACGACCATGCAACAGACACAGAGCTCAACCGCCAGCCAGGCCGACATCAGCCCGCGACGCAGCCTGCCGCTGCCCTCCCCCACCGTGCTGCGCGAACGCCTGCCAGTGGACGCCGAGCTGGCAGCACAGGTCCAGGCCCATCGACAGACCGTACGAAATATTCTCAACGGCACAGACGACCGCCTGCTGGTCATCACCGGCCCCTGCTCGCTCCATGACCCAAAAGCGGCACTGGAATACGGCCATCGTCTGAGCGAATTATCCCGCCAGCTGGACGACAAAGTCTTTCTGGTAATGCGCGCCTACGTGGAAAAACCCCGCACCACCGTGGGCTGGAAAGGCATGCTCTACGACCCGCACCTGGACGGCAGCAACGATATCGCCACCGGCCTGAACGTGTCTCGCCACCTGTTGCTGGACCTGGCCCGGTTGGGCCTGCCGCTTGCCACCGAGCTGTTGCACCCCATGGCCGCCGATTACCTGGGCGACCTGCTCAGCTGGGCCGCCATCGGCGCCCGCACTACCGAATCCCAAATCCACCGGGAAATGGTAAGCGGCCTGCCCATGCCGGTGGGCTTCAAGAACGGCACTGACGGCAGCATCGACGTGGCCTGCGACGCCATGGGAGCCACAGAGCATCCCCACACGCACCTGGGCATTGATGACAACGGTCACAGTGCGCTGCTGCAGACCGCCGGCAACCCGGATACCCATCTGGTACTCCGCGGTGGGCATCATGGCCCCAACTACGACGCCGACAGCATTCACCAAGCTGTGGACGCCCTGCAGACCAAAGGCCGTAACACGCGAGTGATCGTGGACTGCAGCCACGCCAACAGTGGCAAAGATCCGCTGAAACAGCCGGAGGTACTGCAAGATCTGCTTGAACAACGGGCCAGGTGAAACAGCCCTATCGCCGGCGTGATGCTGGAAAGTCACCTGCAAGATGGCAAACAGCCCCTGCAGAAACCGCTGCAATACGGCCTCTCCATCACCGATGGCTGCCTGGGCTGGGACAGGACAGAGCAGTTACTCTGTGGCATCGACTAGATCGGTTCGGAGGGACGACTTTGCCGGAAAAGATTGATACAAATCACGAACCCGGCGCCTATTCGGTAAAGGCGCCGGCACCGTGATAATGTCCACATAACAGACAGGAGGGCTGCACCATGACACTGGAACAACTGATTACCGCTTTCGTGTTGTTTCTCTGCGGCATTGCCGTGGTGGCATTTATCGTTTATCTGAAGAATCAGTCCAACAAACGATAAATCGCAGACCACTGAAATCAGCTGTAAAGCAGCTCGCCCACCCCCATCTTGATCACGTTACCGCCAATGCGGCATTTCACTTCCTTGCCCGGCTTCTTGTCGAACTCCGCATGCAGAATACTCTTGCGGGTATCAGGGCTCCCGCGATCAATAGACAGTGTGTGGGTCCCCGCAGCCGTATCCTGCTGCTCCGCCAGATAAGCAATAAATTCCGGCATCACATTACCGATGGGCGGAAATACATCCCCGGGCAGGTCCGGGTTCAGCAAGCGCCCGTGAAACTCGGAACTGCCGGTAATACTCCCCGGCGCAAACAGGAACAATTCCGAGGTATAGACACCACCAAACAGATCGGCCCACCGCTCCGCATTCAAACTCGCTGCCAGCACATGCTCAGGCTTGGTAACCGGAATGATCAAGGTAGGCGTATCCACGCTGACCACCATGGGCTTGTACTTGCTGAACGAGATATGCTTTTCATCAATATTCAGTGCCGCGGCCAGGCGTGGAATTTCCGGGGTATAGCGATCAATCGTGGGCGTCAGCACCCGGGCAAACTGAATCGAGCCTGATGCACTGTTTCCAGTATCAATAAAGCTTTCGATCAACTGTTGATTCTGCCTGAACAGAAACGATGCAAAAGCCCCTTCATCCTTGGCAAGCCCCATCTCATGGGCCACATAAGACGCTGCCAGAATGGTATGGGCCCCGAACAACTGTTGCCCCTTGCCATTGAACACACTCACCGGCATGTCCTTGCCCGGCTCGATAAACACCGTTTCCGTCTGCTGAAACTCACTGGCAATCGCCATCTTGCTGGCATCACTGGTGTCCAACCCTTCCAGCTTTACCACAGGAATCTGTGTGCCCTGAAATGGGGCATTGGCAAATACATCAAGCAGCGCATAATCGAGAGCCATTGTCTTCACCCTGTTTTGTTGTGATGACTACGACTATGCCGGATGGGGAAGAGAATGCAATTGTGGGATTATCACTAACCGTGAACTCTATACACAGACAAGGAAACCTCAATTTGCTAGGGAACCTCTGAAAAACTCCCCGACTTTGCCATAATCAGGGCTTTCTATCAGCCACTTTCCGGGAATGCCATGAGCCAGCTGACTTTTGCCGAAGCCGAATATGAACACAAGAAGCGCAAGACCCGGCGGGAAGTGTTCCTTGAGAAGTTGGATCAGTTGCTACCCTGGAAGGCGCTGGAGTCCACGATTGCGGTCTATTACGCCTCCGGTAGCACTGGCCGGCCGCCGTATCCGCTCTCCAGCATGCTGCGCATTCATGTCATGCAGATCATCTACAACCTGAGTGATCCGGCGATGGAAGATGCCTTGTATGAGATCGAGTCTATGCGCCGTTTCGCAGGGATTCGGCTCTCTCGGGTTCCTGATGAGACAACGATCCTGAACTTCCGGCACCTGCTGGAGCAGCACACTCTTGGCAAGAAGCTGTTCAAGAAGATCAACCGTCAGTTGGCACGACATGGCCTGATGGTTCGGGAAGGCAGCATCGTTGATGCGACGATTATCGAAGCGCCCAGCTCGACGAAGAACAAAGGTAAGGCTCGTGATCCGGAGATGCACCAGACCAAGAAAGGCAATCAATGGCACTTTGGCATGAAGTGCCATATTGGCGTCGATGACACGGTGGGTCTGATTCATAGCCTTGCCACTACCGCCGCGAATGAGCATGACCTGACGGCATCAGACCAGCTTTTGCATGGCAAAGAGAAACGTGTCTGGGGAGACGCGGGTTATTGCGGTATCGAGAAACGCGAAGAGCACAAGAACCGTAAAGTGGATTGGTTTATCGCTGAGCGTCCTGGTAAGCGCTCCACGATGTCGAAGGTTGCGCTGGAATGCGAAACCATCAAAGCCAGCGTACGTGCCAAAGTGGAACATCCCTTCCGAGTGATCAAAGGCATGTTCGGTTACAGCAAGGTTCGCTACCGGGGTCTGGCGAAAAATACCAACCGGCTCTATCTCCTGGCGGGGCTGCACAACCTGTTGAGGGTGAAACGGGTGCTGCTGCCCTAGGGGCAGTGCGCCTGATTGCCGCTAAAGTGCGGCAATCAGGCGAAAAAAAATGAACACTCAAGAGTGAATTGTGGCCTGAATTTGATGGCAGAAGCCTGTTGATCATCGTAAAGGCGAAAAAAGCGAGTTATTCAGACCTTCCCTAGGGTATTTGCGGCATTGGACGCCGATTTCAAGCAAAGGAACTGATAAACATGAAACGCCCTTTTTCACTGCTCAACACCATCCCTATATTGCCCCTTTCCCTGTTTGTCGGGTGCAGCAATGGCGCTGATCTGAGCGAAGCCGAACAGCGGGTAATTGACCATACGCTGGATTCTCTGGTGTTCGTAGAAGGCGGCACCTTTACCATGGGGCACCCGCAAGTCACCAAAACTGTCGAGGTGACCCTTGATAGCTATTCAATTCAAGCTTACGAAGTGTCTTATTGGGAGTTTGATACCTTTGCCGAAGCCACAGGAGCCCGAAAACCCAGTCAAAGATCTTTTGGCAAACCATCCAGGCAGCCCGAAAATCCGGCCTGGGGACTTACCTGGTATGACGCCCAGAACTATTGCCACTGGTTGGGTGAGTTGACAGACCTGCCCTTTGAGCTACCCACCGAAGCCCAATGGGAGTATGCGGCCACTAGCCGGGGAACCAGCCGGGCCTTCTATGCCACCGATGATGGCACACTGGATTACGGTCGCAACTATCCCGGGAGTGAATCCCCTTGGCACCCGGAACCCTCCGGTACTTATCCACCCAACCCATTGGGAATGTACGATATGACCGGCAATGTGGCGGAATGGGTGCTGGATTGGCACGACAAAAACTATTATGAAACGTCTCCGGGGATAAACCCTCAAGGACCTGAGACTGGAACAACAAAAATATTCCGCGGAGGCAGCGTTGTTGGCACACAACGTTACAATATCTTATACCGCCGCTCCCCTGGCCGTAAACCTGATGATAAACAATTCGGCGTTCGTTGTGTTGTCAATCAACCCAAGGTCATTGCTTTTTCTTCTGTAAAAAAGGAGAAAAAGAACAGCAACTAGTAAATCCCCACCTGGCACGCTGTTCAAGGGTGCCAGGTATTTTTGCAAAAGAAGCATCATTCACCTGCAAAGCGATTTGAGATATTCAAGAAGCGATTTCGTTCCTCCCCATCCAGAAAGGTCAACAACCGCAATTCATTGTCCAGAGCCCGAACCATTTTCTCAGCAGGGCCATCGTTGATGGGAATGTTGACCCCCATATGCTCCATCACTTCCTGGTATTCGCGGGCATGCTGAATACTCTCAAGGACCACAATCACCGCTTCTTCACGACGTTCATCCAGCCCACCGGAAAGCAGATTGATATCCCGGTGGGTAGTGCCTGTCGAAATCAGTGTATTGAGGAGCCGCCCCTTGGTTTCCGGGAAGGCATAGCCCAGCAGTTCCAGTGCTTCAGCTTCATCCAGTAATGTTTCTGCCAGTCGGTGAGCCGCCTCGCTGTCGTCGTCCCATTCCTCCCATCTCAAGAGCAATTCACGCCCCAGATTAAATATTCCCTGGACCGCACTAACAGCCAGCAAACCACCAGTAGCAGCAGCTCCAGCGGCTACACCGACTACTCCACCGCGCTTGAACAATTCGTACTGGAACGAGCAGAAGGCATCGAATGCACGATTGCGACCGTCTTCGTCATCGAACAGGTCAATAACATTGAATTCAGAGTCGCGCAGTTCGTTATAGAGAAGCTCCAGAAAGAAAGTCTTTCACATGCATTGCATCCACCGTGAAGGAAAAACCTCCACCGACCCCAACCTTAAAAGCCAGCTCAGCCTTACAGTGGATTACAAATCGCCCTGTCCGTACATCAAACCCGACCTGAAAATCCAGCCCTGCGCCGATGCCGGCCATGCCGGTGGCGGTATAGCCCACACTGCCCAACGCCTTGAACTGACTGGCCTGGGGTTGCTGCCACATTAGTCCGCCCTTGATACCCAGAGTGGCTTTTACCCCCACGAACGCTTCTAGCTTTACGTTAGCCCCTTGCTGGTCATCCAGCTCGGTGTCAAATGGCGAGCGGGTACTCTTGGCCACTTTCACATTATCAGCGGGTGCCGGTAGCGCCTCAGTGTTGATCATGCCGCTACGCTGGCTTTTTTCGTCTGGCCAGGGGGCGTCCGAGCGGATATAGGGGACACGCATAAACTCAACCAAGAAGGACATGACTTACCACCCCGCCAAGCTTTGCCCGGCTACCCATTTCCTGCCAGTTTCCTGGGCATACTCACGGAGCCTGGCCAAGGCCCCTACTGCAACAGGCTGGCGTTTTTTTCTTGGTCTCATATGAAAAAGCCAGGCTTTCTCTTCTATCCCCAAGCGATCCAGTATTTTCATCGCTTGCTCGGGTATTGACCCTCGTTTATTGTCTCGTACCGCCCTGCCCGTACCCTCCACAAGCTCCAGATAGTCCATTAACCGGAACCGACAAAGCGTGTCATCATCGTCAGCGTCGACGGTTTCTGCGTCTACCATCGGAAGAAGGGCCGGTTGTTTAGCGCACTGACCTCCTGCCAGCTTTTTGGCACGTTGCTGGACTGAGGTGTAATCCGAATCTTCTGGTGTTCTCGCCATATCCGCCCGTACAGGATTAAGATCCACATACGCCATGCATTGCAGCAGAGCCTTTTCATCCAGAAGGGCCTGACACTTGTAGCGACTTTCCCAAAAGCGACCTTTGCAGCAATCTTCCTCGTTGGCTCGCCTAGCGAGATACTCATTCAGGCATTTCATGAACCAGCCCAGGTCATGAAGCCGCTCACGCCATTGACCAATGATGTCCAGCGCCTTGAGGGATTCCCCCTCCTCAGTCTGTCCGTTGATCCAACGCTTCACGATAAGAGGACCACTGAACAGCTGCATCCAGCGCTCCGCAACCTCTTGATCTGTCCAGGCCAGCGCCTTTTGTTGATTGATGCGAAGAACCAGATGGTAGTGATTGGACATCACGGCATAAGCACAGAGATCGATAGCAAAGACCTCCGCCAAGGCGGCCAGACGATCCACCACCCACTGGCGGCGATGCTCATAATCCTGGCCGGAGTAGTGGTCCTTCCCGCAAAGAAAGGCCCGTCGTACGCAGCGACAGATACAGTGGTAGTAGGGGGTAGAGTCCAGGGATACCTGGGTATAACGAGCACGGGTCATGGGTTGCCTCCTTGCATATCCATGACTCGACAATACTGACCAAATAATCAGTACAAAATCAGCAATTTGCTCCGCTCAGTGTAAGAGATTCTCCAAGTCGTGCGTGTCCTTTATTCGTTATTCGGTGCGTTTGTGTTTATTCGGTGCGTGTCCTTTGTCTGCTTTCTTCCGCATGTTGACGTCACCCTTGAAGCGGACTTCACGGCAGGAGCTTAGCCCAGGATAAGGGCTTGATCCGGCCCTTCGTTCAGACAGGTGCGCAGGATGCGGGCACTGTCGCGCAGGGGAGGACTGACCTCGCCATGAGTTTGTTCTCTGTGGTCGAAGACAAGGCGCCCCTGGCCGCCCCGTTGGGCATAGGTTTCAGTGCATTCCTCTGTGGTGGCGGGAAAAGCTAACGTGACTCGAAGCGCTATTATGTTTCCTTCACAGACAATTATTTCAGGATAATAGGCTTGTCTTCATTAACCACGCAGCGGAAGCACATAGGGATGCCCTTCATAGCCAAATTCCTCGGTGATTCTGGGGGCGGCTTTTGGTGGTTCGTGGTAGCGCTGCAAAACCACCTTGCCACCTCGTACTGATTTCTCAGTGCCGCTTTCCGGCCCCTGTGGGTCCACTTCGGGAGAATTGGCGTAATAATCCGGGTCGAACCAGTCCAGAACCCACTCTTTGACGTTAGCACTCATGTCATACAAGCCGAGTGGATTCGGCGGATAAGATCCAACTTTTTCCACACCGAGACCAGACCCGATATTGGTTCCCTTTTTCGGCATGCCGGTATCCGTGCCATACGCCACCTTGTTGCCCCGGCTGCGCGCCGCATATTCCCACTGAGCTTCTGTGGGGAGGTCAATATTAAGGCCCGTGTTTTCTCCCAGCCAAAAGCAATAATCGCGGGCTTGCTGCCATGTCATATAGCGAACCGGTTTTGCAGGTTTTCGGCTTCTTTTTCCCAACTTACGTTCGACCAGCAGCGGCTTCTCTGTAAATTGGGTATAAACATCAAACTCTTCAAACGTCACTTCATACTTCCCCATGGAATAGCTGGAAAGGGTGACTTTGTGGACGGGTTCTGCAGTGCGTTTTTCTCCTGCAGCCTGAAATACCCAAGGCATCCACATGGCATCGGGGTGGTTTTTATCAACAAATTCATAAGAGCCTAATGGCCCCTCATTGAAACTTTTATTCGTAATGTAGGCACCAACATCACCCATCTGAAAGCCCCCCCCCTCCACAAAAACCAGATTTTCGACGGAACGACGCAATACCGTTTGCACCTCTTCCGGGAGCGTTTCATTGATTGTCACTTCAGTCTTGAGTTGACCGGCATCAGCGCACGCGCCAAGCGGTAACGCCGTCAGCACGGCCATCAATGAGCACTTCATGCTATCTCCTGTGTGCGTAAGGGTTGGTCGGCCAGGGCAATGGCCGGCAGCATATAGACACCACCAAACAGATCGGCCCACCGCTCCGCATTCAAACTCGCTGCCAGCACATGCTCAGGCTTGGTAACCGGAATGATCAAGGTAGGCGTATCCACGCTGACCACCATGGGCTTGTACTTGCTGAACGAGATATGCTTTTCATCAATATTCAGTGCCGCGGCCAGGCGTGGAATTTCCGGGGTATAGCGATCAATCGTGGGCGTCGGCACCCGGGCAAACTGAATCGAGCCTGATGCGCTGTTTCCAGTATCAATAAAGAAAAGCTTTCGTCAACTGTTGATTCACTGCCTGAACGAGAAACGATGCAAAAGCCCACGCTTCATCCTTGGCAAACCCATCTCATGGGCCATAAGACGCTGCCAGAATGGTATGGGCCCCGAACAACTGTTGCCTGCCATTGAACAATCACCGGCATGTCCTTTGCCCCGGCTCGATAAACACCGTTTCCGTCTGCTGAAACTCACTGGCAATCGCCATCTTGCTGGCGCATCACTGGTTAACCCTTCCGCTTTACCACAGGAATCTGTGTGCCCTGAAATGGGGCATTGGCAATACATCAAGCAGCGCATAATCGAGGAGAGCCATTGTCTTTACCCCCTGTTTTGTTGTGATGACTACGACTAGCTTGCCGGATGGGGAGAGAAAGAATGCAATTGTGGGATTATCACTAACCGTGAACTCTATACACAGACAAGGAAACCTCAATTTGCTAGGGAACCTCTGGCTCCCCGACTTTGCCATAATCAGGGCTTTCTATCAGCCACTTTCCCAGAATGCCATGAGCCAGCTGACTTTTGCCGAAGCCGAATATGAACACAAGAAGCGCAAGACCCGGCGGGAAGTGTTCCTTGAGAAGTTGGATCAGTTTGCTACCCTGGAAGGCGCTGGGTCACGATTGCGGTCTATTACGCCTCCACGTTGGCGCACTGACCGGCCATGGCGTCCGCTCTCCAGCATTGCTGCGCATTCATGTCATGCAGATCATCTGAACACAGTGATCCGGCGACCAGGAGAAGGTGCGCTTGTGCAGCAGATCCACGAGTCTATGCGCCGTTTCGCAGAGGGATTCGGCTCTCTCGGAGTTCCTGATGAGACAACGGCGATCACCAGACTTCCGGCACCTGCTGGAGCAACACCTGTAACTGGCAAAGAAGCTGTTCAAGAAGATCAACCGTCAGTTGGCACGACATGGCCTGATGGTTCAAGAGGAAGAACGCCAGCATCGTTGATGCGACGATTATCGAAGCGCCCAGCTCGACGAAGAACAAAGGTAAGAAAGAGGCTCGTGATCCCGGAGATGCACCAGACCAAGAAGAGAGGCAATCAATGGCACTTTTGGCATGAAGTGCCATATTGGCGTCGATGACACGGTGGGTCTGATTCATAGCCTTGCCACTACCACAGGTGAGCATGACCTGACGGCATCAGACCAGCTTTGCATGGCAAGAAGAGAAACGTGATTATTATGCGGGGGGGCGCGGGTTATTGCGGTATCGAGAAACGCGAAGAGCACAAGAACCGTAAAGTGGATTGGTTTATCGCTGAGCGTCTGGTAAAGCTCCACGATGTCGAAGGTTGCGCTGGAATGAAACCATCAAAGCCAGCGTACGTCCAAGTGGAACTTGCATCCCTTCCAGTGATCCAAAGGCATGTTCGGTTACAGCAAGGTTCGCTACCGGGGTCTGGCGAAAAATACCAACCGGCTCTATCTCCTGACGGGGCTGCTACAACCTGTTGAGGTGGAAACGGGTGCTGCTGCCCTGGGGGCAGCAATATGATTGCCGCTTAAAGTGCGGCAATCAGGCGAAAAACCTCAAGGTGAATTGTGGCCTGAATTTGATGCGAAGCCTGTTGATCATCGTAAGGCGAAAAAGCGAGTTATTCATGGCAGACCTTCCCTAGGGTATTTTGCGGCATTGGACGCCGATTTCCAAGCTAAAGGAACTGATAAACATGAAACGCCCTTCACTGCTCAACACCATCCCCCTATATTGCCCCTTTCCCTGTTTGTCGGGTGCAGCAATGGCGCTGATGCAGGCAAGCCGAACGGCGGGTATTAATTGATACATACGCTGGATTCTCTGGTGTTCGTAGAAGGCGGCACCTTTACCATGGGGCACCCACCAAGTCACCAAAACTGTCGAGGTGACCCTTGATAGCTATTCAATTCAAGCTTACGAAGTGTCTTATTGGGAGTGATACCTTTGCCGAAGCCACGGGAGCCAGCCAGTCAAAAGATCTTGGCAAACCATCCAGGCACGGCCCCGAAATCCGGCCTGGGGACTTACCTGGTGTGACGCCCCAGAACTATTGCCACTGGTTGGGTGAGTTGACAGACCTGCCCACGAGGCTACCCACCGAAGCCCAATGGGAGTAATGCGGCCACTAGCCGGGGAACCAACCGGAGCCTTCCTATGCCACCGATGATGGCACACTGGATTACGGTCACCTGCCAACTATCCCGGGGTGGTATCCCCTTGGCACCCGGAACCCTCCGGTACTTATCCACCCACCCATTGGGAATGTACGATATGACCGGCAATGTGGCGGAATGGGTGCTGGATTGGCACGACAAAAACTATTATGAAACGTCTCGGGGATAAACCCTCAAGGACCCTGAGACTGGAACAACAAAAATATTCCGCGGAGGCATGGCGTTGTTGGCACACAACGTTACAATATCTTACCGCCGCTCCCTGGCGTAAACCGCAGGTGATGATACAACAATTCGGCGTTCGTTGTGTTGTCAATCAACCCAAGAGGTCATTGCTTTTTCTTCTGTAGGAAAAAGAACAGCAACTAGTAAATCCCCACCTGGCACGCTGTTCAAGGGTGCCAGGTATTTACGAAAAAGAAGCATCATTCACCTGCAAAGCGATTTGAGATATTCAAGAAGCGATTTCGTTCCTCCCCCATCCAGAAAGGTCAACAGCCGCAATTCATTGTCCAGAGCCCGAACCATTTTCTCGAAAGCAGGGCCATCGTTGATGGGAATGTTGACTATACTCCATCACTTCCTGGTATTCGCGGGCATGCTGAATCTCTCAAGGACAATCACCGCTTCTTCACGACGTTCATCCAGCCCGCGGAAAACAGATTAATATCCCGGTGGGTAGTGCCTCTCTGTCGAAATCAGTATGATGAGGAGCCGCCCCTTGGTTTCCGGGAAGGGCCCAACAGTTCAGTGCTTCAGCTTCATCCAGTAATGTTTCTGCCAGTCGGTGAGCCGCCTCGCTGTCGTCGTCCCATTCCTCCATCTCCAGAGCAATTCACGCCCCAGATTAAATATTCCCTGGACCACTAACAGCCAACAAACCACCAGTAGCAGCAGCTCCAACGGCTACACCGACTTCTCCACCGCGCTTGAACAATTCGTACTGGAACGAGCGAAGGCATCGAATGCACGATTGCGACCGTCTTCGTCATCGAACAGGAGTCAATAACATTAATTCAGAGTGCGCGCAGTGCGTTATAGAGAAGCTCCAGAAAGTGCTTTCACATGCATTGCATCCACCGTGAAGGAAAAACCTCCACCGACCCCAACCTTAAAAAGCCAGCTCAGCCTTAGGTGGATTACAAATCGCCCTGTCCGTACATCAAACCACGACCTGAAAATCAGCCCCACTGCGCCGATGCCGGCCATGCCGGTGGCGGTATAGCCCACACTGCCCAGCGCCTTGAACTGACTGGCCTGGGGTTGCTGCCACGATGGTCCGCCCTTGATACCCAGGAGTGGCTTTTACCCCCACGAACGCTACAACGTTAGCCCCTTGCCTTTGGTCATCCAGCTCGGTGTCCAGAAATGGCAGCCCGGGTACTCTTGAGCCACTTTCACATTATCAGCGGGTGCCGGTAGCGCCTCAGTGGTGATCATGCCGCTACGCTGGCTTCGTCTGGCCAGGGGGTCCGAGCTGAATGTAGGGGACACGCATAAACTCAACCTGAAGGACATGACTTACCACCCCGCCAAGCTTTGCCCACGGCTGCCCATTTCCTGCCAGTTTCCTGGGCATACTCACAGGCCTGGCCAAGGCCTGCAACAGGCTGGCGTTTTTTCTTGGTCTCATATGAAAAGCCAGGCTTTCTCTTCTATCCCAAGCGATCCAGTATTTTCATCGCTTGCTCGGGTATTGACCCTCGTTTATTGTCTCGTACCGCCCTGCCCGTACCCTCCACACAAGCTCAAAGATAGTCCATTAGCCGGAACCGACAAAGCGTGTCATCATCGTCAGCGTCGACGGTTTCTGCGTCTACCATCGGAGAAGAGAAGGGCCGATTGTTTAGCGCACTGACCTCCTGCCAGCTTTTGGCACGTTGCTGGACTGAGGTGTAATCGAATCTTCTGGTGTTCTCGCCATATCCGCCCAATACAGGATTAAGATCACATACGCCATGCATTGCAGCCAGAGCCTTTTCATCAGGGCTGACGCTGTAGCGACTTCCCAAAGAAGCGACCTTTGCAGCAATCTTCCTCGTTGGCTCGCCTGGCGAGATACTCATTCAGGCATTTCATGAACCAGCCCAGGTCATGAAGCCGCTCACGCCATTGACCAGTAGCCTGATGTCCAGCGCCTTGAGGGATTCCCCCTCCTCGGTCTGTCCGTTGATCAACGCGCTTCACGATAAGAGGACCACTGAACAGCTGCATCCAGCGCTCCTAACCTCTTGATCTGTCCAGGCCAGCGCCTTTTGTTTGATTGATGCGAAGAACCAGATGGTAGTGATTGGACATCACGGCATAAGCACAGAGATCGATGGGAGCCTCCGCCAAGGCGGCCAGACGATCCACCACCACTGGCGGCGATGCTCATAATCACGGCCCGGTGGTGGTCTTCCGCAAAGAAGAGGCCGTCGTACGCAGCGACAGATACAGTGGTAGTAGGGGGTAGAGGGGATCCAGGGATACTGCTGGGTATAACGAGCACGGGTCATGGGTGCCTCCTTGCATATCCGCTGACTCGACAATACTGACAAATAATCAGTACAAAATCAACCCAATTTGCTCCGCTCAGTGTAGAGATTCTCCAAGTCGTGCAGATACAAATCACGAACCCGGCGCCTATTCGGTAAAGGCGCCGGCACCGTGATAATGTCCACATAACAGACAGGAGGGCTGCACCATGACACTGGAACAACTGATTACCGCTTTCGTGTTGTTTCTCTGCGGCATTGCCGTGGTGGCATTTATCGTTTATCTGAAGAATCAGTCCAACAAACGATAAATCGCAGACCACTGAAATCAGCTGTAAAGCAGCTCGCCCACCCCCATCTTGATCACGTTACCGCCAATGCGGCATTTCACTTCCTTGCCCGGCTTCTTGTCGAACTCCGCATGCAGAATACTCTTGCGGGTATCAGGGCTCCCGCGATCAATAGACAGTGTGTGGGTCCCCGCAGCCGTATCCTGCTGCTCCGCCAGATAAGCAATAAATTCCGGCATCACATTACCGATGGGCGGAAATACATCCCCGGGCAGGTCCGGGTTCAGCAAGCGCCCGTGAAACTCGGAACTGCCGGTAATACTCCCCGGCGCAAACAGGAACAATTCCGAGGTATAGACACCACCAAACAGATCGGCCCACCGCTCCGCATTCAAACTCGCTGCCAGCACATGCTCAGGCTTGGTAACCGGAATGATCAAGGTAGGCGTATCCACGCTGACCACCATGGGCTTGTACTTGCTGAACGAGATATGCTTTTCATCAATATTCAGTGCCGCGGCCAGGCGTGGAATTTCCGGGGTATAGCGATCAATCGTGGGCGTCAGCACCCGGGCAAACTGAATCGAGCCTGATGCACTGTTTCCAGTATCAATAAAGCTTTCGATCAACTGTTGATTCTGCCTGAACAGAAACGATGCAAAAGCCCCTTCATCCTTGGCAAGCCCCATCTCATGGGCCACATAAGACGCTGCCAGAATGGTATGGGCCCCGAACAACTGTTGCCCCTTGCCATTGAACACACTCACCGGCATGTCCTTGCCCGGCTCGATAAACACCGTTTCCGTCTGCTGAAACTCACTGGCAATCGCCATCTTGCTGGCATCACTGGTGTCCAACCCTTCCAGCTTTACCACAGGAATCTGTGTGCCCTGAAATGGGGCATTGGCAAATACATCAAGCAGCGCATAATCGAGAGCCATTGTCTTCACCCTGTTTTGTTGTGATGACTACGACTATGCCGGATGGGGAAGAGAATGCAATTGTGGGATTATCACTAACCGTGAACTCTATACACAGACAAGGAAACCTCAATTTGCTAGGGAACCTCTGAAAAACTCCCCGACTTTGCCATAATCAGGGCTTTCTATCAGCCACTTTCCGGGAATGCCATGAGCCAGCTGACTTTTGCCGAAGCCGAATATGAACACAAGAAGCGCAAGACCCGGCGGGAAGTGTTCCTTGAGAAGTTGGATCAGTTGCTACCCTGGAAGGCGCTGGAGTCCACGATTGCGGTCTATTACGCCTCCGGTAGCACTGGCCGGCCGCCGTATCCGCTCTCCAGCATGCTGCGCATTCATGTCATGCAGATCATCTACAACCTGAGTGATCCGGCGATGGAAGATGCCTTGTATGAGATCGAGTCTATGCGCCGTTTCGCAGGGATTCGGCTCTCTCGGGTTCCTGATGAGACAACGATCCTGAACTTCCGGCACCTGCTGGAGCAGCACACTCTTGGCAAGAAGCTGTTCAAGAAGATCAACCGTCAGTTGGCACGACATGGCCTGATGGTTCGGGAAGGCAGCATCGTTGATGCGACGATTATCGAAGCGCCCAGCTCGACGAAGAACAAAGGTAAGGCTCGTGATCCGGAGATGCACCAGACCAAGAAAGGCAATCAATGGCACTTTGGCATGAAGTGCCATATTGGCGTCGATGACACACGGTGGGTCTGATTCATAGCCTTGCCACTACCGCCGCGAATGAGCATGACCTGACGGCATCAGACCAGCTTTTGCATGGCAAAGAGAAACGTGTCTGGGGAGACGCGGGTTATTGCGGTATCGAGAAACGCGAAGAGCACAAGAACCGTAAAGTGGATTGGTTTATCGCTGAGCGTCCTGGTAAGCGCTCCACGATGTCGAAGGTTGCGCTGGAATGCGAAACCATCAAAGCCAGCGTACGTGCCAAAGTGGAACATCCCTTCCGAGTGATCAAAGGCATGTTCGGTTACAGCAAGGTTCGCTACCGGGGTCTGGCGAAAAATACCAACCGGCTCTATCTCCTGGCGGGGCTGCACAACCTGTTGAGGGTGAAACGGGTGCTGCTGCCCTAGGGGCAGTGCGCCTGATTGCCGCTAAAGTGCGGCAATCAGGCGAAAAAATGAACACTCAAGAGTGAATTGTGGCCTGAATTTGATGGCAGAAGCCTGTTGATCATCGTAAAGGCGAAAAAAGCGAGTTATTCAGACCTTCCCTAGGGTATTTGCGGCATTGGACGCCGATTTCAAGCAAAGGAACTGATAAACATGAAACGCCCTTTTTCACTGCTCAACACCATCCCTATATTGCCCCTTTCCCTGTTTGTCGGGTGCAGCAATGGCGCTGATCTGAGCGAAGCCGAACAGCGGGTAATTGACCATACGCTGGATTCTCTGGTGTTCGTAGAAGGCGGCACCTTTACCATGGGGCACCCGCAAGTCACCAAAACTGTCGAGGTGACCCTTGATAGCTATTCAATTCAAGCTTACGAAGTGTCTTATTGGGAGTTTGATACCTTTGCCGAAGCCACAGGAGCCCGAAAACCCAGTCAAAGATCTTTTGGCAAACCATCCAGGCAGCCCGAAAATCCGGCCTGGGGACTTACCTGGTATGACGCCCAGAACTATTGCCACTGGTTGGGTGAGTTGACAGACCTGCCCTTTGAGCTACCCACCGAAGCCCAATGGGAGTATGCGGCCACTAGCCGGGGAACCAGCCGGGCCTTCTATGCCACCGATGATGGCACACTGGATTACGGTCGCAACTATCCCGGGAGTGAATCCCCTTGGCACCCGGAACCCTCCGGTACTTATCCACCCAACCCATTGGGAATGTACGATATGACCGGCAATGTGGCGGAATGGGTGCTGGATTGGCACGACAAAAACTATTATGAAACGTCTCCGGGGATAAACCCTCAAGGACCTGAGACTGGAACAACAAAAATATTCCGCGGAGGCAGCGTTGTTGGCACACAACGTTACAATATCTTATACCGCCGCTCCCCTGGCCGTAAACCTGATGATAAACAATTCGGCGTTCGTTGTGTTGTCAATCAACCCAAGGTCATTGCTTTTTCTTCTGTAAAAAAGGAGAAAAAGAACAGCAACTAGTAAATCCCCACCTGGCACGCTGTTCAAGGGTGCCAGGTATTTTTGCAAAAGAAGCATCATTCACCTGCAAAGCGATTTGAGATATTCAAGAAGCGATTTCGTTCCTCCCCATCCAGAAAGGTCAACAACCGCAATTCATTGTCCAGAGCCCGAACCATTTTCTCAGCAGGGCCATCGTTGATGGGAATGTTGACCCCCATATGCTCCATCACTTCCTGGTATTCGCGGGCATGCTGAATACTCTCAAGGACCACAATCACCGCTTCTTCACGACGTTCATCCAGCCCACCGGAAAGCAGATTGATATCCCGGTGGGTAGTGCCTGTCGAAATCAGTGTATTGAGGAGCCGCCCCTTGGTTTCCGGGAAGGCATAGCCCAGCAGTTCCAGTGCTTCAGCTTCATCCAGTAATGTTTCTGCCAGTCGGTGAGCCGCCTCGCTGTCGTCGTCCCATTCCTCCCATCTCAAGAGCAATTCACGCCCCAGATTAAATATTCCCTGGACCGCACTAACAGCCAGCAAACCACCAGTAGCAGCAGCTCCAGCGGCTACACCGACTACTCCACCGCGCTTGAACAATTCGTACTGGAACGAGCAGAAGGCATCGAATGCACGATTGCGACCGTCTTCGTCATCGAACAGGTCAATAACATTGAATTCAGAGTCGCGCAGTTCGTTATAGAGAAGCTCCAGAAAGTCTTTCACATGCATTGCATCCACCGTGAAGGAAAACCTCCACCGACCCCAACCTTAAAAGCCAGCTCAGCCTTACAGTGGATTACAAATCGCCCTGTCCGTACATCAAACCCGACCTGAAAATCCAGCCCTGCGCCGATGCCGGCCATGCCGGTGGCGGTATAGCCCACACTGCCCAACGCCTTGAACTGACTGGCCTGGGGTTGCTGCCACATTAGTCCGCCCTTGATACCCAGAGTGGCTTTTACCCCCACGAACGCTTCTAGCTTTACGTTAGCCCCTTGCTGGTCATCCAGCTCGGTGTCAAATGGCGAGCGGGTACTCTTGGCCACTTTCACATTATCAGCGGGTGCCGGTAGCGCCTCAGTGTTGATCATGCCGCTACGCTGGCTTTTTTCGTCTGGCCAGGGGGCGTCCGAGCGGATATAGGGGACACGCATAAACTCAACCAAGAAGGACATGACTTACCACCCCGCCAAGCTTTGCCCGGCTACCCATTTCCTGCCAGTTTCCTGGGCATACTCACGGAGCCTGGCCAAGGCCCCTACTGCAACAGGCTGGCGTTTTTTTCTTGGTCTCATATGAAAAAGCCAGGCTTTCTCTTCTATCCCCAAGCGATCCAGTATTTTCATCGCTTGCTCGGGTATTGACCCTCGTTTATTGTCTCGTACCGCCCTGCCCGTACCCTCCACAAGCTCCAGATAGTCCATTAACCGGAACCGACAAAGCGTGTCATCATCGTCAGCGTCGACGGTTTCTGCGTCTACCATCGGAAGAAGGGCCGGTTGTTTAGCGCACTGACCTCCTGCCAGCTTTTTGGCACGTTGCTGGACTGAGGTGTAATCCGAATCTTCTGGTGTTCTCGCCATATCCGCCCGTACAGGATTAAGATCCACATACGCCATGCATTGCAGCAGAGCCTTTTCATCCAGAAGGGCCTGACACTTGTAGCGACTTTCCCAAAAGCGACCTTTGCAGCAATCTTCCTCGTTGGCTCGCCTAGCGAGATACTCATTCAGGCATTTCATGAACCAGCCCAGGTCATGAAGCCGCTCACGCCATTGACCAATGATGTCCAGCGCCTTGAGGGATTCCCCCTCCTCAGTCTGTCCGTTGATCCAACGCTTCACGATAAGAGGACCACTGAACAGCTGCATCCAGCGCTCCGCAACCTCTTGATCTGTCCAGGCCAGCGCCTTTTGTTGATTGATGCGAAGAACCAGATGGTAGTGATTGGACATCACGGCATAAGCACAGAGATCGATAGCAAAGACCTCCGCCAAGGCGGCCAGACGATCCACCACCCACTGGCGGCGATGCTCATAATCCTGGCCGGAGTAGTGGTCCTTCCCGCAAAGAAAGGCCCGTCGTACGCAGCGACAGATACAGTGGTAGTAGGGGGTAGAGTCCAGGGATACCTGGGTATAACGAGCACGGGTCATGGGTTGCCTCCTTGCATATCCATGACTCGACAATACTGACCAAATAATCAGTACAAAATCAGCAATTTGCTCCGCTCAGTGTAAGAGATTCTCCAAGTCGTGCGTGTCCTTTATTCGTTATTCGGTGCGTTTGTGTTTATTCGGTGCGTGTCCTTTGTCTGCTTTCTTCCGCATGTTGACGTCACCCTTGAAGCGGACTTCACGGCAGGAGCTTAGCCCAGGATAAGGGCTTGATCCGGCCCTTCGTTCAGACAGGTGCGCAGGATGCGGGCACTGTCGCGCAGGGGAGGACTGACCTCGCCATGAGTTTGTTCTCTGTGGTCGAAGACAAGGCGCCCCTGGCCGCCCTGTTGGGCATAGGTTTCAGTGCATTCCTCTGTGGCGGGAAAAGCTAACGTGACTCGAAGCGCTATTATGTTTCCTTCACAGACAATTATTTCAGGATAATAGGCTTGTCTTCATTAACCACGCAGCGGAAGCCGACATAGGGATGCCCTTCATAGCCAAATTCCTCGGTGATTCTGGGGGCGGCTTTTGGTGGTTCGTGGTAGCGCTGCAAAACCACCTTGCCACCTCGTACTGATTTCTCAGTGCCGCTTTCCGGCCCCTGTGGGTCCACTTCGGGAGAATTGGCGTAATAATCCGGGTCGAACCAGTCCAGAACCCACTCTTTGACGTTAGCACTCATGTCATACAAGCCGAGTGGATTCGGCGGATAAGATCCAACTTTTTCCACACCGAGACCAGACCCGATATTGGTTCCCTTTTTCGGCATGCCGGTATCCGTGCCATACGCCACCTTGTTGCCCCGGCTGCGCGCCGCATATTCCCACTGAGCTTCTGTGGGGAGGTCAATATTAAGGCCCGTGTTTTCTCCCAGCCAAAAGCAATAATCGCGGGCTTGCTGCCATGTCATATAGCGAACCGGTTTTGCAGGTTTTCGGCTTCTTTTTCCCAACTTACGTTCGACCAGCAGCGGCTTCTCTGTAAATTGGGTATAAACATCAAACTCTTCAAACGTCACTTCATACTTCCCCATGGAATAGCTGGAAAGGGTGACTTTGTGGACGGGTTCTGCAGTGCGTTTTTCTCCTGCAGCCTGAAATACCCAAGGCATCCACATGGCATCGGGGTGGTTTTTATCAACAAATTCATAAGAGCCTAATGGCCCCTCATTGAAACTTTTATTCGTAATGTAGGCACCAACATCACCCATCTGAAAGCCCCCCCCCTCCACAAAAACCAGATTTTCGACGGAACGACGCAATACCGTTTGCACCTCTTCCGGGAGCGTTTCATTGATTGTCACTTCAGTCTTGAGTTGACCGGCATCAGCGCACGCGCCAAGCGGTAACGCCGTCAGCACGGCCATCAATGAGCACTTCATGCTATCTCCTGTGTGCGTAAGGGTTGGTCGGCCAGGGCAATGGCCGGCAGCATTTGCCGGCGCCGGGCCAGCATTTGGTTGGTACGCGGGAGCCGGAGCTGCGCCAGCAGGGGTTTCCACCCTTCGGGGTGCTGTTGGTGCGGGCAGCGACACCGCGAACGATGGTCTGCCACTCATTTTCACCTTGGCTGTGATGCCCAATAGCGGCCAAGCCTTTATCTACTTTCTTCTGCATGTTGACGTCACCCTTGAAGCGGGCTTCATCGCCCAGACTCATAAAGCTTTCCATCAGGCGGATCAGCAGGCCCGGTGGGGAATAACGGAACCAGGGGGAATCATTGAGCGTATCCAGAATATCTCGGGCTTTGGGCAAAATCCCGGAAGCTTCATTTCTCCAGTTAAGAAGAACCGTGGTCATTATCTGATAGGTTTCTTTTATCTCCGCTACCGTATTTTCCCCTCTCCACAGAACATAATACATCAGCGCCATCATCGCCTCTTCGGCGGCCTCCTCCATGATCATGCCAGTGCTGTAGTCAGCATCCCGCAGGGAGTGGTAAGAGAAGGCCACGAAGGTGGCAATATGATCTACCTGGACCGTGTAACTCAGCTCCCCCTTGGCGCCAATACCACAAACAATACCCGCTTTGGCACGCAGCATAAAACGGCCATCTTCATCAACGAGATATAGGGGACACGCATAAACTCAACCAAGAAGAACATGACTTACCACCCCGCCAAGCTTTGCCCGGCTACCCATTTCCTGCCAGTTTCCTGGGCATACTCACGGAGCCTGGCCAAGGCCCCTACTGCAACAGGCTGGCGTTGTTTTCTTGGTCTCATATGAGAAAGCCAGGCTTTCTCGTCTATCCCCAAGCGATCCAATATTTTCATCTCTTGCTCGGGTATTGACCCTCGTTTATTTTCTCGTACCGCCCTGCCCGTACCCTCCACAAGCTCCAGATAGTCCATTAACCGGAACCGACAAAGCGTGTCATCATCGTCAGCGTCGACGGTTTCTGCGCCTACCATAGGAAGAAGATCCGGTTGTTTAGCGCACTGATCTCCTGCCAGCTTTCTGGCACGTTGCTGGACTGAGGTGTAATCCGAATCTTCTGGTGTTCTCGCCATATCGGCCCGTACAGGATTAAGGTCCACATACGCCATGCATTGCAGCAACGCTTTTTCATCCAGGAGCGCCTGACACTTGTAGCGACTTTCCCAAAAGCGACCTTTGCAGCAATCTTCCTCGTTGGCTCGCCTGGCGAGATACTCATTCAAGCATTTCATGAACCAGCCCAGGTCATGAAGCCGCTCACGCCATTGACCAATGATGTCCAGAGCCTTGAGGGATTCCCCCTCCTCAGTCTGTCCTTTGATCCAACGCTTCACGATAAGAGGACCACTGAACAGCAGCATCCAGCGCTCCGCAACCTCTTGATCTGTCCAGGCCAGCGCCTTTTTTTGATTGATGCGGAGAACCAGATGGTAGTGATTGGACATCACGGCATAAGCACAGAGATCGATAGCAAAGACCTCCGCCAAGGCGGCCAGACGATCTACCACCCACTGGCGACGATGCTCATAGTTCTGGCCGGAGTAGCGATCCTTCCCGCAAAGAAAGGCCCGTCGTACGCAGCGACAGATACAGTGGTAGTAAGGGGTAGAGTCCAGGGATACCTGGGTATAGCGAGCACGGGTCATGGGTTGCCTCCTTGCATATCCATGATTCGACAATACTGACCAAATAATTAGTACAAAATCAGCAATTTGCTACGCTCAGTGTAAGAGATTCTCCAAGTCATGCGTGTCCTCAATTCTGCCTCCTTGAGAGATTCTCCAAGTCATGCGTGTCCTCAATTCTGTGTCAATTCTGCTTCCCATAAGCGAAGTGCCGCACTGCAGCATTGCCTGCGTCACATTCACATTATTCTTGTCAATATCTTACCCCGGAACACAGACATCACGGGCGCATTTTGCTAGGGTTGACAGCGGCAATGGACGCCTATTTCAAACACAAGGAACGTATCCACATGCACATGAAATACCCTTTTTCACTTACCCCCTGCCTCGCACTCTTTTCCCTTTCCCTGCTTGCCGCCTGCGGCAATAGTGCGCAGATCAGCGAGGCTGAGCAAAAGGTGATTGATCATACACTGGAATCTCTGGTCTTCGTGGAAGGCGGCACCTTTACCATGGGGCACCCGCAAGTCACCAAAACTGTCGAGGTGACCCTTGATAGCTATTCGATTCAAGCTTACGAAGTGTCTTATTGGGAGTTTGATACCTTTGCCGAAGCCACAGGAGCCCGAAAACCCAGTCAAAGATCTTTTGGCAAACCATCCAGGCAGCCCGAAAATCCGGCCTGGGGACTTACCTGGTATGACGCCCAGAACTATTGCCACTGGTTGGGTGAGTTGACAGACCTGCCCTTTGAGCTACCCACCGAAGCCCAATGGGAGTATGCGGCCACTAGCCGGGGAACCAGCCGGGCCTTCTATGCCACCGATGATGGCACACTGGATTACGGTCGCAACTATCCCGGGAGTGAATCCCCTTGGCACCCGGAACCCTCCGGTACTTATCCACCCAACCCATTGGGAATGTACGATATGACCGGCAATGTGGCGGAATGGGTGCTGGATTGGCACGACAAAAACTATTATGAAACGTCTCCGGGGATAAACCCTCAAGGACCTGAGACTGGAACAACAAAAATATTCCGCGGAGGCAGCGTTGTTGGCACACAACGTTACAATATCTTATACCGCCGCTCCCCTGGCCGTAAACCTGATGATAAACAATTCGGCGTTCGTTGTGTTGTCAATCAACCCAAGGTCATTGCTTTTTCTTCTGTAAAAAAGGAGAAAAAGAACAGCAACTAGTAAATCCCCACCTGGCACGCTGTTCAAGGGTGCCAGGTATTTTTGCAAAAGAAGCATCATTCACCTGCAAAGCGATTTGAGATATTCAAGAAGCGATTTCGTTCCTCCCCATCCAGAAAGGTCAACAACCGCAATTCATTGTCCAGAGCCCGAACCATTTTCTCAGCAGGGCCATCGTTGATGGGAATGTTGACCCCCATATGCTCCATCACTTCCTGGTATTCGCGGGCATGCTGAATACTCTCAAGGACCACAATCACCGCTTCTTCACGACGTTCATCCAGCCCACCGGAAAGCAGATTGATATCCCGGTGGGTAGTGCCTGTCGAAATCAGTGTATTGAGGAGCCGCCCCTTGGTTTCCGGGAAGGCATAGCCCAGCAGTTCCAGTGCTTCAGCTTCATCCAGTAATGTTTCTGCCAGTCGGTGAGCCGCCTCGCTGTCGTCGTCCCATTCCTCCCATCTCAAGAGCAATTCACGCCCCAGATTAAATATTCCCTGGACCGCACTAACAGCCAGCAAACCACCAGTAGCAGCAGCTCCAGCGGCTACACCGACTACTCCACCGCGCTTGAACAATTCGTACTGGAACGAGCAGAAGGCATCGAATGCACGATTGCGACCGTCTTCGTCATCGAACAGGTCAATAACATTGAATTCAGAGTCGCGCAGTTCGTTATAGAGAAGCTCCAGAAAGTCTTTCACATGCATTGCATCCACCGTGAAGGAAAAACCTCCACCGACCCCAACCTTAAAAGCCAGCTCAGCCTTACAGTGGATTACAAATCGCCCTGTCCGTACATCAAACCCGACCTGAAAATCCAGCCCTGCGCCGATGCCGGCCATGCCGGTGGCGGTATAGCCCACACTGCCCAACGCCTTGAACTGACTGGCCTGGGGTTGCTGCCACATTAGTCCGCCCTTGATACCCAGAGTGGCTTTTACCCCCACGAACGCTTCTAGCTTTACGTTAGCCCCTTGCTGGTCATCCAGCTCGGTGTCAAATGGCGAGCGGGTACTCTTGGCCACTTTCACATTATCAGCGGGTGCCGGTAGCGCCTCAGTGTTGATCATGCCGCTACGCTGGCTTTTTTCGTCTGGCCAGGGGGCGTCCGAGCGGATATAGGGGACACGCATAAACTCAACCAAGAAGGACATGACTTACCACCCCGCCAAGCTTTGCCCGGCTACCCATTTCCTGCCAGTTTCCTGGGCATACTCACGGAGCCTGGCCAAGGCCCCTACTGCAACAGGCTGGCGTTTTTTTCTTGGTCTCATATGAAAAAGCCAGGCTTTCTCTTCTATCCCCAAGCGATCCAGTATTTTCATCGCTTGCTCGGGTATTGACCCTCGTTTATTGTCTCGTACCGCCCTGCCCGTACCCTCCACAAGCTCCAGATAGTCCATTAACCGGAACCGACAAAGCGTGTCATCATCGTCAGCGTCGACGGTTTCTGCGTCTACCATCGGAAGAAGGGCCGGTTGTTTAGCGCACTGACCTCCTGCCAGCTTTTTGGCACGTTGCTGGACTGAGGTGTAATCCGAATCTTCTGGTGTTCTCGCCATATCCGCCCGTACAGGATTAAGATCCACATACGCCATGCATTGCAGCAGAGCCTTTTCATCCAGAAGGGCCTGACACTTGTAGCGACTTTCCCAAAAGCGACCTTTGCAGCAATCTTCCTCGTTGGCTCGCCTAGCGAGATACTCATTCAGGCATTTCATGAACCAGCCCAGGTCATGAAGCCGCTCACGCCATTGACCAATGATGTCCAGCGCCTTGAGGGATTCCCCCTCCTCAGTCTGTCCGTTGATCCAACGCTTCACGATAAGAGGACCACTGAACAGCTGCATCCAGCGCTCCGCAACCTCTTGATCTGTCCAGGCCAGCGCCTTTTGTTGATTGATGCGAAGAACCAGATGGTAGTGATTGGACATCACGGCATAAGCACAGAGATCGATAGCAAAGACCTCCGCCAAGGCGGCCAGACGATCCACCACCCACTGGCGGCGATGCTCATAATCCTGGCCGGAGTAGTGGTCCTTCCCGCAAAGAAAGGCCCGTCGTACGCAGCGACAGATACAGTGGTAGTAGGGGGTAGAGTCCAGGGATACCTGGGTATAACGAGCACGGGTCATGGGTTGCCTCCTTGCATATCCATGACTCGACAATACTGACCAAATAATCAGTACAAAATCAGCAATTTGCTCCGCTCAGTGTAAGAGATTCTCCAAGTCGTGCGTGTCCTTTATTCGTTATTCGGTGCGTTTGTGTTTATTCGGTGCGTGTCCTTTGTCTGCTTTCTTCCGCATGTTGACGTCACCCTTGAAGCGGACTTCACGGCAGGAGCTTAGCCCAGGATAAGGGCTTGATCCGGCCCTTCGTTCAGACAGGTGCGCAGGATGCGGGCACTGTCGCGCAGGGGAGGACTGACCTCGCCATGAGTTTGTTCTCTGTGGTCGAAGACAAGGCGCCCCTGGCCGCCCCGTTGGGCATAGGTTTCAGTGCATTCCTCTGTGGCGGGAAAAGCTAACGTGACTCGAAGCGCTATTATGTTTCCTTCACAGACAATTATTTCAGGATAATAGGCTTGTCTTCATTAACCACGCAGCGGAAGCCGACATAGGGATGCCCTTCATAGCCAAATTCCTCGGTGATTCTGGGGGCGGCTTTTGGTGGTTCGTGGTAGCGCTGCAAAACCACCTTGCCACCTCGTACTGATTTCTCAGTGCCGCTTTCCGGCCCCTGTGGGTCCACTTCGGGAGAATTGGCGTAATAATCCGGGTCGAACCAGTCCAGAACCCACTCTTTGACGTTAGCACTCATGTCATACAAGCCGAGTGGATTCGGCGGATAAGATCCAACTTTTTCCACACCGAGACCAGACCCGATATTGGTTCCCTTTTTCGGCATGCCGGTATCCGTGCCATACGCCACCTTGTTGCCCCGGCTGCGCGCCGCATATTCCCACTGAGCTTCTGTGGGGAGGTCAATATTAAGGCCCGTGTTTTCTCCCAGCCAAAAGCAATAATCGCGGGCTTGCTGCCATGTCATATAGCGAACCGGTTTTGCAGGTTTTCGGCTTCTTTTTCCCAACTTACGTTCGACCAGCAGCGGCTTCTCTGTAAATTGGGTATAAACATCAAACTCTTCAAACGTCACTTCATACTTCCCCATGGAATAGCTGGAAAGGGTGACTTTGTGGACGGGTTCTGCAGTGCGTTTTTCTCCTGCAGCCTGAAATACCCAAGGCATCCACATGGCATCGGGGTGGTTTTTATCAACAAATTCATAAGAGCCTAATGGCCCCTCATTGAAACTTTTATTCGTAATGTAGGCACCAACATCACCCATCTGAAAGCCCCCCCCCTCCACAAAAACCAGATTTTCGACGGAACGACGCAATACCGTTTGCACCTCTTCCGGGAGCGTTTCATTGATTGTCACTTCAGTCTTGAGTTGACCGGCATCAGCGCACGCGCCAAGCGGTAACGCCGTCAGCACGGCCATCAATGAGCACTTCATGCTATCTCCTGTGTGCGTAAGGGTTGGTCGGCCAGGGCAATGGCCGGCAGCATTTGCCGGCGCCGGGCCAGCATTTGGTTGGTACGCGGGAGCCGGAGCTGCGCCAGCCGGGTTTCCACCCCTTCGGGGGTGCTGTTGGTGCGGGCAGCGACACCGCGAACGATGGTCTGCCACTCATTTTCACCTTGGCTGTGATGCCCAATAGCGGCCAAGCCTTTATCTACTTTCTTCTGCATGTTGACGTCACCCTTGAAGCGGGCTTCATCGCCCAGACTCATAAAGCTTTCCATCAGGCGGATCAGCAGGCCCGGTGGGGAATAACGGAACCAGGGGGAATCATTGAGCGTATCCAGAATATCTCGGGCTTTGGGCAAAATCCCGGAAGCTTCATTTCTCCAGTTAAGAAGAACCGTGGTCATTATCTGATAGGTTTCTTTTATCTCCGCTACCGTATTTTCCCCTCTCCACAGAACATAATACATCAGCGCCATCATCGCCTCTTCGGCGGCCTCCTCCATGATCATGCCAGTGCTGTAGTCAGCATCCCGCAGGGAGTGGTAAGAGAAGGCCACGAAGGTGGCAATATGATCTACCTGGACCGTGTAACTCAGCTCCCCCTTGGCGCCAATACCACAAACAATACCCGCTTTGGCACGCAGCATAAAACGGCCATCTTCATCAACGAGATATAGGGGACACGCATAAACTCAACCAAGAAGAACATGACTTACCACCCCGCCAAGCTTTGCCCGGCTACCCATTTCCTGCCAGTTTCCTGGGCATACTCACGGAGCCTGGCCAAGGCCCCTACTGCAACAGGCTGGCGTTGTTTTCTTGGTCTCATATGAGAAAGCCAGGCTTTCTCGTCTATCCCCAAGCGATCCAATATTTTCATCTCTTGCTCGGGTATTGACCCTCGTTTATTTTCTCGTACCGCCCTGCCCGTACCCTCCACAAGCTCCAGATAGTCCATTAACCGGAACCGACAAAGCGTGTCATCATCGTCAGCGTCGACGGTTTCTGCGCCTACCATAGGAAGAAGATCCGGTTGTTTAGCGCACTGATCTCCTGCCAGCTTTCTGGCACGTTGCTGGACTGAGGTGTAATCCGAATCTTCTGGTGTTCTCGCCATATCGGCCCGTACAGGATTAAGGTCCACATACGCCATGCATTGCAGCAACGCTTTTTCATCCAGGAGCGCCTGACACTTGTAGCGACTTTCCCAAAAGCGACCTTTGCAGCAATCTTCCTCGTTGGCTCGCCTGGCGAGATACTCATTCAAGCATTTCATGAACCAGCCCAGGTCATGAAGCCGCTCACGCCATTGACCAATGATGTCCAGAGCCTTGAGGGATTCCCCCTCCTCAGTCTGTCCTTTGATCCAACGCTTCACGATAAGAGGACCACTGAACAGCAGCATCCAGCGCTCCGCAACCTCTTGATCTGTCCAGGCCAGCGCCTTTTTTTGATTGATGCGGAGAACCAGATGGTAGTGATTGGACATCACGGCATAAGCACAGAGATCGATAGCAAAGACCTCCGCCAAGGCGGCCAGACGATCTACCACCCACTGGCGACGATGCTCATAGTTCTGGCCGGAGTAGCGATCCTTCCCGCAAAGAAAGGCCCGTCGTACGCAGCGACAGATACAGTGGTAGTAAGGGGTAGAGTCCAGGGATACCTGGGTATAGCGAGCACGGGTCATGGGTTGCCTCCTTGCATATCCATGATTCGACAATACTGACCAAATAATTAGTACAAAATCAGCAATTTGCTACGCTCAGTGTAAGAGATTCTCCAAGTCATGCGTGTCCTCAATTCTGCCTCCTTGAGAGATTCTCCAAGTCATGCGTGTCCTCAATTCTGTGTCAATTCTGCTTCCCATAAGCGAAGTGCCGCACTGCAGCATTGCCTGCGTCACATTCACATTATTCTTGTCAATATCTTACCCCGGAACACAGACATCACGGGCGCATTTTGCTAGGGTTGACAGCGGCAATGGACGCCTATTTCAAACACAAGGAACGTATCCACATGCACATGAAATACCCTTTTTCACTTACCCCCTGCCTCGCACTCTTTTCCCTTTCCCTGCTTGCCGCCTGCGGCAATAGTGCGCAGATCAGCGAGGCTGAGCAAAAGGTGATTGATCATACACTGGAATCTCTGGTCTTCGTGGAAGGCGGCACCTTTACCATGGGGCACCCGCAAGTCACCAAAACTGTCGAGGTGACCCTTGATAGCTATTCGATTCAAGCTTACGAAGTGTCTTATTGGGAGTTTGATACCTTTGCCGAAGCCACAGGAGCCCGAAAACCCAGTCAAAGATCTTTTGGCAAACCATCCAGGCAGCCCGAAAATCCTGCCTGGGGACTTACCTGGTATGACGCCCAGAACTATTGCCACTGGCTGGGCGAGCTGACAGGTCTGCCCTTTGAGCTACCGACTGAAGCCCAATGGGAGTATGCCGCCACCAGCCGGGGAACCAGTCGGGCCTTCTATGCCACGGATGATGGCACACAGGATTGGGGACGAAATTATCGGGGCGGCCCTAACACGCCTTGGCACCCGGAACCCTCTGGCACTTATCCACCCAACCCATTGGGAATGTACGATATGACCGGCAATGTGGCGGAGTGGGTGCTGGACTGGCATGACAAAAACTATTATGAGAAATCTCCCGGGGTAAACCCTCAAGGGCCTGCCTCAGGCACCAAAAAGTTACTTAGAGGGGGAAGCGTTGGGGGAACACAACGTTACAACGTGCTATTTCGACGTGCCCGGGCTACCGAGCCTGACGATAAGCAAGGCGGCGTTCGCTGTGTGGTCAACCAGCCCTATGCCATTAATACCTCCGTTGCGACTAAAGTAGAGAGTCAATAGCTGGCAAGCCCCCATCGGGGGGCTTGCCCAGCAAAGCTCATCTGCCCGTAAAACGTTCCGAGATGCTCTGGAAGCGAGTTCGCTCTTCACCATCCAGGAAGGTCAACAACCGCAATTCATTGTCTAGAGCCCGAACCAGCTTCTCAGCAGGGCCATCGTTGACGGGAATGTTGACCCCCATATGCTCCATCACTTCCTGGTACTCCCGCGCGTGCTGAATGCTCTCTAACACTACTACCACAGCTTCCTCCCGGCGTTCATCCAGCCCCCCGGAGAGCAGGTTGATATCCCGGTGGGTAGTGCCTGCCGAAATCAGCGTATTGAGGAGCCGCCCCTTGGTTTCCGGGAAGGCGTAACCCAGTAGTTCCTGTGCCTCGGCCTCATCCAGTAAGGTTTCTGCCAGCCGGTGAGCTGTTTCGCTATCGTCGTCCCATTCCTCCCATCTCAATAGCAACTCACGCCGCAGATTAAATATTCCCTGCACCGCGCTAACCGCCAGTAAACCACCGGTAGCAGTAGCACCGGCGGCCACGCCGATCACTCCACCACGTTTGAATAGTTCGTACTGGAAGGAACAGAAGGCATCAAATGCAGTATTCAGATCACCTTCTTTTACAAACAAGTCGATTATATTAAATTCCGCATCGCTCAACTCGTTATAGAGCAGTACCAGAAAGTCCTTCACATGCACCGCGTCCACAGTGAAGGAAAAGCCTCCGCCAACCCCCACCTTGAAGGCCAGCTCGGCCTTGCAGTGGATTACAAAACGACCCGTTTCCATATCAAACCCGACCTGAAAATCCAGCCCTGCGCCGATGCCGGCCATGCCGGTGGCGGTATAGCCCACGCTGCCCAACGGCTTAAACTGGCTGGCACGAGGTTGCTGCCACATCAGCCCCCCCTTGATGCCCAGAGTGGCTTTTACCCCCACGAACGCTTCCAGCTTTACGTTAGCCCCTTGCTGGTCATCCAGTTCGGTGTCAAATGGCGAGCGGGTACTCTTGGCCACTTTCACATTATCAGCGGGTGCCGGTAGAGCCTCCGTGTTGATCATGCCGCTACGCTGGCTTTTCTCGTCTGGCCAGGGGGCGTCCGAGCGCAGGCCAATGGCTTCCAGGCTCCCTTGCTTGGGGTTGATGTAGATCTTGCCGGACGCCAGCAGATTGGCACCGGCAAAGCCTGTCAAGCTGGTGGTCACGTCGAACCGGAAGGCACCCAGCCTGGCCTCTTCGTCCTGCAGGACATTTTTGACTTCTGTCACGCGAAACGGATTGAGTAGTATGTCACCATTGCCCGTTGGGCGTCGCATCTGCTCACAGTATGATTGGCTATTCGGTGGCTGGCATTGGTGGAAGTTGCTGCGAACCTCGCTGGAGTAAAAACTCATGGCACCGATCAGAGACAGATCTCTGTATTCCTGAAAATACTGAACAATCAGTACACGCAGTTCCTTTTCATCGCCGGGCGGCAAGGGGCTTGATGCATTCTCGCCAGTCAAACCGTCCAACAGATCGCCACTCATCATTGATAGTATCTGACCCGCCAATTGGTCACTGGTGATGCGTAGTGGCCCCAAAGCATTGATCATTTTCTGCTGCTCTGCATTGCCCCAGACACCCTCGCGGAACAACGACAACCAACCGTTGACATCCCCCAACAGAAAACCCTGGATGGCACGAGTACGATAGGGGCAGTAATCGCCACTGGCATTACGGCCAATAGCATCGACCCGCATTTCCGTTCGGGTCAACTGACTATCGACTTTCAGCTTTTTGAGTCGTTGGTTTAAAAGGCTGATAACCCGTGGTGAGGGAAAGCTGCCTTGATCAATCGAGGCCGTTTGCACCAACGACCTCGCCTGCGCCAGTCTGACCTGAGTGCTTCGACGTCGAACCGTGAAGCTGGCCTGCCAGCCGGTGTCATCGGGTAGCAGGAACTGACCACGCACACGCCCCTGGGCCAGTGAAAGGTCCAGCTCTGCTTTCGCCTCAGCGCTGACCATCCCTTTCATTGCGTCAAGCTCAAATGATGCTGTAGCACCACCCACATAGCGCATAAAAGACGCGCCCCCATCCACAGAGAAACGTTCGGGGGGCAAAGGTTCGTTACTGATCGTAGTGTGCCACTGGCCTCGTTGTTCTTGGGACAGTGATTCCAGGGTAATAAACTCATCAAGCCATTGCGGCTTATCCTGCTCTTCTGGCCACACCTGTTGCAGATAATCCTGCGCTTGCCCCAGACCACTCTGATCAATCTCATCCTGACCCAGCAATGCCAGCGCCTTATTCCTACGGCTCTCCTTCCAGCCTATGGCGAACTGTGCCTTTTCATTGACCTTTTCTACCCAGCCATCCACCGCGTCAAACCAACTATCCGGGAGAATCTCGGCCAAGGTGGCTGTTGGCCCTAATGCCTTCAGCAATTGCCGGGATTGAATTTGTCCCTCACGTTTGTCGATCAGCTCCACTTCACCTTTAATCTTGGCCGATACATTGCCAAAGGCTTCCTGCAGTTTGCTTTTCCTCTGCTCTGCCTGTTCATCAGCAGGCATGTCATTGGTGCCATAGTCCAGCGAGTCTCGAATGCCTTGCACGGTATAACGGCGGTCACCTTCAAGGCGGTGGTAAGCAAGGGCATCACTGGGAATGAAGGAAAACTGGCTTCCTCCCAGTTTTCGGGGGCGGACCACTTCCATCATGGTGTGTGAGGCGCTCCCTCCTTTTGCATACTGTGGAGGGTTGCCATTGTCGCCTTCACTGCTACCGCCGTTATTACTGGCGGGTTGCGCCAATAATGCTTCCAGCTCTTTTTTGGCATTATCCACTGCTTGATCGTCACCGGCTTGAATAGCCTCCTGAAGGGCAATCACCGGCGCGTTGTATTTCTCTTCCAGTCGCTCCAGGCGTTGCACCTCAGCGCCGGTCAGCAACAGGACTTCTTCACTGGCCGGAATGATCACCAGATCCTCAATCGGAGCCAACTTGCAGGTCAGTTCTGTGGCTTCATCGTCATCAACGGGACAGAGTTCTGCTCTGGAGCAGGCTCGCAGGGAACAACTTTCAGCACCCTCCTGTTGCTCTGTAGCAGCCTGGTATTCGGGCTGGCTCAGATGTTCATAATGATCCAGGCTCAAACGAGCTTGCCCTAAAGGCACCCCGGGAAAAGTCAAAAGCCCATTCGTCACCTGGCTATAATGAATATCGCCGTTGCTGTCCTCCAGGCTTCCCGGGGTACCCTCCGGTAGAGGCCCTCCCGCTTCAGAGAGCGGAGTAAACCTCAGACTATCCATTATATTCAGGGGCAGCTCGGTATCGAGTACCTGCCCTTGATAGCGGACCCTGAGCAGATAATCCCGGGTCAACAGTGCCGAATCTTCCTCATCACCGGTCACTTGAATCACACCACCTGGCAAGCTGACTGGCCACAGCACGCGGATATCGCCGGCTGTCTTTTCTATCGTTTGCTGCCAGCTTTCTATATCTCGCTCATTGTCGCCATATCGCTCAACCAGGGTGAGCGATAATGTCTCATCGGGATTCAAACCTCGGACGCGCACTATCGCTGTGGTTTCATCGCCCAACTGAACGGTCTGCTCTTGCCATCTCACTGAGCGCAACTGTGCAGAGGAAGACTCGCCTTGCCATTCCGGGTCCAGGTCCATCTCTGCCACGGGGGTGATCGCACTGGCAGGCATCGGCACCGGCTTATCCGCCTTGACCCCCTTGGGCACCCCGTATTCCTTGTCGCCATTGAAGGTAACGCCACTTTGCCCCTTCAGCGTCACCGTATTGCCGAACAGGCGCACCGTGCCATTCGCTTTAATGGTGATACCGCCACCCCCCTGATGCAGGGTGAGATCTCCGCTGCCATCGCCACGGATGTCGATGGCGTCGGTCGCTTGCAGGTGCAGGTTGCCGCCGACCTTGCTGGCCAAGCCTTTCCTGGCAGTAATGGTTGCGCTTCCCTGTACTCGAAGCTGGTTGTTGGCAGCACTGTACAGTTCCAGGTTTTTGCCGGATTCCAGCACCGCATTGTCGGTGGCGGTTAGATGGGTATTGGTCTGGGACTGGTGGTGAATCACACCGGAGTCCGTGTGATTCACAGAGCGGTTCAGGACTTGCGTTGTGCTGTCGCTACCGATGCGGATCTGGCTGTTTTTTCCGACGTCAATATTCTGATGTTGGCCTGCGCGCATCACTAATGCCCCTTGCTCACAGGCGAGAGTCACCAGCGGGCTTTCGCTGTTGGCGTCCAGATCAAGGAGACATTGCCCATCCGGGGTGTTCAGGGTAATTGCTTGCGCCTCTTTTCTGTCATTGAGATTCAACAAATGACCGGCCGGGGTAAGGATACGATTTTCCGGCGCGTTTCGGTTACTCACCGGGCCCGGTTGGGATGCTGCGGGTGCATAGCCCAGTATCAACGGCTTGTCCGGGTCGTTGTTCAGGCAGGTCAACAGCACTTCAGCACCGTTTCTCAGCGGCCAGTCCCAACCAGTGGCTTGCCCGTCTTTGCCGGGCAAGCTGCCGTGGGGCTGTAGCTGGCGTAGGGGTGGGCTGGATTCGGTAAGAGGCTGGTCGCCATCGTCAAAATCAATGCGGGCTTTACGGCTGGCCATGCCATCCACATGACTATAGGGGCCGCCAGCTTCGACCCGTGCCGGGAAAACCAGGGGTAGCGAGATTTGAGCAGGCAACGCCGGGCGAAAGGGCTGCGCTAACGGTAGTAGCTCAGCCTCCCAGCTAAATCCATTGGGGCTGTTACCCAGGTGGTTTCTGGGGGAGGAAAACGTAAGCGCAGCACGAGTAATCAGGCAAGGGCCATGCCCTTCAACGGGAAGCCACTGACCAGCCTGCAAGTCCCCCACCGCCCCCGACACAAGAATGGTATGGGACCGACATTGCTGCCTTTCCTGCTCAAGGCGTGCTTGCGTCAGAGCGGCATGGGCATCACCGCTGCCAGACAGGAAAAAGGTTTGCTGGGTTGCCACCTTGCCTGCCGATGACTGACTTTCCCGTGTCAGAGCAGCGGCTTCCGATGGACACACTTGCTGATGAACCCGGCTGCGGTCGGGCTGCCAGCGGTAATAGCGACGCGACCGGCGCAATGCAACCGTGGCATGGCCAGCCACACTGCGACTCCCGCCGGTTTCTGCGGTAACCGCAAGCTCACCCCGGTCTGCGCGGCTGGCACCGTGCTGATCGTCGGCCAGGACGATGACCTCGCCCTGCTCTGCCAAGGTGGAATAGAACCAGATGCCATCCCGGGCCAGAAGGCGCTGCAAGAACTGCAGGTCGGTTTCTCCTACCTGCGCCGTCCAGTCCATGGGCGGATAGTGTTCATGGGTGCGGTTGTCCACCGTAAGGCCATATTCCTGCAGTAACTCTTCCGCCAGTTCGATGACGGTGCGGCGATGAACGATGCGATAACGGGATTGCTGTCGCAGCGCCGCAAGGCCTGAGGCTACGGTGAGCACCCACTCCTCCTGCCCATCAGGCAGGACCCGCCCCTGATCAATACGAGTCACCTTGCCGGCATAATCCCGGCTCAGGCCATCCGCACTGGTGCAGCTCCACTGCGCCGGCTTGTCCAGAAAGCTGCCCGCTTCCACGCCCACGGCAACCGCACAGTAAAACCGGTACTCGCTGATCTGATTGAGAGAAGAATCCGCAGTCAGGGCATAGGGCTCCAATGGCAGCCCATCAACGGTGAGGGCAATTTCACCCCCGCCGAGGCCTTCATTACCGTTGCCAAACAATGACGCACCAGCCTGCTCCAGCCGTTCACCAATTTCTTCTTTGACGTCATCCAGAGCGTCGTCCAGTTTGCCTTCGATATTATCCAGCCAACCCATCGCAGCCTTCCCTGATTGCTTGGTTATGCGTATTACGTCGATCCTGGGGTGGAGGGTTACGCCTACGGCTACCCCACCCTGCTTTTGTTCCGGGTGAAGGTTTTAGTTACTGCCTACCATCTGGCCATCCACCTTGATGGAGCCACCGGAGATTTCCACATTGGGGCCGTCAATAATCAGATCCCCCCCGGGAGTGATTTCAATGGTGCCGCCGCCCTGGCTGAGGCGAATGGGTGCACTGCCTGAACCACGAATCGTGATGGCACCCTGTACATCCATGCCCAGCTTGCCGTTATCCACCACCACTGTTGCGTCACCGGACACCACGTCCATGGAGAAGTTGGCTTCGGCTTTCGCAATCAGATCCTTGCCAGCATGCAGGGTCATGTCGCCCTTGTCCGTTGCCATGCGAAGATTGTCGCCGGCCTTGAACAGCAGGTCCGAGCCGGCTTGTAGCTCCACCTCGCCTTCCTGAGTCATCAACTTGAGATGGCGGGCCACGGTCACTGTCTGATCTTCGCCAACCTGGGTATTCTGCGAGCCGCCCACTTCGGTGGTCATGTTGCCACCGGCACGCAGTGCCATATCCCCTTCCACGCTTTCCAGGGTTACCTGATGGGCGTCTTGCCGGGCATCCAGTCTCAAACGGTTTTTTCGTTCATGGGTGAACAGTTCGATGCGTTCTTCGCCAGCCCGGTCTTCCATCAGCAATTCGTTACCACCGCGGGTGCGCAGGATATGCTGACTGGGGTTGGACGCGGTGACCGGCCCCGGCGTGGCCGGGTTACTGAGAGCGCCGAGGATAATGGGGCGGTCGATATCGCCGTTGACGCAACTGAGCAACACTTCGGTACCGCCATGCAGGGGCAGGTGCATACCACTGTCCGGGCCACCGTAGGGTTGCATCAGGCGTATCGGCGGGCTGGCTTCCCCCTGCGGTGAATCACTGAGATCAAAGGGAAGACGGATACGGTAACGGCCCTGATCGTCCAGGTAGGCATAATCGCTGCCATCCCCTTCCACCACGGCAGCAAAGCTGCCGTGAACCGGTGCCCGCTGCCAGGACGCTGTGCTGCGCCAGGGGATGGATACCGGCACCAGGGTCAGTTCGCTTTGCAGGCCGGGACGGTCACTGTTCTGGCCGAAGGCATGGCCCACACGCTGGTCACCTTGAATACTCACCGCAGCCACCAGCCATTCGCCGTCGTGGCTGGGGTGGCCTGCAAGGATCAGCTTCATGCCGGGTACGAACTGGCCTGTGTCGGCCCGCGCGATCACCGTCTGCCGCTGTACGTCTTCTACTTCGCAGCGAACGCGGGCCATGGCATTGCCCTGCTCCGCGTCCACGGCATTAACGCCCCAATAGCACTGGTCGCCCCGACCGCCCAAGCCTTCGGCATAGCCCTGGGGCGGGTTATCCGGAGTGTCCGGATTATGGTCATAAACATTGAACGTACCGCTGCGCCAGTGAATGGGTGCGGGTAACCTGAAACACGCGCTCACTGCCGGCTGCCTGGCCACTTTCTACATGAAACTCCAGCATGGCGCTGCCCAGGTTTTCCTGCAGGGCCACGCTGTCATCATGAAAGTGAAAGTGTGGGCCGCTGTCGCCATGGACTACGGCGTAAAAGGCGCCGTCACGGGCCAGCAGCCGTTCCAGAAAATCCAGGTCGCTTTCTTCATATTGCACGGTCATGGCTCGCGCAGGTTGGGGCTGGCTGAACTCGATGGTGATGTCATCGGCGTTGAAGCTTGCTTCTTCCAGCACCTGTTCGATAATTTCCTGCACGGTCTTGTTGAGAAAGACCCGGTTGTGACGATTCAGGGCCAGCGGAAACAGCGGCGACACCAGATGCAGTCGCAGGCGAGCGCCTTCCGGGCTGGCGCCAAGCTCCTCCACCGCTTCCACCATGAAGGCAAAGTGCTGTTGTTGACCGCCGTTTCCTTCCACTCTCAGGGTGGCAGATTCCCCGGGCAGGGAGCCTAGCGAAGGCTCGATGCGCGCCAGCACATCCACCTGCATGCGTCCCAGGGACGACAGCGCCAGATCCTGCGAGGCGAAACATTCCACGGCCAGGGCCTCGTCGCCCATGCCTGCCACATCAATAAAAAAACGACACTTGGGGGCGTCCATCAATTGCTGCATGGCACCGCCGGCGGCCTGCTCCAGCTGCTGCATGACAGAGGCTTTCAGGCTGTCCAGGGAAACGTCCCCGTTAGCCAACCCGGACAACATATTGCCATTGAGCAAACCGCCACCATCAACGGAAGGCAGACTCGAGCCGGACAGTGCCGACTTGCCCGATGAGGGAATCCCTGTGTCACCGATCAGGTCTTTGGCTCGGTCCAGATACTTGTCGATACCCATGGAACTGTCCTTGTTGTGTTGTGGTTATCGTCAGGCGCTCAGGGATTCCGGCACCGGCTGGTCCGCGAAGACGGCCGTGATCTGCCCTTGTTCATCCAGTTCCAGGGTCAGAATGTCGGGCATGTCGTCGTCGGCCATGTAGCCCAGCAATTGCTGGGCCAGGCCCGGCATCAGTTGCTGCTCGATGACGGATTCCACCTGGCGGGCACCGCTCTCGGCCACCTGGCATTGTCGCGACAGTTGTTCCATGACTTTCTGGTCCACCCGGAAGGTAATGCCGTGGGCCTGCATCAACCGCTGGGCTACCGCATCCAGACGCATGGCCACCACCGCATTGAGCATGTCCTGATCCAGAGGTCGGAAAGGAATCGCCTGCATGCGGGCGAGCAAGGCGGCGGCGAAATGGCGGCGCAGATCCGGCTCGATGGCGCTGATCAGCTGTGCATCGGTTGGTGCCTGCCAGGGGTTCTCCTCTTCACCGTCGTTATCGTTGTTATCGGCTTGATCGTCCTGTGCCTGCGCCGGTTCTTCTTCCGGTGGCAACGCCAGCTGTTGCAGGGTGTCGCTGCCCAGGTTGGAGGTCATCAGAATAACGGTGTTACGGAAATCGATTTCCCGCCCTTCCCCATCGCGCAATACGCCGCGATCGAATACCTGATAGAACAGGTTCATCACATCCGGGTGGGCTTTTTCCACTTCATCCAGCAGGACCACCGAGTACGGGCGCTGGCGCACTGCTTCGGTAAGCACGCCACCTTCGCCGAACCCCACATACCCCGGCGGGCTGCCCTTGAGCTGGGACACGGTATGGGCTTCCTGGTATTCGCTCATGTTGATACTGACCAGGAATCGCTCACCGCCGAACAGTTCATCGGCCAGGGCGCGGGCCGTTTCGGTTTTGCCCACACCGCTGGGGCCGGCAAGCAGGAAGACACCCAGGGGCCCTTCGTTTTTTCGCAGCCCCGCCTTGGCGGCGCGCAGGGTTCGCGCCAGCATGCTCAAGCCGCCATCCTGACCCACCACCCGCTGCGACAGGCGCTGCTCCAGATCACGCAGCACCGACACTTCATCACGCTGCATGCGCCCGAGCGGCACCCCGGTCCAGTCCGCGATGACCGACGCTACCGTGGCTGCATTCACTTCCGGGTGGATCATGGGCTCACCGGCCTGCACCGCATGCAGCGCCTCGCGCTTTTCGCGACTACCATCCAGGGCGGCCACGGTGGCCTGTTCCTGCTGCCAGCGCTGTTCGGTGGTTTCCATTTCGGCGGCTACCTGATCCTGCTCTGCCGTCAATTGTTGGCGCAGACGTTCATCGGCAGGCAGCCCTTGAGCCTGATCCTGCTGCAGGGCGGTCAGCCGTTGCTCCAGATAACGCAGACGTTCTGCGCCCTGTGACAGACCCCTGGGCTGGCTGGCCTGACTGAGTCGCACCCGGGCAGCTGCGGTATCGAGCACATCAATGGCCTTGTCCGGCAACTGGCGACCGGTGATATAGCGCTGGGACAAGGTGACAGCGGCAGACAAGGCTTCGTCGGTCAGGTGTACGCCATGGTGATCGGCAAACTTGTCCTTCAGGCCACTGAGCATCAGCAGCGCCCGCTCGCCATCGGGCTCATCAACGGGAACCCGCTGGAAGCGGCGATCCAGGGCCGCATCCCGTTCGAAGTAGCGCTTGTACTCCGCCCAGGTGGTAGCGGCGATGGTGCGCATGCCGCCCCGGGCCAGGGCCGGCTTGAGCAGGTTGGCGGCATCGTTCTGGCCAGCGTCGCCGCCGGCACCGATGAGGGTATGGGCCTCATCGATAAAGAGAATGACCGGAGTGGGTGAATGCTGGATTTCGCTGATCACCTGTTTCAGGCGACGCTCGAATTCCCCTTTGACGCTGGCCCCGGCCTGCAACTGGCCCAGATCCAGCCCCAGCAAGCGCACGTCTTTTAGTGCCTCGGGCACTTCACCGTTAATGATTTGCTGGGCCAGACCTTCCACCACCGCAGTTTTACCCACCCCGGGTTCACCCACCAGGATAGGGTTGTTCTTGCGGCGGCGACAGAGGATATCGATCGCCATGCGGATTTCGTCACCCCGACCAACCACCGGATCAAGACGCCCTTCACGGGCCTCGGCGGTAAAATCCTGACAGAACTGGCTCAACGCTTCTTCGCCTGCCGGGCGGGATGCGGCGCCGGCACTGCCCGGTTCGTCGGTAACATCCGTGGCACTGCGCGGCTGCTCTACGGAAGCCGCCGTCCAGGTCGCAAAGTGTTCGCGCAATTGCGTCAGTGACATGGACTCCAACAAGGCAAAAGCGTTGTCGCCCAGGCGCGGCAGCAGTTCCAGTAAGGCATCCAGCAGGCTGATGCTGCGAATGGTGTCGCCCTGGTAATACAGGCTGGAAGCCAGCCAGGCCTGTTCCAGCCATTGCACCAGACGGGCGGAGAACACCGGTTTTTCCGGATTGGAAGTGCGCAGCCGTGACAGAGCCTGCATCTGCGATTCGAACACCTGATCGGCGCTGATGCCGCTGTGGGCCAATGCCAGTTGCAGGTCATTGCGCAGATCACTTTCCAGTAATTTGATCAGCACATGCTCAATGCGCACTTCGTAATCGCTGCGCGCGGCAGCGAACACCGCCGCCTGTTCCAATGCGCGGGCACAGGTATCGTTGAGTTTTTCCACCAGCCGGCGGATGGTTTGACCTTGCATGTTCCCCTCCATGGATTAGTTCCCGTTACTGCGCGCGGTTTCCGGTGCCACGCGGATGACATATTCCTGTTGCAGGCGTTCACCCAGCCAGGCAGACCAGCCCAGACGCTGTTCATCGGTACCCAGCCCCACGCTGCGCCGCCGCGAGGGACACACGCGGATTTGCAGCTCGGCCCCCACCTGCCCTTGCAGGTAGTCATCCAGTTGTTGTCTCAGGTTGTCGCCCTGGCTGTGGCCGGGCAGTAATTGTTGTGCGGCCCGGGAATCCACCGGGCCCAGGCGGACGGCCACATTGCCGTTGGCCATATAGGCCTGGCCACCGAGGATGGCGTTATCCCCCAGGGCGCAGTCATTGCGGCCCAGCACACAGCCTTCGCCGAGGGCTTGCCAGGCGGGCTGCCGATCCTGCACGTCCACGCCGATGCCGGGCAGACGATCCCGTAGCAGGGTTTGCAAGCCACCGGCGCTGCGGATTTTCGTTACCGGGAAATAGCGTCTGTCCCTGTCAGCCTCAACCTGTTGGCCATTGTCTCCGCCAAGCCGGCCAGACAGCGCATCCGCACTGCCACGGAAGGCGGCGGGTAAGCGCCCCGCCGCCGGTCGTGAAATCTGCATGGCCCGGTACAACAGGGCATAGAAGCGCGGATTGAAAATATTGAGGAAATCGCGCATGCGTGCGGCATCGTCATCCTCGGCGGTGGTCCTGTCGAGCAGATAATGGGGCACCGGTGCATCAACGCCATACAAACCGAAAAAGCCCATCAACAAGGTCAACTGTGCTGACTGTTGCTGGCAGCCACGAATATCCGAGGCTGGAAAAACCAGATTGTCATCCGGCAACAGGCGCACCCGCTTTTCCAGCCCCTGACCAAACACCGCCCCTTCCGGGTCACTGGCTTCCAGCAACTCCATGGCCTGGGAAAAATCAAACTGCTGGGGCGTTCGTAACAGCCCCTGCATTACATCGGCGCCGCGCAACCCACCTGAGGTTCCCATACAAACTCCTTCTGACTGGGTTGGGCGATAACGCGCAATTCCACGCTCTCGTTTATCGGCGCAAGCTGGCTGAGTAGACGGTGCAGTACGCAGCCGAACAGGTAGATATCGTCCAGCGATAAAAAGTCACCCTGGCTGAGCTGCACCGTTACCACCGCACCCCGGTAGAGCATTCCCTTGAGCATCCGAGTCACCGGCGTGACACTCACCTCCTGCAGGGCCTGGCGGCGACGCTGGTTTTCCTGCCGGTCCGTCCAGTCCAGCAAGCCCATCAGTGATTGCAGGCTGTTGCGGTTGGCCAGCCCCACTGCGGAAAGCTGCATCAGTGCCTGTAATTGCCAGCGATAGGCGCTGCTGTCCGGGCACGGCAGGTAACTGCAGGGGCGATTGAGGTTGCGGATCGACAGGGACGACGGCACGCCCTCGCCGGGCCGGGTAATCTGGTTTTCCGCCAGATAACGGCGTGGCAAATAGCCGTCACTGACTCTGACACGAGCAGACAGCGTCTGCGCCGGAATCAGGCCGGGGCCGGACAGGCTGATAAACGGTTGCGGCGTGGCCAGCCCAAGATCGCGGCGTGTTAATCGATAACAGTATTCGCCCTGGCTGAAATCATGGGCACGGTAGAACGGCTGGTAGTCGGTAAGCCGGGCACTGCGATGATCGCGACCGGTCAGCGACAGAATCTCATGCAGAACCACCGTATCCGGGTATTTCTGGTCCGGCAGGAAACGGTATTCCGCCCGTTTCTGATCCACATCGAGAGGGTCCGCGTCCAGCTCGTAGAGGTTGATGGCCGGCACACAGTTAAGCTGAAAATGCTCGCGCTTGAGCTGATGCTCCGCCGGCAGCTGCAAAGGTAGTTCCACTTGCAACTGACATTCACGCCCCTTGTCCGGGAAGGTCAGCTGCGACAGGCCGGCAATACGAATAAAGAAAAACCGTTCCCGCCAGGCAAAATAATCCTGTAGCAGGGAAAAACCGGGCAGCCCGCGGTGGTGACCGGTATGGGACAACTCCTCCAGATACGGCATGCTGACATCAGCGGCGTCCAGTTCACCACAGGATGAGCCATCCACCGAAAAGCCCAGCTTTCCGTTCGGCCGGCTAAGGCCATGACACAACGCCAGCGCCAGCGCCGGGTCGCAGTGCAGGTAAATGTCCAGAGTAGACAGATCCAGATCCGCCAGATTACCGGCGCCAGCATGGGCCAGTGTTAGGGTCAGTTCAGTGCTGCCATTACCGGTTTCGCGGGTCTGAACGCCGCTGACCTGCAATGGCAGGATCTGTAAGTCAGCCAGCGTGGAAAAGTGACATTGCTGCCTGCCCTCCCCCACCGGAGCGGAGCGGATAATGCTGCCAGCTGGCAGGCTCTTGCCTCCCTGGGCATTGGCATCCGGGGTAAAGTTCATCACCGTGCGGCTGGCATAGCCGCGTAACTGGCCGGGGCACAGCTGCTCCAGCAGTTGCTCACTGATAGCGGTTTCGCTGTCATCAATACGGGTGCGGATCTGTGCTGCGATAAATGCCATTCCTTCCAGCAAACGCTCCACATAAGGGTCGCGGTCACGGACTTCAGCCAGGTTCAGCATCCTGGCCTGCTCGGGATGGGCTTTGGCAAAATCGGCGGCGGCCTCATGCAGCAACCGCATTTCGGATTCAAAATACTCGCGCATTGGCTGCTCCCGCCTTGATATCGGCACCCCCGTCGCTCTGGAAATAGGTACGGAAACGGGCCACGCCGCCTTCCGGTACCACACCGGTCACTTCCAACTGCACTACACAGTCCGTGGAGCTCTCCCGTCGCGCCGTTACCTGGATATGTTGCAAGCGCGGTTCAAAGCGAACGATGGTCTCGCGCACCAGGCGAGCGAGGGTGTCGATTGAATAGGGCAAGGCATCATAGAGAGACGGCAGATCCGGCAGGCCATGTTCGGGCAGATGCTCCAGCACGTCATAGCGTGCATTGAGCAATCGCTGTAGATGATCGTGAATGCTACGCAGGCGCGCCTCGCGGCCTTCCAGCGACGCCACCGGTGTGCCATCGGCAAACCGGCCATGAATGATCTCGAACAGGGCAGCGGACATAATCCCTCGTGATGCGACAAAATGGATTGGGTGGGGGCGAACAAAATCCGCCCCCGGGCTCTTAGCGGCCTTCGGTCCAGGAGTCGGAGAACTCGATGTTGCCGTCCACATAGGTCCAGGTGATCGCAGCATAGCGTGCGGACACCTCTTCCAGATGCGGATAGCTTTCCTTGTCGATGTCCTTCACGTTGTGCATCACCGGCTTCACGGAAGTGATTTTCACGTCCTTGAGGGTGTGACGGAAATATTCCTTCTCGGTGCCGGTATCGTCGATGCGGAACCAGCGCAGCACCAGTTCCTTCAGGGTCTGACCGTTGCTGCAAGCCTTGTACAGATACGGTGACGCACTGTCGAAACCCTTGGTGAAGACAAAGGGTTCATGCTTGCGGGTGCCGGTCAGGGAACCGGTATCACCATCGGTGGGGATACGCAGCTCATGATCGAAATGCAGCACCTCGATGCTCCCTTCCCGATCTGCAATGGAAACAGACCCTTCAATCTCGCTCCCCTGATCGTCCTTGATCCACATATAGGCGGGAATCGCCATAAGAAAACCTCCTGTTCAGTTTCAGTTTTATCAAAGGCCGGCTGATGCCAGCCCCGCACACCCTCCCCCCAGGGCAACAACCTTGTTGTTACTCACGGCTCAAGGATGTGTTCCATGCAGGCAGGGAGTTTCTGGCCCCCGCCTGCCAAAGTGATCAGCCGTCTTTGCCAGCCGGTAGCTGGGACACCAGTGACAGGCGCACATCCACCCCTTCGATCTGGAAATGCGGCATGACGGCCATGTCCACCCGGTAGTAGCCCGGGTTTTCGGGAATGCTCTGCACTTTCACATAGCCATCCTGCAGCGGGTAATTGGCCACCAGTTCCGGATCCGGATTGTTCATCTTGGTAACCAGGCCCTGGAGCCAGTCGTTGAGTTCGTTTTCCAGTTCCTGGCGGCTTTTGCTGGCACCAATGTTTTCGCGCTGCAGAACCTTGAGGTAATGTGCCAGACGCGATACCAGGAAGATGTAAGGCAAACGCGAATTAATGCGTGAGTTAGCGGTGGCTTCTTTTGTCGTATATTCCGCCGGTCTCTGGGTGGAATTGGCTGAAAAGAAGCAGGCGTAGTCGCTGTTCTTGTAGAAGCTCAGCGGAATAAACCCTTCCTCGGCGAATTCCAGTTCCTTGGTTTCCGAAATCAGGATTTCCGTAGGAATCTTGGCCTGGGTACCACGGCCAACGTCGTAATGATGCAGCGGCAGGTTTTCCAGCTTGCCGCCCGCTTCCGGGCCCCGGATGTTTACCGTCCAGCCGTACTGTTTGAAGCTGCGCGCCATGTTGGATGCGAAGGCGAAGGTGGCATTGCCCCACAGGTATTTCTCGTGGTCTTCGCCGGCTACGCTTTCCTGGTAGTTGAACTGGCGCACCGGATTGCTTTCCCCATAGGGAAGACGCAGCAGGAAGCGCGGCATTACCAGGCCCACATAGCGGGAGTCTTCGCTTTCACGGAAACTGCGCCAGCGGGTGTACTCAGCTTTTTCCAGATAGCTGCCGATATCCTGAATCTTCGGCACTTCCTCGATGGCATCCTTGCCGAAGAACTTGCTGCCGGCACTGCCCAGGAAAGGGCAATGAGACGCGGCAGCCACCCGGGAAATTTCCGTGAGCAGGGAAATATCCGGCGCAGAACAATCGAACTCGAAGTTGGAAATCACCGCGGACATGGGTTCACCGCCCGGGGTGTCGTATTCCTGGATGTAAAGATGATTGAACAGCCCGGACTGGGTCACATCTGGCACATCCTCGAAATCCTCGGCCAGGTCTTCCTTGCTGGCATCCAGCAACTCCACGCGGATGTTGGCCTTGGGATCGGCCCGGTCCACCAGGAACTTCAGGGAGGTCCAGGCGGATTCCACTTTCTGGAATTCCGGGTGGTGCATGACCGCATCCAGTTGCGTGCTGATGGCGCTGTCGATGCGGGCGATGTACTGGTCCAGCAGGGTTTTGTCGATACGATCGAATTTGTCGCTGCGACTGGCCAGGTCGAGAAAGACCTGTAGCGCCGCCGTCAGCCGCTGCTCCAGCGGCACTTCTGCCAGGTTCTCGCTGTGGTGAAAGGTCTGCAGGGTCAGTGGCTGCCCCACCGGGTTGATGTCCACCATGCTGCAAAGGCGCTCGTAGATGCTGCCTTCTTCCTGGCTTTCCACCTCGGTGGTGGCCTGTTGCGTCTGTTGTGTACTCATGCAATCTCTCCTTGCTGCACTGCGCTTATTCGCCGCTGCTTTCGCCATCCAGTGGCACCAGGGATTCCAGCTGGCCCATCAGGGATTCCAGCTCAGGCTGATTTTTGACGATGCGCTCCAGCTCGCGGCGGAACTTGCTGTTATCCAGCAGGTTGGATTTCAGATCCTTGAGCAGGCTGCGCATGGCCAGCATGTCATTGAGCTGCGGGATGCTCTGGGCCACCGCTTCAGGTTTGAAGGACTTGAAGCTGTCGAACGCCAGATCCACTTCGATTTCAGAACCATCTTCACGGAGCTGGTTCTCCACCGTGTATTTCACCCGGGGAGCCATGTCCTTGAGCACATCATCGATGTTGTTGCGATCAATACGTACCCGCTCGCGTTCAGCCAGCCGCCCTTCCGCCTGACCATTGCTGTAATCCCCCATGACCAGGAGTTTCAGCGGCAGTTCGAGTTTCTTCTTGGCTCCACCGGTTTCCAGATCCAGGGTGATATTGACCCGTGCCCGCGGCACTTCATTCTGAAAGCTTTTAGACATGATTCCCCTCGTTGACTTGTCGATCCATGAACATGAATGCCGTTACAGCATGGCTGCGGCGGCGGTGATATCGGTACGGCTGATGTGCTGGCCGATCTGCTCCAGCCGCATCTGCGCCTGCTCGTTGTTATCCTGGGCGCGCAGCGCTTGCTGCAGCAGGCGCCAGACCCGCAGTGCAAACGTGGGCTCCCAGGCGGGTATGCCGTGGTCGTCCAGACGTTCCGCAACGGCCTCCAGCAACGGCAGCGCCAGATCATGGCGCTGGTTCACCAGACACAGCTCGGCCTTGAGCAGATCCTGCTCGGAACGGGCTTTTCGCCCCCGGGTCGGTGTCTGGTCGATTATCTTGAGCCCGGCCACCAGGCCGTCCTGCTGGCTGGCGGCGGCGGCTTCCACCCCCACCTGGCCCCACAGGCTGTCATCGCTCCTGGTATTGTCGCTGTCATCGGTCATCAGCGATTCCACCCAGTTGGCGGCGGTGCCATCCAGAAAGGGAGTGCCATCACTGAACTGCAACTTGATCAGATCGCGCCGGGCAGTGAGCAGGGCCCGGCATTCTCGGCTGATCAGATCCGCCAGGTTGCCCAGCCCCAACCCCTGAGCGGCCTGGAAGGCAGCGTGCTGCAATGCCAGACAGAACTGCCCGCCCGGTTCCAGGAAAGTTCGCTCGGCAGCCAACAGGGCTTCATCCCATTGCTGTCTATCCAATGCCGAAGACACTGCATTCAGGGAAGCCGCACGCGGCGGTGCAATACGGGTTTTTCCCTTGTCCGCGGGAGGCACCGTCAACGCAGACCAGCGCATGGAGCGAGACAGGCGCACCATGGGTTCATAGCGTTTTTCGTGGCGATACCAGGCCAGCAATTCGCGCAGGGCCTTCTGCTCTGCCTTATCGCTGTCGATATTGCCCACCGGTGCCGCCGGCCCGGCAGCGGATTGCTGCCGTGTGGATGTCTGCGGTGTTGACTCAGCTTGTGGCTGATCAGCGTTGTCCTCTTCTGGAGCGGCCGACTCGGTAACTGCCGGCTGTTTTTTCTTCTGCTCGGCCAACCAGTCAGTAATCGCTTTCAGACGGGGACCGTCATCAATCTTGTCATCCAGCAAGGTGTGAAAACGTGTCAGCTGGGTTTCCAGCTGTTCCAGCTCATCCTGATTGCAAACATGCTTGCTGAGATAAACCGGGAAGCGCTCATTCCTCAGCCATTCAAAAGCACCCAGGCGAGCATTGGGGCGAGCGGGATGACAGTTTTCCCAGGCATACTCGATCGCCCAGCACCAAGCCGCCAGCGCATCGGCGAGACCTTTGACCCCATACAGGTAGGCGTAGGCCAGTGACGTATACGCCAGCACCCGCAGATCCAGGGCCTGCTCGCGCAGCACCGTATGGGAGAGATCACGGATACGCTCGAAGTCGTTGCCGCTGAGTTTTTCCACTTCACCGCGCAGCTGGGCAAAGCCATCGCTGTAACGGGGGTCTTCACCGGCTTCCCGGTTTTCCCACTGCGACAGAATTGCCAGCAGTTCGCTCTGCGTCTTGCTCATAACCGACCTCCACTGACAAAGCGGCTGAGCAGATCCAGCAAGCTGCCCTGCTCCAATGCCGCCAGGTCTCTGGCTCGCTGGGACGGTGTCACCGTTCCCTTGAGCATGTCGGACAGGGTCTGCACATTGCCGTCGCGCAGAGTCGGATCAAACAGGTAAGGCAGAAAACTGGGCGGGACACGGCGGAAAAACAGGATCAACTGCCCCTGCGCTCCTTCCTCCCCCCAGCGCCAGAAATAATTGGCTGACCAGTTGCCACCCAGCAGGCTGTCAATCAGCCGCAGCCAGAACACCAGACACACCTGCCCGTGTTCTCCGCCTGGTAATGGCAGACGAATCCCCCAACCGGTCCTTGCCGGTCCACGGCGCATGACATTGGCCAGCAAATCACACACACCCTGATAAAAAAGCGCGGTATCACCGTAGGCAGCGGCCAGCTCGTGAATACAGTCCACCGAGGTGGCACGCAGCAACCCCAGCTCCTGCTTGACCGCCTGGGAGCGCTCATCCTGATGGCATTCACCGGCAATGGTTTCCAGGCAGCCCAGCAGAATATCCAGTGGTTCAGTCTTCCAGCGCTGCCCGATTACAGAGGCGGACTGCTGGTAAAACCGTTGATATACCACCGGCACAGCCGCTTGGGTTTCTTTCAGATAGGGAATCTGGGTAACGGTGCTGATAAGAAAGGGATACCAGCGCCCGCTCTGGTCACTGCCAGGGCCAATGGTGGCAAGCACTGGACGCCGCTCTTCCGTGGCCGAGAACACCAGATGGTGGATGCCGGCATCAGGAAACGCCTGCTCCCCCTGGGCGCCATTCAGGCGTCGGGAGATCAGTGCATAGCCTTCCTGCACCCAACCGTCCAGTTCGCGAATTTCTCGCTCAACCACATTGAGCTTGATGAAATCCGCACGAATGGGGAGTTTGCCAAAGGCGGCGATTTTCGGCTTGCCCGCCACCGCCATACTGGCGGCAACCGGCTTGGGCTGTTTAAGAAATCCCAGCATCAGCCTGCCTCCAGCACACTGCCAGCGGACGGCACCAGGGGTCGCAACATGTCATGGGGCAGATTGAAACTGCTCAGCACCCGTTGACTGAACACATTGGCCTGGCGATCAGCACGCAACCGGTAGCGCACCACCAGTGGATCGCTGAGTCCGCCATTAAGCTCCCACTGCAACACGAACTCGGAGCTGCTTTCCCGGGAAATGGCAGCCTGATTCAGCAGGCGGAACAGTGCCCAGGGGCCACTGACCTTCACCTCGTCACGAACCTGCCCACGACGGGACACCCCCGCTACCCGGGCACCCAGAGTGTTCTGGTCACCCGGCCAGGTAAACCGGCGCCACTCCTGGGGGCCATTGCGGTAACGGTAGGACTGGCCATTGCTTTCCAACATGATTTCACTGACACCGCGGGCCGGCAGCGGATACAGATAGAAGCTCATTTCCGGACGGCGCCCACCCCGGCCAAACAGACTCTCGGTAATCACCTGGGCCGACGCCAGGCTACCCATGAACTGTTTGGACAGACCCAGCCCCTGGTTCAGCCATTGCCGCTCTGTCCAGCCACCCCGGCGGGTCTGTTCCAGGAAGGGACTCAGGCTATCGTCGACAAACCGCCACAGCCGACCATTGCCCGGCTGGAAGAAATCGGCCATGTCATCCAGGGTGGCATCGCGGCCTTTTTCGGCGAAGGGAAATTTCTTGCGCAGACGGCTGTCGAACACACTGGCCACTTCGGTTTGCCACTGATCAGCAATACCACCACGGGCCTCCACCAACACATTCCGCCAGCTTTCCCGCATCGCACCTTCAAACAGCGGGCGCAGCGCTTCACGGGTGGTAACGTCTGCACCGCTGAGCAGACTGCTGATGGTGACCCAGCTCTTGTAGAGTTCGGTCTCCGAGCCACCCCGTCCGAGAATGCTGCCCGCATAGACTTCTGCTTCACGCCCCACATCCACGGAGAGTGACAGCCGCTCCATGTCGGTTTTCAGAGCAGACAGAATCAGCAAGTACTGATGGATCAGTTCACTGACAGAGCGTTCTTCCGCCGCTTTGGTGAACCGGCGCAGTTCGGTGGTGCGTTCATCCAGTGCCTTGATCGTGCTGCGTTGTTCCAGCGCCGCCGCCTGAACAGCGCCATCCACCAGATCCGGCGCGGCTTCATATAGCGCCAGGTTCTTGCTGGTCTCGTTCATCAGCTGGCCGATGGGGCCATCCCCCCGGGACAGTCGATCAAGCTTTTTCACCCCGTCACCCAGGGAGGTGAAGCGTTTGATACGCACATCAGAAAGGAAACTCAGCCAGGCCTTGGCATAGTCGCTGAAGTACAGATCCCGGATCTGCGCACGCAGCTCCGTCGCCAGGGCTTCATCAATCAACTGGCCATCCGCATCTTCGCCTTCGCGCAGACCGTATTGCCCGGTAAGCACCCAGTCACCGCGAGTGGCAGATTCAATGCGGGCATCAATCTGCGGCATCACAAAGTCTTCCCAGCCGTGACGGGTGTACACCCCTTCGACCCTGGTGGCCGCACCGATTACCTTGCGGGCATTGCGGTCAAGCATGTCCTCGATGCCATAGGGTTTTAGCTCGGTGCTGCCTTTGGAAATCACCTGGGCATACATTTGCTGGGCATTGGGCGGGGTTTTCAGATGAGTTCGCCCCTGATCAATCAGTTCCTGACGGGCTTTCCACCGCTGATCCCGCTCTGCCCGTTCAGTCAGATAAAAATGGGCAATGCCGTACAGGGAATGAGAGCTATCGCTATCCGCTTCCTTGAACACCGCTTCGTTCTGCAGGCCCTTACGGTCCAGCCACAAACGATTCAGCACCGGGACAGCCTGATCCGCTTGCATGCGCTGCGGCGCCCGTGACAGCATCAGATAACTTTTCAGAGCCGCGTAGTAATCTTCGCGAATCGCTTCCTGGCCCTGACGGTCCGAGGACTCCCAGGCTCTGGCATGATTTTCCAGTGCATACTCCAGTGACTGGATAGCGGTATCCCGGTACAGCACGTCCATGGACGTCATCAGCAAGTCTTGCAACTCCGGCAGCTGGCGATCTCCGGTATAGACCCCGAAGCGAAAACGCCAGGGTTTGTTCTCTTCATAGGCCTTGAGCTGCTGGTAATGCTGGTAAAGCGCATCTAGCACCTGAAACCGTTCCAGGCTGTCGTAGCGGTCATCCTGCAGGGCCAGGGTTACCTTCTGGGACAAGGCCACTCCCTTGTCGAGCAGCATCTTGTTGGTCCCGTAGGAAGCCCCCAGCAACAGCAGCGTGCCCACCACCATCGACAGGGCAACCCCCATGGAGAGAGTTTTCAGGCCACGTTGCCATATCAGACTCCGGCGGTTGCCCTGCGCCGCGCCTTGCAACGGGATGACCACCTCAGTGAAAAAGCGATGGATGAAAAAGGGTTTTGGCGGCGTACTGCGTGCCGGGCGTTCCTGGCTGGGCAGACCGAAGGCCTGGCGAATGTTGCCCACCAGTCGGGTCAGCGGTGTGCCTTCCTGGGTGCCACTGGTGAAATAGGCGCCGGCAAAACGGGGCATTTCCTGATAAGGATTGTCCCGGAACAACAGGTTGATGAATTCCGACAGTTTTTCTGCGGCCACCTGAAACTGGTCAGGAAAGCCGTACAGGGCTGCTTTGCGCTCCAGGTTTCTCTGCATCGACAGCTTGCGCAGGCGCAGGTCGCAGAGCTTCTGATACAACTCCCGGGCATGGTTTTCGAACTGCTCGGCGGGGCTGGACTCAGCGCCCTCTTCCAACAGATAAGCGCCCCAGATCTGTTCCCTTTCGCTGTCACTCAGGTCTTCGAAAAACTCCTCGAAACCGGGAATCAGATCCGTCTTGGTGAAGACGATGAACACCGGGAACAACAGCCCAAGACGCTCCATAAGTTCATTGATGCGCTCACGGATGATCTTGATATGCCGTTCCATGGCTTCGCTGTCAGCGGTGAGCAGGTCCGCCACACTGATGGCCACCATGACACCGTTAATAGGCGTTTGTTTGCGCTCCTTGCGCAACATATCCAGAAAAGAAAACCATTCCTGGCGGTCATCCTCTTCCGTGGTGTAACGCCCGGCGGTATCCAGCAGCACCGCCTGATCGGAGAACCACCAGTCACAATTACGTGTGCCACCGACCCCACGAAAGTGCAGATCATCTGCATCGGCATAGGGAAAATGCAGGCCGGAATTGCGCAGCAAGGTGCTTTTCCCCGCTGCCGACGGGCCGATAACCATGTACCAGGGTAAGGCATAGAGTGCGGCACTGCCCCGGTAACCGGCCCCCAGCTGCGACGCCTTCAATGAAGAGATGGCATCGGTCATTTTTTCCTTGAGGGCATCCACATCATCGCTGCCCTCGTTGCCACCGATTTCTTTCTGCAACCGTGAGCCGTGTCGACGTGCCAGCAGGAAACGAATCCCCATGATCAGGGCAAAAACCCCGACAACGGCGGCCACGGCCAGATAACGATGGGTACCCGTCAGCCCCAGACGCGGGCCGGCAAACCAGATCAGGGCAACTACCGCCAGCAGACCGATAGCGGAACTGCCAAAGCGTGACAGAACGAGTTTTTTCAGTATTTGAGAAAATGAGCCCAGCGACATTATTTCAGGTCCCCTTCTGACAGCGAGGAGTAGGAAGGCGAGGTCAACAGTTTTTCGCGAAACAGGGCAATGTCCGCGGCGGCATCACTGGCGCTTTTCATGCTGACGGCCGTATAGCCGGTATAACTGAAGAAGACGATGGCCACGGTCACCGCTGCGATGACCCAGTAGGGAATCTGGCGCCCTACCCGGGCCAGCACATGCTCACGGGCGGCACCGTTGGGAGCCAGACGCGGATCGGGAACACCACGGTGGCCATCAATCTGGCTGCGCAGATCAACCTGCAACGCCATCAACTGTTCCAGCCCACGTAACTTGTAGACGCCTTCAAACCCCAGTTGCAGGCAGACGTAATACAGTTCGAGAAGATGCAGGTTCTGCTCGCCACGCTGGCGCAGCTCTCCCAACTTGATGAAGAACGCTTCGCCCCCCAGATGCTCACCAAACAGCTTCAGCTGCAGGGGCTGGGACATCCATTCCATACGGTGTGGCCAGGACGAGGCCATGACCGCTTCATCAATGAAAGCGGCAATGGCAAACTTGGCGTTCTGCACATCGGCGGTGGGAATCTGCCGTTCAAACGCCAGCCGTTCGAACTGGTCAAACCCATTCAGTACCTGTTCGTAAAGATCATCCGGCGCGTCGCTGCCGCCCGCCCGGAGTGGCATCACCAGAGTGAACAGGTGCGCAGTGCATTCCAGCAAAGGATTGGTAGTTGCCACCAGTGAGTCGCTCATCATCAATCCTCCACGCACAACAGTTCAAAACGGCTGCCCTGGAACTGACCGGGCAGGAACACCGCCAGGCTTTCCGCTTCCATGGCCCGGGGCCAGAATTCACCGCTGGGTTCGAAACGGAAATATTCGAAGCCACTTTTTACCGGCAATTTGTTGGGCGGGCGCTGGGTATGGGCCAGCCTGATACCGGGTAATGCAGATGCCAGAATCAGCTCCAGATCTTCACGGCTGCCGGATTTGGCCTGACGGGAAAAGTCGGTGACCCAGTTCGGGTCTTCCGATTCGTGGTAAACGCCGAGATACAGGTGTTGTTTGTCCAGGTTACTCCAGGGAACCCCCTCCGCCAGTAACAGGGCCGGGCTTTCCTGATTGAGAGACAGTGCGGTACTGGCGGTTTTGGCACTTTGTGCCAGGGATTCACGCAACAGGGTTTCCATGGTGGCGAATACTGATCCCAGATCTCCGTGCTGGTACAGCGGCACATCCAGCTCCGGCATATCCGCCTGAAAATCCCTCAGTCCGGTGATCAAGCGCAGCATCTCCCGGTAAAGGGTTTCCGGCTGGCTGCTTTCCTGCTGGATCAGATGGTCCATCGTGGCTAGAGCTGGTCGCAGTTGCAGCAGGCGCAGAAACTGGCCCATTTCCCGGCTGCCCATATCAGCGATATCGCCATAGCTGTTGCGCTGCTGCGACAACTGACGAACCCGGGCAGATAGCAGATCGCGAATGCGTGCCATCCAGGCCTGCAACTGCTCGCTGGCCTGCAACGTGACCACCGGGGGAATATAGCTTTCCACCTGGGCATAACGGCCATCACCTTGTTGCTCAAAACTGGCCAGCCGAAAAGCAGAATAATGCTCGCGGCTTTCGTCGCCCCGCAGCAGGGACAGGTTGGGCTTGCCGACAATGATTTCCCGGGTACGGGAAGGATCGTGTTCATCCGCTACTTCCTGATAATCCGCCCGCCAGGCACAGAGCCTGCCCTGCTCCCGGTAGCCGTTAATGCCGGCTACCCGATCGTTATCCGGCAGCGCCAGCCACACATCCACCCGATCGCCTCCTGCGGTCAGGTCACACAACAGCGGCCCGCCATCGCGCTGGCTGTCATGCACAACCCATTGACCGTTGGGCAGAATGGCCGTAATAGATTCGAGGCGGCACTGACCCATTTCCAGCGCCTCTTCCAGCAGGTTCAGCGATACCAGTCCCCAGCAATGGGGAGCGGTGAGCTGACTACGCTGTTGCAGCTCCCGCTGAAATACCCGGTCCCATTGCTGGAAATGCTGCTGGCCAAGGAACAGGCCCTCTGCCCAAACAATTTTCTGCTGTCGCTGACTCATGGCACTACTCGTCAAATCAAGATCATTCAGTCAAGAAGGATGCGGTTCTTCTCGAGGGTGATACGCACTTTCTTGTCAAAGCGGCGGGTGAAGAAATTACCCGGCATCTCGTCGATGTCCCGCCAGCTCATGTTTTCCGGTTCGCGGTAGACCGCCATGACCGCCAGATACTCGGCCTGATCATGACGTGGAAGTTCCAGGTGGCGTTGATAGGCCGGGTCCATGGTGACTTCCTCTTTCATCACCAGGTCGTTACCCAATGCCTTGTAATCTTCCTTCCACAGCTCATCAAAGCTGGCATTTTCGAAACTGCGCTTGTCCTTGAGCTGGTAGACCCTGACCACCACGGCCAGGGGTTCGCCATACTCGTTCTTGTTGATGTCTGCGGTGGAAGACACGCCGAATTTCAGTGCTGGGGTGCCGCAGGCGGACAAAAGAAAAGCGCACGCTATTACAACGAATAAACGCATAATGAGACCTACCAAAGTGAATTTAGCTTGAACGACTATCCATTAACGGCCTGTCGAAGCGTCCCTGCTCCCGGGCACGGGCATACGCAGCAACAAACGCAGGTGCGGTCACCTCCATGTAGCTGCGATGCGATGCTTGTGTGTGATGATTGCTGTCGGACCGGAATAGCCCAAACAGGTTTTGCAGTGATGTCGGCTGAGTTGGAGGCTGGGTGCGGATTTCTGCCAAGGCTTCTACCAGCGCCATCTGGTGGCCGAGCAGATCCACAAAAAGTTGCTCGATATTTTCATGGCCACCGCTACCGGCATTCAGCCAGGAAAAGATCACGTCTTCGACCGGGGCGTCCTTGAACGCTTCAAAACCATCTTGGAAGATGCGCGCATAAGGCAGCCCCATTTCATCCGCAAACTGCTTCTGCCCATCCACCAGGCGAGACACGCCGGAAACCAGTGCGCTGATCGACCGCGATGACAATGCTTTCCGGGTTTTCTTTTTTGTGCTGCTATCCATGCCGCCCCCAAAGTTTTGCTCGGCAAAACCAGCCGGTGATCACAATCCGGGGGCGATTTTTTCGGTAATGAAGGGTCGTGTCAAAAGCCCGACATTTCTCGAAAATGTGATGAAATTCCTCTCTTTTGGTTGTTATTTAAACAAAAAACCATCTTTTGAAACGTCGGTACCTGCATTAATGTGAGATCTCTCACGAGCAGCTGCTTGGTATTTACAAAAGGGAGAAATTTCGCTTACAAAGATTGTCAGATATTGCTTACATGAAGTTAGGAAAAACTCTTTAATTATCAGCCTCTATCCATCCTTCGACTTGCAATACTGATTTTATATTTTCAAAAACATCAGACTCTATTTCCCTAGCACCTTGAAGCGATGACGCAACCGAAACCCCTGATCATCCACCAGCGTCAGCGTATGCCAGCCGGGTTCGGCGACAATGGCCTGCTCGTGGAAGTATCGGGTTTTGCCCAGAAAATCGTCGTTCAGGTGCCAGAACAGTTCTGCCTTGCTACGTTGGTGAACGGCACGGAACACCGCCCGGCCCAAGCGACCATTCAACTCTACAGGGATGTAGATAGCAGTGCCGGCATGGGGGTAGATCAGCGCCATGGGCGGCTCGCTTTGCATGGCACGAGCGCCGGCAACACAATCAGCACGCCACGCGGGCAAGGGCCGATAACGGGGATGATGGCGGCGATAGAACCAGTCCTGTGCCGGTGGCAGCACAAACCAGTCCCGATGCTGCATCTGGCTCACTGACTCGCACTGGCTGTGCACCCGCTGGCCGTTGGCATCCAGGTGCACACGGATATGGTGTGGCGTAACCGTCTGGAAATGGCTCTGTCTCGGAGCCAACTGATCCACCGTCTCGCAGCGGCCCCCTGCCAGATAGCCATCGTCGGCACAGACCTGCACGGTTTTCAGTTCATCCAGGGGCGGCTGTGGCCAGGGCGCTGTACCCAGCAGGCTGAACACATCCAGCATCAGTGGGGCAGCGGTTGTCGTACCACCGAGGGACGGGGCGGGCTCACCATTGCCATTACCGGCCCAGACACCCACCGTATACTGGCCATTGCTGCCAATGGCCCAGGCATCGCGCAAGCCGTAGCTGGTGCCGGTTTTCCAGGCAATGGGCTGGCTGGAGGTGAACAGCCGCCACTGTTGTGCCGTGCCTGGCCTCGCCACTTCCCGCAAGGCCTGCTGGGTGAGCCAGGCGGCGCCGGGGCTGATTGCCATTCCCGGTGGCGTCCCTGTCTGCTCCTCTGCCAGTGTTCGCACCGGGCCTGCTGGTAGCCCTCTGACTCTGGCCATCATCTGCGCGTAAATGGCTGTGAGTTCATCCAGCCGCCCTTCTGCCCCGCCAAGGATCAGGGTGAGCCCGTAATCCTCTGCGCTGCGAAACAGGGTGGTCATGCCCAGTCGCTGTAGCTCGCTATGAAAGCGACCCAGCCCGTAATCTTTCAACATGCGAACGGCGGGAATGTTCAGCGACTGGCTCAAGGCCTGGTGGGCTGGCACTGCGCCGCGATAACCGTGATCAAAATTCTCCGGACTGAAGCCGCCGTAGTTGGTGGGCAGATCCGCCACCAGGGTGCCGGGCAGCAAGCGCCCGTCATCCAGCATCAAGCCGTACAGCAACGGCTTGAGCACGCTGCCGGTGGAGCGAGGGGCGCTGGCGATATCCACGGCAGCACCATATTCCACAGGGTCACCGTGGGAGACATTGCCCACATAGGCGCGGGTCTCACGTTGCTGATGATCAATGACCGCCACTGCCACGTTATGCACTCCATCGCGGACCAACCTCTGGCCATGCTGCCGGGCCAGTTCATGGACCCGCTGCTGGATATCCGCATCCAGTGTTGTGGTCAGTAGTCGCCGCGAGGAAGCCTTCGACAACGTGTTGAGCAAGTGAGGGGCCAGACCCGGCAGGGGCCTGGGCGCAGCAGGTAAAGGCTCCATCAGCGCCAGCCGCAGATCCGCCTCTGTCATGGCACCCTGGCGGTGCAGTTGTTGCAGCAGGGCATCGCGCTTGGCCAGCAAGCGTTCGCGATTACGCCCTGGATGGATCAGCGAAGGAGAATTAGGCAGCACCGCCAGCAGGGCCGCTTCGGCCCAGCTCAAGGCTCCCGGCTCACGGCCGAAATAACGCCAGGCGGCCGCACGTAAACCAACAATGTTGCCACCAAACGGGGCCCGGCTGGCGTACTCGACGAGAAGTTCCGGCTTGCTGTAGTGCCACTCCAGCTGTAACGCCAGTAACGCCTCGCGGGCTTTTTCAATCAGGGTTCGCGGTGGGTCGTCGCGCAGCAGCCGGGCCAGTTGCATGGTCAGGGTGGAGCCACCGCTGACTACCCTGCCCGCCTCCAGGTTGAGCCGCAGGGCCCGCGCGATAGCCAACGGATCAATGCCCGGGTGTCGGTAAAAGCGCTTGTCCTCGAACAGCAACAATGCCTGCTCGTATTTCCCGGGCAGCTGCGCCACCGGCATAAAGCGCCACTGTTGATCTTCAGCAATCCGGGCATCGAGCAGGCGACCGTTGCGGTCCAGCATCAGGGTGGCATAGGGCGTGTCGTGCAGCCGCGTCGGCAACGGCCACCACTGCAGCACGGCCATGCCAATCAACAAGAGCAACAACAGGATGGCAAACCGTCGACGGGACAGGAGGCGCTTCATTCAATGGACCGGGGTAATCCGCGAACGCCTAGCCTAGACAACAACGCCGACGGGGAAAACCTCTTGGGTGATGAATTGCTGGTCATGGGTTACCCGTGCCATGGACTTTCGCGATGTGAACATCGCCTCCCACAACCAGGAACGTTCTGCCTGGCACTCAAGGCTGCCCCAAAACAAAACCGGGCGCATAGAGCGCCCGGTTTCAGTGGTTCTGGAATGAATAACCTTAGAGGTGAAGACCACACTCGGTCTTCTGCTGGCCTTTCCAGCGACCTTCGCGACCTTCGCCCTTGAAGGTACAGTGGCTGCAACCAATAGAGTTGTAGCCTTCCGCTACCAGCGGGTGAAACGGCAGATCGTGCTTCTCGATATAGCTATCGCGCTGTTCCTTGGTCACATCAATCATGGGGTTGAATTTGATCATCCCGCCACGCTCTTCGAACACCTGCAGGCCGGCACGGTGCTCAGTCTGCCAGCCCATCAGGCTGGAAATCCACAGGTCGTAGTTTTCCTTGGCCTCGTCCAGCGGATTGACCTTGTTCACCTGGCAGCACAGGTCCGGGTCAGATTCCCACATGCGATTTTCCAGGGACACCTGGTGATGATCCGGGTCCGGCGTCACGTCGATGACGGTCAGGCCAAATCGCTCCACCAGGTAGTCCTTGTACTTGAGGGTTTCCTCAAAGTGGTAACCGGTATCGATGAAATGCACCGGCTGCTCAGGACGGATACTGGAAATGATGTGCAGAAAATAGGCAGAGGTCGCCGCAAAGGAAGAGGTCACCATGATGCGCTCGGGGGGGAAGTCCTCGAACACACGGGCGATACGCTCTTCAAAACTCAACGGACCATAGACACGATTCAGCTCCGCCAGGGCCTCTTTGGACAGGCCGGCGGTGTTGTCTCCGAAACGTGTAATAAGCTGTGCACTACCCATGATCTACAGCACCTCAAAACAGGAATTGCGAGTGCCATGATAGGGTTTCAGCGAAGAAGATAAAGGAATATATGGTGATACTTTTATAACATTAATGCATATATGCCACGAACCAGCATGCCACCGGGAGAGGCTTGCCTATCCACTCCCTGGTGACAGTGATGCTGATGGTCAGAAGCGGTAGTTCAAGCCCAGACCGATCAGTTCCTGAGTACCAAAATCATTATCTACCAGGCGCAGATACTCCAGGCTCATGCTGATGTGCTCTTCCATGCCCAGATCGAAACCGCCGCCGTAGGAGGCCCCATCATCACGCAGGGTTTCGCCGTTGAAGTCATTTTCCACATAGCTGTAGCCACCGATCAGATACGGGCGAACCGGGCCGGCGAGGGGCGGCGTCAACCGGGCATACACGCCGTAGTGAAAGTCGTTCTCCACTTCCACACCCCGGTAGGAATCATCGTCGAATGCCTTGCCGGCATGCACCTCGGCACTGACCAGTTCATGCAATACAATCCCCCCCCGTACTGTCAGACCGGTAAGGGTCACATTGCTGACCGAGCCACGATCAATGTTCAGCATATTGACCTGGACACCGGTGTAGAACTCCGCCTGTGCCGCTGTGCCAGCCAACAGCAAACTCACGGCAAGCGTTCCACGAAAAAATCCGGATTGTTTCAACATTCAGCTCTCCTTGGTTTTTCTTATCAGTCCCACCGCGGGATACCCCGCTTACCCATTGAAACTGTCACAGCGGCAAAATGAAAGGGTTACGCGCACGACTTGGTTTGACTGTCTTTTCTGGTGACACAAGGGAGCATCTACCAGGGCCCACATTTACATAACTTAACAAAATCTGCGGAACGGCCTCCCTCAGCCATGTCCGACCTGCCATGTGCCATTCGCGACGACCCGTTACGCCATGGCACAAACACTGCCCTCTGGAGCTCATGCAGGGGGAATGAATTCGCGAAGGAGACTAATTCCATGAAAAAGCCAATGAACGCCATTGCCGCACTGCTATTTGCCAGCACCCTGACCGCCACCGCTACCGCACAGCAGCCCGGGAAAACCGGCTCTCCCCAACAGAAAGAGCCACAAACCCAAACCACGCCGACGCCACAAAATCTAGCGGATGCTTCCGAATTCTCCGACGCAGAACTCGATGCGTTTATTGCCACGCAGAAAGACATGGCAGGCATTCAGCAGACATACTCCCGGAAACTGCAAGCCAGCAAGGATGAGCCCAAGAAGGCCATGAAGGTGCAGCAGGAAGCCCAGCAGAAAATGGTAGAAGCCGTGAAAGAGAACGGTCTTGAGCTGGAAAAATACAACCAGATCGTCCGCCTGGCGCAGTATGATGCGGATTTCCGCGCCACGCTTCAGGAAAAACTTTAATCCTAGGTTTAAAAACGCCGGCATCTGCCGGCGTTTTTTCTTCCACAAACTGTTAGAAGTTAACCGTTACCCCTAACCAATAACGCCGACCATCTTCCACATAGCCGTATTCATCCTCGAAAATTTCCTTGTCGGCCAGGTTGTAGATACCGGTGTTCAACTTCGCCTGCGGCGACAACCGGAAGCCTACCCCCGTATCCACCAGGGTATTGGACGGCGCGATGATGGCACTGCTGGATGGTCCGGTAGTCGGTTGGCTTTCCTCGCCCCGGTAGCGCACCGTTAGCCAGGGAGAGACGGTATCCGTGGCTTGCCAGTTGGCCTGCAGGCTGGCCAAGTGTTCAGGCAGCTGATTCAACGGCTCGCCCTTGTATTCCCCGGATTTCTGCTCGGAATCCGTGTAGGTATAGCTCAGGTTCAATGTCAGCACCCGGTACAGGGTGGTCGACAGGGCCGCCTCCACTCCCTGGGTTACCGCTTCGTCCACGTTGACCCGGTAGGTGGGATCAGAACCGAATTGGTTGGGGCCATCGGCACAGATATCGACAGGACAAGCAATGCGGGTAATCTTGTCTTCAAAATCGTTATGGAAAACGGTGATGTTGGCCATCAGATCCCGACCCGCGTTGAAGTACAACCCCAGCTCCTTGTTGAGGGAGGTTTCCGGCTCCAGATCCGGATTGCCATAAATATTGCCACCCCGACTCACCTGCCCCCAATCCGGGGTGATTTCCCGCAATGAGGGAGAGCGGAAGCCTGTGGACACACCGCCTTTCAGGGTCCAGCGAGGACTGAAGCCCCAGACACCGTAAAGACGCGGGCTGAAGTGGCTGCCGAAGTTGTCATCGTCATCTATCCGCGCCCCGGCGGTCAGCGAAAAGGTATTGGTAAGCATCCACTCGTCTTCCGCAAACAGCGCATATTTGGACGCGTCGGTTCGGGTAAGATCGGAAATCTGGTTGGAAGTCTTGTCGGAAAGAGCCTCTTCCATAAAGTCCGCGCCGAGGGTCACCCTATGATCACCCAGCGGCATCACCAGTGACGATTTGGCAGTAGTATTGGTGATCACCATTTCGCGGCTCTCGTTTTCCGCTTTTTCCCGTTGCACATAGGTGTCGGAGGTACCCACCGCCCAGCGCCCGGTATGGCTCAACGAGAAAGCCTCACGAGTACTGCGATTGTCGGAATCGGTACAGCCGCCGCGGCAACCGGTAGCCTGGGCGCTGTAACCAATCAGAGAACGGCGGCGCTGGTCCACCTGGCTAGCCTCCAGAACAAAGTCGTGATCCTTGCTGGGTGTTACCGACACCTTGGCAGTCAGGTTCTTCAGGTTTTTTTCTTCAAACCCGTTTTCAAACAGGTCCTCTTCCCGATCCTGAAAACGACCGTAGAGTTGCAACCCCACCAGCCCTTCCTTGAGGGGACCACTAAGACTGAAATTACCCTGTTTGATGTCCCCGGAGCGGGAATCATCCTGGATGATGGTATCCAGCTGAACTGAGCCACCCCATTCATCCGCCACCTTGCGGGTAATGACGTTGATCACCCCGCCAATGGCATCGGACCCGTACAGGGTGGACATGGGGCCGCGCACCACTTCGATCCGCTCGATGCTTTGCAGCGGCGGCAGCCAGTCCTGCTCGAAACCGGCGCTGCCGTTGGGGCGGGTTTCGCGGGTGGAAACACGCTTGCCGTCCACCAGGATCAGGGTGTAGGACGAGGGCATGCCACGCATGACGATATCGGTGCCGCGATCACCGGAGCCGCCACCGGTCACGATGACCCCGGGGATATCCCGCAAGGCATCGGTGGCATCCTTGTAATAGCGCTGCTCGATCTGCTCCCGGTTGATCACACTGATGGAAGCCGGCGCATCCTCCACTTGCTGGGCATAGCCCCCGGCAGTCACTGAAATCTGCCCCAGTTCGTGGCTTTCCTGTTCAGCCCAGGCAATACTGCTGGTCGCCACAAGCACCAAGCCCAAGTTCCCCAAACGCATTCCCATCTTCCTTATCTCCTCGATGACATCGACAACATGGCCGGAGACACAGACTTCCCCTGCCTGGCAGGCAGACACTGATCCCCCGGAGCGCGGCCATAGGGCCGCACCAAGACATGTATGAACATGCCTCACGAGACAGGATGGTATTGATTCTTATTTGCATATAAAGCAGATTTACAAACTATACAGCCGCCTGCAGGCGCAGATGGACCCGCAGTCCGGGGCAAACATTTTCTGCCCACAGCTCGCCGCCAAGGCGCTGCACGGAACGGCGGGCAATGCTCAACCCCAACCCGAAACCGCTGTCGGCGGCACGTGCACTGTCCAGTCGCACGAACGGTGCGAAGATATCCTCCAGCCGATCCGCAGGCACACCCGGCCCCTGGTCAGTGATCCACAGATGCCACCAGCCACCTTCCCGGACTCCTGACAGGGAAATCCGTCCCTTCGGCGGGGAATAGCGCACCGCATTGCGCACCAGGTTTTCCAGCACTTGGGCCAGTACATTCAGATTGCCATGCACCTGCGCATCCGCGGGAAGATCACAGGGGAAACGGGACCGCTCCCAGCCACTTTCAAAAACGGCGTTGTCGCTCACCACATCCCAGAGGGCCAACAGCGAGATCGACTCCTGCGCACCCTCTCCGGACTCGGTGTCCTGCCATCCCAGGGTCAGAGCATCGTTGACCAGGGTGCGCATCTGGACCAGCTCACGGGCCACCCGTTGTCGCAACCCCGGCTCATCCAGATCACTCTCCAATGCCACCGCCAGACGGCTGAGCGGAGTGCGTAACTCGTGGGACATATCGTTGAGAAGCTGGCGCTGGGTGGCGAGCATGGCCGACACCTGTTCGGCCATGTGATTGAAACTGCGAGCCACATCGCCGAATTCGTCACCACGGTTGCTCAGCGAGGGCTGGACCCTGACGTCAGGATCATCCTTGAATTGCTGCACCTGGTGTTGAAGTTCCCGCAGGGGCACGCGCACGCGCCAGAACAGCAGCAGGCCGAGTGCCAGCGCCACCAGCGCCGGCAACCCCACCATCAACAGGGATTTCCATATTGGCCAGTCTTGGCCGGGCATATAACGGGGCGGCAGCTGCATCACCAGGCTGCCCTGCTGCGGCCTCTCGGGAAAAGGCACGCCGAGATAGGGCATGGAGCGATAACGGAAGCTCATGCGCCATTCCAGGCCTCTCTGAAAGCGCAGGCCGGCCCGCTCCGATTGTGTCAGGGGAGTACCACTGAGAGACTGGTCATCCGGGCTGACCACCATGATGTCACCGGGTTCACGGTCGCCCATGGCAGCAATCCAGTCCGCCACCCCTGCTTCACCATTCTGCTGCCAGGCCTGCTCCGCGTCGGCGGCATAACCAAGCATGACGGTTTTCGCCTCGTCGCTGAGCAACAAAGCACGACCGCTCAGGGTACGGTTGAGCCAGTCGCTGAGCGTCACGGTGCACACCGCCGTCACCATCAGCAGCAATGCCAGCCGCCACAGCAGCGAATGCCGACCCAGCATCACAGGTGCTCGGTAATCAGGGTATAGCCCTGGCCCCAGACGGTACGCACCGTCGATTCCGGCACCCCCGCATCACGCAGCTTGCGTCGCAGGTGACTCACATGCAGGTCCAGGCTGCGGTCATGACGACCACAACCCCGATACAGCACCGTTTGATAAAGGAAAGGCTTGCTCAGCACCTGGTCACGGTGCTCCAGCAACACCTGCAACAGGCGAAATTCCGTGGTGGTCAGCCCCAGATCCCGCTGGCGGTAACTCGCGGTCTGAGCCGCCTGTTCCAGAACCAGCCCGCCCACGGAATCCGACAGCGTCGCCCGGTGCCGCTCCATGCTGACCCGCCTCAGCACCGCCTCTACACGCACAGCCAGTTCCGCCATGCTGAACGGCTTGGGCAGGTAGTCGTCGGCCCCGCCGATCAGACCCTGAATTCTGGACTGCTCGTCACCGAGGGCAGAAACCACAATCACCGGCACCAGGCTCCTGTGGCGAAGCTGGCCCAGCACCTCCAGGCCATTCAGGCCGGGTAACAGGATATCCAGCAATACCAGATCAAAGTTTCCGGAAGCCGCCGCCGCCAATCCCTGGGCGCCATCCGCACAGAGGGTGGTCTGATAACGGCGCTCCGTCAGAAAATCACGGAGATGAGCGCCGAGTAGCGCATCGTCTTCGATGATCAGCAGGCGGTAGGGGATTTGGGCAACGGCATTCATTCGCGAATGATAAGAATTACCATTCGCTGAATCCAGCATTATTTGAACCAAATTCAAAAAGTATTCCGTCTTACATTCTTTACAGTCCCCGCGCCTATTTAAAAAGAACCATTCTCATTACCATCTCTGGCATCGAAATTTGCCGAGCCCTCCCCCGCTGTGAACAAGAAACGCAAAGCCTTCTGGCTGAAACAGCTCCATCAATGGCACTGGATCACCTCGGCCCTGTGCCTGATCAGCCTGCTGTTGTTCAGCCTCACCGGGATCACCCTGAACCATGCCAGCGCCATTCGTGCAGACCCGACGGTACAGGAACAGGAGGCCTCATTGCCCGCACCACTGCGGCAACAGCTCACCCTCAGGCAAGAAGGGCCCCTGCCCATGCCAGTCCGCGATTGGCTGGATCAGGAGATGCAGATCCGTACCGGTGACAAGAACGCCGAATGGTCTGCCGGGGAAGTCTATCTGGCCCTGCCCCGCCCCGGCGGCGATGCCTGGCTGGCCATTGATCTCAATGATGGCAGCGTGCTGGCCGAGCAAACCGACCGGGGCTGGATCGCGTTTTTCAATGACCTGCACAAGGGACGGCACACCGGAGCGGCCTGGTCCTGGTTTATCGACATCTTTGCCGTGGCCAGCCTGCTGTTCGCCCTCACTGGCCTGGGGCTGATGATGCTCCACGCCAAACGCCGCCCGGCCACCTGGCCGGTCACCCTGTCCGGGCTGGTACTGCCGTGGCTGCTGATCGTGGTTTTCATGCATTAAAAAGGACAGCTCTATGCGTTTATTTCCCGTCGCACTGTTTTCCCTGCTGGCCAGCTACGCCAGCGCCGACACCTTCCAGGTAGAGGTGGAAGTCCCCCGGCTACGGGTGGCGGAATACCACGCCCCCTACGTGGCCTTCTGGGTGGAAAGCCCCGACCGCAGCACCATCGTGCCCCTGGGCCTGTGGTACGACGACCAGGAAAAGTGGCTCAAGGATATCCGCCAGTGGTGGCGGCGCACCGGCCGTGGCCAGCAAAAGCCCTACGACGGCCTCACCGGCGCCACCCGCAGCCCCGGCAAACACTCTGTGGATTTCAGCGAACTGCAAAGCCTGCAGAAGCTGCCCGAGGGTGACTACCACCTGGTGGTGGAAGCCTCCCGGGAAGTGGGCGGTCGGGAAGTAGTACGCCTGCCATTCCAGTGGCCGTCACAGAACAACCAGCAACAGCAGATCAACGGTAGCAGTGAGCTGGGCGCCGTCACGCTGACCATCACGCCCTGAACACAACAAACACGAAAAGGAGAAACGCCATGAACATCACGCTAAAACGCATCGGCCTGTTGTCACTGCTGGCAGTGGCCCTGCCGGCCCAGGCTCACAAACTCTGGCTGCTGCCCAGCCATACCAGCGTCTCCGAACCCCAGTGGGTCACCGTGGATGCCAGCATTTCCAACGAAATCTTCGGCGTGGAGCGCGCCTACCCACTGGACTACCTGAAAGTGACCGATCCCGATGGCCAGGCTGCCACTGTGGAAAATCGACTCGAAGGGCACCGTCGCAGCATCTTCGATGTGAACCTGAACAAGCCCGGCAGCTACCGTATCGCGGTGGCCAGGCCAGGTTATTTTCTGATGTACCAGGTGGACGGTGAACGTAAACGCGCCCGCGGCATGGATGCGGACAAACTGCTCGCCGAGCTACCCCAAAATGCCAGCGACGTAACCTTGAGCGAAGTCCACAACCGCCTGGAAACCGTGGTCACCCTGGGCGCCCCGACCACCATCGCCCCCACCGGCAAGGGCATGGAACTGGAAATGCTTACCCACCCCAACGACCTGTACGCCGGTGAGACCGCACAATGGCGATTGCTGGTGGACGGCAAGCCGGCATCCGGCGTGGAAATGGAACTGGTGCCCGGCGGCACCCGCTACCGCGACAGCCAGGACAGCTGGACCGTGACCAGCGACGACAAAGGTCTCCTGTCCATCACCTGGCCGCAAGCCGGTCGCTACTACCTGGAAGCGGCCAGCAGCGACGACAAGGTCAGCAACCATAAAGCCGACCAGCGCCGGCTGCAGTATCTGGGTACGGTGGAAGTGTTGCCGATGTGAAAGGCAGCTGTGAGCTACTAGCTGCTAGCTTGGAGTTGTATCGCGGGTGGGGCCGTGCGAAATGAGAACGCCCTGCCCACGACATTACTCCTACACTCTTCTACAAGGCCGCTGTAGGAGTGGCTTCGTAGAAATAACGAAACCCCGGGAACTTTCCAAACCTTCCCTTTCCAATCGAGCGTAGCTCGTAGCTCGTAGCTCGTAGCTCGTAGCTCGTAGCTCGTAGCTCGTAGCTCGTAGCTCGTAGCTCGTAGCTCGTAGCTCGTAGCTCGTAGCTCGTAGCTCGTAGCTCGTAGCTCGTAGCTCGTAGCTCGTAGCTCGTAGCTCGTAGCTCGTAGCTACCCCCTCAAACCCGGACTTCGGTCTGCACTTTTTTCGCGGCACGGCCCATCATGTCGATGATCTTTTCCCGTTCGCGTTTTTTCAGTTCGGCACTTTTTACGTGCAGGCTGAAGCCCTCCGCTTCGAAGTCCACGTCCACGGTCTTTTCCTGTTTCAGATCCGTGGCGGATCGGGCCAGGGTCTTGAGGATGGAGTTCTTGTCGAAATTGCGGATGCGCTGCACATCAAGATGGATGCCGAAACCCTGGGTCTCGGCAGACACGTAACGGTTGCGGGCACCGGCATCCTTCTTCGCGCCCATGGCTTCAAACACCGGGATCGGGCGATTGAAGCCTTTGACCTGAATATCGCCGATGTTGCGACACTGAATACGGTCTTTCACCAGATCCTGGGTGGCTTCAGAGATCAACACGCCACCAGGACGACAGGCGGATTCCAGGCGACTGGCCAGATTCACGTCGGTGCCGAGGATGGTGTAGTCCATGCGGGAATCGGTGCCGAAGTTGCCCACCGTCACATAGCCGGTGTTGATGCCGATGCGGATCTCCATCTTGTGGTCAATGCCTTCGCGCTTCCAGCGCTGGCGCAGCAATTTCATCTGCTCCTGCATTTCGATGGCCATCATTACACAACGGAAGGCATCTTCCTGGGCGCCGGCACTTTTCGGGTCACCGAAAAACACCATTACTGCATCACCGATAAACTTGTCGATAGTGCCGCCATGGCGCAGGGCAATGCGGGTCATCTCGCTGAGATAGGTATTGAGCATGCTGGTCAGGGTTTCCAGCGGCAGCTCTTCGGAAATGGCGCTGAAACCCTTGATGTCGGAGAAGAAAACGGTCAGGCGCTTGCGGCGGGTTTCCAGCTTGGCATCACGCTTACCGGAAAAGAGCGACCCCCACACCTGCGGCGGCAGATACTTGGCCAGCTTGCGGGACATGTCCACTGCCTGCTTCTGCTGGCGACGCACGGCATCCTGAGCCTGTTTCAGGTAGCGGGCCTGCAGATGGGCAAAGGCGGAAGATGCACCCACATAGATGCCCAGACCCAGCAGGGAAATGACAGTCAGCAACACCGGTGACTGCTCCGCCGGCAAGGCGGGAAACCCAAGAATCCAGCCCATCAGCAGCGCGCCGATGGCTGTCATCAGCAAGTTCAACAACCAGGGTTTCAGGCCGCCGCTGCTCACCGCATTAGCGTGGACAATGATCAGCAGCACCAGCGATGGCACCAGAGCGAAATGCAACAGGGCGCAGACCAAGCCGATGATCATCGCATCGATCTGCATCAGCAATTGGTGTACCTGCTTCAGCGGACGGTCCTGTTTTTCCGTAAGGTACAGCACTCCCTGAGCAATCAGCGGATAGGCCAACAGACCCGCTACGCCGAGCATATAAAGCTGTGGGTACAATTCCAGCTTCAGGCCGGCCATGAGAATCATGGCAGCCACCAGAAAAGCCAGTAAGCGGATGTAATTGGCCTGACGCCGTGCCCGCTCCATGGGACCGATCAGCGGTCGGCGGGCTTTCTTTTTGATTGAACTTGGCATGTGAACCGATTCACGTGATTTGCGAGAAGCTTATCCGTTTCGGTTCTAAGAAAAAAGACTGGCATGATCAAAGGCAAACAGATAGCGGTGACTGGGAGTTATTCTCAAATCGGGCTACCATGGCGCCCCAGTACAAGGAGCCCTGAATGGACACCATTACCGCCCTGACCACCCGTGTTTCCAGCCCACGCCTGGACCAGCCCGGCCCCAGCGACGAGCAGCTCGACCTGTTGCTGCGCGCCGCCATCCGTGCACCGGACCACGGCCTGCTGCGCCCCTGGCGCTTTATTGTGCTGGAAGGCGAGCAACGGGAACGGCTCGGTGACATCATGGAAGCCCAGCTACTGGAGGATCAGCCAGAGGCCGACACACGCAGCCGGGAAATCGCTCGCAACAAGGCCCTGCGCGCGCCCACCATTATCGTGGCAGTGGCGGAAGTCACCGAGAACCACAAGATTCCGGTGTGGGAACAGGTGCTGGCCGTTGGCGCCGCCGTACAGAACATGATGGTGGCCGCCTATGAACTGAACCTGGGCGCCATGTGGCGCACTGGAGCCCTGGCCAACTCCGATCTGGCCAAACGCATGCTGGGCTTTGCCCCCAAGGATCAGGTGGTCGCCTATCTGTATCTGGGCACCCCGGTAGGCAATCTGAAGAACCTGCCGGACGAGTCTCCCGCCGACTTCATCCGTACCCTGCCATGATGGATCTGGATGCGCTGGCAGAACGGGTCCGCGACGCCATCCCTCTGACCCGGCATCTGGACTTTACCTTCGCCGATTTCGACGGTCTTCGGCTGGTCGTCACCGCACCCCTGGGGCCCAACCACAACGACAAGGGCACCTTCTTCGCCGGCAGCCAGTCCGCCTTGCTCACCCTGGCCGGCTGGGGCCTGACTACCCTGCTCGCCCAGCAGACCGGCCACCCGGCCGACGTGGTGGCCGTGGAAACGTCTCTGGAATACAAATTGCCCCTGGAAGGCGATCTGCAGATTGCCGTTTCCATCAATGAGGAAGAACGGGAACGCTTTGCCCAACGCCTGAGCCGCCGCGGCAAGGCTACCCTGCGGGTGCACGCCCAGGGCAGCGGCGCCGACGGCAAGGTAGTCTGCCTTTATCAGGGCCTGTACCTGGCACGAACCTGAGTCTCTACCTAACAAATGCTCAAACCCTGACCAACCAACCGCCGAGCGCTTGCCTCAAGCCCCACCCTCCGGTACTCTACGCGCCCTCAAGAGTTGCCCTGAAGGCTCTTGAGCACAATCAGTTTAAGGTGGGGTGTCCGAGTGGCCGAAGGAGCACGCCTGGAAAGTGTGTATACGGAAACGTATCGAGGGTTCGAATCCCTCCCCCACCGCCAAATTCAAGAAAGCCCCGCAATGCGGGGCTTTTTTTGTGGGCGTGCTACCGGGAATTCGAACCCTCACAACACTATGCCGATATTTTCCGCGCGAAACCGTTAAGGACGAGCCCCCTTCCTCACTCCGTAGGAGCTATGCTTGCATGGCGAATGGGTTGAGAAAGTTCGCCATGCAAACATAGCTCCTACAAAACACTCCCCTCTCGAACACCCTTGTTCCTGCTGCCTCCTCCTCGCTAAAGTAATCCGATTGCAATAAGGGGGCAGATCATGACCAACACCACCGGCTGGCTGGGCCGACTGGAAACGCTGGGCAACAAACTGCCCCATCCCACCCTGCTATTTGTCTGGCTGTGCCTATTGTTACTCCCCCTTACTGCGGTGCTGGGAGCGCTTGAGCTTTCCACTCAGCACCCGCTCAGCGAGGAGACAGTGACAGCGCGGTCCCTGATGGATGGCGATGGTATCCGTTATCTTTTCACGTCACTGGTGGGCAACTTCACCGGGTTTGCACCGCTGGGCATCGTGTTGGTCGCCATGCTCGGCCTGGGTGTGGCGGAGCAGTCCGGGCTGCTGTCGGTGAGCCTGGCCAGCCTGGTACGCCGGGCGTCCGGGCGCACCCTGGTGATCACGGTGGCCTTTGCCGGCGTCCTTTCCAGTCTTACCGTGGATGCCGGCTATGTGGTGCTGATCCCGCTGGCCGGGCTGGTGTTTCAACTGGCCGGTCGTTCCCCCATCGCCGGCATTACCACCGCCTTTGCTGCGGTCTCCGGCGGCTTCAGTGCCAACCTGCTGGTAGGCCCGGTGGATGCCACTTTGGCCGGTCTGTCCACGGAAGCAGCCCGGATTGTGGACCCGTCACGCACGGTAGATGCCACTGGCAACTACTGGTTCATTATTGTCTCTACCTTTCTGGTCACCGCGCTGGTGACCCTGGTGACTCAACGCATCACCGAACCCAGACTGGCCAACCGGCCGGCTGATCAGACCAGCCCCCCCGAGGTGCCGATCGGCCATGCCCGCGCCATGACATGGACGCTGGTCACACTGCTGTTAATGCTGGCGGCTATCGCCTTGCTGGTGATTCCGGAAGGCGCCCCCTTACGTCACCAGGAGACCGGCGGCGTGTTGGGTTCGCCATTTATTCATGGGCTGGTGGTAATCGTGGCGCTGATCGCCGGGGTCTGTGGCGCGGTCTACGGGCGGGTCAGCGGCCAGTTTCGCAATGCCGGGGAGATCATCACCGCCATGGAAACCACCATGGCCTCCATGGCCGGTTACCTGGTGCTGATGTTCTTCGCCGCCCAGTTCGTGGCCTGGTTCAACTACAGCCAGCTGGGCCTGCTGTTGGCCATCAAGGGCGCTGCCTGGCTGGGCAGCCTGACACTGCCCGACGTGGTGCTGTTACTGCTGTTCCTGCTGCTCACCACCCTGATCAACCTGTTGATCGGCAGCGCCTCCGCCAAATGGTCCATCCTGGCCCCCATCTTCGTGCCCATGTTGATGCTGCTGGGCATTTCCCCGGAAGCCACCCAGGCCGCCTACCGGGTGGGCGACTCCAGCACCAACATCATCACCCCGCTGATGCCGTATTTCGTGCTGGTACTGGGCTTCGCCCGCCGCTACCAGCCAGACACCGGCATCGGCACCCTGATCGCCCTGATGCTGCCCTATAGCCTGACGTTGTTGTTGGGGTGGTCAATATTGCTGGGAGTGTGGATCGGATTTGGCTGGCCGTTGGGGCCTTAAAGGCAGCTGCAAGCTCCAAGCCTCAAGCTGCAACACGAGGTAAAGACATTGCCAAATTCCAATCGCCGTGCTTCGCGCTGAAATTCTCTTAAACCAAAAAAAACCGCACCCTTCGGGCGCGGTTTTTTTGTAGCTTGTAGCTTGTTCATCACCCAGCTAGATGCCGTATTGAATAACTCGCTTTTTTCGTGCTGGTCAACAGGGGCTTGGGCATGATTGCCGCTAGCGGCAATCAGGCGCCAGGGCCAGCACCCGTTTCACCCTCCGGGGTTGGCATCGAACCTTGCTGTAACCGAACATGCCTTTGATCGCCGCTTTGCACGTGCTGGCTGCTTGATGGTTTCGCATTCCAGCCAACCTTCGACCTGGGCTTCGCCCGCGCTACCAGCCAGACACCGGCATGTGTTGGCCCTGATATTGCTGATGGAGCGGATTTGGCTGGCCGTTGGGGTGGTCTTAAAGGAAAGGCTGATGTGCATCGATCGATTTGGCTGCCAAAGCCGAAGCTGCAACACGACCTTTGGTAAATAACAGCATGCAAGCTGCCAACTGACGGTTGATCTTCCTCAGGTGCCGGAAGTTCAGGATCGTTGTCTCATCAAGGAACCCGAGAGAAAGACTCGATCTCATCAAGGCATCTTCCAAAGACATTGCATGAAATGCCAATCGCCGGCGCTGAAATTCTACCTTAAACCGCAAAAACCGCACCCTTCGGGCGCGGTTTTTTTGTGTTCTTGTAGCTTGTAGCTTGTGGCAGTAGCCCTGAAGGCTAGAAGCTAGAAGCTATTATTTAATCAACCGAAGGGTCAACGGATAACGATACCGCTCCCCACCATTGGCCTTCACCGCCGCGATGATGGTCATGACCAGCCAGAAGATCCCGATGATCGGCAGCAGCAGGCCTCCGATAACCACGAAGATGAGCAGGAAGGCCACGAAACCGGCAATGGAAATGGTGATGTTGAAGTTTAGCGCTTCCTTGCCCTGATCATCGACAAAGGCACTTTCATCTTTCTTTACCAGCCACATGATCAGTGGGCCCAGTATATTGCCGAATGGCACCACCAGACCTGCCAGTGCCAGGAGGTGGCAGGCAAGGCCCAGGCTGCGCTCTTCCTGTTTGGGTTCACCCTGGGTCTGTTCCAGATCGGACATTGTTCGCTCCTTGATAACGATATTGGCTTGATGATGTTACTGACGGATGGTGCGTCGATTCGGTAACGGCTGCTCGCTGTTGGAGCGGAACGGGTTGATGTCGATGCCGCCGCGGCGGGTGAAGCGCCCGTACACCGTCAGGTGCCGGGGTGAGCACTGGCGCATCAGGTCCACGAACATCTGCTCAATGATCTGCTCATGGAAACCCTGATGATTACGCAGGGACACCACGTAACGGAGAAAACTGGCCGGGCTGATGGCGCGACCCGTGTAACGCACCACCACCGTGGCCCAGTCCGGCTGGTTGGTTACCGGGCAATGGCTGCGCAGCAGGTGGGAATAGAGCTGGCCGGTCTGTTCGGCGCCTTGATCACACAACAGCAAGTCCGGGCGGTATTCATAGTGCTCGAAACCGATATCGATGTTGTCCACACACTGGCCCCGGTCTTCCCACACTGGAAAACCCGCGGATTCCTCCAGGGAATACAGCAGCACTTCCATATTGCCACCGACGGTCTGGGCCACATCTTTCTCAATCGCTTCCCTTACCTGATGGCGACTTTCAAAACGGGTATTGGCAAAGGAATTCAGATACAGCTTGAGAGATTTGGATTCCACGATATTGGGAGTGTTGCAAGGAATACGCAGCTCGCACAGAGCCACTACCGGCTTGCCTTTTTCATTGAGCCAAGACAGCTCGTAGGCATTCCAGATATCGGTGCCATGGAATGGCAGACTGGTATCTTCATCGCCCAGCTCTTCCAGCTCCAGGGATTCCCTGGCATCCCAGCGCGGCACCGGGCACAGCAGCGAGGGCGTGTACTCATCCACATAATCGGTGGATCGCCCCAGTGGCGTTTCCTTCAAATAGCTCATGATTACCTCTTGGTACACCCGTCCATGGATTATATTCCCATCATAATCCGATTGTTTAGTGGCGAATACCCGTACCCCGTTGCAACAGCCACAGTGCCAACAGATAGAACGCCACCACAAATGCCAGGATCGCCCCCAGCGAAGCGTAGACATTCACATCACTGACACCCAGCACGCCGTAACGGAAGGCGTTGACCATATAAACGATGGGATTGGCGAGGCTCACCGTCCGCCAGAATTCCGGCAACAGATCGATGGAATAGAACACCCCGCCCAGGTAAGTCAGCGGTGTCAGAATGAAGGTGGGCACGATGGAAATATCATCGAACTTGTTGGCAAAGATGGCGTTGATGAAGCCACCCAGGGCAAACAGGGCCGCCGTCAGTATCACCACGGTGATGGTAATCAGCAGGTGTTGCATGGACAGATGGGTGAAGAACAGACTGAGCAGGCTGACGATCAGCCCCACCAGCATCCCGCGGACCATCCCACCAACGATGAAGCCATTGAGGATCACGTGGGCCGGCATGGGCGACACCAGCATCTCTTCAATGGAGTGCTGGAACTTGGTGGAAAAGAACGAGCTGACCACATTGCCGTAGCTGTTCTGTATCACGCTCATCATGATCAGCCCCGGCACAATGTACTGCATGTAGTTGAACCCGCCCATCTCTCCGATGCGACTCCCGATGAGATTACCGAAGATCACGAAGTACAGGGTCATGGTGATCGCTGGTGGCAGCAATGTCTGCGGCCAGATGCGGGTAAAACGACGGATTTCCTTGGTAACGATGGTGAGAAAAGCCACCCACTGTTCGCGTGCACTCATGATGCCTGCTCCCCGGGCAGATTCTGCTCTACCAGTCGCACAAACAATTCCTCCAGCCGGTTGGCCTTGTTACGCATACTCATCACTTCAAAGTGCTGCTCCGCCAGCGCCACGAACAAGGTATTGAGGCTTTGCGATTTCGGCACTGCCACCTCCAGCGTGCGGGAATCTTTCAGCCGCACCTCGAATCCTTCCAGCACCGGCTCCTCGGTAACAGGCCGCGCCAGATCCAGAATGAAGGTTTCCACCTGCAGTTTTTCCAGCAGGGATTTCATGTCGGTATTTTCCACAATGATGCCGTGATCAATGATGGCAATATGGCGACACAGGGATTCCGCTTCTTCCAGATAGTGGGTGGTGAGGATGATGGTCTTGCCCTCGCCGTTGATGCGGGTAAGGAAATCCCACATGGAACGGCGCAGCTCGATATCCACCCCGGCGGTGGGCTCATCCAGAATCAGCAGCTCCGGCTCATGGACCAGCGCCCGGGCAATCATCAGCCGGCGTTTCATGCCACCGGACAAGGTACGCGACTGCTTGTCACGCTTTTCCCACAGGCCCAACTGGCGCAGGTATTTCTCCGCCCGCTCACGAGCCAGGGGCGCCGGGATGCCATAAAAGCCGGCCTGGGTGACGACAATGTCGAACACCTTTTCAAACTGGTTGAAATTGAATTCCTGGGGCACCACGCCGATTTTCTTCTTGGCCAGGGCACGCTCGGTATCCAGGGAATAACCGAATATGCTCACCTCCCCGCCGGTCTTGTTGACCAGGGAACTGATCACACCGATGGTGGTGGACTTGCCCGCCCCGTTGGGGCCAAGCAGGGCAAAGAAGTCACCCTCCTCCACCTGCAAATCAATGCCCTTAAGCGCCTGCACGCCATTGGCATAGGTCTTGGTCAGATTACGAATCGTCAGAGCAGACAAGGATTACCTCGCCAAAATGGTTGAATGGAGTATGAAGAAAGGGATCAGTGATCCAGAATCCGATGGCCATGCTCACCGCGCCAGACCCAGTGCATCTGCCCGCCGCTGAACCACACCCACAGCCCTTCCATCATCCAGGGCCAGTCTTCTTCGCTGATACGTCGACGGCCATGCAGCTCGGCCACCAACACCGCGAGAATGGTGTCATGGGTCACATGAACATTGAGGTGGCCGCTGGCAGGCTCGCGGGCTTTAAGGTAAGCCGCCAGTTTGCTGCGTCCTTCTGCCGGGGACAACATGCCCTCGAACGGCTCCTGAAGGTGCCGATTGAGAAACCGGAAGGCACCCATTTTCAGGAAGGTAGGCCCCACCTGATTCAGGTCCTCCACATAACACCCCGGCTCCACCAGGGTGGTATCCGTGGTGATATCGGGAATCTCATCAATCAGCCCCGCCTTGCGGGCGCCTTCCGCCATGGCGATGGCGGTATTCACGCAACGCCCCACCGGGCTGGAATAAAACGCCTCCACCGGCCGCGCCAGTTGCGTACCCCACTCACGGGCCATCTCGATCCCTTCCGGGGTCAGCGGCAGCCGATAATCGGCAAAGCCGTTCTTGGCCAGCTCACGCACGGAATGGCGGGTCAGCAGGTGAACAGGTTTGTCCTGCGGCAACAGGTTGAGGGCTTCCAGCAATCGTGGGTGTAGGCGGGCCATAGTCTCTTCGCTTCCGGTCAGACCCTAGTGTACGAACGGTCAGGGTGAAAGCAAATAAACGGGCCAGAAACGACGAAGGGACCCGAAAGGGTCCCTTCTGATTTGGAGCGGGAAACGAGATTCGAACTCGCGACCCCGACCTTGGCAAGGTCGTGCTCTACCAACTGAGCTATTCCCGCTTAACTTTTTGCCAGCTAACTACCAGCGAATTAGTGGCGTCCCCTAGGGGAGTCGAACCCCTGTTACCGCCGTGAAAGGGCGGTGTCCTGGGCCACTAGACGAAGGGGACCCGGGCTTGACGTGGCACGTCAAAGCGGCGCGTAGAATAGGTATCTGATCGGCCAGCGTCAAGGAAAAATTTTGTCCCGGTCCGTCATTGACCCGAAAAACCTGTGCTGCTCTGATATTGGCGCGCTATAGCGGCGAAAATTTCGCCACAACGTTGAAAAAACAACCATTTACCGGGAGAGAAGCATGACCATCAAACTGTACGGAGCCGCCCTGTCGCCCTTCGTTCGCAAGACCCGCGTGGTCCTGGCACTGAAAGGTGTGGACTACGAAGCCGTACATATCGACCCCAACAACCCGCCGGAAGGCTATGAAAAAATCAGCCCCATGAAACGCATTCCGGCCCTGGAAGTGGATGGCCAGTACCTGGCGGATTCCGCCGCCATCTGCGCCTACCTGGAAAAGGTCTACCCGGAACCGGCCCTCTACCCCACCGACCCCCTGGAACTGGGGCGGGTCATCTGGTTCCAGCGTTACGTGGACTATGACCTGGCCATGCGCTGCACCTTTGCAGTATTCCGCAACCGGGTGGTCATGCGCCTGATTGGCAAAGAATGCGACGAGGAGAAGGTGCAGCACGCCCTGGCAAACACCATCCCGCCCCTGTTCGCCTACCTGGACAAGGAACTGGAAGGCCGGGAATTCCTGGTCGGCGACAGCATGACCGTGGCCGACATCGGCCTGGCCAGCCAGCTGGTCAACTTCAAACACGGCGGAGAAATCGTCGACCCGGCCAAATACCCCAACCTGGCCGCCCACACCGAGCGCATGCACGCCCTGGAGCCCTTTGCCAAGACCATCGAGAAGGAGTCCGGGTTTATTCAGAAGGTGATGGGGTGAGTGAGGCAGTGAATAGTTAACAGTGAACAGTTAATAGCGACGCGCTCAAGCCTGTCGCCATTAACAATCAATGAGGCCGCGCCCATACCATGGACGCGGCCTCTTACATTCCAGATCACACCCACCCAACCACGCGCGCTGTTAACTGTTCACTATTCACTGTTAACTGTTAACTGCCTTTGTCTCCACCTTTACCAACGCCGCCCGCCCATTCGGCGCCACCTTCACCACCGCCACAGCGCCATCGCGTAGCTCTCGTTCCAACCGCAGCGCCTTTTCCTTCGGCGCAAACAGCGCCTCAATGCCGTAGGTTACCCGGCTGGCACCGCCCCAGGGTGAGCCGGTGACTCGGCCGCGCAGGTAGATGCCCTGCTCCGGGGGCTGGTGGGCCGGGGTCTGTCCGCGCCACACATCCCCGTCCTGTTGCAGGGGCAGGTAGACCACATCGCCGGGGCGGAAACCGGCGGTGGGCAGTGTGCTGAAGTCGTAGCCCAGGCGGGCATAGTTGCCGCGGAACAGATCCCGCGGGTCCACCGGGCGGGTTTCCAGGCGAATTTCCTTACCCAGCCATAACGGGTAGAAACCATTGACGAATACCCCGGCGAGAATCGCCACCTGCAAGGTAAGCGCGGCCAGCAAGGCCAGCCCCAGAGTGCGCTGCTTCATGCCTGTGCCTCCCCGGTGTCCTGCGCCGCAAGACGCTGCTGACGACGCCAGTAGCGCGCCGCCCCGTAGAGCACTGCCGCTGCCACCAGGAACATGGCCGCCGCGCCCAGATAATCGCCAAACAGATCCAGATAGCGCATCACCGCCAGCGCCAGTACAAGAGCAATGCCGCTATAGAAGAACTGGCTAAGGCCTCGCCGCAAGCCCTCCTGAATCAGCACAATGGCCGAAAGCAACGCCAGCAGGTTCACTGCCACCGCAAACAGCATGGCATCGTCCCGGCCCAGCAGGCCATGAATGCCCAGCATGGCGAACGGCAGCAGCATCACCAGCAAGCGCCCGCCGGTCTGCCCCAGGCGCCGGAACACCAACAGTGATGATGCCAGCAAGGCGGCCAGCAGCCCCAGCCACAATCCCGGGTCCGTCAGTCCCGCCTGTTCGTGCAGGTAGCCTTCGGCGAATTCACTGAAGGTGAATGGCAGCAGCAACAGCAGATAGCCGCGCAGGGTCCACAGGCCGATCAGACTGCCCGCCCGCTGCCAGTGCAGCCCGCTCCGACTGCCCAGCCAGCACACCAGCGCATAGAGCAGCGCCAGCAAGCCCAGATTCAGGGTCAGGTGCCCGGCCTCGAAGTCCGGCCCGCGCGGGTAGCCATAGGCCCAGCCCAGCAACAGGTTCAGCCAGCTCACCCCCACCGCCGCCAGCACCAGCATCAGGCCGGCGGACCGGGCCTGCACCGCCACGGTCAGACCCACCGCCATAAACAAGGCCATGGCCCAGGGCGGCGAAAACTGCCCTTCAGCAAACAGCCAGAGCATGGCCACCGCCAGCATCAGCAAGGCGATCACCCGGCTGCGCACCAGCCAGGCCATGGGCGCTACGCCCAGTGCCCAGTAAAACAGGCCATCCGGAAAATGTTCGCCCAGGTGGTAGATCTGCGCGATCAGCATGATCGAGGCGCCATAGCTGATGCCGCCGAGAAACAGCCAGCCGATACCCTCTCGCCGTTGCAGGTATTGATAGATGCCCACCCCGTTCAGCGCCACAGTGGTGGCAATCAGTCCCAGCATCCGCACCGCCCGGGGAATCGTCTCCCAGTTGGCTGACACCAGCAGCAGGATGGCCATGCCGACAAATAACAAGGCCACGGTAACCAGTACCTTGTAGGCCAGTGAGCTGTCCGAATCGTCGTCCAGACGGGTGCCGTAGCGAGCCAGAATCCGGTTGCCCTGGTCTTCACTGATATCGCCGTCATCCACCCACTGGCGGCATTCGCTGCGCAGCTCGCGACGCAATAACCCGAGAAGTTGCATGCAGAGTCCCTTGTGCTTTTCTTCGATCAGACCTGACAAGGTCGCGAAAGGCAACGGCGGGGTGTTACGGAAAATGAGACAAGGCGTTTAATAGAACGCTTTCTTGTTGGGAAACGTAGCCAGGCTCTCCTCCGGTGCTACCTCAACCCTATTCGCCATGCGAGCATGGCTCCAACGGGGAGAGGTTGGCACCGGTGGGGGGAATCGCGCCGCCAGCGACGCTCCTACGAAAAGGGTGATATCACACCGGCAGGCCGATGCGCTTGGCTTCCATGCGACGCAGGAACTCCAGCATCACCTGCCGATAAAGGTCCTCGCCCAGCCAGGCGTCTTCCACCCCGGCATCAATGTTCGGGTTGTCGTTCACCTCGATCACGACCACCTGATCGCCGGACTGTTTCAGGTCTACACCATACAGACCATTGCCCATCAGCTTTGCGGCCTTGAGCGCGGCTTTCAGCACCTTGGGCGGCACTTCCTGTACCGGCAGGGTACGGCTGTTGCCGGATTCGGTCTTGCCGCCGCTCTGGTGGTGATAGATCTGCCAGTGCCCCTTGCTCATGAAGTACTGACAGGCAAACAGGGGCCGGTTGTTGAGCACGCCGATGCGCCAGTCGTAATCCGTGTACATGAAGGCCTGGGCCAGCACCACCGACGACTGCTTCAGATAATCACGCAGGCTGGCGGCCAGCTCTTCACGGGTCTTCACCTTGCTGATACCACGGGAAAAGCTGCCGTCGGGAATCTTCAGCACCATGGGCAGTTTGAGTTCCTCGATCAGCCGATCGATCTGCTCGTCGTCATCGCTGAACACAAAGGCCGTGGGCGGCACCGGCACTCCATTGGCCTGCATCAGCTCCGCCAGATAGATCTTGTTGGTGCAGCGCAGGATCGAGCCCGGGTCATCCATCACCACCATGCCCTCCTGCTCCGCCTTGCGGGCGAACTGATAGGTATGGTGATCCAGCGCCGTGGTCTCGCGGATAAACAGGCCATCGTACTCCCCCAGACGGGTGTAGGCATCGCGACCAATCTGGTCCACGCGAATACCCAGCTGGCGACCGGCACGGATAAACCGTTTCAGCGCTGCCTTGTCACTGGGCGGCAGCGCCTCTTCCTCATTGACCAACATGGCCAGCTCGTAGCGATCGCTGCGGCGACGGCGCGGATTGCGCCAGACACGGGCATTGAACTGCTCCAGAGACTGGGCAAAGGCATCTTCTTCCGCGCCTTTCAGCTGCTTCAGGGCCAGCGGCTTCAGCGCTTCAATGGTCCACTGCTCACGGCGACGGAATTCCACCTTCAGCAGCGGGCAAGGCAACTGATCGAAAATCTGCCGCCCCAGGTCTGCCAGGCCTTCCTGGGTGGTGTGGCCGAAGTACAGCATCAGCGAGAAGTGATCGCTGCCACTGCCCTTGCGCTTCATGGCCTTGTCCAGCGCCGCCTCGAACTGGCCGAAATGCAGGCCGTAGAGCGCCTTGCGGCTCAGGTCATTCACCGTGCGCACGGACGGCAGCACCCGTTGCCCACGGGCCTCCGCCAGCAGGGAGCAGTAATAGCCCGGGCTCAGGTATTTATAGCTGCGGCACAGGTTGATCACCTGCACTTTCTTGTCAGTACAGACCGGTTGCTGTGCCTGCAGGTACTCCCGGGCAGAGAGCAGATGGCGGGCGGGATAGTAGGCGGCCCAGTCTGCCGGGTCATCGACCAGAATAATTACCTGACTCATGAAAAGCCCTAAATTGCGAGGCGCCGGACATGGCACCGATACCCGCGAATGTAGGGCCAGAGAGGGAGGGGTAGCAAGCGGTTTTATTCAGTGAACAGTGAATAGTGAACAGTTAACAGCGGCACGTGCCAGCACCTTGTTCAGCTGCAAGCAAAGAGGCCGCGTCCATGCCATGGACGCGGCCTCTCATCTTTCAAAGCAAGACCAAAGCTCGCTCGCGAGCTGTTAACTATTCACTATTCACTGTTAACTGTCTTCGCCCCCGGATGACCCGCCTTTTCCAGCGCGTCCTGCACTTCCGGCGGCATGTAGGTTTCATCGTGCTTGGCCAGCACTTCTTCGGCTTCAAAACGGTTGGTGCTGATCAGGGTGCCGTTGGCCACGATGCCCTGCCCTTCGCGGAACAGGTCCGGCAGGATGCCCTGGTAGTGCACGGTAAAGCTGCCCTTACCGTCGGTGAGCACGAACTGCACGTCCAGGGTTTCCTGGTCGCGCACCACACTGCCCTCTTCCACCAGGCCACCCACGCGCATCTGGGTATTCAGCGGTGCCTCACCAGCCATCACCTGCTGGGGAGTAAAGAACAGGTTGATGTTCTGGCGCAGGGCGTAAAACATCAGTCCACAGGCAATAGCCAGGCCCACCAGAATCGAAACCACCAGAATCAGTCGCTGCTTGCGTACCGCGTTCATTGTTCAGAATCTCCCAGAGTGTCACGGCGCTGTTGCCGTGCCAGACGTTGACGCACCTGTCCCTGCCCGCGTATCGCCAACGTCATGTTGGCGACAATCAGAAGCGCGCTGACTCCATAGGCGCTCCAGACATAAAACCCGTGTTTTCCCATGGCCAGGAAATCGGCAAAGCTGTCGAAAGCCATCAGCGATTGCCCTCCTTCACCAGTTTGTTCACCCACTTGCTGCGCCGTTCACGCCACATGACTTCGGTACGCGCGCGCAGCAACACATTCACCGCATACAACAGCCACAGCCCCAGCATGCTCAACAGCAGCGGATACTTCATGGCCGGGTCGATGGTGGATTCACCGAACATCTTCAGGGTCGAACCCTGATGCAGGGTCTGCACCCATTCCACGGAATACTTCACGATCACCACATTGATCACCCCCACCATGGCCAGCAGGCCAGCGGCACGAGCGGCCTGGCGAGGATCACGGATCACCGCCTGCAGGGCAATGACCCCCACATACATGAACAGCAGAATCAGCATGGACGTCATGCGCGCATCCCACTGCCAGTAGGTACCCCAGGTGGGTTTGCCCCACAGGGCACCGGTCACCAGGGAAATCGCCGCCAGCGCCGCACCGAAGGGGGCAATGGCCTTGAGCATCACTTCCGCCATCTTCATGCGCCAGACCACCGCCACCAGGCCGGACACACCCAGGGCCATATAGCCCATCAGTGCACCACTGGAGGCCGGCACATGGATAAAGATGATCCGGTAGCTGTTGCCCTGCTGATAATCGCTAGGAGCGAAGGCCAGCCCCCAGACCAGGCCGGTAACCAGCGTCAGCAAGGCAATGGGCACCAGCCAGGGCAGCACCCGGGAGCTGAAGTTGTAGAAATAGCGCGGTGACCCCAGCATGTGGTACCACCGCTTCAACGTTTGCCAAACCATTAAGGGTGACTCCATTAATAGGTTACTGTCTCTGCGTGGCCTGAAGGGCACAGCTGTTGTGTTTTGTCGCGACGGTCAGGGTGGGCTCCCTTTCCTAGCGACAAAGCGCAGCAGATGTGCACTTCAGGCCTCGCCCTTCGGGGCTTTCAGGCTGGCCCGCACTCGTTGTTGCACTTTCTCGACAGGCAACCAGCATGCCTTCAAAAGTGCGCCTAGATTGCGAACCAGCCTGAAAGCCAGAGGCAGCAACCTATTAGTGGAGGCACCCTCAGTTACCCGAACTGATTTTGAGACCGGCGCTTACCGCCAGCGGTCCCAGACTGATCGTTAATGCCAGCAAGGCACCCAGAATCGCCAGAATCCCATCCACATTGGCGCCGCCGGCCGCCGCACTCACCGCCCCGGCGCCAAAAATCAGCACCGGGATATACAGCGGCAGCACCAGCACGGCGAGCAGGATACCACCCCGGTTGAGTCCCACCGTGAGGGCCGCGCCAATGGCGCCGACAATGGTCAGCGCCGGGGTGCCCAGCAGCAGACTCAGCATCACCGTCCCCAGGGCCTCATCCGGCAATTGCAGCATGTGTCCCAGCAGCGGCGAAATCAGCACCAGCGGCAGACCGGTCAGCAACCAGTGGGCCAGCAATTTTGCCAGCACCGGCACCACCGGCATCACCGGGGCAGTGAGCAGCATGTCCAGCACACCGCTTTCCTGGTCCCGGCGAAACAGGCCGTCCAGGGACAGCATCACCGCCAACAGGGCCGCCACCCAGAGCACTCCCGGTGCCACGGTAGCCAGCAATTCCGGTTTCGGAGAGATTGCCAGCGGAAACAGGCTGATCACCATGACGAAGAAAAACAGCGGATTGATGATCTCCGCCGGGCTACGCCACAGCACCAGCAATTCCCGTCCCAGCGCCGCACAGAAGGCATTCATGACAGCACCTCGGCACGGCCATTTTCCAGATGCAGACGCTGCACACCCTCGCCGACCCGGTGGTGGGAGGTATAAATCACCAGGGAGCCGGCCTCGGCGGCCTGCTGCATCTGCGCATCCAGTTGCGCTACCCCGTCCTGGTCGATGGCGGTGTAGGGCTCGTCCAGCACCCACACCGCTTTGCGCTCCAGCCACAACCGTGCCAGGGCAACCCGCCGTTTCTGCCCGGCGGACAGATGCGCCGCCGGCACATCCTCAAAGCCCCGCAACCCTACCGCCGCCAGGGCCGCCATGGGGTCGCCGGCCTGATGATTGAGGGCGCAGGCGTAGCGCAGGTTTTCCAGCGGATTGAGCTCTTCGCGGACACCGGGCTGATGCCCCAGATACAGCAGGTCCTGCTGCCATTGGGGCTGCCACCAACGGCGCTCGCCCTCAAAGAAACCATGCAGCCCCACCAGAATCCGCAACAGGGTGGTTTTGCCGGCGCCGTTGGCACCGGTAATCTGCCAGATTTCCCCGGCGCGGGCGGTCAGGCTCAGGCCACTGAACAGCATGCGATCGTCACGCTCGCAGCCCAGTTGCACAAGCTCCAGTCTGGTGGATGAATCGGACAAAATTGCCTCCATGAAACAGCGCGGCAGTATAGCATGCCCATTCATGTCAGGCTTGATTCAGGCTAGCCTGTCACTCTACCCAATAAGAGGAAGTCTCCATGCGCCTGATACCGGGATTTTTTGCCCTGCTGCTCGCCGGTCTGCTCAGCGCCTGCGGCGCAGACAAGCCCCTGGCCACCGTCAACCAGGTGGATCTGGAACGCTACAGCGGCACCTGGTACGAGATCGCCCGGCTGCCCCAATGGTTCCAGCGCGGCTGCTACAACTCCACTGCCAGCTACTCCCTCAATGAGGACGGCACCGTACGCGTAGTCAACCGTTGCCAACGAGAGGGCAAGGAACCCAGCGAGGCGCAAGGCACCGCCCGGGTGGTCCCCGGCTCCGACAACGCCAAGCTCAAGGTGCGTTTCGACAGCTGGATCTCCCGGCTGCTGCCCACCATCACTGAGGGCAATTACTGGATCATTGCCCTGGACCAGGACTACCAGACCGTGGTGATCGGTGAACCGAGCCGCAAATACCTGTGGATTCTGGCACGCACCCCGGAGCTGCCGGATGATCAATATCAAGCTTTGGTGCAGCTGGCCGAGAACAAGGGCTTTCCGGTGGACGAACTGCAACGCAACCGTGACCTGCAACCGGAACAATGATCCATGGAACACCACGTCTATTTTGCGGTTTTCGGCTTTGACCATGATCCCCGCCAACTGGACCTGCTGCTGGGACAAAGTGCCGACGACTATTGGCAAGAAGGGGAAAGCTTCAGCGAGGTTTTCCCCGACGCCCGCCGCCGGGAAAACCGCTGGATCCTGTCCAGCCAGCTGGACCACACCGCCAGCCACCGGGACCATTTCGAGAAACTGCTCTACAAACTCAAGCGCCTGGCTCCGCAACTGCAAGCCCTGGAACCGGACTACCGTTTCGGCATCGGCGTGTCACACTACTTCGTGATGGACGACCCGGCGTTCTACCTGCCCGCCGACATTCTCGACGGCTATGAAACGCTGGGCTTTGCCATCACCTTCGATCAACTGGGGCTGGACGGTATCCATGGCACAGGAAATTGAACGCAAGTTTTTGATCCAGGACGCAAGCATCGTGGATTCACTGGTCGGCGAGCGGCTGACTCAGGGCTATCTGAGCCACGACAAGAACGCCACCGTCCGGGTGCGTATCGCCGGCCATCAGGGCTGGCTCACCATCAAGGGTAAAACCGTGGGCGCCACCCGTAGTGAATTCGAATACCCGGTACCAGAGGAAGATGCCCGGCAAATGCTCGATGAACTGTGCAACGCCGGCGTCATCGACAAGACCCGCTACCGCCTGCCCCAGGGCGAGCTGTGCTGGGAAATTGATGTATTCCACGGCGACAACGATGGCCTGATCGTTGCTGAAATCGAACTGCCCAGCGAAGACACCCCCTTCGATAAACCTGACTGGCTTGGCCAGGAAGTCACCGGCGATGCCCGCTATTACAACAGTGCTTTGAGCAGCACTCCCTTCAGCCAGTGGGCCGATGACTGAGCACCGCTTTACCCTCTGGCGCCAGGACGATAACGGCATCAAGGCCAGAGTCGCTGACTACCCGAACCGTCAGGCGGCAGAGCAAGCCCGTAAGCATTATGAAGCCCTGGGGCACAAACAGCTTTATTGGGTGGAAGACAATCGCCGCGCCGACACGATATAGACTGTAGTCATCACGACGTGGTCATAATGTCCCGACAGACTCAGGAGGAGGACGGAGGGAACCATGGAAGAGAGCGTGCTGCTGAAACGGCTATGCCAGCAGGCCATCCACATTAATGAACAGGCGCTGATGGATCTGCAGCACCAGCCTTTGCCCGCCAATGCTGTGCACAACTGTCGAGTGGCGGTGAAACGGCTGCGAGCCCAGTGGCAACTGCTACGGCCCTGGCTAAGCCGCGACGATCATCGCGCCTTTGATCACAGCATCCGCAGTGCCGCCCGGCTGCTGGCGGGCACCCGGGACAACCACGTCATGGCCGCCACGCTGCAGCAACTGGCCAGCAAGGCCGACAAACCCCAACGCCACTCCCTGAGCCGGGTGACCACTACCCTGTTCAGCGACCCGGACCCGCCATCGGAAACCGCCCACCACCAGGAAGCCATCACCGCCTTCGCCCTGGACCAGCAGCGCTGGCAGTCACTGGCCCTGAGCATCAGCGACCATGAGTTGCTGGTGACCGGCCTGGCACGCACCTACAAGCAGTGCCGCAATCGCACCATCAAGGCCCAGGTCGGCAACGACCCACAACCCTGGCATGACCTGCGCAAATGGGTGAAATACCTGCTCTATCAACAACAGGCCTTGGCGGATCAGAACATTCACACCCCCTGCCACGAGGCGGACCTGGAGCGCCTGGGCAAGAAACTGGGCAAACTCCACGACCTTCACATGCTCCGCGAGCATGTGCTGGCACACAGCCACGCCATCGAGAAAAAGAAGGACCTGACCCATACGCTAGACGCCATTCACGGGCGGGAAAAGCGCTTGCTGAAGAAATGTCAGCCGGACAGCCAGCACCTGTTCCAGGCCCCCACCAAAAAATGGATCGCCAGAGTGTCCGCCACCTGACAGCGATCTGAAACCTTCTTGCCCGCCCCCACCGGCTTGCTACAATAGCTGGCGTGCCCGAGGACGACCTCGACCACGGCACCGCACCCACTCGGGGACGACCCCATGCAGGAGTTTCTCATGGCATGGGCACTGGTTATTCTCGCCGGCATTCTCGAATCCGGCTGGGCGTTAGGATTGAAAGCCAGCCACGGCTTCACCCGCCCGCTTCCTTCCCTGTTAACCGTCATCGGCATGGCCGCCAGCTTCTGGCTATTGGCCAAAGCCATGCAGACCCTGCCCGTGGGCACCACCTACGCGGTGTGGACCGGCATGGGCACCATCGGCACCGTGTTGCTGGGCATCCTTCTTTTCCAGGATGCCGTCAACGCCCCTCGCCTGTTGTGCCTGGGGCTGATTCTGGCCGGCATCATCGGGCTGAAAATCTTCACCCCGTAAGCCAGGCCCCTCTGAAGCGACACAATAGGGGCGTGTCCCGGTTACCGGTTCCCTGTAACATGGCGACCACGCCCTCTCTTGTCGCTCACTACAGGTTTTCCATGCTCAATAATGACGTTCTGCGCCGCGCTCGCTATATCTTCGACTTTGACGATACCCGCATGATCGGCGTGTTCGCCGAAGCCGGCGAAACCGTGACCCGGGAACAGATCAGCGACTGGCTGAAAAAGGATGACGATCCGGCCTTCCAGAAGTGCAACGACCGCACCCTGGCGATTTTCCTCAATGGTCTGATCAATGCCCTGCGCGGCAAAAAGCCCGGCCCGCAACCGGAGCCGGAATCCCGCCTGACCAACAACATGATTTTCATGAAACTGAAAATCGCCCTGAACCTGCAGGCCGAGGACGTGCTGGCCATTCTGGAACTGGCCAACTTCCGTTTGAGTAAACACGAGCTCAGCGCCTTCTTCCGCAAACCCGGCCACAAGCATTACCGGGAGTGCAAAGACCAGATCCTGCGCAATTTCCTGGCCGGCTTGCAGATACAGTTTCGCGACGGGGAATAACCGCTTACCTGACAGGTAATGGCGTTACCTCGGCAAAACGGGTTTCATGGCAGCAATAGCGGAGACATGCCATGAAACCCGACCCCAGACCCTTTTCCTGCTCAACAGCACCGTCCTGTTCACCCACCAGATTGATGCCGCCTACTGGCACGAATGGAATCTTTTCCATCTGCCTGGCGGTAACCAACTCAACCTGATATTGAATCTACCCATCATCGCCCTGGTATTACTGGCATTCCTGCAAGTGGCCACCCGCAGCCCCCATCAACGCCTGTGCCACCAGTTTCTGGCCGGCCTGGGACTACTGACGGTAACGATTCACAGCGGCTTTTTCCTGACCGGCCATCCAGAGTTTCTGCAGCCCATGTCACTACTACTGCTGGCCGCCACGCTGGTTTTGTCTGTGACTCAATGGATGACGCTGCCATCCCCAAGCCACAGCACGCAAACCTGAGGAAAATCGCGCCGCCAGCGACGTTATTCGCTTCGCTCACCCTTCGGTTGTTACTGCGCTACGCTACGTTCCTACAGCAAGCCAACCAGCATCTTCTGGTTTTATGTTTTCGCTATTAACTATTCACTGTTCACTATTAACCAACCCGGCCTTTAGAAACAGTTGTAGGAGCTATGCTCGCATGGCGAACTTCCCTTACGCCTTGTTCGCCATGCAAGCATAGCTCCTACGATTAACTGCCTTTCACCGCCCTCACCCCACTCAAGGTCTTGAAACACAATTCCTTGGCTGTTTCCCAGAATTCCTGCATATACGGGGTTTGGTCGTCTTCCACTCGCACGGCCGCATACAGGGTTCGCCAGACCCCCTTCTCGCCCAGCCGCACGGTTTTCAGCAGGTCGTGCTCGGTGTATTCGGTGAGTGCCCAGTTGGGTAGCGCCGCCACGCCCCGGCCTGCGGCCACCAGTTGTGCGGTCATGGGGGTGAGCTCGGCGGTGCGGATGGCGGCGGGTTCCGCGTTGGCCGGGTTGAGAAAGGCGGTGAACACGTCCAGCCGTTCCCGCTCCACCGGATAGGTAATCAGGGTCTGGTCGGCAATGTCTTCCGGCTCAATCCACTTGCTTGCCGCCAGGGGCGACTGCCGCGACACCGCCAGCACCAGTTCGTAGCGGAACAGGGGCAGGTATTTCACCGCCTCGTTTTCCACCGGGTCGGAGGTGATCACCATATCCAGATCACCGCGCACCAGCGCCGGCAAGGGCGCAAAGCTGAAGGCGGCGGACAGATCCATCTCCACCTCCGGCCAGTGTTCGCGGAACGCATCCAGGGCCGGCATCAGCCACTGGAAACAGGAATGGCATTCGATGGCGATATGCAGTCGCCCGGTCTGCCCGGCGGCAAGCCGCTTCACCTCCCGCTCGGTCTGCTGCACCCGCGGCAACACGTCCCGCGCCAGGGTCAGCACCCGCAATCCGGCGGTGGTGAAACGCACCGGCCGGGTCCGGCGCACCAGCAATTCCACGCCCAGCCGTCCCTCCAGATCCTTGAGCTGGTGAGACAGGGCGGACTGTGTCACGTGCAACCGCTCCGCCGCTTCCATCAACGAACCCGCCTCTTCAATGGCCAGCAAGGTGGTCAGGTGCCGAACCTCCAACATGAGAAAACCTCATAGATAAAATTAGTTATTTGATTTTGCCTCAAGTGGCATGGCGCACACAATAGCCTCATCACGCTTGTGGCGTCGGACGTCCGACGCCTGACGTCTGACGCTTTCCAAATCGCAAAGCCTGGACGCTTCCTCTTACGGTTAAAGAAAAGGAACCATCATGACCACCCTGCACAACCTGGGATTTCCCCGTATCGGCGCACGCCGGGAACTGAAACAGGCACAGGAAGCCTACTGGGCCGGCGATCTGCAACAGAGCGAGCTGGAGCATGTGGGCAAGAGCCTGCGTGAACGGCACTGGACGCTGCAGGCCGATGCCGGCCTGGATCTGGTGCCGGTGGGCGATTTCGCCTGGTACGACCAGATTCTGGAATTTTCCTGCCTGTTGGGCGTGGTGCCCAACCGCTTCCAGCAGAGCAACGACGAACCGGTCAGCCTGGACACCCTGTTCCGCATGGCCCGTGGCCGTGCCCCGACTGGCACGCCGGCAGCGGCCTGTGAAATGACCAAGTGGTTCGATACCAACTACCACTACATCGTGCCGGAACTGGCGGCGGATCAGACCTTCCGCATTGCCCGGGAAAGCCTGTTCGAGCAGGTGGAAGAAGCCAAAGCCCAGGGACATACCCCGAAGCCGGTAATCCCAGGCCCGCTCACCTATCTGTACCTGAGCAAGGGCGACAGCTTTGACGGTGCCGACGACAGCACCAAGTTGGCCCTGCTGGACAGCCTGATTCCTGTGTACCGCCAGATCCTGCAACGCTTCGCGGATCAGGGCGTGGAATGGGTACAGATCGATGAACCGATCCTGGTACTGGACCTGCCCGACAGCTGGCAGCGCAGCTACCTGCGCGTGTACGACCAGCTCGCCGCCGCCAGCAACTGCAAGCTGCTACTGGCCACCTACTTCGGTGGTCTGGAAAGCAATCTCTTCACCGCCCTGGAACTGCCCGTGGATGGCCTGCATCTGGACCGGGTACGCGGCAACGATGATCTCGGTCAGGTAGTGCCGCGGCTGGGCGACAAGGTGCTGTCTCTGGGTTACATCAACGGCCGCAATATCTGGCGCACCGATCTGGATGCCGCCCTGGATGCGCTGATCTCCCTGCGTAACGAACTGGGCGATCGCCTGTGGCTGGCGCCCTCCTGCTCCCTGCTGCACAGCCCGGTGGATCTGGATCAGGAAGACAAGCTGGATAGCGAACTGAAAAGCTGGCTGAGCTTCGCCAAGCAGAAGCTGCAGGAACTGGCCCTGCTAGGCGGCGCGCTCGATGGCGACAGCAGCGTCAATGCCGGCTTGCAGCGTCAGCGCGAAGCCCTGCAGGCCCGCAGCCTGTCCAACCGCATCCATAACCCGGTAGTCGCCAAACGGCTGGCCGCCGCCGGCCAGGTATCCCGCGACCGCCACAGCCCCTTTGCCGAGCGCATTGCCAAACAACAGCAGGCGCTGCAATTACCGGCCTTCCCCACCACCACCATCGGCTCCTTCCCGCAGACCCGGGAAATCCGCACCGCCCGCCGCGACTGGAAAACCGGTCGCCTGGACGACGCCTCCTATACCGAACAGATGAAGCAGGAAATCGCCCGCTGCATTCGTTATCAGGAAGAGGTGGAACTGGATGTGCTGGTGCACGGCGAAGCCGAGCGCAACGACATGGTGGAATACTTCGGTGAACTGCTGGATGGTTTTGTCTTCACCCGCTTCGGCTGGGTGCAGAGCTATGGCTCGCGCTGTGTGAAACCCCCCGTGATCTTCGGCGACGTGCAGCGTCCCGAGGCCATGACTGTGGCCTGGGCGCAATACGCTCAGTCACTCACCGACAAGCCCGTCAAAGGCATGCTCACCGGTCCGGTGACCATCCTGCAGTGGTCCTTCGTGCGCGATGATCAACCCCGTGCCGATACCTGTCGCCAGATCGCCCTGGCCCTGCGCGATGAAGTGCAAGACCTGGAAGCCGCCGGCATCAAGGTGATCCAGATCGACGAACCCGCCCTGCGCGAAGGCCTGCCATTGCGCAAGACCGACTGGGGCCAGTACCTGGACTGGGCCGTGGACTGTTTCCGCCTGGCCACCGTGGGTGTGGCCGACGATACCCAGATCCACACCCATATGTGCTACTCGGAGTTCAACGACATCATTGAGGCCATCGCCGCTCTGGATGCGGACGTGATCACCATCGAAACGTCCCGCTCCAACATGGAACTGCTGGATGCCTTCCGGGATTTCCAGTACCCCAACGACATTGGCCCGGGCGTGTACGACATCCACTCCCCCAATGAACCGGACGTGAGCTGGATGGTGCAACTGATGGAAAAAGCCGCCGAGCGACTGCCCAAGGAACGGCTGTGGGTAAACCCGGACTGCGGCCTGAAAACCCGCAAATGGGAAGAAACCCGCGTTGCCCTGGCCAACATGGTGGATGCCGCCAAGCAGCTGCGCGAGGCGAGTTAACCGCCGGACTTCGTAGGAGCGTCGCTCGCGGCGCGATAACCCAAACCCGGATCGAAAAATTTTCACCACACAGGCGCAGAGTACACTGAGAAAAATCCATCATCTCCTCAGAGATCTCTGTGTCCTCTGTGGTAAATCCGTCTGTTCAGGTTTGGGTTATCGCGCCGCCAGCGACGCTGCTACGGAAAGGCAGGGGGCAAGGATCAACTCGGCCCCCCGCTTCCGCCTCTATCACTTTCAACAACCGATCCGGCCCCAGCTCCACCGGTTTGGGTTCGCCGGGTAATTGCCAGTGGCCTGCGTGACGCTCGTCCGGTTTGCTGTCCATCAGTGGCAGGCTGGTAAGGTCCGCCAGGGCGTCGCGGAACAGGTCGGTGCGGTAGCACTGGGCCGCGAAGGTCTGGGTTTCTTCCAGCGAGCATTGACGCCAGCGCTGCATTTCTTCCAGCAGGAAACGGGCATCGGAGCGCCAGGGGAAATTGGCGTGGAAACCGGCAAATACATGAAAGTGATGGGCCGGAAACGGTTGTCCGGTCAGGCCACCGGGCAGGCGCTGGCTGAACGGTGCGCGAATGATTTCCGCCGGTACATCCAGCCAGGCCGGGTGCGCCAGTAGCGACAGGCTGTCCAGCAGATGCTCGTCCGCGTGGCGAGCGGCCTTATAGAGCGCCCGCAGCATGGCGCGATGAGGCCCGGGATTGCGGGCCACCCAGTCACGGGACACCGCCAGCACTTTTTCCGGGGCGTTTTCCCAGATCTGGTAACCGGAAAGAATGCAGTGCCCGGCGCCGGTGAGCGCCGCCAGGCTGTTCCAGGGCTCGCCCACACAGAAACCATCGATATGCCCCATGCGCAGGTGATCCACCATCTGCGACGGCGGCAGCACCACCAGCTTCACATCATGATCCGGGTCCAGCCCGGCGACGCTCAGCCAGTGACGCAATTGGTAGGCATGACAAGAAAACGGAAACACCACCGCCAGTACCAGCGGCGCCTCACCACTGCTGGCACGAGCCGCCACCAGCTTGTTCATGGCGCTGGCCATGTCGTTGGGCGTTGGTCCTTCGGATAGAGCACACAGCCCCTGAAACAACATGGGAGAGACGGTTATGCCGTTGCCGTTCAGTCCCATGGAGAACGCCGTCGCCAGGGGTTTCTTGATGCAGCCCAACCCCAGCGATGTGGCCATCAGCATAGGCGCCAGCATGGGGGCCGCATCCAGCTGCCCCACCAGCAAACGATCACGCAGACTGGCCCAGCTCCACTCCGGTTGCAGCTCCACATCCAGGCCTTCGGCGGCGAAGTAACCCGCTTCCTGGGCCACCACCAACGGCAGGCTGTCGGTCAACGGCATATAGCCGATACGGATTTTCATGGGGTTTGCTCCGCAAGGGCCTGGCGTCTGAGCTCTGACGCCTGACGTTTGAAAACCTTCTCATTCATCGCAGGCTGCGCCCGGCGGAATGTTTTTGCCGGTTCGGAAACCAGGCTTCTTGCCTTCTTCAGTGGACAGACTCTTCTCATGCTTGCTCCTGTTTTGTGGGAGCGCTGATGCGACCGCAACTCTCAGCCAGCTCAAGGGAAAAAGCATTCGCGATGGAACCATCGCTTCCACAGGGAAAGCCGGCCCAATCCATCACCCCTGCGCCTTCAGCATCTCGGCATAATCCAGCACTGACCTGGCCACCTGTATTAATGGCTGGCCGGTATTCATGGCCTGGCGCCGCAGGGTGCTGTAGGCATCCTGCTCGTTGAGGCGGCGGCGTTGCATCAGCAGGCCCTTGGCCCGCTCGATGATCTTGCGTTCTGCCAGCGCTTCGCGGGTCTGTTCCAGCTCTTCGCGCAGAGCCTGGTATTCCCGGAAACGGGCGGTGGCCACGCGCATCACGCCACGCACCCGGGCCAGATCGGTTTCCCCGGCCACATAGGCACTGACGCCGGCACGCAGGGCCGCCACGATCAGATCCTCGTCGTCCTGGTTGCAGAACATGACCATGGGGCGCGGCATATCCCGCTGCACCAGGGCCATGCTTTCCAGGGTGTCCCGGTCCGGCGCGTCCATGTCCACGATCACCACATCCGGGTTACTGGAATGCACCTTCTCCGCCAGCCCGGCAGCACTGGCCAGACGACACAGGATCTCGTGCCCTTCGTCGATCAGGGCACGCTCCAGAATGGCGGCGCGCGGTGGCTGGTCATCCACCAGCATGATTTTCAGGGCCATAGTGTCGGTAGCATCCGGGGATTGAGTGTTACTGGATTGGTTTGCAACGGTTGTGCCAGTCATTCGTTTATTAACCCACTGTTTTTGTTTGCTATTCCTTTTTCACCATAAAGCCCCCCGCAAAGCGCACCATAGCGGTGCACTCTGCGGCGCCAAAACGGCGCCTCGCGGCTCAGTAGTTCGCGGCATCAATCATGGTGCTGGCCAGCAAGGTATAGGCCTCTGTCCAGGCCGATTCTGTGTCGGCATCGAAGGCGTCGCCCAGGCCCTGCGCCAATGTCCAGAGCAAGGCCTGCGCCACGGCGTCGTAATCTTCCGGTTTAACGCCGTAATCCATGGCGTTCACCCAGCTTCTGGACGGCGGGCACAATGGTATCGAGCCTGTCGAGCCCCTTTACCGCCACACCAATCATGCTCATCAGTTTCTTGCCCTGCTCTTCCATGTTGCCCTTGAAGAGTGGTTCCAGTTCCGGGGCCTGGGTAAACAGGCGCTGATAAAACAGGGCGGCCGCCTGATCGGCAATGCCTTCCACTTGCTGCCAGCTGGCCTGCACCCGCGCAATATGTTCCGGTGTCATGGTCTTTCTCCCGCTATTGGGTAAGTGCTTGCACGCACAGCGTGCAAGCAGGGTGTTGACGGTTACATGGGTACGCGAATCACCACGCCACCCATCACGCCCAGCTCGAAATCCGTTTTGGGAGAGTCCTTGTGGTTGTTGTGACAAGCCGCGCACGGGGCGGCCACCGCCACATCCGGGTATACCGCCGTGTAGTAGGTCGTGTCGCCAAGCGCCTCGGTGCCGTAAAAGTTCTTGCCCGGGTTATCGACGATGTACTGCAAGCCTTCTTTTTCCAGTTCTGTTTTGGGCGCATTTTGTGAATTGATGGGCCACAGTGACTGCAAGGAATAGGAGAAATCACTGGATACCTCGGCCACCGCTTCCGCCCCGTAACGGAACATCTGCGCCGGCAGCGGTGCGCCGTTTTCCAGGTCTTCCCAGTACTCATGGGGTTTGATACTGTCAGCACCCGCCGGGCCCAATCGCCCGATGATCATCTTGGTGTAATTGGTGCGGTCCGCGTTCATCACTGCGAACAGGGAATCGGTGTAGACCTGTGGATCGATACCGACGGCAGGTTTGCTTTCCTGGCCGCCTCCGCAGGCACTTAACAGTAGTGTGGCCAAGGCTGTAGCGAACAACGTTCTTGAATATTGCATGGGTGTTACCTCCTCAGGTTCAGGAACCTCTGAATGAAACATCAGTATCAGTACGGTCCTCGCTTTCCTTCCCGGGCCTTGTCCCGCTCCACAGCCATATCCACCGATGGCACATGGTGTTCGGGTTTGCCCTGAAAGTTCTTTTCCACCAGATGCGGATCAGCCAGCGCATCAATGGCGAATTCCAGCCCGTGGCATTGCATGCACACTGGGCGAATCATTTTTTCTACCGGACGCAGGGTCAGGCTCTGGTTGTGTTGCACCAGCACATCATCGCCATGGGTTTCCCGGGGCATATGGCAGGTGGCGCAGGTCACGCCACTACCAGGGGGCAGCTCGCCGCGTTTTTCCGCTTGCCATAATCGGTGGTGGCTGGAGCGAAGGTATTCGTTGCTGTGTTCATCGTTGTGGCAGCCCAGGCAGCTATCCACGGCAGCTTTTTGGGTGTCGAAATCATGGGCACCATGGCAACTGATACACGTTAGCTCCCGGTGGCTGGCTTCCACATGCATGTTCAGCACCGATTGCGATGGCGTCATGGGTGATAACTCCATGGCCAGTCGCATGCCGTGCCGGCCCTGGAGGAACCCCTCGTTTTCCTGCTCATGACACTGGGCGCACTGCAGCGGCGCTGGCTTGTCGACCCATTGATCGGCATCACCATGGCAGGCGGTACAAGCCACCCCGGCTTCCGCATGGGCGTTGCCATCCCAGTGCTCCGGCACGGTTTTGTCTGCGGGCGGCGTCCCGGAACCTTGTATCAGGGCAACCAGATCTGCGTCGCTCATCCGGCTGGCCAGGTTGCGGGGAGTCAGGCGGGGGCGCTCACTGAGCCAGGGCTCATCGGCATGGGCGAGCAGGAAATCTTCATAGAGCGCCAGGTTGTCATGGAAGTTATGGCAGCCAGCGCTGGCACAGGTATCGAATGCCATGCCTTGGTGGCTGGGGCGCTCTTCGCCAATGTCCTGATGACAGTGCACACACATATCCATGGGCAACGTCACTCCCATGCCCACATCCAGCTCCGGCCGGTGCTCCACATGACAGGACACGCAGTAGCGGGCGTCCACATTGGCCAACCGGTTAGCGTTGCGCGGGTCAGTGAATTTGGATTTCGGGTGTGAGTCCCTGGCATCAGCAAGCTGCTCACCATGACAATTCACACACGCGTTTTGCAGCACCTCCTGGCTATTGAAACCTTCGTCATGGCAAGCACTGCATTGCAGCTCAATCTGGTGATGGCCATGGGTCATGGCACCGGGAAGAAAGGCACTCTTGGAAGCATCGTTATCCAGTAATGACATGCCCAGCCAGGCCGCCAGTGCCAGCGACCCCAACAGCCATAGCCCCCACCACAGTGTCTTGATCCCCGGCTTCCCCACAGGCATTCCCCTAGAAGTAGTACGCAGACAGGATGTGAAACACCAGCAGCGCAGGTAGCGGCCAGCACACCAGAATATGCAACCAGGTACTGCCCTGACGCAGCCGCCCCATGGCCGGAACCGAGCCCTGCAACCGGGTCAACAGGGCTGCCGTCATCCCCACTATTCCCACGCCCAGAAAGCTCAGCATCAGCCAGCGATTCAGGTTGTCCCCCAGGGAAAAACCGGTGTGCCCGTAAAGCAGCGCCAGCGCCATCGCCCCGAGCGCGGCATGGGCAATACGCCACCCGCTGAATCCCCCCATCGGCAAACCAGGAAAGCGCTTTTTCAATGACATCAGCAGTAAAAGCAGTGAAGCGATCAGCACCGCATAGCCACTCCACTGTCGCCATAGAGGGTTGCGGGAAACCAGCTCGAAGAACCCCATTTCCAATACCGAGGTGGCCGGCATCGGTGGCGGAAGCCATAACGCGACCCCCAGGAAAACAGCAGACAGGGCGGCAATAATGGCCAGGCTTCGACCGCCGGGCACACTCCGTTTGGCAGCGCCCTGCCCGCCACAAAGGCTGTCCAGAAGCGGCTCGCAACCGCCACAGACAGTGGCAGCTCCACTCGCCTGCTTCAGATCCGTCACCGCGGTGACGCCGCGATCCAGATATTCCTGTAACTGCCCCCGGGTCAGGCCACGGCATTGGCACACCACCGTCGCAGTCGGCCACTGCCCCACGGATTGGTCGTTGCTGTCACCCGGATTTCCCGTCAGTACAAAGCGGCCGACCTGCCAGGGCCACAGGCGCTTGCCATCGCGGATGCGATTGAGCACCTGTTGACGTTCCGGCCAGGGCCCCACCGATACCGTGCCGACCACCCGCCCGGTACGCACCATCAGCGCGCGATAGATGCCCTTTTCACGGTCGCGATAAACCAGAGTGCGATGCACCAGGCCACGCTCTTCATCACTGAACAGGCCGGCACTGAAGACTTCCAGCGACAGCACCTTGAGCCAGGTGCTGTCCGCCACCGGCATGTAGCTGACCGCTTCCCCGGCCAGATTGGCCGCTGCCACCCGAGCCTGTTGCAGGGCTGGCATAACCAGCCCGCACACCCGGTCCTGAAACTGGGCGCACTCTCCTACCGCATAGATATAGGGGTTGGATGTCTGCATACCCGCATTGACGCGAATACCACTGGCCACGGTGATGCCCGCCCGTTGGGCCAGCGCCGTGCGCGGAGCAATGCCGGTGGCAAACACCACGGTGTCACAGGGCAGCAACTGATCGTCTGCCAGGCGCACCCCTTCCACCCGCTCCACACCTTCCACACGTTTCACCCGGGCAAGCAGGCGTACATCCACTCCCGCGCTGGCGAGGTTGTCGGCCACCATGTCGGCGGCTTCTGAATCCAGTTGCCGGTTCATCAAGCGGTCGGCGTGTTGTATCAGGGTAACTTTGGTACCAAAACGGCACAGGCTATGGGCGGCCTCAATGCCCAACAGGCCACCTCCGATCACCACGGTATGAGTGCTACGCAGCCGGCGTGCCATCAGTGCCTGGGCATCATCCATATCGCGAAAACGCAGCACACCGGAAAGTTCGGCGCCGGGAATACCGGGAATATGGGCTTCACTCCCCAGCGCCAGTACCAAACGACCGTAGGGATGGCGTTGCCCAAGGCTGTCCTCAACCCAGCGTCGCGCCGGGTTGATTGCAATAATGGCCCGCCCCACCAGATGCTCCACGTTCGCATCCAGTTCGGCGGGCAGGTTAGTCAGATCATCAAAACCGGTGGAACCGGACAAAAAGGTGGATAGCTTGACGCGATCATAGGGCGCCCAGTCTTCCTGGCCGAACAGCTTGACCGGCGTGGTAACGCCACGACGGCGCAGCTCCACCAGACACTGCATGCCCGCCGGGCCATTGCCAACAATGATCAATGGCCGCTCGGTTTCGCTTTGCGGAATCTCGCTGTCAGGGAAAAACTGCCGTGCTTCCACCTTTCACCTCCGTAACGGTTTTGATGAAGGTTGCTGAAGTCAGGATCAGAGCTTCAGTTCTGCCCAGGCCCACAGTTTTTGTGTATCCGAGCCGAAATCATCGGCGCTGTAGTCGGCGTATTTCAGGCCCACCACGTAGTGCTTGCCGATGGGGCGAGCCACCAGCAGGTTGGTTTCCGTGCCGTAGTCACTACTGCCCTCTTCGGCCTGGAAGTCGTGATACACCGCCGCCAGCTTGAATCCGGCCAGTTTGGTGCCGACGCTGACAAAGCTGTCTTTCAGGCCATCCGCCGGGGTTACCAGGAACTGATCCGCCCAACCGTTGAAGGCATGCTTGGTGGCCAGCGGGGTCTGGAAGGCCACCAGGCCGTCATCAGAGCCCAGCACTTCCTGTGCCACTTTCACGGTGACCCCGGCCATTTCTGCGCCCACTTCGGCGAAGACGTAGTCGGTATCGCCGGCTTCCACCTCTTGGCGGGCGCCTTCCAGGGTGAGAAGCAGCTTTACGGCATCCAGATCGAAGGCACCGGCATAGCGCAAACCGTAGGTGTCGTTATCGGAATCGGGCACGTTATCGGTTTCCAGCAGGTAACCGTAGGCGGTGAGGGATCCCCCCGGCGCACCAGCCCAGCTGGCGTTGAACAGGGTATTGGACACATTGGCATCGAACTTGGGCGTAATGCCGTTTACCTGGGTGAGATAGGCCGTGGAGAAAGAAAAATCACCGGTGCCGTAATCCACCTTGGCGCCATCAAAGGTCTGCTCATCCTGACGCCAGCCCACGTTGCCGACGAAGCGGGCGTTGTCGTAGATAATGCGTTGACGGCCATAGGTGGCCACCAGGCCGTCGAGCGCATTGCTACCGGTATAACGCACTGCGGCACGGTTCAGCTCGGTGACTTCCGGATCGGCGATCACCGGGTAGCCGGTCATGTGCGGCGCAAAGTTGTCGACCTTGCCGACAATGCGTGTGTCTTCAAACTCCCCCAACACATCAAAACCGTGCAACGTGCCGCTCTGGTAACCCAGACGGGTGCGCAGGGTGAGTGCCTGGGCATCCTCTGCAGCACCGTCGCTATCCACTTCTTCATGGCGCAAGCGCAGATTCAGCAGCGGTTTGCCAGCTTTCAACGCGGTGATAAACGCATCGTCTTCGGCGTGAGCCGTCCCCGAAAAGCCGAGCGTGGACAGGATGACGCCGGCGGCAATGGCAGAATGTTTCATGGTCGTTTCCTCGAAGTAATTTCCCAAAATAAAAAACAGTGATGTGCTGTCATCAGGCACACCTTCCCCCTGCCCGCTTTTCCGTGTGCGAAAAAAGCAGGCGAATAAAATCAGTCATAAACGGGTATCAGGCCCGTTTGCGCACGGCGCCAGTGGCAGCGTCAGTACGCTTGGGCAGCGGTTCCACCTTGCGCTGTTTCTCGTACAGGAATTGCAGCACCTGCTGACGACAACGGACGAAGGTGGGATCGTCAGCCAGGGCCAGGCGGTCCCTTGGACGCGGCACATTGACGTCCAGAATCTCGCCGATGGTGGCGGAGGGCCCATTGGTCATCATCACAATACGGTCGGACAGCAACACCGCCTCATCCACATCATGGGTAATCATGATCACCGTGGTACCCAGCTGAGCATGGATCTCCATCAGGGAATCCTGCAGGTGGGCCCGGGTCAGGGCATCCAGCGCCCCGAAGGGTTCATCCATCAGCAACACCTGGGGCTGCATGGCCAGGGCCCGGGCAATGCCCACGCGCTGCTTCATGCCACCGGAGATTTCATCCGGCTTCTTGTGCATGGCATGGGCCATGTGCACCAGCTCCAGGTTATGTTCCACCCAGTCACGAATCTCGGCTTTCGACTTGGTTTTCTTGAACACCTGCTTGACCGCCAACTCCACATTTTCGAACGACGTCAGCCACGGCAGCAGCGAATGGTTCTGGAATACCACCGCCCGCTCCGGGCCGGGTTCGGTGACTTCCTGCTTGTCCAGAATCACCCCGCCATCGGTAGCCTGCAGCAGGCCGGCAACGATATTGAGCACCGTGGATTTCCCGCAGCCGGAGTGGCCGATCAGCGAGACGAATTCACCGGCATCAATTTTAAGATTCACATCTTTCAACGCTTCGAACGTGCCTTTCGGCGTGTCGAACTTCATGCCGACGTTGGAGAGTTCCAGTAAGGCTTTCATGTCGTTTCTCCTATCCTTTAGCGCTGCACGGAAGATTTGTCCCACACCAGCGCGCGCTGCAGCATCAGCATCAGGCGATCCAGCAGGAAACCGATCAGGCCGATGACGATCACCGCCACCATGATCCGGCCCAGGGATTGGGAACTGCCGTTCTGGAATTCATCCCAGACGAATTTCCCCAGGCCCGGGTTTTGCGCCAGCATCTCTGCGGCGATCAGTACCATCCAGGCAATCCCCAGGCTCAAGCGCAAACCGGTGAACATCATCGGCAATGCAGAAGGCAGCACGATCTTGCGGACATGGCTGAGGGCATTAAGCCGCAGCACACGGGAGACATTGGTCAGATCCTGGCTGACCGAGGTGACCCCCACCGCCGTATTCATCAACGTGGGCCACAGGCAGCATAGGGTTACTGTGAACATGGAAGTGAGAAAGGATTTCGACACCATGGGGTCGTCGCTCACATACACCGCACTCACCACCATGGTGACCAGCGGCAACCAGGCCAGCGGCGACACCGGCTTGAACAACTGCACCAGCGGGTTCACCGCTGCATGCACGGTGCTGCTCAGGCCGATGACGATGCCCAGCGGAATGGCGATCATCGACGCCAGCAGAAACCCACTCATCACCGTGATCAGGCTGGTACCGATCTGATCAAAGAAGGTGGGCGCACCGGTATAGTCACGGGTGACCGGCTCCCAGTCCGGCTGCTGTTCCAGCCGGGCGGTGATGTACTTCTCCTGCCGCTCATAAAACGCCACTTCCCGCTCACGGGACTGCTGGTGTTCACTGACCAGATTGCCCGCCTGCTCCCAGACCTGGGCCGGGCCGGGGAACTGACCCAGCGAGGTATCAATACGCTGGGCCGCGAACTGCCACAGGAGCAGGAACAGGCCTATCCCCAGCACCGGCCACAACAGCTGGCGCATCAGCGCTTGCCACTGCTCACGGGATACCTTGCCCGTGGCCAGTGCGCGGTAGGGTTCCATCCAGGTCGGGAATGTCAGGGTCACCATGATTGTCTCCTTCCTCTCGGGTCCCCGGTTACAGGGTGTCACCGTCTTTCAGGCCGATGGGGAACTTGCTCAGGTACTCGTTGGGCTTGCGGCCGTCATAGGTGACGTTGTCGATGAACTCGCTCTGCGGCGGCTTGAAGCCATCTTCGCTGGCGAAATCCGGGAATTCATCGGCGCTCATCTTGCCTTCGGCAATCAGTGACTTGGCCGCCTGGGTGTAGATGTCCGGGCGATACACTTTTTTCGCGATATCCATGTACCAGCTGTCCGGCTTGCTCTCGCTGATCTGCCCCCAGCGACGCATTTGCGTCAGGTACCAGATGGCATCGGAGTAGTAGGGATAGGTGGCGTTGTGGCGGAAGAACACGTTGAAATCCGGAATCCCCCGCTTGTCGCCCTTCTCATACTCGAAGGTGCCGGTCATGGAGTTGGCGATCACGTCATAGTCGGCGCCCACATAGTTGGGGCGGGACAGGATCTTCACCGCTTCCGGGCGGTTGGCGTTGTTGTTCTCGTCCAGCCACTTGGCGGCGCGGATCATCGCCTTGACCACACGGATGTGGGTGTTGGGATATTCCTCCGCCCAACCTTTGCTGACCCCGAACACTTTTTCCGGATTGTTTTTCCAGATTTCGTAATCGGTAATCACCGGCACACCGATGCCCTTGAACACGGCCTGCTGGTTCCAGGGCTCACCCACGCAGTAGCCATGAATGGTGCCGGCTTCCAGGGTGGCGGGCATTTGTGGTGGCGGTGTCACCGACAGCAACACATCCGCCTGCAACTGGCCGCTGGTATCGCCCTTGTGCGGGGCGTAATAGCCCGGGTTCAAACCACCGGCAGCCAGCCAGTAACGCAATTCGTAGTTATGGGTGGACACCGGAAACACCATGCCCATCTTGAAAGACTTGCCGGCGGCCTTGTATTGCTCCACCACCGGCTTAAGGGTGTCGGCCTTGATCGGATGCACCGGTTTGCCATCCTTGCTGGGAATATGCTTTTTCATTTCTTCCCAGACAGAATTGGAAACGGTGATGCCGTTGCCGTTCAGATCCATGCTGAAGGCGGTAATGATATGGGCCTCGGTGCCATAACCGATGGTTGCCCCCAGCGGCTGGCCGGCCAGCATGTGAGCACCATCCAGCTGACCATCTATCACCCGGTCCAGCAGCACCTTCCAGTTGGCCTGGGCTTCCAGGGTCACGAACAGACCCTCTTCCTCGAAGTAGCCTTTCTCATAGGCGATGGCCAGCGGCGCCATGTCCGTCAGCTTGATAAAACCGAACTTGAGGTCAGCCTTTTCCGGCCAGCCCACAGCATCCTCCGCTACAGACGTTGCCGACAGGCCCAGTGTCATCGCGGCCAGCACACCACAAACTGTTTTCTTGAAACCTTTCATCATCCTTCCCTCTTCTGCCCGTTTTTTTTCGGGCATAAAAAAAGCGCTCAAAGCGTCCCGCCACCATTGGCAGGAATCTTTGAGCGCCTTTGCTCGCATCGGAGTGCGGTCGCCGTTGACCACACAGATGGTTATCTCGCGCACAACGCAGTGGTTGCGCTTACCGTGTCTTAAGGCAAATGCTGTGCCAGTTTTGAAAAGGCTGATTTTTCATGACGTTATCGATACCAGGTGCAAGCCGGGCCGGCTTCGGCGCCCGGTTTTCGATCAGCCGGCACTGTTGTGAGTCAGCCTCGCCTCACCAAAATGCATCACGCTTTTGGTGCAACATCACTTTCGTACCTCAAACCCCGGGTTTTGCCCCGCCCTGGTGAAAAAACCACGCACTGCTTGGGAGCCTTTGCGACCAAAGCCGCATTTATCACTGCGGTGAATGATGAACATCATTCGAATGATAAAGCCGAAAACGCCACAGCCTGTTAGGCTGCGCGCTGCATTACGGTAGTGGCACACACCCACAACCGTTAAAGACACTGTAGGAACCTGCCTTCAGGCGAATGGCACCAGCCCTGGTAGCGGACAAAACGGAACCGTGTTGATGACCACCGAAAGAGATCACCTGCTCACTGCCCTGGCCGGCGCCTTTAGTCTGGTGATTGCCCTGGGCATTGGCCGCTTCCTGTTCACCCCGGCCCTGCCCGACATGATCGCCGAAACCACCCTCACCGCCATCAGCGGCGGCTACCTGGCAGCGATCAACTATGGGGGCTACCTTGCCGGCGCCATGCTCGCCATGGCGGTACCCGCCCACCGGGCACGCACGGCGTTCTGGCTGGCACTGTGGGTAAGCGTGGTCACCAGCATCCTCATGGGCCTGAGCACCACCTTCACACCCTGGGCCATCAACCGTTTCCTGGCCGGTGTGGCCAGCGCCATCATCATGGTCAACGGCTCTGCCTTGGTGCTCGGTGCCATGCCCAATCATCTGCGTGCCCGGCTGGGCAATATTCACTATGCCGGCATCGGCCTGGGCATCAGCATCGCTGCCCTCACCGTTGCTTTTATTGAAACCCTGCACGGCAGCTACGCCACCATGTGGCTGGCCTGCGGCGCCCTGGCCCTGGTCCTGCTGCCACTGCTGCGCCGTATCCCCGCCCTGCCCCACGCCAAACACAGCCAGCACGAACGGGCGCCGGTAAACCGCTCGGCCCTGGGCTTTCTGATCGCCAGCTACACCCTGGCCGGCTTCGGCTACATCACCAGCACCACCTACCTGCCGGTGATCGCCAAAGCGCAATTGCCGGGCCTGGACAGCGCCGCCTTCTATACTTGGCTGGCCGTGGGCCTGGCCGCCGTGCCCGCCAACCTGCTATGGGGCAAACTCGCCAGCCACACCAGCGAACGCAACGCACTTATGACCGCACTTGTGGTACAGGCCCTGGGCGTCAGCGCCCCCGCCTGGCTACCCGGCCTCACCGGGCTGGTCATCAGCGGCCTGCTGGTGGGCGGCACCTTTACCGCCGTGGTCGCCCTGAGCATGTACTGCGGCCGCCAACTGGCCCCCCACGCCGCCAGCGCCGCCCTGGGCGCGTTAACGGCCTGCTATGGGGTCGGGCAGATACTGGGGCCGGTGGTGACGGCACGATTGCTGGAAAGCAGCGGGAGTTTTGCGCCCGGGTTACTGGGGGCGGCTGCGGCGTTGATCGGGGCGGCGGTGTTGTTGGTGCCGTTGGGGAAGGTGCGGTTTTAGGGCCGGTTCACGGCATGCTTGCGTACCAGCAACGGCATGGCCGCAAACAGCAGCAGGGAGACGAGATAGGCAATACCGGATACCGGGTCACGTCCCGCCAAGTAGTCGCCCAGGTCCTGCCCTTGAAACAGTGTCACCGCCAGTTCGGCGCTCAGCATCATCAACAGGGCCGGCAAGCCAGTGCCAATACACTGCATCACCGTCACCAGCCCAAATCGCCGCACCAGCCAGCGGGCCACCAGAAAACTGGCCAGCACCATAAAAGGCAATTCAATCAGCTCAGCCCAGCGCTCCCCAAGTCGCGGCACCAGCAAGGGAATGCGGATCATGGCCAGGGCGAAGCCTGTGGCAAAGATCAAGATGAAGTAGATGAGAGCGGGTTTGATCTGTCGCATTTGGAGTACCGGCTACAACATTGGGGTCATACAACATTGGGGTCAGGTCTTGAATGTTGCGATCAAACGCACGATGCAAGACCTGACCCCGGATCCCCGGATCCTGCCCTTGAAACAGTGTCACCGCCAACTCGGCGCTCAGCATCATCAACAGGGCCGGCAGGCCAGTGCCAATACACTGCATCACCGTCACCAACCCAAATCGCCGCACCAGCCAGCGGGCCACCAGAAAACTGGCCAGCACCATAAAAGGCAATTCAACCAACTCAGCCCAGCGCTCACCCAGCCGGGGCACCAGGAAGGGAATGCGGATCATGGCCAGGGCGAAGCCTATGGCAAAGATCAGGATGAAGTAGACGAGAGCGGGTTTTATCAGTCGCATTTGGACAACCGGCTGCCGATGACGCTTTGCCTTAACGACAAGCTTAGCGGGCGTTAGCGACCGCTTGAGCTTTTTGTGATCTCATTTTTGTCTTTAGCTTCCAGAACACTTGTATCATATTTAGGTTTGCTTAGCTCTAGGCTAGCGACGACGTGCTTCATATCTTTTTGGTCAAGGCGTTTTGCTACGATTTCCCAGAGTTTTTGACGTGACTCTAAATCAATTATTCCGTCCATTCCTGCATGCTCATTACCAAAAAGCATGGCATATGCGACCAGAACATATGCCATTTTAGTTTTCTTAAGCCCTGAAAAATCTAATTTGTTCCATATGTCGCCAGGAGAGTTGAACTGTGCTTTTGTTGTTAGAGTTAGCAAACCACTCGAAACGTATTGACTGAAAATCTCATCAAATTCTCTTTCTTCTAGCCGGTCATCGAGCTCTTTTGCGATAACTTCAATCTCATTCAAAAATGAAAGTATTTGAACCACGCTATAGTTACTAATTTCATTCTCTTGTCGTATTTTCAGCGACAAATACAAGTCATTTTCTTTACTGAAGGCAGGATACAAAGAGTGGTAAATAGCTTCCCAATGTTTATCCAAATTGAAAACAGTTTGGTTGGCCCTCAAGCTAGACAAAAGACCAAATGGCATTGCCGATCTTGATATTCTTGGCCCCCAATTCACACATCTCCTTAAATTGGCCTCCATTTCAACTTTTTTATCTTTCTCAATATCGTAGTAAACAACTACACTTTCTTTCTTTATGTAGGCGTCGCCTTGCACTATGCCAACTCTTAATGAATCATAACCAACAGTTATAACCCAATCCCCATCCTTTATGTCATAGATAAAATTTTTGACTTGATTAAAACCAACAGACTCCTGCCTTTTGCTTGAACCCCTTACTTCCGATTTCTTTGCTATGGAATCTTTCAACCAGCCTTCATCAGGAATAAATTTATCAGAGTCTTTTAATTCTATGCCCAGGCTCTTTAAATGCCCTAAGGCCATTAATCCATTTTTTGTGAAATGATCATAGTAAAGACCACCCTCAGCTCTAACCACCCAATACCTACGATCGCTTGGGACTTCATATATTTTCATTTAAACTCCTTGTGCTCAGACTAAGGGGAGATAACGCCCCGCTAAACGGTAAGCTTCAGCGAGCCCGGTGGAGGCCAAGCCTTTTATGGCCGGAACGAATTTGAGCGAATTGTCATACGTTTTATGGCTACAAATCTTTATGAGCGTATCCCTCCAGATCGTAAACCACTTGAGTAAAGAGATCAGCCAGACCCACTCCGTGTTTCTCTTGTGCTTCAAGCAGGCTGTCCGAATCTGTTAGAGCTCCATGAAGCTGATCAAGGCCATCCGTCATGTCCTCAAAGCTGGCTTTGCACTTAGATATTAGGTTCAACAACTCACCTTTATTTGGAGAATAACCTAGCTGATGCGCAAATTTGTTTCTCATCTTATTAATACTTTGAAGGCAGGTCGCCACATCATCTGGCACCAAACCCAAGGATTTTATAAGGGTGATTTTTCTACTATGGGTTAACGACAGGAAATGTTCTTTGAGCTTGCTGTCGTAACTCATAACTATCTCTTCAAGAAGGTGCTCAATCACTAAGTGACCGACAACAAAGCCTGTCAGCAAATCTGAATCATCAATCCTATAAAACAAAAAGTCTTCGTACTCATTGCTGTAGGCGGACATTTCTACTTAATCCCCGTGGTAAAGTATAACGCTTGAGATCCCCAAAATTTGAGGCGATACCTGTTTTTGCAACAGGAAAAAGGCACCGGGTCAAATGTCCAACGCAACGATTTTTTATGCATATGGCGCACTGAGATGGGCCTTCTTGATGTAAGTTTTTGCCATCTTGGTAACAAAATCATGCCCTTCATCAAGTGACATAGCTTCAGTGTTGTTTTGTTTCGTTAATTCCTTGAAACCATGCCGCGAATCAAACCCAGACAAAGAAAAATTGTTTGATGTATTAGTGAATGCCTTCCTTTGATTCGTGACCGTTTCATGAATCGCCACCAGTTCTCTAGACACTTCCCTGCCGTTCTTGGTGACGCTTTTCATACTCTACCGGTGACAGCTTTTCATTAGAACCATGGCGTCGACGGTTGTTATAGAACATCTCGATATAATCAAAAATATCTGCCCGGGCCGCGTCCCGACTGCTGTAAATCTTTCGCTTTATTCTCTCCCGCTTCAACAGCTGGAAGAAGCTCTCAGCAACAGCATTGTCGTGGCAGTTACCGCGCCGACTCATACTCCCCTCCAGCTCATGCGCCTTCAGAAACGAGTCCCAGTCGTGGCTGGTGTATTGGCTTCCTTGGTCGGAGTGAACAACCACCTTGCCCTCAGGCTTGCGACGCCAGACCGCCATCAGCAGCGCATCCAGCGCCAGTTCCTTGGTTATCCTGGATTGCATTGACCAACCGATCACCCGTCTTGAGAACAGATCTAGAACAACCGCCAGATACAGCCAGCCTTCATGTGTGCGGATATAGGTAATATCCGTTACCCAGCTCTCGTTCGGGGCTTGCGGATTGAACTGGCGCTGAAGGATATTCGGTGTCACCTTGTGCAGCTCCCCAGCCCTATGGCGTGGTTTACGATACCCCACCTGCGCTCGTATTCCTGCGTGGCGCATCAGGCGGTGGACTCGATTGGGCCCGCATCGCTCGCCATACTCGCGCAGATCGGTATGAACCTTCCGGTAGCCATACACGGCCCCGGATTCCAGCCAGAACTGCTTGATCAGCCCGGACAGGCGCTCGTCCTCGATTGCACGAGCTGAACGAGGCTGTCTCTGCCAGGCGTAAAAGCCACTGGGGTGAACGTCCAACAGAGAACACAGTGAGCGGATTGGCCACCGCTCGCTGTGCTCCTGAATGAAGGCGTACCTCAATCGGACTGACTGGCGAAGTACGCCGCGGCTTTTTTTAGGATGTCTCGCTCTTCGGTAACGCGCTTGAGCTCTTTCTGGAGCCGGCGAATCTCGGCTTGGTCATCTGCATTGGCCTGATGCTGCTCGGAATCCGGGCCAAACTTCCTGATCCAGGCGTACAGGCTATGGGTGGTGACGCCGAGTCGGTCAGCCACTTGGGCCACACTGTGACCACGATCCGTCACCTGGCGAACCGCCTCAATCTTGAATTCTTCGGGATAGCGTTTGCTACTCATAGATACCTCTCTGATTGCCATTTTGGATGGCTGAAAGGTGTCTAGCAAACTGGTGGCGATTCAGAGGACCGATGCGCCGTTGAACAAGCTAACTAGCTCGTGTCCTATTTTCCAAATGACTCTGGGGTCATCTTCGCCCTCGCAATAGAGCGTGGTCATTCTAAAGTCATCATTTGGACAATCTAACCAATCGTCAACGCCACCATAGATATTGAAGTAGAAGGTGCCCTTTTCTGAGGCTAGCTTCCTTAGTTCATTAACGTCACCATCCAGCAGAAATTCCCAATCTCCAAACGAACTCAAAATTTTCCCCTTATGCATAACAGCGTATTCAGTAGTACGATTCGACGTATAATTCTTCGACATAATTATCTTATGAATTTTTTTGGGGGGGGAAACACAGAAACTCGCAAGGCCGTCAGGCTCTTACAGTAAAAACAAGAACCCTTCTGGTCTGACAAATCTCGAAGAAACGGCCTATTTCCTGACTTACCCCGATATCCCCCTTTCCGAAAACCACTCTATATCAACCGTTTAGCATTTTCTGTAAGCCATATCCTACAAAACTGCCGCTCATCCTATTGAGCATGGCATCGCTTGGGGTAACGGTTTCGGTCGTTGCTGGAAAGATTCGGGTAGGTGAGATGGAAAACCACGGGCCCTGGCTTGCGAAGGTGCAGAGGGGCGCAAAGGCACGGCAGTGACTTCAGCCCCTTCGCCTTGCGAGCAAGGCTCCAACGAGGGTGAGGCGTTGAAGGGCTTGGGGGTAAGGGGCGGCTGGGGAGCCGCGGGGCTCAGGGTGTGATGGTGAAGCGCATGACGCCGATGATCTGGTTGTCTGCGGTACGCACTTCCACTCGCCAGCGGCCTTGTGAGGGCACCGGGATATGGCGTTTGTGGGACCAGGTGCGAAAGCCTGATTCGCGGCCGCCGTAGAGCTTGAGAGGAATCCGGTCGACCTGCTCGCCGTTCTGGAACCAGTAATGATAAATCTCCTGCCCCAGCCCCAATGGCGCCTTGATGGCGGTGTAGGCATAGAGGCCGGCGGTAACTTCATCGCTGGAGAAGGAGTGCCCGGTGACCAGGGGCTGGCGTTGTTCGCGGTTGAAGGACAGTGCCATGGCCCGCTCTTCCAGGGACAGAGTGAGTGGCGGCACTAGCGGTGCCAACCAGCGCGGGGCGAAGGCGATTACGCAGGACACAGCTAGCAGACCCAGCCAGCGAAACCATTTTCGTGGCCCGCCCACGCGCCAGAAGCTCGGCAGCGCAAACAGGGCGGTGAGCCAGCCGGCCCAGGTGAGCGCGGCATCGGTGCTCCAGTGGAAGATCAGCGGCAGCAGCACCAGCAAGGCCACGAATAACGCCCAGGCGTGAAAGCCGAAGTACAGGGCCCGGTGCCGGGCCAGCCAGAAGTACAGCGGGTCGATGATGCTGACCAGAGCGGCGCTGATCACCAGGGTGGTGAAGAAAATATATTCCGCGCCGCCGGACCATTGCAGCAGCACGAACGGCAGGCTGAAGAAGAAGGCCTCCTGGTGGACCGCCTGCAGCATGAGTTTGAGCAGCCCCTGGGACATGCCCTCCATGGCGGTGCCGGCCAGGCGCCGTTGCCACAGGCTCTCGGTAATCAGCAGCAACCAGCTGAGGATCAGAAAGCCGGTGAGTACCGCGGCCAGCCAGGGCTGGCGTTCCACCAGGAAGTAACTGGAGAGGCCCAGCGCAAAGCTGATCACCGCCCACAGGTGGCGGATCTGGTAGAGCTTGTCGGTCAGGGTTTGCAGGGCGGGTGGCAAGGGTGTGGCTCCGTCGGGGTTTGGCTGTTCGACGTACTATAGGCGCTGGGGTTCCCGATGGGTGTAAGAACTGGAGGGATTTGTTTTGGGAGGGGCGATACCGGCTATTGGTATCGTTTGCGGGTTTCGTGGGCGGATAGGCCTGATCGCCCTGCGGGCGATTTCCGCGCTACGCGCGGTTCGCGGCTCAAGCGCCGCTCCTACAGGTTGGTGTTGAGAGGTTGGAGTGGCGCGGCCTGGGGCCGCGCGGGTTAGCCGGCGAAGTTGAGGAGGACGCCGGCGGCGACGGCGGAGCCGATGACGCCGGCCACGTTGGGGCCCATGGCGTGCATGAGCAGGAAGTTGTGGGGGTTGGCTTCCAGGCCTACCTTGTTGGCCACGCGGGCGGCCATGGGGACGGCGGAGACGCCGGCGGCGCCGATGATGGGGTTCACCGGATGGTGGCTGAGGCGGTTGAGCAGCTTGGCCATGAGCACGCCGGTGGCGGTGCCGATCATGAAGGCCACCAGGCCCAGCACCAAGATGCCCAGGGTTTCCATGACCAGGAATTGTTCGGCGCTGAGTTTTGCGCCCACCGCCAGGCCCAGCATGATGGTGACGATATTGATCAGCGCATTGCTGGTGGTGTCCACCAGACGGCTGACCACGCCGGATTCCTTCATCAGGTTACCCAGGCAGAACATGCCCAGCAGCGGCGCCGCATCGGGTAATACCAGCGCCACCAGCACCAGCAGCAGAATCGGGAACAGAATCTTTTCCGTCTGGCTCACCGGGCGCAGCTGCTCCATCTTGATGGTGCGCTCTTTCGCGGTGGTGAGGGCGCGAATGATGGGGGGCTGAATGATCGGCACCAGGGCCATGTAGGAATAGGCTGCCACGGCAATGGCGCCGAGCAGCTCCGGGGCCAGCTTGGTGGTGACATAGATGGACGTGGGGCCGTCTGCACCGCCGATGATGCCGATGGCCGCCGCATCCGCCAGGGAGAAGTCCATGCCAAGGTAGTTCAGCGCCAGGGCGCCCAGCAGGGCCGCAAAGATCCCGAACTGGGCAGCCGCCCCCAGCAACAGGGTGCGCGGGTTGGCCAGCAGCGGGCCGAAGTCGGTCATGGCGCCCACGCCCATGAAGATCAGCAGCGGGAAGATGCCGGTCATCAGGCCCACGGAGTAGATCAGGTAGAGGATGCCGTCGCCGTAGTTGGCCTTTTGCGCCAGGTGGTGGAGCTGATCCTGCACTGCCGGCCCGGCGGCTTCAGCGGCTTTATAGAGCGCCTCTCGCCCTGCTTCCGCATCCATCCCCAATACCTGGGCCATGCTGGCGAGCAGATCCTGGCTGCCGAAGTGCATGGCCTGGCTGATGGCGGATTCCGCCAGCCCGGCCACGGGGATGTTGGCCAGCAGGCCACCGAAACCGATGGGTAACAGCAGCAGCGGCTCGAATTTCTTGTTGATGGCCAGCCACAGCAGGCCAAGGCAGACCAGCAGCATGATCAGCTGGCCACCGGACAGATGAAACAGGCCGGTGCTGTGCCAGAGCGTTTCCAGCTTATCCATGGGCCGGCTCCAGGCTGAGCAGGGTCTGGCCGACGGTGACGGCGTCGCCCTCTTTCACCGCCATCTCGGTGACGATGCCCGCTTCCGGGCTGGATACATCGGTTTCCATTTTCATGGCTTCCAGCACCATGATTTTCTGGCCTTCGGTAACCCGGTCGCCGGGTTTCACCAGCACCTTGAAGATGTTGCCGGCCAGGGGCGCCGGGATCGGCGTGCTCTGGGACGGATTGTGCACCACCGGCGGATTGGGCTGGCCAGCCCCTGCACTTTCGCCCAGGGCCTTGATGCCCGTCACGTCGCCACCGTCACTGACTTTGACGGTGTACTCCCGACCCTCCACTTCCACGGTATAAACACCGTCGCTGTTGCCGGCCACAGGCGCCGCGTTGCCGTCGGGCACCGGCTCGAACGCGGAGGGGTCGCCACGATGCTCCAGGAAACGCAGGCCGATCTGCGGGAAAAGCGCGTAAGTCAGCACGTCATCGATGCGGCGCTCGCCATCCGCCAGCGTCAGGTTTTTTTGGCCGGCCAGGTTTTCCACTTCACGGATCAGGCTGTCCATTTCGTTGTCGATCAGGTCTGCCGGGCGGCAGGTGATGGGCTCGTCGCCGTCCAGGGCACGGGCATGCAATTCACTGTTGAAGGCAGCGGGGGCGGCGCCGTATTCACCGCGCAGTACGCCTCGGGTTTCCTTGCTGAGCGCCTTGTAGCGTTCGCCGGACAGCACATTGAGCACCGCCTGGGTGCCAACGATCTGGGAGGTGGGCGTCACCAGGGGAATAAAACCCAGGTCTTCTCGCACCACGGGAATTTCCTGCAGTACCTCGTCGAAGCGGTCGGTGGCGCCCTGCTCTTTCAGCTGGCTTTCCATGTTGGTGAGCATGCCACCGGGTACCTGGGCGACCAGGATGCGCGCATCCACACCGCGCAGGCTGCCTTCGAATTTCGCGTACTTCTTGCGCACTTCACGGAAGTAGCCGGCGATGCGAGTGAGTTTTTTCAGATCCAGGCCGGTGTCCCGGTCGGTGCCTTCCAGCATGGCAACCACGGATTCGGTGGGGCTGTGGCCGTAGGTCATGGACATGGACGAGATGGCAGTATCCACATTATCGATGCCGGCCTCGGCGGCTTTCAGTGCGGTCGCCGTGGACAGCCCGGTGGTGGCGTGGCACTGCATGTGCACCGGAATGGAGAGCGTCTGCTTGAGACGGCTGACCAGCTCAAAAGCCACATTGGGGCGCAGCAGGCCGGCCATGTCCTTGATGGCCACCGAGTGGGCGCCCATCTGTTCAATCACCTTGCCCTGCTCTACCCACATATCCAGGGTATGCACCGGGCTGACGGTGTAGGCGATGGTGCCCTGGGCGTGTTTGCCCTGCTTGATCACGGCGGCGATGGCGCGCTCGATGTTGCGCATGTCGTTCATGGCATCGAACACCCGGAACACATCCACGCCGTTTTCGGCGGCGCGCTCCACAAAGGTATCGACTACATCGTCGGCGTAGTGCCGGTAGCCCAGCAGGTTCTGCCCGCGCAGCAACATCTGCTGGGGCGTGTTGGGCATGGCCTTTTTCAGCTCGCGGATACGCTCCCAGGGGTCTTCGCCCAGATAACGGATGCAGGCATCGAAGGTGGCGCCGCCCCAGGATTCCAGGGACCAGAAACCGATGTCGTCCAGCTCCGCGGCAATGGGCAGCATGTCGTCCAGACGCATGCGCGTGGCAAACAGGGACTGATGGGCGTCGCGGAGCACCACATCGGTGATGCCCAGGGGCTTGTGATCACTCATGGAGAAATTCCGGTTATTGCTGGGACTGCCGGTGCTGACGCACCGCCTTTTCAATGGCCTTGATCACCGCAGGAGACGGCAGGTCGCCAGCGGGTGCCGGGGTCGCCGGCGCAGGGATGACTGCGGGCGCCTGCCCGAAGCGTTTCACCAGCACGGACATCAGCGATGTCACGGCCACGAGAATAATCAGAAAGGAAAAGACCACACCCATGCCGATCAGCATGAGCTCCAGGCCCTGGGCCATCAGTGTGTTCATGGAACACTCCTTTACGGTTCCGGTGGCGGTTTGCATTGCCGCAAACGAGAGCGGGACGGCCTGCCGAGTCAGCGGGTGTCCCCGGAGGCTCCCAGGGTTATTCGGGAGATTTCCGAGTCTTTCTCGTCGGTTTCTGGGAATGTAGAGGGATTGTCGACAACCTGCAATGAGACCTGTGTATGAGGGGGTGATCGATTTGATCAATGGATGCAGACAAGTCGGTGGCGGACACCGGCTGAAGACGGAAGTCGCAGGTTGTCTTTGCCCAGGCTGAAACGAAAAAGGGCCCGCTCATTAGCGGGCCCTTTTAGGGATATGGCGCACCGGGGAGGATTCGAACCCCCGACCTACTGGTTCGTAGCCAGTTGCTCTATCCAACTGAGCTACCGGTGCATGTCTCGTTGCTGTATCGCCCCGAGAGGCTGCGCATTATTCCGAAAGCCCTGCCGGGAGTCAAGCGCCTGTCGCTTAAAACTTCAGCAATCAGTCTTCTGCGGTTTCCATTTGTTTTTGCAGGTAATTTTCGATACCCACCAGCTTGATCAGACTGAGCTGGGTTTCCAGCCAATCGATGTGCTCTTCTTCGGATTCCAGGATGTCCTTGAGCAGGTTCCGGCTGATGTAATCCTGAATGGATTCGCAGTAGGCAATACCTTCGCGCAGATCCGGCACCGCCATCTTTTCCAGTTTCAGGTCACACTCCAGCATCTCTTTGGTGTTTTCACCAATCATCAGCTTGCCCAGGTCCTGCAGGTTGGGGATGCCTTCCAGAAAGAGGATGCGCTCTACCAGCCAGTCCGCGTGCTTCATCTCGTCGATGGACTCGTGGTATTCCTTTTCGTAGAGCGCCTGGAGGCCCCAGTCCTTGTACATTTTGGCATGCAGAAAGTACTGGTTGATGGCCACGAGCTCGTTGCCGAGTGCCCGGTTCAGGTACTCAATCGCCTTGGCGTCGCCTTTCATGGGGGTGTCTCCGTCCGATGAACTTGTGTCTAAACGTGGGTTAATCCCCATTGTTCAGCAAGCGGATGACAGAGACAAGGCAGGAATGCAAAAAAGCGCTTGCAATACAAGCGCTTATGTAAATGAGAACGATTAGTTATGCGGTTTGCGGCCAGTAGACCACCACACCGTCAGAAGAAGGGTGCGAGAAGGAGGGTGCCTCGTCTGCGCTACGGGCTTCACGCATCACTTGGCGGGCATGACGGGCACATTTACCACACTGACTTCCAACCCCAAGTTCCCGACGAAGATCACGCAGGCTGTCGCAGCCGTTGCCGACCGCTTCCCGTATATGGTTGTCAGTAATGCCCTTACAAATGCATACGTACATAAGATGCCATCCCTCAATCTCTAGTGGGCATGCTAACCCTAACGCGAATCATTATCAACTGCTTTCAAGAAAGGATCATTGGCCTGCCGGCATGTCGTCATGGTCAAGCCAGCCACCAGTCATTTTTTGCTTAGCCCTCCCCTCTTACCCTACTCCCACGGGCATGGTGCAGAGGAGCAGCCAGTCGCTCAGATCTGTTTTGCCTGGGACAGGAATCAAGGAGACTTGCGGTGACTCAGAGCGAGGAGCCACAGGGCTTCCGCCTGACCGTCGCCGAATTCCGTAGGGTGCACTGAGCCTAGGGCGAACTGCACCGATCCGGCGTTTGATGGTGCAGTTCGCCCTAGGCTCAGTGCACCCTACATTTTGTAAAGCCGCGGGATTTGCATTTCCGACCATAAAAAAGCCCCGCGATTGCGGGGCTTTTTCAAGTGAGTCCGGATCGTGAGATCAGGACGACTTTTTGGCGGCTGGACGCTTGGCTGCCGCTTTTTTCTTGGCCGGGCTCTTGCGAGTAGCGGCTTTTTTGGTGGCTGGCTTACGCTTGGCTGCGGCTTTCTTGCCAGGAGCCTTGGTCGCCGCTTTCTTGGCTGGCGCTTTGCGAGTGGCCGCTTTTTTACGAGTGGTGGTTTTTTTCTTTACTGCACGCTTGGCTTTGGCGGCTGCTTTCTTGGCAGCGGCCTTGGCCTTCTGCTCGGCTTTTTTCTGCTCGGCCTTGGCTTTTTTCGCCAGCTTGCGCTCGTGTTCACGCAGCTTGGTCTTCAGGTTGCGTTCGGCGGTGCGCAGTTTTTTCACCTCGCGGGTGACCACTTTTTTGGCCGCCTGGATTTCCGCACGAATCAGCTTGGCTTCACCACGCAGATCCTGCAGCTTCAAACGAACAGTATTCATGCGACCACGTGCCGTATCCACTGCACGCTTGGCAGCGGCGGTGGAAGAGGCCTTCGCTTTATCGCGTTTGGCGGCAACATCAGCACGCATCTTGGACAACTTGCCATTCTCGGTATCGATCTTGGCGCGGTGCTTGTCCAGTTTGGCCTGAGTCTGCTCGGCTTTTTTCTGTGCCTGGTCCACGGCTTTTTGCTGCAGCTTTACCTTGGATTCGGCGTTAGTGACGGACTTCGGCAGAGCCGGTGCTTTAGCAGCGGCTGCCTTCTTTGCTGCGGGCTTGCGCGCCGCAGTTTTTTTCGCGGCGGCTTTTTTTGCTCGAGCCATGATTGATCTCCTAAGCTATGGCGTTGTCATCAGTACTGCGACAATTCGAAAAATAGCATAAAAAAAAATCAGTTGGTACATTATTTGACCAATTCGTTTTTGTTTTTTTCATTTGCTGCTTTCCCTATTTCCCCGTGCCGCTTTTATGATTCCTTTTCTGTTTCTTCAAAAACATTTTCAGCAGGCCCTCTGATGGCCTGGCAAACGATCATGAAAACCGCACAGGAATATTTTTCCAGCTGATACAGCAGTTTTATTAAATTAAATCGAGACGGCTCTGGCACAGGCAAAAGCAGCAGAGGTATAAGTCAGGAAGGCAGCTAACAACAGTGCGGCAACTGCACCGACAAGGGTAATAAAGAAAAAGATATTGAGCGCGTTCCCGCAACAACCGCTTACCCATAGCGCCCTGCAACAACACCGCCGCCCGAGTTCTGTGTAGAAAAGTTACATTCCCGGGACTTTTTCAAAAAAACAGGCCTGAAAGGCGCAGCCGACTAACAGCAAGCCCGGCATGAACGCTTACGGTGCACACTGATAACCGCTCCCTGCTTTTCACTCAGGCAACCCCATGGAAACTTCCGGGTCGCTTCCTGAGGGTCAACGCCACAGTCTGCGAGACTGCCCGCCTATCCGTTGAACTATCTCGTCAGGCATGATTGCCCCCGGTTAAGAAGGCAGTCAAAGAAGGGAGTGAAAGGCGCAACAGGAAGCATGATCGCTTGCAGCGAATCACCAACTTAGCTCCGCGGCCGGCAGATGGCGGCTTCTTGGCATGGAAGGCGATATGCAAATTTTATTAACAGAAAAAGCCTCAGGAGAGAGCAATCGGCCCATACAGCCTGAAAGCCCGGCTCACCCGTATGAACAGTCCTGGATCCTGGTGGAGATGATAGCCATTACACACGGGGATGCGGGCACGGCCAAGCAGCAGGGGTGCTTACCCGCCTCCTGCCATCACGCCAGGGACAGTCGCCCACAAAAAAGGGAAGCCCTCAGGCTTCCCTTTTGTCGTCAATCGCCAGGTGTGGCGGCTCAGCCTTTCAGGGCGTCCAACACGCGATTGCGGATATCATCCACGGAGCCAACACCAGCCACGCGCACATAGCGTGGAGCCTTGGCATCGTCTTTCTTGGCCAAGTCCTGATAGAAATCTACCAGCGGGCGGGTCTGGGACTGATACACTTCAAGACGTTTGCGGACAGTCTCTTCCTTGTCGTCATCACGCTGAACCAGCTCTTCACCGGTTTCATCGTCTTTACCGTCTTCTTTCGGCGGGTTGTATTTGACGTGGTAAACCCGACCGGAGGAAGGATGAACGCGGCGACCGCTCAGACGCTCAATGATCTCTTCATCATCCACATCGATTTCAACCACGAAGTCGATATCCACGCCCTGCTCCACCAGCGCCTGCGCCTGGGGAATGGTGCGGGGGAACCCGTCGAACAGAAAACCGTTGGCGCAATCGTCTTGGCTGATACGCTCTTTGACCAGGCCCAGAATGATGTCATCGGATACCAGACCGCCGGCATCCATCACTTTCTTGGCTTCCAAACCCAGGGGAGTGCCTGCTTTAACAGCAGCGCGCAGCATGTCACCAGTGGAAATCTGAGGAATATTGAACTGTTCCTTGATGAACTGCGCCTGGGTGCCCTTGCCCGCACCGGGAGCACCAAGCAGGATGACACGCATAGGATTCTCCATCGTTCTGTGGTCGAAAAGGCACTGATCGTCAAAAGAAACGTTCTGTCACAAGCAGGCCCGGCCAGAGCTCCAGCCAAGGCGATAAAGCACAGCACCAGAAAACTGGTTCGGGCTTTTTAACGCAGAGCTGGGCACTTTGACGACGCGAAATTGTTGCAGAACCTTCCGTTTGACCCACTCAGGGGCCTCCGAAGGGGTGCAACTTTACCCTGAGGCCCCGTTCTTCACAAGTGATAGGAGGGTGCTACCTTGGTAGCACCCTTGGAAGAGAGTTGGATCAGGGGCGCTCAAGGACCAGCGCAGCCGGGCCATCCTGGGGCAGTTTCAGCGGCTTTACCGGGGCCATGATGGCAGCCTGGTCCACTGCCCCGCCGGGTGCCGGGGTGTAACGGGCGCCGATAACCAGCTCCGCAGTATCATCGGGGTAGCGTTGCAGCCAGTCCCGGGATGACAACGACACGGTGGCGGGGAAATGGGGCACCACCTGGCGACGGGCAGCGAGAGGCTGGCCACTACTGCCGGCTTCGCGGAGATAAACAAAGACCGTGCCTCCGGCGGGCAGATCATCCGCCTTAACGATTGCCTGGATATCCGCAAACTTTTCCTGGCGCGCCTTTTGCTGGCGGGCATTTTCCAGGCCCCGACGCAGCAGGTCACCGGTTTCACCCTCACTGTGCCGAGATAACAGGGCTTCCCAGCCCTGCTCGGCCAGGCTATAGCGCCCGGCCCGATCCGCGGACATGGCCAGCATCATCCAGGCACCATCGTGGGCGGGCTCCCGGTCCAGTACCCAACGCAATTCTGCCAGGGCCGGGTCAGTCAATTTGCCACCGGCTTTCTGGATCAGAGCCCTGGCCAGTAACAGATGCATGGCCGGCTCCTGCGGGCTCATGGCCACAGCCTTGCGGGCGGCCTCTTCACTCTGCTCCGGCGCACCGAGCTGATCGTACAGGGAACCCAGTGCGTACCAGCCCATGGCCGACGGATCCTTTACCAGCTCCGCCTGCAGGACACGCACCAGGGCACCGACAGGCACATCCGATGCGGCACGCTCCGGTGACTGGCCGGCAATAATGGCACGGGCCACTGACCGGTATTCCTGTTGGTCGGCGAGCCAATCACCGGTGTGTTCGTTGTAGCCGACCAGGCCATAACCGGCAGCAGCCAACAGCACCACGACCAGCGGGATACCAATGGCACCGCGCATTACCTTGCCCGCCTTGCGAGCTTCGCGTTGCCACAGCAGCCATATCAGGGCGCCAAGGGCTACCAGCAGGACCACCGCAATCACTATCCACATCATTTACCGGTCCCCCCCTGATTGATGTCACTGTCATCACTGGCATCACTGTCATCCACCCTGGCACTGGCGCGGCGCAGCAGCAGCACGATGACCACGGCGCCACTGCCCAACAACAACAAGGGCGCCAGCCAGAGAATGGAGGTGGTAGGCGTTACCGGGGGACGGTAGCTGACAAAATCGCCGTAACGGGCAACAAAGTAGTCCACGATCTCATCATTGCTTTTGCCTTCCTTGATCATGGTCTCGACCCGGGCGCGCATGTCCTGGGCAATGCCCGCATCGGAATCGGCAAGGCTCTGGTTTTGACATTTTGGGCAACGCAATTCATCCAGCAATATCCGGAAACGCTGTTCCTGCTCGGGGGTATCAAACTGATAAATATCGGTGGCGGCCATGGCCAACAGCGATACGCAAAGCAGAAAAGCGATACGCAGGATCTTCCTCATGCTTCGCCCCCCTGCTGGCGCTGGTCAAGCAAGGGCACAAATTTCTCCTGCCACACGCGCGCATTCAGGTCGCCGGCGTGGCGCAGCACAATCTCGCCGTCAGGATTGATCAGGAAGGTTTCCGGTGCGCCGTAAACGCCCAGATCCAGACCCAACTGACCATCTGCATCCACAATCACATGGGTGAAGGGGTTGCCGTGCTCTGCCAGATACTGGCGGGCCGGATCGCTGTCATCCTTGTAATTCAACCCGGCAATGGCAACACCCCGGGCGGCCAGTTCCAGCAGGAAGGGATGCTCCACATAACAGGTTGGGCACCAGGTGGCCCAGACATTGAGCAACTGCCAGCGTCCTTTCAGGGAATCTTGCGTCAGGGTCTCGTCGGTCATCAACGACGGCAGGCTGAAGGTCGGCACCGGTTTGCCCACCAGTGCCGATGGCAGCTCCTGCGGGTCACGACCCAGGCCACTGGCCAACAGCACCGCCAGCAACACAAAGCCGACCAGCGGCAGGAATACCCAGGGAGAATTAGCTTTCATGGGAGACTCCTTCTTCGCTGCTAGCAAATCGCTGGCGGCGGTAGCGCTTGTCGGACAGGGCCACGACGCCGCCCAGCGCCATGATCAGCGCTCCCAGCCAGATCCAGCGAATCCCGGGTTTGAAATAGATACGCACTGCCCAGGCATGACCATCATCCAGTGGCTCACCCATGGCCACATACAGGTCACGCCAGAAACCCGCATCGATGGCCGCTTCTGTCATTATCTGGCCACTGGCGTGATAGGTGCGTTTTTCCGGATGCATGATAGCTTCCGGTTCGCCTTTATGGGTGACGTGGAAGTGGCCCCGGGTGGCATCAAAGTTGGGGCCGTCGTAACGATCCATGCTGTCGAAGGTAAACTCATAATCACCGATTGCAGCCTGATCGCCCGGCCCCATGCGAATATCCCTTTCCACTTCATGGAAGCTCACCAGGGTAATACCGGCCACCAACACCGCCAGGCCACAGTGAGCCATGACCATGCCCCAGTAACCACGCCCCAGCTTGCCCAGGCCGGTAAAGACCCCCTGACCATAGGCTCTGGCCCGGCGCACCACGTCATCCATATGGGCAAACACCAGGAACAGGGCCAGCATGATGGCCAGCACACCCTGCCAGGGTGAGGGCTCGGGAAGCTGTGCGCCAAACCAGCCGGCGATGATCGCCGCCGGAGCCAGCAGAGCCATCCTTTTCAGCAGGCCGTTGCCATCCTGGCGCTTCCAGTTACTGAACACCCCCGGCACCATCAACAGGATCAACACCAGGGTCAGCGGCACGAAGAAACCATTGAAGTAAGGGCTGCGAATGGAGATCTTCAGATCCATGGCTTCGAAGAACAACGGGGCGATAGTGCCTACCAGCACCACAAAGGTGGCAGTGAGCAGAATCAGGTTGTTGCCCAGCAGAAAGGCTTCCCGAGACACCGGTTTGAAGCCCTTGTTATTGGTCAGGGCGGAGGACCGAAAGGCAAACAGGGTCAGCGCGCCACCCGCCACTACACTCAGGAAAACCAGAATAAAGGTGCCCCGCTCCGGATCATTGGCAAACGCATGCACCGAGGTCAGCACTCCGGAGCGAACCAGGAAGGTTCCCAGCAGACTCAGGGAGAACGCGATGATGGCAAGCAGCACGGTCCAGGCCCGGAACATGTTGCGTTTTTCCGTGACCGCCAGGGAATGAATCAGTGCAGTGCCCGCCAGCCACGGTAGCAGTGAGGCATTTTCTACCGGGTCCCAGAACCACCAACCGCCCCAGCCCAGTTCGTAATAGGCCCACCAGGAGCCCAGGGCGATGCCCACGGTGAGAAAGCTCCAGGCCACCGTGGTCCAGGGTCGGGCCCAGCGTGCCCAGGCCGGATCCATGTTGCCGGCCAGTAGCCCGGCCACAGCAAAGGCAAAGGCCACGGAGAATCCCACATAGCCCATATAAAGCATGGGCGGGTGAATGATCAGCCCCGGGTCCTGCAGCAACGGGTTAAGGTCTGCACCGTCCAGGGGGAACCAGGGCAGAACGCGATCAAAGGGATTGGAGGTAAGCAGCATGAACAGCAGAAAGCCCACCGAAATCATGCCCATGACTGACAACACCCGGGCCACCATGTGCAAGGGAACGCTGCGACTGAGCACCCCGACAATGGCCGCCCAGCCCGCCAACATCCAGCCCCACAGCAGCAGCGAGCCTTCATGGCCACCCCATATGGCAGACAGCCGATAGGCCAGCGGCAACGCGGAATTGCTGTGATTGGCCACATAGGCCACGGAGAAGTCGTTTATGTAGAAGCTATAGCCCAGGCTGACCATGGAGAGAGTCAGTGCCAACCACTGCACCCAGGCCAGCGGCCGGGCATACCATTGCAGAGCGAGGATGTTACGATGCACCCCGATTAACGGGAATATCGATAAACACAGGGCTGCAGCCAGTGCCAACCACAGGGATAGATGCCCGATTTCTGCCGCCACAAGAGCTCCTCAATCCGCTTTTTACTGTCCGATGCCTGTCAAACCGCCGTTACGCGCGGTCCGGCGCGCATAGCATCGGTACATGGTCCGGCAATTGCAAGTCCGTGGCGTGGAGGGAGCCACTGAACAACTCAAGGCAATTTCAGCGGCTCCCGAGCCGCAATTGATCCTCAGGAAGCATAGACCAGCGTCTTTATTGTCCGTTCATCGGTCATTTTCGGTAAAGCCATCCTTTCGACATATTTTGAGACGCTTGCTATTCGTATGCTTTCACTTGGCTTTGCTAGTATGCGTTCGATCATGACACCGTAAGATCGTCATAACGGTGAAGATAAAACGTCATAAATCATCCATATACTCGGAATGTGCCATCGGGCCTTCACGGAGTAAGACTTTGAGCTCTACAACAGAACAGAAATCCTCCTACGATCGCGAGGACCTGCTTGCCTGCGCCCACGGCGAGCTTTTCGGGCCCGGCAATGCCCGCCTGCCTCTGCCAAACATGCTGATGATGGATCGTATCACCCATATCAGTGATCAGGGCGGCAAGTACGGTAAAGGCGAAATCATCGCTGAGCTGGATATTCGCCCGGACCTGTGGTTTTTCGAATGCCACTTCGAGAGTGACCCGGTAATGCCCGGCTGCCTGGGCCTGGATGCCACCTGGCAGTTGCTGGGCTTTTTACTGGGTTGGCTGGGCCATCCGGGCCGCGGCCGCGCCCTGGGCGTGGGGAGTGTGAAGTTCTCCGGGCAAATTCTGCCCACCGCCAAGAAGGTAACCTATAGACTGGATGTGAAACGGGTGATTTCCCGCAAGCTGATTCTCGGCATTGCCGATGCCACCGTCAGTGTGGACGGCAAGGACATCTACCTTGCCGAAGACCTGCGCGTGGGCCTGTTCACTTCCACCGACGGATTTTAGGAGTCAATCATGCGCCGCGTAGTCATCACAGGAATGGGCATTGTCTCCTGCCTGGGCAACGATGCCGACAGCGTCACCCGGTCCCTGCGTGAAGGCCGTTCCGGCATTCGCTTCAAGGAAGAGTATAAAGAGCTGGGCATGCGTAGCCATGTCGCCGGCACGCCGGACATCGCGCTGGACGACTTCATTGACCGCAAACCCCGCCGTTTCATGGGGGATGCTGCTGCCTATGCCTATATCGCCATGCAACAGGCGATCAACGATGCGGGGCTGGAGGAAGATCAGGTCAGCAACGAGCGTACCGGCCTGGTTGCCGGCTCCGGTGGCCACTCCTCCTTCAATCAGGTGGAAGCGGCTGACATCGCCCGCAATCGCGGCGTAAAACGTGTTGGCCCCTATATGGTGCCACGGGTGATGGCCTCTACCGTTTCTGCTTGCCTCGCCACGCCTTTCAAGATCAAGGGCATCAACTACTCCATTGCTTCGGCCTGTGCTACCAGTGCCCACTGTATCGGCAACGCGGTAGAGCAGATTCAACTGGGCAAGCAAGATGTGGTTTTTGCCGGTGGCGGTGAAGAGGAGCACTGGACTCTGAGCTGTTTGTTCGACGGCATGGGCGCCCTCTCCAGCAAGTACAACGACACGCCGGAAACTGCTTCCCGGGCTTACGATGCCAGCCGCGACGGCTTTGTCATCGCCGGCGGTGGCGGCATGGTGGTGGTCGAAGAACTGGAGCATGCCAAGGCACGCGGCGCAAAAATTTACGCGGAAGTGATCGGCTACGGCGCCACCAGCGACGGCCATGACATGGTCGCCCCCAACGGCGAAGGCGCCGCCCGCTGCATGCGCCAGGCTCTGGCCACCATGGATGGCCAGGTGGATTACATCAATGCCCACGGCACCAGCACCCCGGTGGGCGATGTGGCCGAGCTGAAAGCCATTCGTGAAGTGTTCGGCGACAATTGCCCGGACATCGGCTCCACCAAGAGCCTGTCTGGTCACAGCCTGGGCGCCGCCGGGGTTCACGAAGCCATCTACAGCCTGCTGATGATGCAGCATGACTTCACCGCCCTGAGCGCCAATATCGAAACTCTGGATGAAAAGGCGGAAGGACTGCCGATTCTGGTGCAGGGCAAGGATAGCGGCCCAGCCACCGTGCTGAGCAACAGCTTTGGTTTTGGTGGCACCAATGCCAGCCTGGTACTGCGCAAGTGGGAAGAGTGAGAAAGGCAGTGAATAGTTAACAATTAATAGTTAACAGCGGAAAAGAGCTCGGCATTGCCGGGCTCTTTTTATTTGGGGTATTTGTTTTTGCAAGGCCGCCTTGCATCGCTTCGAGTCCACGAAAACCTTCCTTTATTCGTAGGGTGCACTGAGCCTAAGCGAACTTCACCAATCCGGCGTTTGATGGTGCAGTTCGCTTAGGCTCAGTGCACCCTACATTTTGGAAATCGGCCGGTGTTTGCAATCCAAAAAAAAGCCTCCGGGGAGGAGGCTTGAAAATACCGTCACAGCTACTCCTGCCGAGGCAGGTCCCGAGCCTGATGACGATAGGCACACAATGTTCAGCAATCAGAACCAGCGGCTTTCCATATTGATAAAGGTGTCGTCGGCATCGATCAGCCGTTGCGCATCCAGTTCCACGCGGGGCAGTTCCCAGTGGAAAAAGAACTGAGCCGCCTGCAATTTTCCTTGTGCAAAATCCGCGTCTTCTGGCGCACTCAAAGCGGCAGCCGCATTGGCCTGTCGCAACCACATCCAGGCAGCCACGATATGCCCCATCAGTTGCAGGTAGGCATTGGCATTGGACAGGGCCATGCGCGGCCCCTGCTCTGCCATTAGCCTACCGACGGCGGCGGTGGCCGCTTCCACGCGGGGCAGCATGGCTTTCAGGGCCTCGGCAAACGGCTGACAACGCTCATCGGTAGTGCGATCCACATCGGCCAGGATTCGCTGGGCCAGCAGTTGCAGCCCCTTGCCATTGGCCATCCACACCTTGCGGCCCAACAGGTCCATGCCCTGCACACCGGTGGTGCCTTCGTGAATGGGATTGAGTCGGTTGTCACGCCACACCTGTTCCACCGGGTATTCGCGGGTATAACCAGCACCACCAAACACCTGGATAGCCATGTCGTTAGCTTTGACACCGAACTCCGAGGGCCAGCTTTTCAGTACCGGCGTGAGAAGATCCAGCAGCAGATGGGCATCCTTCGCCGCTGCCTCATCACCAGTCTCGATGTCATCCACCAGACGGTAGCCATAGAAACTCATGGCGATGGCCGCTTCCGCGTAGGCCTTTTGGGTCAGCAGCAGACGCTTCACATCCGCGTGTTCAATGATGGGGACCTGCGGTTTGCTGAAATCCGCGTCGTCCGGGTGCCGGCCCTGCAAGCGATCGCGGGCGTAATCCAGCGCAAAACGATAGCCCCGGTAGCCCAGCACGGCGGCACCAAAGCCCACCCCTACCCGGGCTTCATTCATCATCTGGAACATGTAACGCAGGCCCTGATGGGGCTCGCCCACCAGATAACCGTGGCAGTCATCATTATCGCCAAAGGTCAGCGCGGTGCTGGTGGTGCCACGGTAGCCGAGCTTATGGATGAGGCCGGCAAGTATTACGTCGTTGCGTTCACCGGAATTGCCGTAGGCATCGAGACGATATTTGGGTACCACAAACAGGGAAATACCCTTCACCCCTTCCGGGCCACCGGGAATCTTGGCCAGCACCAGGTGGACAATATTTTCCGCCAGTTCGTTATCACCGCCGGAAATAAAGATTTTGTTGCCCTTGAGACGATAGCTGCCGTCCTCCTGGGGCACCGCACGGGTGCGGATATCGGCCAGGGATGAGCCGGCATGGGGCTCGGTCAGCGCCATGGTGCCGGTAAAGCGCCCCGCCATCATCGGCTCCAGAAACTGTGATTTCAGGGTATCACTGGCAAAATTGCGGATCACATTGGCCGCCGCTGACGTCAGAAACGCATAGCCGGTAGAGCTGGGGTTCACGCAGGTGAACATGCCCTTGCAGGCCGCCGCCGCAATCTCTGGCAGCTGCATGCCGCCTTCTTCAAAGCTGGCCCGCGAAGACAGGAAGCCCGCATTGATATAAGCATCAAATGCGTCTTTCACTTCCGGGCGCATCACTACCTTGCCGTCTACAAAAGCAGGCTCTTCCTTATCGGCCAGGCTGTTGTGGTTGGCGAATTTTTCCCGGGCCAGCTTCTCCGCGGTATCCAGTGCTGCTTCGATCGTCTCACGGCTGTGTTCTTGGAAACGGGGACGCTGAAACAGGGTGTCGGTGTCCAGCACCTCGAACAGCTGAAAACTGAGATCACGACGATCGAGAATCACATCACTCACGGTTTGGCTCCGGTTAATTCAGGTGGAACAGCTTGCCATCCCCCTTGCTGATCTGGCATTGTCGCCTATGACTAATTCATGGTGGAATACGACACGATGTATCGAGTAGCCGTATTAGCCTTCGATGGCGTTTTTGCCTCCGCCCTCACCGGGGTGGTGGATTTGTTCAACCTGACCGGGGTGACCTGGAACCGCATCCACGACCAGCCACTGAACCGGCAATTCGAGGTGAAAGTGGTTTCCCGGGGCGGTAACCCGGTGCGCTGCACCAACGGCATCCGCATGGCGGTGGACTGCTCCCTGGAGCAACTGGATCAGGCTGACCTGGTGATCGTGCCGACCATCGGCGGCAAGCTGGAAACGGTACTGGCCCAGGAGCAGGAGGTATTGCCCTGGCTACGTTTCCTGTATCAGGGCGGTGCAGATCTGGCCAGCAACTGTACCGGTGCCTTCCTGCTTGCCGAAGCCGGCCTGCTGGACGGCAAGACCGCGACCACCCACTGGGGCTTCAGCCAGCAGTTCCGCCATCACTATCCCCAGGTCAAACTCAACGAACGCGAACTAATCACCCGCGATGGCAATATTTTTTGCGCCGGCGGAGGTACCGCCTGGCGGGATCTGACCATCCTGTTGGTGGAGCGCTATTGTGGCGCCGACCTTGCCCGGGAGTTGGCGCGAGCCTTTGTCATTGATGTGCGCAATGACCTGCAAAGTATCTACGCCGGCCTGCCCGCCCACAGCTACCACCAGGATGACCAGGTACAGACCATCCAGGCCTGGATCCATGAGCACTACAAGGAAAGTACCAGCCTGGGCCAGCTGGCAGAAATGGTACATCTGAGCCCGCGCCAGCTGCAGCGCCGTTTCACCACCACTCTGGGCGAACCACCGCTGCAATACCTGCAGCGGGTTCGCATCGAGGCAGCCCGCAAGATGCTGGAACGTGGCACTAATAACCTGGCCAAACTGTCCGAGCAGGTGGGCTATCAGGACGTGAGCAGTTTCTCCCGTCTGTTCAAACGCCATACCGGCCTGTCGCCCAGCCATTACCGGCAACGCTTTGCCCGTACCGGAGCCCTTACAGACTGAAAGGACGCCCCTGGCGACCAACGTGAAGAACCTTGACGGCATCTTGACGACTCGGGCCTGATGATGGCCATAACTACAAAGGAGAAAGCCCGTGGAAAACCTGTCCATCTTACTCGTGGAAGACCATCGCCAACTGGCCCAGACTGTGGTGGAATTTCTGGAACAGGAAGGTGCCACGGTGGACTATGCCGGCAACACCAGCCTGGCCCGGGAACTGGTCCAGGAGCATCATTACGACCTGATGCTGCTGGATGTGATGCTGCCCGGCGAAGACGGCTACAGCTTCTGCCAATACCTGCGTAAGGATCTGTCCCTGGATCTGCCGGTAATCTTCATGACAGCCCGCGATCAGCTGGAAGACAAGCTGGAAGGTTTCGACCGGGGTGGCGACGACTATATCGTCAAACCCTTTGCGCTGCCGGAACTGGCAGCCCGGGTCTCCGCTCTGGTTCGCCGCCAACGCAAGGAAGTCACCGCCAACACCTTGCAGGTGGCAGATCTGGAACTGGACCCGGCCCGGCAGGAAGTCCGTCGCGACGGCCAGTTATTGAAACTGTCTCCCACCGCCTTCCGGATCCTGCGCATCCTGATGCGTGAGTCCCCCAAGGTGGTCAGCCGTGAACAGCTGGAGCATGAACTCTGGGGGGATCTGGTGCCGGATTCCGATGCCCTGCGCAGCCACTTGTATAATCTGCGCAAGGCGGTGGACAAGCCCTTTGATAATGCCTTGCTCAATACTCTGCCCGGTGTCGGCTTCAGCATTCAGGAAGATCGCCCCACAGCCGGATAGTTGGTCTCTGGAAAGCGCCCTGTCTACGACAGGGCTTGCACTCTGTGCCTCAAGAGCCTGACAATGTGCAAAAATAACAATATGCCTAGCCCCTTATGTCTGCCGACGTGATCACTCTGCCAGCCTATACCAACTGCCAATCGCTGCTTGATGCGCATCTGGCCGAACTGCAAAAACGGTTCGGCATGACCACATGGATGATTACTCGCCTAAGCGGAGAAGACCTGGTGCTGTTGCGCGTGAGAGACGGTCATTATGGCTTGCAGCGGGGGGATCGACTGCGCCATCGGAACAGCTACTGCGTGCGGATGGTTGAGCTGGGCAAGCCTTGCATTGTCTCCGATGTGAGCGCTCATCCGGATTTTCCACTGGGTCCAGTCGATGAGTCCCTGGATGTTGCTGCCTACATCGGCTTCCCCCTGGTGGACGGTGAGAATCGCCTGTTCGGCACCCTTTGCGCATTCGATCCCCAGGCCCAGCCTGCCAGCCTGGAAGCAGCCCTGCCTGCCCTTACCCACGACGCCGCCCTGATCAGTTTTCTGCTCAACAACGCGGTGCGAGAAGCCAGGGAAAAACGACTGACCACTTTTGTGGAGCACCCGGACCGATGTGACGACACCGGATTGCCAGGCAAGGAAGGCTGGAAGGATATTTGCCGGCAGGAAGCCAGCAACTGTCGGGATTTTGGTCTGGAAGCGTCAGTGCTGTATTTACAGGCACCGGAAGACGGTAGCAGCCTGACACTTGCCGATTCCCTGGCCGCGCTGCTGCGTGAGCAGGACAGCATTGCCCACCTGGGAAACAACCGCTTCGGCATTCTTCTTGCCGACACCAACGAGGAAAAATCCTCCCGCGTGGCAGATCGTATTCGTGACGCACTTAATGCCAAACAATTGCTGGTACGTATCGATCGGGAAAAGCTGATCAGCGGCTAGGAAAAACGGATCGCCACTTCCGTACCACGGCCGGGGGCGCTGGTTACCATCAGATGCCAGTGATAGCGCTCACACAGGCGTTGTACGATAGCCAGCCCCAGGCCGTGGCCGGCCTCCTGACTTTGCCCGCGCTCGAAAGGTTTTAGAATCCGCGCCAACTCATCCGCATCCATCCCCGCGCCATAATCCACCACGTGCACGGTGTTTTCCGCCACCAGGATGGTGACGTCGCCGGAGCCGCTGTAGTTGATGGCATTGCGCACCAGGTTGGTGAGCACAATGGTCAACGCCACTTCCGGACTATGGACTGTTAACAAGGCAGTCTGGCGCACCTGCAAGCGAATCTGCTTGCGGTCGGCCAGCGGGCTGAGGCGTTCCATCAGATTCACCGCCAGATCGTTGACGATCACATCCTCGCTGTCCGGCTGGCGCTGTTCCGTACGAGCCAGCATCAGCAACGTTTCCAGTGTCGCCTCCATGTCTTCCACGGTATCTTCCATGCGGCGAATCAATGGCCGATCCCCGATCTGACTAACCAGCAATTCCAGGTTGGCACGGAACACCGCCAGCGGCGTGCGCAGCTCATGACTGGCATCACGGGTGAACTGCCGCTCGCGCTCCACGAAGCTCACCAGCCTGTCCGCATAGGCATCCAGGGCGGCCACCAGCACCGCCACTTCGCTGTCCGTATCCGCATCAATGCCACTGAGGTCCGGCCGCGCAATGCTGGGATCTTCCACCGGGGTGTGCCGTAAACGGTCGGCAAGCTGTACCAGTGGCGACAACAGGTCGCGGGATTTTTTCCAGCCCAGAAAGGAGGTGATATAGATCACCAGCAGCACGCCCGTCAGCGGCAGAATACCGAACAGGAATGCCAGCACCGATACCCGCTTTTCATCGAAAATCAGGTAGAGCCGGGCATCCTCTTGCCGTTCGATATAGACAATCGGGCGCTCGCCGGCCAGGTCCACCCGCTGGTAACCATCTGGCAAGGACTGCAGCACCTGCGGGATATCATCTTTCACATCCTCACTAGTCAACAGCCCCAAAAGATGGCGGGTATTGGGACGTGGTTGCGTTGGGTTCTCATCCAGCAGGCTCCAGTAGTGCTCGGCTTCCTTGATCAACGCCTGCTTGACCAGTACCTGCTCGATAATGTTGGCCGTGGCCCACACCCCCAGCACCGTAGCCAGACTGATAAGCAACAGCTGCAACAGATAGACACGGGTAATACGATGCTGGACGCCGGTTTTCTTCATGCAGGATGCTCAACAATGTCAGCCAGCGGTATCCGCCGGACGGCAAAACAGATAATGGGCCACAAACCACTCTTCCCCGCCACGATAATCAAACAACTCCGCACAGGCCATGAAAAACATGCGCCAGCGCTGCAACCAGACCTTTCCTTGCCCGTTGCCATATACCTCATCCAGCAACGGGATCAGCCGGGACTGCTTCTGGTCAGCCAGATCCAGCCATGCTTCCAGAGTCCGTGCATAGTGGGTGCCGTTCACGGCCCAGCGCTGCTCTTCCTCCAGCTTGCCTGCACAATGAGGCAGCCAGTCGTAGGAGGGCATCATGCCGCCCGTGAAGAAATACCGGGCCATCCAGTCGCTGCTGCCTTCATCTTCAAACAGATAGGTCAGGTTGCGATGGCAGAACACATGGATAAACAGCTTGCCACCCGGCTTGAGCCAGTCGTGGATACGCGCCATCAGGGCGGTGTGGTTGCGCATGTGCTCGAACATTTCCACCGACACCACACGATCGAACGGCTGGTCCGGGTGATACAGGGACGCATCGGCAGTAATCACCCGCACATTGGTCAGCCCCTTTTCCGCTGCCCGCCCCATGATAAAGGCCTTCTGGGATGCCGAGTTGGAAATGGCGGTAATACGGCTTCCGGGATAATGCTCCGCCATCCACAGGGTCAGTGATCCCCAGCCGCAACCCATTTCCAGAATATCCTGGCCGTTGTCCAGTTCCGCCCGCTCGCAGGTCATTGCCAGCATGGTGCGCTCGGCCTCTGCCAGGTCGTTAACGCCCTTGGGCCAGTAAGCGCTGGAATATTTGAGGTACGGGCCGAGCACCTGTTCATAAAAACGGGAATCCACCTCGTAGTGCTGTTCGTTGGCTTCATCCTGACCCACCGCCACCGGGCCCTGCTTCAGCGTGCTTTCCAGGTCATCACGACGCTGCTTCTGTCGCTCCTGTTCAAGCCGCTTTCCCAACAAACGCCGGATACCGAAACGTACCAAGGCATCCGGCAACAGGCCGGACTCCGCCATTTGAATCATCATGCTTTGGGTCTCCAGGGAAAGAACGCACTGGTGGTGCGTTGATAGTCGCGATAATCGTCGCCACGGGATTTCAATGCCTGCTTTTCCGTATAGGGAATGCCCGTGACGAACCAGAGGAACACAAACATGGCCAGCGGCAGACACCACAGCCAGGCCCCCTGACTGGCGCCAATGGCAATCAGCGGGTAGCTGCACCAGTGCAGCCATTCGAAGAAATAATTGGGATGACGTGAATAGCGCCACAACCCTTCTCGGCAGGTGCGCCCGGTGCTGTCAGGCCGCTGCTTGAACTGCGCCAACTGCCGGTCGGCCAGGCTCTCTCCGGCAATCGCCAGAACGCCCAAACAGGCCCCTGCCAGTACGGTGAGGCTATAACTGTGCTGCTGACTGCCGATCACCCAAAACGTAAGGGCAAAGCCCCAGGCCAGCAGTGCCTGGCCCCAGTAAAACACCAGGAATACCGGCTGGGTCTTTTCCTGCAGGGCTTCTCGCATGGCCGCATAGCGACCATCTTCATGGGACTCACTGGCCACCCGCCGAAAAATATGGCTGCCCAGACGCACGGACCAGAGCAGTAGCAACCCCCCGGCCACCCAGCGAGGCAGAGCAGCACCACTGCCCATCACCAGGAAAATCAGCCCGACTACGCCCACCGACCAGGACCAGAACACATCTACCCAGCCCGCGTTGCGGGTCTGCAACTGCTGCAACCACAGCAGCGTCGCCACGATCAGCAGGGCGATAAGTAGCAGATAATGACTCTCAGGCATGATGATGTTCCCTTTCCCCGGTACGTTGCGCTCCATAGGCAAGCAGCGGCACCGCCACCGCCCAGACCAGACCGTAGGTTATCGCGATGGGCAGCCACTCAAGCGGCGCGCTTGCCGCTCCCAGTCTGATGCCCATGGTCACGGAAAACATACCACCTACAGCGCCAAACGCGGCCCCCAGCCAGGGTCTGCCACATAACCAGCGCAAGCTGTAGTGAAAGCTCACGGCAAACCCCAGCCACAATGCCCAAATCCACCCCGGTGCCAACCAAGGGTGATCCCAGCCGGTGTAAGCCAGTAATCCACTGCCAAGCCAGATCGGTTCGAGCAACAGACAGAGCACCAGGCCCCATAGCAGCATGGTGGTATTTTTGATCCAGCGAGGGTCAAACCACCACTGCCCGGCCAGCATCACTCCTAAAACAACCCAGGATGGCCAGGACAGGTCACGGGCACCACCAAGAACCGCCGCCGCCCACAACAGCTGGAAGCCGAAAAAATTGATAATCAAAGGGGCTGGTAATCGTTTCATTAGCGAACAGTGCACCGCCACTCGTCAATGGCCTGTGAAATTCCTTCACAGGCGAATCACCTGACCGCGCTCAAAGTTGTCTCATGAAATCATTAATGCTGACAGGTGTATTGTTGGTGCCGATGTTGCTGATGGGCTGCAGCTCTTCGCCGCTTGGCCCCTATGGCTACACCGACAACTATCTTGAACGCCTCGATAATGCTGCCGGGAGCGCCGTGCTTCCCGATGACGCCACCCTGTCCCGCTTTATCGATTTCTACAGCCCCCTGGATCAGGACCGCATTGCCAGCAGCATGGACCAGATCTATGCCAACGACCTGTACTTCAACGATACCCTGGTCACCCTTCGCGACAGGAATACCCTGCAGAAGCATCTGCTGGCTACCGCCGATCGGTTGAGCCACATGTCGCTGCAACCGGTGAACGTTATCCGCGACGACAACCAGATCTATCTGGTCTGGGTCATGGAGGCACACTTCTCCCTGCTGGGCAGAGAACGCCTGTCGCGCACCATCGGCATAAGCCAGCTGCGCTTCAACCAAAATGGCCAGGTTTTCTTTCACCAGGATTTCTGGGACAGCAGCCAGGGCCTGGACCAGCATTTGCCACTACTAGGACCAATGACTCGATGGCTACGCGATCACTGACCCTCCCCATTCTGCTTTTACTGGCCGGCCTGCTGGGAAATAGTGCCCAGGCAAGCGACTGGCAGTTATGTCACCGCAGCGATGTAAAGGCACTGCGCTTTATCACTGTGGGCGAAGCCCGCCTGCTTCGCCTGGACTGCAATGTGGAAAACCTGCTGGCAGCCCCCATGAGGCTGGAGTTCAGCTATAACCGGGAGGTCCCCGGCGACGCCTTCGCCAAGGCGGCCCTGAATTTTCTTGAGAAAAACCTCAACGATCGTGATTTTGAGCAGCTGAAGCCCCGGTTTGAGCGTTTCAACAGCCACTACCGGGATATCGACGATGGTGATACCTATGCCATGATCTATCAGGATGAAGAGCTGTTGCTGATGCTCAATGATGAGCCGCTCACCACCGAACAGGGAGACCGGTTCGCCAGGGCCTACCTGCGAATCTGGTTCGGTGAAAAGCCCTACTCAAACAACCTCAAGCAAGCCCTGCTGGGCAACCCCTGACTACGTCTCCGCTATTGCGCCTGGGCGAGGCAATCGGGATACTGATTACATAAAAATCAATATCTTGTTTGGGGATATCACAGCATGTCCAAGCTGTTCCATGTGGTGGCCTCTGCTGCCCGGCAGACCAGCCGGCACGACCGTACCACCGCCTTGAAAGGCACCTTGCTGATTACCTTCAGTGCCGTGTTTCTTTCCCTGGTGCTCACCAGCATCGCCATCCTCGTGGCTGGCGAAAGAGACTGGCTTTCCGCCCTGGTATTAGCCACCTTACTGCCGCTACTGTTGTTGCCTCCCCCTCTTTATCTAATGAGCAGCCGCTTGATGTCGATGGACCGGCTGAACCACCAGCTGCAACAACTTGCCCGGGAAGACCACCTCACCGGCCTGTTCAACCGCCCTCACCTTATCAGCATGCTGGAAAGAGAGCTGGCGCTAAGCCAACGCCACAACTACACCGTTTCCATTCTGCTGTTGGAGATTAACGACTTCACCCAGTTGCTGGATGAGTACGGACGTCACACCGGTGAAAAGGCGCTGCGTCTTTTTGCCGAATGCATTCGTGAAAAAATTCGCGAAAGCGACCTGTTCGGGCGCTTCGACGGTGCCCAGTTCCTGCTGGTACTCCCGCACACCAATTACGATGATGCCGCCCGCATGGGCGAAGGTCTGCGTGCCCTCACCGCCGGAATCAGGCTGACAAGCCAGCAGCCAGGAGAATCGCAACCGGAGAATGTCAGAATCAGCGCAAAAATCGGTGTGGCCAGTACAGAAAACAGTGGCCGCAGTATTAATCCCCTCCTTAACGAAGCGGACTATGCGCTTTATCAAAATCGTAATGAAGGACGTGACCGTACGGACGTACAGAGAAACAACCCTTAAATCGTACTAAAAAAATATAACGTAATGCTTTTACACTAGATAATTACAAAAAAAAGACCTCCCGCTACCAAACAATTTCCATATTTGTAAATTTTTTTATTAATCTGTCATGTGAGGATTTACATGGGAGACAGGCTGCCCAACACTGACCTCGTGTTTGTACTGCCTATTTGGACAAAACAAGGAAGGAGCTTATGAACGCTAAACATTTTTTGGCGGCGAGTATTGCTTGCGCATCCGTCACTGCGACCACTGCGGTCACTGCTGACGAAATCCCCGAGCGTTATTTCTACTTCGGTGGTCACATCAGTGAGAACTGGATCGACATCGGTGATCACTACGACCAAAACACTTCTGAAAATGAAGTTACCCTTCCCGGTGCCCAGATGGGTTACCGTTTCAACCGCGATTGGTCCTTCCAGGGCTGGTGGGAGCGTAACAACTCCAACACCGACCTGCTTGGCGACGCGGACATCAACATTGCTCACGGTAGCCTGCGCAAGCACTTTGCCGGCAACTCCGCATTCGAACCCTACGTTGGTATCGGTGCTGGTGAGTTCCGTACCGAGCCGACCAGCGACAGCTCCGACGACTTCAAGGAAACCATCGGTACCCTGGAAACCGGTTTCCAGACCATGCTGCACCCGCACTTCCTGCTGGACGTGGGCGCTCGTCCCTACTACAGCTTCCGCACCGAGCGCTGGGACGCAGAAGTCTATGCTGGCCTGAACTTCCTGATCGGTGCGTCCGAGAAGAAAGAAGAGCCGGCTCCGGTGGTTGAGAACGTGGTAACCGACAGCGACGGTGACGGCGTACCTGATGATCGCGATCAGTGTGCCAACACCCCGGCTGGCGCCCAGGTTGATGCCACCGGCTGTGAACTGGACGACGACGGTGACGGCGTAGTCAACAGTGCCGACGAATGCCCGGATACCCCGGCAGGCGCACTGGTAGACGACAAGGGCTGCCAGAAGTACCTGGAAAAAGACGTGAAGGAAACCCTGTACGTTGAATTCGGCCTGGACAAGGCTGAGGTCCGTCAGACTTCCTACCCTGAGCTGGAGCGTCTGGCTGAAGAGATGCGCAAGTATCCTTCCGCCGATCTGATACTGGAAGGTCACACCGACAGCACTGGCGCAGCGAGCTACAACAAGTCTCTGTCCCAGAAGCGTGCTGACGCTGTGAAGAAAGTTCTGGTGGAAGAGTTCAACATCAGCACTGACCGCATCAGCACCGTTGGCTACGGCGAAGAGAAGCCGATCGCCGACAACGGCACCAGTGAAGGCCGCGCGGAAAACCGTCGCGTAGAAGCCATCATGAAGGCCACTACCCAGGAAGCTCAGTACGAATAAGAGCGTTTCCTGAACGAAAAAAAGGGCCGGCATTTGCCGGCCCTTTTTTTATGCTCACGAAACTCTCAAACCTGTCCGAAACCGTAGGGTGCACTGAGCCTAAGCGAACTTGCACACCCCGGCGTTTGAATGGTGCAGTTCGCCTTAGGCTCAGTGCACCCTACCCACACCTCACCCCTTGCGGCGAGCCGCGAAAAACGCCTTCAGCATGGCCGCACTCTCCGCCTCCATCAGCCCACCTTCCACCAGCAACTTGTGGTTATAGAAATCCACCTGCGGTAACTGCAGCTGGCTGACGCAGACGCCGGCACGGGGCTCACTGGCCGCGTACACCAATCGCGCCACACGGGCATGGACCAGGGCACCAAAACACATGGTGCAGGGCTCCAGCGTCACGTACAGGGTGCTGCCCGGTAACCGGTAATTCTGCTCGGCATCCGCAGCGGCACGTAACGCCACCACCTCGGCATGGGCGGTGGGATCATGGGCGGTAATGGGTTGATTGAAGCCCTCACCGAGCACCTGGTCATCACGAACCAGCACCGCCCCCACTGGCACTTCGCCCACCTCGGCCCCCTGCCGGGCCAGCTCCAGCGCCCGCTGCATCCAGATTTCGTCGTTCATGGTTTTATCCTGTTGGTTGCGCGGCAATGGTATGTCCCAGCAAGCCCTAGCACCAGCACCCCATTTCGTTACAATCATGCCATCAACCGAATTGAGAGCTGTTATGACATCCATCGGCACACCTTTTACCGACACCGCCACCCGCGTCATGCTGTTGGGCAGCGGCGAACTGGGCCGGGAAGTGGCCATCGAACTGATCCGTTATGGCTGCGAAGTGATCGCCGTGGACCGCTATGATCACGCACCTGCCATGCAGGTGGCCCAGCGCAGCCACGTCATCAACATGCTTGATGGTGCCGCCCTGCGCCAACTGGTGGAACAGGAAAAGCCGGCACTGATCGTGCCGGAGATCGAAGCCATCGCCACCGACGAGCTGGTTCAGCTGGAAAGCGAGGGCTTTACCGTAGTGCCCACCGCCCGGGCAGCACAGCTGACCATGAACCGCGAAGGCATTCGCCGGTTGGCAGCGGAAGAACTATCCCTGCCCACCTCCCCTTACCGCTTTGCGGAAACCCTGGAGGAATATCAGCAGGCCGTTGCCGAGATCGGCCTGCCCTGTGTGGTGAAGCCAGTAATGAGCTCCTCCGGCAAGGGCCAGAGCACGGTGAAAACCGAAACGGATATCCAGACCGCCTGGGACTACGCCCAGTCCGGTGGCCGCGCCGGCCAGGGCCGGGTGATCGTGGAAGGCTTCGTGGATTTCGATTATGAAATCACCCTGCTGACCGTGCGCCACCGGGATGGCACCAGCTATGCCACCACTTACTGCGCCCCCATCGGCCACCGCCAGGAAAACGGCGATTATCAGGAATCCTGGCAGCCACAGCCCATGAGCGAAAAAGCCCTGCAGGCCTCTAAAGAGGTTGCCGGTGCCATCACCGAAGCCCTGGGCGGCATGGGCATTTTTGGTGTAGAGCTGTTTATCAAGGGGGATCAGGTCTACTTCAGCGAGGTCTCTCCCCGCCCCCATGACACCGGACTGGTCACCTTGCTGTCGCAAAACCTGTCGGAATTCGCGCTTCATGCCCGTGCTATTATGGGTCTGCCGATTCCGGATATCCAACAACGCGGACCCAGCGCTTCCTCGGTACTGCTGGTGCAAGGTGAATCCAGCGAAATGCGTTACAGTGGCCTGGACAAGGCGCTGGCCCAACCGGAAACGGAAGTGCGCCTGTTCGGCAAACCGGAAGTGAAAGGCAGCCGCCGCCTGGGTGTCGCCCTGGCCAGAGGCGAATCCATACAGCAAGCGCGGGACAAGGCCAATGCCGCCAGTGCGGCTCTGAAAGTCGATCTTTAACGAGGATAATAACAATGCAAAACCCAGACACGCACAGCAAGGTGATCGGCTATCTGCTTTGGATTTTCGGTTTCATGGGCGCCCACCGTTTTTACTATGGCCGCCAGATCACCGGCACCATCTGGTTCTTTACCCTGGGATTGCTGTTTATCGGCTGGATCATCGATCTGTTCCTGATTCCAGGCATGGACGATGCAGCTGACGAACGCTACGAACCCGGCAGCATCGATTACAACATCGGCTGGATTCTGCTTACCTTCCTGGGCATTTTCGGTATTCACCGCTTTTACATGGGCAAGGTGATCACCGGCATCATCTACCTTCTCACAGCCGGGCTGTTCGGGCTCGGTATTCTCTACGACTTCTGGACTCTCAACGGCCAGATCACCGAGAAAAACCGCCTGGCCTGAACCCGGCAGACGCCACGCCCATCACGGGCGCGGCGTCAACGCATCACAAACCCGGCAAACAGCACCGCGAAACCACCCACCTCGGCCACGATCAGCGACACCATGAAGGTGGACATGGCCAGCGCCGGCACACTGCCACCACCGAGACGGTGGGGCCGCTGCAACTGGTTACGGGTGTCCTGCAGAAAGCCGTGGAGAATATAGCTGCCAATGGCCAGGCCAAAAAACACCACGTTTGCCAGCACCGCCAGAGTATTGATCCAGTCGTCCCAGACACTGAGCAACGCAAACCGCTCCAGTACCAGGCAGGCAAACGCGTACATCAGGCTGGCCCGGTGCGCCACATCCACGTAGTAATGTGCCCTGCCCTTTTCACTGTTGGCCACTTGCCAGTACTTCCACACCCCGGTCAGCAGCCCCGTCAGAAAGTAAATACCGCAACCCCACAACGCCCATTGGTCTGCTGTCATTCTGCTCTCTCCCTATAGTTCGAAAAAATGCGCCAGGGTGGCCTGCATTTGCGGCTGGGCATGGCAATAACGTCGACGCCCTTCCCGCTCAACCCGGATAAGCCCGGCCTCGGCCAGTTCACGGACATGATGGGATACTGTGGGGGCACCAATATTGAGACGCTGCATGAAATCCCCGAAGGCACAGCCCGCCGGGACTTTCGCCAGATCCGCATGGCCATGGGCACGGCAGTGTTCCAGGATCACTTGATAGATACGCAAGCGGTTAGGGTTGGACAGGGCACGAAAGGCCGCTGCCAACTGATCCGCCGAACTCTCCGATATGTCTTTCCGTGCCAAAACCGGCACCTCCCCACAAAATAGTTTGACGGGTATAAAACTAACTTATAGTTTGACCATCATCAAACTATACAGATGCGGACCTGCACAGGTCACTGGAGGACAATCGTGAGCCACGCAGACACTCTCGGGCAATCACTGGCTCTGCCCTGCGGAATATCGCTGAAGAACCGCTTCGCCAAATCTGCCATGAGCGAAGCGCTGGGCACCATTGATAATCATGTCACCCCGGCGCTGGAGCGGCTCTATGGCCGCTGGGCCCAGGGCGGCACCGGTCTGCTGATTACCGGCAACATCATGATTGACCGCAACCACACCGGCGAGCCCCGTAACGTGGTACTGGAAGATGAACGTGACATGGCCCTGCTGAAACGCTGGGCCGATGCTGGCAAGAGCCAGGGCAATGATATCTGGGTACAACTCAATCATCCGGGCAAACAGATCCCCCGCATGCTCGCCAGCGGTGACACCCTGGCCCCCTCTGCCGTGCCCTTCGGCAAGGAGCTCAAGAGCGCCTTCAAGACGCCCCGAGCGCTCACTGAGGACGAGATTTTCGACATCATCCGCCGCTTTGCTACCAGCTCGGCCCTGGCGAAAAAAGCCGGCTTTACCGGCGTACAGATCCATGGTGCCCACGGCTATCTGGTCAGCCAGTTCCTGTCCGGCCACCACAACCGCCGCACTGACAAATGGGGTGGTTCCCTGGAAAACCGCATGCGTTTTCCGCTGGAGATCTATCGCGCCATCCGTGATGCCGTTGGCCCGGATTATCCGGTCAGCATCAAGCTCAACTCTGCGGACTTCCAGCGTGGCGGTTTCACCGAAGAAGAATCCATGACCGTAGCGGAAACCTTGGCCAATGAAGGTCTGGATCTGCTGGAGATTTCCGGCGGCAACTACGAAAACCCGGCCATGGCCGGCGCCAGGGGCGTGCGCGAAAGCACCGTTAAACGAGAAGCTTATTTCCTCGATTACGCCCAGGCCATTCGCCAGCGGGTATCCACACCACTGATGGTCACCGGCGGCTTCCGCTCGGCCCAGGCCATGGCACAAGCCGTGGAAAGCGGCGCCACCGACCTGGTCGGTATTGCCCGCCCCCTGGCGGTGGAACCGGACCTGGCCAATCGCATTCTTGGCGGGCAGGAAGGCGTCATCAGCCGGGTTACACCGCGCAAGACAGGCATTAAGATGATCGACGAAATGGCCATGATGGAAGTCTCCTGGTTTTCCCGTCAGCTGCATCGCATGGGCAAGGGGCAGGACCCGAAACCGGATGAGAGTGTACTGCTGTCGTTATTCAAGGTGATCACCGAGATGGGGATTGGCAGCTTCAAGACCCGGCTGTTGCGGGCAAACAGTTGAAAGGCAATGAATAGTTAACAGTGAACAGTTAATAGCGAAAAATGAAAAAGCCCTTGCCGGGTTTCCCCCGGCAAGGGCTTTTTTTGTAGGAGCGGCATTCCTTAAAGGGCGGCGGCCACCTCAGCGCCCTGACGAATGGCACGCTTGGCGTCTAGCTCTGCGGCCAGGTCGGCGCCGCCGATCAGGTGGAAGTTTTTCGCCTCTTCCTGATACAGCTCGCGCAGGGATTCCTGACCGGCACAGATCACCACGTGGTCCACATCCAGGACCCGGCTTTCCTCACCGATCTTGATATGCAGGCCAGCGTCATCGATTTTCTCGTAGCTGCAACCTTTCAACATGTCCACGTTGCGGGATTTCAGAGTGGCGCGATGTACCCAGCCGGAAGTCTTGCCCAGATCCTTGCCCAGCGGCGTCGGCTTGCGCTGCAGCAGGGTGATCTGCCGGGCGGGTTTTTCCACCTCCGGCTCCACCAGGCCACCTCGGGCATCGCTATCCATGTCCACGCCCCACTCCTTCATCCATTCCGGTAAAGGCTGCTCGCCATCACGGGGATGCTCGGCCAGGAACTCGGACACATCGAAACCGATACCACCGGCACCGATTACCGCCACTTTTTCACCCACCTGGGCCTTGCCACGCAGTACATCCACGTAGGACAGCACCTTGGGATGGTCAATGCCGGGGATACCCGGCGTACGCGGCAACACACCGGTGGCGATAACGATTTCGTCAAAGCCCTGTGCCTGCAGGTCCGCCACTTCCACCCGGGTGTTGAGCTTCAGGGTCACGCCGGTGTTTTCGATACGCTTGCCGAAATAGCGGATGGTGTTGTGGAACTCTTCCTTGCCCGGGATCACCTTGGCCATATTGAACTGGCCACCGATCTCGCCGGCCTGATCAAACAGGGTGACATCATGACCCCGTTCTGCTGCCACCGTGGCACAGGACAGGCCCGCCGGGCCAGCGCCGACCACCGCCACCTTCTTCGGCTTGGCAGTGCGCAGGTACAACAGTTCGGTTTCGTGACAGGCACGGGGATTGACCAGACAGGACGCCCGCTTGAGCTGGAAGGTGTGATCCAGACAGGCCTGGTTACAGGCGATGCAGGTGTTGATCTCATCCGCCTTGCCCTGCTCGGCCTTCTTCACGAATTCCGGGTCCGCCAGCAACTGGCGAGCCATGGACACCGCATCTGCCTGACCGCTCTTGAGAATCTCTTCTGCCACGTCCGGGTCGTTGATGCGGTTGGAGGCCACCACCGGAATGGATACCACCTCTTTTACCTGACGGGTGGCTTCGGCGAAGGCGGCCCGGGGCACAGAAGTCACGATGGTAGGTACCCGAGCCTCGTGCCAACCGATACCGGAGTTCAGCAGGCTGGCACCGGCTGCTTCCAGCTCCCTGGCCAGATCAAGCACTTCTTCACGAGTGGAGCCTTCCGGCACCAGATCAATCACCGACATACGGAACATGATGATGAAATCGTCACCACAACGCTTGCGAGTTTCGCGGACGATTTCCACCGGGAAGCGACGACGGTTTTCCGCATTGCCGCCGTACTTGTCCTTGCGCTTGTTGGTGCGCGGCGCGGTGAACTGGTTAATCAGGTAGCCTTCGGAACCCATGATTTCCACGCCGTCGTAACCGGCCTTCTTGGCCAGGTAGGCGGTGTGGGCAAAATCCTTCACCGTCTGCTCCACCTCTTTGGTGGACATGGCCTTGGGCTTGAACGGGTTGATCGGGCTCTTGATAGCCGAGGCAGACCGGGAGAACGGGTGATAGCTATAGCGGCCGGCATGGAGCACCTGCAGGGCAATCTTGCCCCCTTCCCGGTGCACCGCATCGGTGACCTTGCGGTGGTTCATCACGTCGAAACGGCTGTTGAACAGCCCGGAAAACGGATAGAACCAGCCCTTCTTGTTGGGGTTGAAGCCGCCGGTAACAATGAGGCCAACACCGCCACGGGCGCGCTCGGCAAAATAGGCTGCCAGCTTGGGAAACTGCCAGAAACGGTCTTCCAGCCCGGTATGCATGGACCCCATGATGACCCGGTTCTTGAGCTGGGTATGGCCCAGATCCAAAGGGGAAAGCAGGTTGGAATAGCGGTCGGCTGTCATGGTGTAGGCTCCGTATCGTCACCAAAGATGGCTACGCGTTAATTATCTGGACGGCGTCAAGTTAATGGCTTATTTTGACACTGTCAAGATTATTGCTGAAACTACCCTGGCAAGTTACAAGTTGAAAGTGTCAACGCGGCATCTGTGTGGCAGTAATCTGCACCACCCTACCCGCGACCAAACCAACTTTGTTCGCGTCACCGGCGGCTCGTCTGCTGCCTTGCTTTCAGCGCGTTGTAACTTGCCACTTTCAACTTGCCACTGGATTTACCATGTCACGACCCGCCCGTTACCACCACGGCGACCTGCATTCCACCCTGCTCCGGGAAGCCAACCGGCTGCTGGACGAGGAAGGCATTGATGGCCTGTCCCTGCGCAAACTGGCAGAACGGGCCGGGGTCTCGCGCACCGCTCCCTACCATCACTTCCGTGACAAGAATGCCCTGCTCTGCGCCCTGGCGACCCAGGCGTTCAGTCAACTGGACGAAATGATCGGCCGGCAATTGCAGGGGGAAGGTTCGAAAGAACGGATTCAGCACTTTGTCCGCGAGTACCTTCGCTTTGCCACCGAACACCCGGAACAGTATGAGCTGATGTTCGGGCGCACCATCTGGAAAAGCGGGGAACCCACCGAGGAACTGAAGGCGGTGGCCTACCGCAGCTTCCGCAATTATGCCGAGAAACTGGGCAGCCAACTGAAAGGAAGACTTCCCTCAGATACCGACCCGCTGCGTGTAGCCCAGGCCAGTTGGGCAACAATCCATGGCATTTGCCGATTGTTGATTGACGGCGTCTACGTCAACCGGGAGGACATGGAAGTGGTCAGCGAGCAGTCCATCGCCTTGATCATGGCGGCCCTGTCACGACCTTAGTCCAACCAGCGAAACGCCCGCTTCAGGGCACCGTTTCAAGTACGCAATGCAACAGCCCCCATATCAAGAAGACCGGACTGCCCCTCTCCCGCATTCTACAGGCATAAAAAAACCGGCCCGAAGGCCGGTTTTTTTGAGCCATGCCAGCGATTACTTCTCGAGAATCGCCACCACGCCCTGACCGCCAGCGGCACACACGGAAATCAGTGCGCGGCCGGAGCCTTTTTCGTTCAGCAGTTTGGCGGCATTGGCGATGATACGGCCACCGGTGGCAGCGAACGGGTGACCGGCTGCCAGAGAGGAGCCTTTCACGTTCAGCTTGCTACGGTCGATGCTGCCCAGTGCTTTCTTGCGACCCAGTTTTTCCTTGCAGAAGGTCTCGTCTTCCCAGGCTTTCAGGGTAGACAGTACCTGGGACGCAAAGGCTTCGTGGATTTCGTAGAAATCGAAGTCCTGCAGGGTCAGGTCCAGCTTGTCCAACATGCTCGGCACGGCGTAGGCCGGAGCCATCAGCAGGCCTTCTTTCTTGCCGATAAAGTCCACGGCAGCAGCTTCACCGATGGTCAGGTAGGCAAGTACCGGCAGGCCACGCTCTTTGGCCCACTCTTCGGTGGCCAGCAGTACCGTGGAGGCACCGTCGGTCAGCGGGGTGGAGTTGGCCGGGGTCATGGTGCCGTCCGGGCCGCCGAAGCAAGGCTTCAGGGTAGCCAGTTTTTCCAGGGTGGAATCGCCGCGCATGTTGTTATCGCGCTCCAGACCCTTGAACGGGGTGATCAGGTCATCCTGCCAGCCATCTTCATAGGACTTGGCCAGGTTCTGGTGGGATTTCCACGCCAGCTCATCCTGGTCTTCGCGGGCAATGCCCCACTCTTTGGCGGTGATCGCCTGGTGCTCACCCATGGACAGGCCGGTGCGCGGCTCGCCGTTCTTGGGGATGTCGGGCATCAGGGATTTCGGGTTGAGCAGCTTCAGGCCCAGCTTGGCGCGCTCGCCGTTGGTCTTGGCACGGTTCAGGGCCATGAATACCTTGCGGGCTTCTTCGTTGACGCCCAGGGGCGCATCAGAGGTGGTGTCCACACCACCTGCGATGGCGCAATCGATCTGACCCAGCGCAATCTTGTTGGCTACCAGGATGGCCGCTTCCAGGCCGGTGCCGCAGGCTTGCTGCAGGTCATAGGCCGGGGTTTCCGGGGCCAGCTTGGAACCCAGTACGGATTCACGCACCAGGTTGAAGTCACGGGCGTGCTTCATCACTGCACCGGCAGCCACTTCGTCGATTTTCTCGCCGTGCAGCTTGAAACGATCCACCAGACCGTCGATGGCAGCAGTCAGCATGTCCTGGTTGCTGGTATCAATATAAGCGGAGTTGGAACGGGCGAACGGGATACGGTTACCGCCGATAATGGCAACCTTACGTACGGCTTTACCTGCCAGCATAGTCATGTCCTCTAAAGATGGCGGTGAGCAACGACAGCGTGAAAACGCTACAGTATTCACTCGAATGGGCGCAGTCTACCCGCAACCGGCACGGCCTCATTGGCTCAAACGCCTGTTTGACTACCGGCGCCGGTCAATACACCCGCCACATTGCAGTGATTCAATACGCGCCAGTGTGCGACAGGGCTGATCCTCATGCCCTACGAAAGAAGTCTGATTTTGGCACTTCATTCCGCAGCACCTCTTTAAACCCGCTCTGGTTGCACTAATGTAACCAGACACATTCATCTTCTGATGGCAAAGGACAGGATCATGAGCGATACCTATCAGGCGATTGCCAATTCCTCTATGGGCAAGGCGCTGTTTGGCGCAATCAACCTCCCTATTCCGGTCATTCTCGAGCGCTGGCAGCCGGGCCAGGCTTCCTTCATCAAGGGCCGCGTGCTGGTGGGTGCCGCCAACGGTTCCACCGGTATCGATACCGTCCTGGCGACCCTGAAAGGGGCCCCGGAAGCCCAGGTCGCGGTGCTGGCCAACACCGGCAACGCCACCGAGCTGCAGAAGAAAGCCGGCAAGCTGGGCGTGAGCGCGGACAACTACACCGCCAGCCGCGAAGACGATGCCAAGTTCAAGGGCCTGGTCTTCGACGCCACCGGCATTCAGAACCCGGATGAGCTGAAAGCCCTGTGGGAATTCTTCCACCCGGTAATCCGCAAGCTGGAAAAATGTGCCCGCGTTGTGGTCATCGGCCGCACCCCGGAAAAACAGACTGGCGCCGCCCGTGTGGCCCAGCGTGCCCTGGAAGGTTTCACCCGCTCCGTGGGCAAGGAAATCAAGAAAGGCGCCACCGCCCAGCTGGTGTACGTGGACGAAGGCGCAGAAGCGCAGCTGGCCTCTCCCCTGCACTTCTTCCTGTCGCCGAAATCCGCCTACGTATCCGGCCAGGTAGTTCGCGCCACCGAAGCTGGCTTCAAGGCTGCCAAGTTTGACTGGGACAAGCCGCTGGCCGGCAAGAAAGCCCTGGTCACCGGTGGCTCCCGCGGTATCGGTGCGGCGATCGCCGAAGTCCTGGCCCGTGACGGCGCTACCGTGACCGTGCTGGATATCCCGCCCATGGCTGACGACCTGAACCAGGTGGCCGAGCAGATCGGTGGCGATACCCTGGAACTGGACATCACCGCTGACGAGGCCCCGGCCACCATCGCCGCCAAGGCGAAGGAAATCGGCGGCTACGACGTGGTCGTGCACAATGCCGGCGTTACCCGCGACAAGATGCTGGGCAACATGCCGGAGAAATTCTGGGACATGGTGCTGAACATCAACATCGCCAGCCAGCTGCGCATCAACGAGAAACTGCTGGCCGACGGCGGCATGGGCAAAGGTGGCCGCATCATTTCCATCAGCTCCATCGCCGGTATCGCTGGCAACCTGGGTCAGACCAACTACGGCGCCTCCAAGGCCGCCGTGATCGGCATGGTCGACGCCTACAAGGACGAGTACGCCGAGAAAGGCATCACCATCAATGCCGTGGCCCCGGGCTTCATCGAAACCCAGATGACCGCCGCCATCCCCTTCACCATCCGTGAAGCGGGTCGTCGCATGAACGCCATGAACCAGGGCGGCCAGCCGGTAGACGTGGCTGAAACCATCGCCTTCTTTGCCAGCCCGGCCTCTCAGGGTCTGACCGGCAACGTGGTACGTGTCTGTGGTCAGATGCTGCTGGGTGCGTAACAGCCACCAGCTGCAAGCCTCAAGCTACAACACGGTTTGAGGTTTTCGCCACAGGATCCACAAAAGAGCCGCGCCGCAAGGTGCGGCTTTTTTGTTTGTGGGTTGTACTCCCAATCTATCAACGATAGCCGCTGTAGGAGCTCCTCTTGAGGGGCGAACCGTGTGTGAACGCGGAAATCATCCGAAGGATGATCAGGCGCTTCAAGGCTCGACAGCTTTTAGAAAAGAGTGCGGGAACGGATGTGTCTGCCGCCTCGCTTCGCTCGGTTCGCCCCTCAAGAGGAGCTCCTACAGCGGTTTCACAGATATGCAGTAGCAAAGGCCCACCACCAACAAGATCGTCGTAGACATCCTGGCGTATCCGGTCTCCGGTTTTATCTTTTAGCAACTCGCTGCTCGTCACTCGCAACTGAATAAGAAAGCCCCGCCGGGCTATTACCCGGCAGGGCCTGAAAGATCCCGTGCTCTCCCGCAACGAGACGCTACAACATCAGCGCGGAGGCGCTCAGGCCGCTTTCGCCAATTTGTCTTCACTCTTCTTTTTCGCTTTCGCGGCCCCTCCGGGCATGTACTGGCGCACGTCCCAGAAGAAATAACGCTTGAGCACGCTGCTGGCCTCGTCATCTTTCTGGCGCCAGCCGTAGGTCTGGGGTTTTTCCTTCTCGATGGCCAGGGTGCCGAAGATCAGCCAGTCGTAAATCGCCAGCGTGGAAGTCACGTTCTTGGCGGAATTGGGGCCACGGGAATGGTGATGATGATGCTGGGTCGGGAAGGTCAGCACATGGGCCAGCGCCCACATGGTTTTGCGCACCCAGGCCCACTTGTGATTATGGAAATAGAGATCCCAGTTCCAGTTCACATGGGTCTGGGCCGCCCAGATACCCTTGATGGCCGTGCCCACCAGGAACACCTCCACCAGGCCCAGATACAGACACACCAGCTGGAAGGTGTAATTCGGCATGATCAGCCACCAGGCCCAGCCATTCACAAAGGTCTGGGTCACTGACAGCTGCCCCTTGTTGTCCTGGCCACCTGCCAGATGGTGGGGGCGATGGCTCATCTTGTAGAACGCCTGCACCCATTGCAGCAAGCGGTTATTCGGCCGGCGGCTATGGGCGAACAGGTGAAACGAGCCATGAATGAACTCTTCAATGCAGAAGAAAGCGATCAGCGTCGGCAGGAAATACTGCTCTTCCAGCCAGGCCAGCGAGCCAGCACTGCCGGGGAACAGGCCTGATAACCCCAGGGTCAGCAGCAATAACACCAGCGGGCGCTGCACTACCACCATCATCAGGGTGGCAAGGAAGGCGATTTTCCAGTCCTGCCGGGTCTTCTTGCCGTCTCGGGTGCGGCCGGCTACCACTTCCCAGATCGCTGTCAGAATAATAAATGCCGTCACCACGGCGGTAAGTTGCTGGTCCATTGTTATTCTCCGGTTTGAGCGTGTTGTTGCGCACACCCCAGAAAATAGACAGCGCGTATTCCTTTTCCCAGTTGATATTTGATATAAGTAATATCCATGAAACTGAATTTACGCAGTATCGACCTGAACCTGCTGCCGGTCTTCGATGCCATCATGGAAGCCGGGCAGCTGTCCCGGGCCGCAGACCAGCTGGGGATGAGCCAACCCGCCATCAGTGCGGCACTGCAGCGCCTTCGCCACACCCTGGACGACGATCTCTTCGTGCGCACCCGCCAGGGCATGGTGCCCACCCCCAGGGCGCGCGAGCTACATCAGCGACTTGCCCCACAACTGGCATCCCTGCGGGACTCGCTGGATCCGGGCAACCGCTTTGATCCGGCCAGCAGCCGGCGCCAGTTCCGCCTGCTCAGCCTGGATTACTTCGAGATGGTGCTGCTGCCACCGTTGCTGCAGCGAATACGCCACCAGGCGCCGGATGTGATGCTGGAGATTGCTCCTGCCGGCGATGGCATGGCCGACGCCCTGCACAAGGCCCATGCCGACCTGGCCGTGGATTCGTTCGTCCCTGAAGACAGCCGACTGCACCGCAAGGTGCTGTTGGAGGAGAATCTGGTGGTAGTGGCACGCCGGGGACATCCGCAGATACAGGGTCGTTGCAGCAAATCCCGCTTTCTGAAAGCCGAACATGTGGTGCTGCCGGAGCGTAACCGGCGCCTGCCGCTGGACCTGATTCTCAATGCCCCCGGCTGGCAACGACGTGCCGGCGCCAAGGTTACCCAGTTTGCCAGCATGCTCGCCGTCAGCGCCCGGTCGGACATGATAGCCACCGTGCCGCAGCGCCTGGCCCACCACTATGCCGACGCCCTGCAACTGCAGGTCTTGCCCTTCCCGGTCGCCGTGCCGCCGGTACCCGTTTACATGGTCTGGCCCGCCGCCCTGGACAGGGATCCCGCCCATCGCTGGCTGCGCCAGCAACTGACCGATTCCGTGGCCACTGAACCTGCCCCTTGAATCCCTGTCTCACTATCACCATCTTAGTAGGCATATACGCCAAAACAGGACGCCCCATGGGTTTCGGTCGCATTTTCTTCTTCATCTTCGCTTTCGCCCTGCTGGAAGTGCTGGTACTGGCCAAGGTAGCCGGCATGATCGGCTGGCCGGTCACCATCGTCGCCACCGTGGTCACCGCCCTGCTGGGCAGCTACCTGTTTCGCCGCCAGGGGCTGGAGACCTGGGTGCGCCTGAACCAGCGCATGCAACAGGGCGACATGCCCGGCCAGGAAATGGTGGAAGGCATCATGCTGCTGCTCGGCGGCGCCCTGCTGATCACCCCGGGCTTCATCACCGATGCGGTGGGCTTCGCCCTGCTACTGCCAGGCTCCCGCCGCGCCATGGCCCGCAAAGTCGTCGAAAAAGGCACCCTGCAGGGTTTCACCACCATGCAAGGCGGCGGCTTCACTTACACCAGCTACACCCGACAGGGCCCCAACCCGTTCCAGCAGCCACCTCGCCGGGACAACGATGGCAATGTGACCATCGACGGGGAAGCCCACCGCACCGACGAACGCTAACCACGACGTCGGGGAAATCGCCTGGCGCCTGAGGTGACATGTTTAACCCGGTGCATCGACGGTTCTGCCGGTTCGCACGCCCTCCCCCACCCCTGCTAAACTCCGCGCCTTTCAACCGACCCAGCCCGCCCGGCGGAGGCGCCATGAGCCCGTTACTCAACCCGATCGTCTGGTCCGTGATTCTGCTCATGGGCCTGAGCATTGCGCGGATGAATGTGGTGCTTGCGCTGCTGTGCGCGGCGCTGGTGGCGGGAATGGGTAGCGGCCTGGATCTGGAAAGTACCCTGTCTGCCTTTGGCGATGGTCTGGGTGGCGGCGCCAATATTGCCCTGAGCTATGCCCTGCTCGGCGCCTTTGCGGTGGCCATCGCCCGCTCCGGCATCACCGAATGGCTAGCCGCACGGATTATCGCCCGGCTGGGCCGCACCCCGGCCCCGGACCAGCTGCGCCTGATTCGAACTCTGCTGCTCACGGTGCTGCTGGCCGCCGCCATCATGAGCCAGAACCTGGTACCCATTCATATCGCCTTTATCCCGATCCTGGTGCCACCGTTGCTGGAAGTGATGCACCAGTTACGACTGGACCGGCGACTGGCCGCCTGTGTTCTCACCTTCGGGTTGATCACCCCCTACATGGTATTGCCGGTGGGCTTCGGCAGTATTTTTCTGCATACCCAGCTCGGCCCCAGCCTGGCAAAAGCGGGCCTGGAGATTCCCAAAGGGGAGCTGCCACTGGCCATGCTGCTGCCCGCTGCGGGCATGGTGGTGGGCTTGATCCTGGCGTTCATCCGCTATCGCAAGCCCCGCGACTACCGGCCGGTTGAACTGCCGGGCGAAGAACAACACGCCTCGCTTTCCCCCCGCAACGTCATTGTCGCCGCCATCGCCCTGGCCGCTGCCCTCGCACTACAGCTTTACAGCGACTCCATTATTCTCGGAGCATTGGTCGGGTTTCTGGTGTTTACAGCGGGGGGTGTAGTGCCCTGGCGGGAATCCCAGGATGCCTTTACCCAGGGCGTAAAAATGATGTCCCTGATCGGCTTTATCATGATTGCTGCCAACGGCTATGCCGCCGTGGTCAGCGCCAGCGGACAGGTACCGTTACTGGTGGAAAGTGTGACCAGTGGCCTGCAAAGCCCACCGTTAGCGGCGGCGCTGCTATTGCTGCTCGGCCTGTTTGTGACACTGGGGATTGGCTCGTCGTTCTCCACCATTCCCATCATCACCACCCTGTATGTGCCGCTCTGCCTGGCGTTGGGCTTCTCCCCGCTGGCAACCGCCGCCCTGGTTGGCAGTGCGGCCGCACTGGGTGACGCCGGCTCACCGGCCTCGGACTCGACGCTAGGGCCCACCGCCGGCCTCAATGCGGATGGGCAACACGACCATATCCGCGATACGGTGATTCCCACCTTTGTGCATTACAACCTGCCGCTGATCGCCGCAGGCTGGCTAGCCGCCATGCTGCTCTGAATAGAGAGTCCGCCTACTTGACCGTTGGCGCCTTGCGCGCAAGGCGAACTTTTCGGGGATCGCTTTTTGACTGGCCTCTTTTCGCCTTGCGAACAAAGCTTCAAAGGCTTGGCAAAGTCTGCCAGAACCGGATTACTTGCTCTTCCACATCCGGGCCACCGCCTTGTCACTGCCCAACAGGCCCACCACTTCACACACCAGACCTACCGCCAGGAAAACAGCGACGGGAATCAGCCCGCCATACAGCTCAGCCACCAGCGTTGCCGCCAGGGCCCCGGTGGCAAGCACCAGAAACAAGGTACCGACCACAATCAGAATTTTTCGATGCGAGGGGCGATAGGCATAGCTGTCATCACCAGACTCGAAAGGGGTGAGAATGGGGGAGAAAACCTTGCGCAGAGACTCTTTCACTGGTTAACACCGATTACACGTTTTGATGGATACCCCACAAGCCGGTGAGGCGAAGAATAACGGCGCCACTGCATGGTGACGCGTGAAAATATTTCTACGATAAATCGCAAAAAGGCGCCACTGGCGCCTTTCTTTTACTTTCACCTTTCAACTCGCAACGCTCAACTGTTCTCCGCCGCGTCTTCTTCCGCCTTCAACTTGCGGTACTCAATCGGAGTCATGCCGACCCAGCGTTTGAAAGCCCGGTAAAACGTGGACGGTTCCGAGAAGCCGGTAAGATAAACGATTTCATCGATGGATTCCTCGGTACCGGCAAGAAGACGTTTGGCCAGGCGGCAACGATAATCAGCGACCAGCTGGTTGAAGTTGGTGCCAGCATCCGCAAGGCGAGTCCGTAACTGACGGGCCTTTATACCCAGGCGCTCGGCCACTTCTTCCAGGTTGGCATGGCCGGATTCCAGCAGCTCACCGATCAACCGATTGACCTGGGCCACCAGGTCCTGCTTTTCCAGGCGGGCCACCTGCTCACTGGCGAGCTGTTCGTGCAGGTGCAGCAGTTCCGGCTCATGATGGGCAGACGGCAAATTCATGACCCGGGCATCGAAGTACATGCCAATGCTCGGCATGTCGAATTTCACCGGGCAATCGAACAGGCGCTCGTATTCCTGTTTGTCTGCATGGCGGGTATGGCCAAAGTGCACTTCCAGCGGCTCGAAGGCGCCGTCGGTAACAAAGCGGAAAAATTTGATCACGCCCATCATCATGCATTCGTTGAGATGGCTGAGGCGTTTGCTCCAGATCATCTGTTTGAGGAAGACACGGTCGCCTTCTTCAAACAACTCCCCCTGGGCGGCGTCGGACAGCAGACGCTGGTAATCCAGAGCTCGCTTGAGGCCTTCGCCAAAGGTGGGGCTGGAAAGGAACAGGTATTCGAGCACCTGGCCTTTGTAGACTGGAATATGCTCACCCAGATGCAGGCCGATGTGTTCATCACCGGACACTTTCTCCAGGGCCTGCCAGAACCATTCCTGGGCGTCATGGGGCGTACGCAGGTCCGGTACCTGAAGGATGGATTTGTCGAGACCGACTTCTGCCAACACGGCATCGGCATCAATACCGGCGTTAATCATGGCCTTGTAGGCCATTCGCAACAGCACACCGGAATCTGTCATTTCTGCCATGCGTTCTGCCTTGTCCCCAAATAAAAAAAGCTACTCTCAGATCGACTGAGAGTAGCATAAGGATGGCAGGGCCGGAACCAGCGCAGGACCGGCCCGAACCAGGAGATCAGACCACCTTCGGGCAATCAGGCAGCCTTGCGGGTCTCTGACTCAGGTTCACGTGTCAGGGATACCACTTTGGCGCGCAAACCATTGAGCGGGCCATTCTTGCTGCCGCCTTCGGTTTTGCTGGGCAGAGACAGTTTGAAAATCCGCTTCCAGACGCTCAGGGACTGCTTCACGAAGGAGCCGGTGTTATACGGCAGGCCATGCTTTTCACAGATGGCACGGACTTCGGGAGCAATCCGGGCGTAACGGTGAGCCGGCAGATCGGGGAACAGGTGATGCTCGATCTGGAAGCTCAGGTTGCCGCTCATCACATGCATCAGACGACCGCCTTCGAAGTTGGCCGAGCCCAGCAGCTGGCGCACATACCACTGGCCGCGGGTCTCGTTCTCGATCACGGATTCCGGGAACTGCTCCACCTCTTCCGGGAAGTGACCGTTGTAGATCACCTGGGAAGACCACAGGTTGCGCGCCACATTGGCCGCCATGTTACCGGCGAACACGAAGGGAGCGAACGGACCCGCCAGGGCCGGGAACAGCAGGTAGTCCTTGACCAGCTGCTTACGCATCTTCTTCCAGGTCGGCTTGAACTCGGCCTTTACCTCTTCCTTGGTCTTGGTCTTGTAGATCAGGTAGTCCTCCAGCTTGAGGCTTTGTACCGCCACAAAGTGCTGGAAGAAGGTGGCCAGGATGCCTGCCAGGATCGGGTTGAACAGGAAGCGGGGCTCCCACTCCTGGTCTTCCGACATGCGCAGGATGCCGTAACCAATGTCATGGTCCTTGTCGAGCACGTTGGTGAACGTGTGGTGCTCGAAATTGTGGGTCTGCTTCCAGGCCGTGTTGGTGCAGGTGTTGTCCCAGTCAAAAACCTTGGAGTTAATGGCAGGGTCACCCATCCAGTCGTACTGGCCGTGCATCACGTTATGACCGATTTCCATGTTGTCCAGGATCTTGGAGGCGGACAGACAGGCCACACCGGCCAGCCATGCCGGCGGCAGGAAACCCGCCATCAGCAGGCCACGACCGGCAACTTCCAGGCGACGCTGACGCTTGATCAGGGTGCGGATGTAGTTAGCATCTTCTTCGCCCAGGTCAGCCATTTCACGATTACGGATGGCATCCAGTTCCTGGCCAATGGTCTCGAATTGTTCGGCGCTCAAGTTACTGAAAATACTCATGTGCTTTCTCCTTAAACCCGGTTTGAAGGTTCGTCTCAGGACGCTTCGGTTTGGGTGAATCCGTTTAGATGTCGAGTGTCACCGTGCCCACCGGCACGCTGACGCAAATTTGAATGTCTTCTTCGCCACTGGTGATCTCACCGGTGCGGATATCGCGCACTTCACCGGCCGTCTTGCGACAGGTACAGGCGTGACAGATACCCATGCGGCAACCGGATTCCGGGGTCAGCCCGGCGGACTCCGCCTGCTCCAGCAAGGTGGCACCATTATTGATGGCCATTTTCTCGCTCTGCACGAAACGCACTTCGCCTTCGGCACTGTCGCTTTCGATCTGCGGTGCGGCCAGGGTGAACTGCTCCTTGTGCAGGCGCTCTGCCAGACCGTCCTCTTCCCAGACTTTTTCCACCGCAGCCATCATCGGCGGCGGGCCACACAGAAAAGTGGTTGCCTGTGCAAATTCCGGCGCAGCAATGTACAAATGTTCACGGGAAAACAGGCCAGACAGTTCACCCTGTTCACCCTCATCATTGAAGCAGCGCACCAGAGTCACGTTGTCATGAGCCCGCGCAATCTCGTCCAGCTCGCTGGCGTAGATCATGTCGGCGGCGCTGTTGGCGTAATGCAGGAAGGTGATCGGGCCGCTGAAGCCTTCGTCACACAGGGTGCGCAGCATGGACATCACCGGGGTGATACCGCTGCCGCCACTGATCAGCAGCACCTGCTCCGGGCGCTGTTCCGGCAGCGCGAATTCGCCATCCGCCTGGGACAGCAGCACCACATCGCCAACACTCAGCTGTTCACGCAGATGGCGGGAAACAAAGCCGTTGGCGTGCACTTTGGCGGTCAACTCGATGCAACCGTCGGCACGGTGCAGGGAGTTGGCCGGAGAATAGCAGCGGGTCTGGCGCTTGCCGTTGATGGTGACGGAAAGCTGCACGAACTGACCGGGAGTAAAGCCTTCCCAGTTGTGATTGGGGCGCAGGGTCAAGGTCACGCTGTCTTCGGTCAGGTAGCGCACGGCTTCCACCTTGGCGCGCACCTCATTAACGGACCACAGCGGATTGAACACTTCCAGATAACGGTCAACGCCATGGGGATAGGAAAGAATATCCGCCACGCGGGACTGCAGCAGGCGGGTCAGGCCTTGCTGAAAACGGCTGGAGGTCTGTGTCATTGCGTTCATTGGGTTCATCCCTGTAAGTGAACAGTTGTACGCATTATTCATAGACTCACCATTTGAGTCAACACCTGTACACTTAATTTTGTAAATGCTTGCATTATCATGCAGTTACACATGTTTTTTTCGTACCAGTTGCATCACGGGCTCACAACGAGGAGAATTTACAGCGTATTTTCAGGGTCTGTTGGCGCATAACGCCCGCCAGCACCCCGGCATTTTCCTGCCCGAGCAACCGGAAACGGGGGAACGAGACTGCCGGCCAGGCCTGGCTAACGACCTGAACCCCCATGCAGAGGCGACCGGAATGACCAAGGAAAGCACCAGCAGAACCCGCAAGCCGAAACGGGGCCAGACCCGTGAAGCACTGATGGCAGCGGCGCTGGATCTGGTCGTCAAGAAGGCCCCCTTCTCCAGCCTGAGCCTGCGCGAAGTCACCAAGCGTGCCGGCGTGGTGCCCACTGCCTTCTACCGGCATTTCCCGGACATGAGCGCCCTGGGCCTGACGCTGCTGGATGAATCCTTCCGTACCTTGCGCCATATGATGCGCCAGGTCCGCCAGGAAGAACTGCCCAATGAGCGCATGTTGCGCGGGTCCCTGGAGGTGTACTTCAACTATGTCCGCAATAACCGGGCACACTTTCTGTTTGTCTCCAAGGAGCTGGCCGGCGGCACCCCCACCATGCGCAACGCCATCCGCCGGGAAATCCGCATGTTCACCAACGAACTGGCCATGGACATGGCCCGCTTCCCGTTCCTTAACCATGTGAATGCAGAAGACCTGCAGATGATGGCCGGGCTGGTGGTCAACAATGTCACCGCCCTGACACAGGAAATGCTGGAACTGGAAGAAGACGACGAGTTCGGCCAGAACCAGGTACTCGGCACTGCGGAAAAACAGTTGCGATTGATCTATTTCGGCGTCGGCATGTGGAAGTCCAAACCGGATCAATGATCCCGGCTCCACCCCCTTACTGCTCGCCGGCAAACCTCCGTCACAGTTTTATTTTGGTGTGCTTCAGTCCCTATACACCTTGTCTGCGCGGCCAATAGCGCGCCGCTTACCCTGCTCTATACTCCCCACAGTTTCATGATCTTTACGTCTCTGACAGCAATAACGCAGGGACATAAAGATCATGGGTCTGAGACCACAACACGACCAACGGGAAAGGATCGAGTAATGAGTGAGGTAAAATTCCGCGAACTGCGCAACGCGCCCCCCATGGTGATCAACTTCGCCAAGGCGGTAATGCGCGCCACCGTAAAGCCGGGCAGCAACCCCACCCTGCCGGAAATCGGCCTGCGCCTGAATGATGTGGCTCTGGACGAAAAACACCTGGCGGCCTACCGCAAAGTGTGTGGCTTTGCCGCCGACGGCAAACTGCCGGTGACCTACCCGCACATGCACGCCTTCCCGCTGCATATGGCCCTGATCCTTAGCGACGGCTTCCCGTTCCCGGCCATGGGTCTGGTGCACGTGCGCAACAGCATCACCCAGTACCGCCCCATCAGCGAGCGCGAGCAGCTGAACGTGAAATGCTTCCTGGGCAACCTGACCAAGGTAGACAAGGGCTACGAGTTCTCCATCTTCACCAGCATCAGCACCGGCGGTGAGCGGGTATGGGAAAGCGAATCGGTAAACTTCTTCCGTAGCGGCGGCGGTAGCAGCAGCAAGAAGAAGGATGCACCCAAGCCCCAGCCGGCCACCGACACCGTGGAATGGAAAGTCCCCGGCGACACCGGCCGTCGCTACGGCGCAGTCTCCGGCGACCGCAACCCGATCCATCTGTACCCGCTGTCTGCCAAGCTGTTCGGTTTCAAACGCCAGATCGCCCATGGCATGTGGTCCAAGGCCCGCTGCCTGGCCGAGCTGCAGAACCAGCTGCCGGAAGAAGCGTTCACCGTGGATGTGCAGTTCAAGCTGCCCATGTTCATCCCCGCCACCGTGAAGTTCGAGAACAAGGCGGTAGACGGCGGCAGCGACTTCCGCCTGCTGGCCAAGGACGGCATCAAGCCGCACCTGGCCGGCCAGATCCGTCCGGCGGAGTAAAATAGCTACACGCTTCAAGCCGCAAGCTGCAACGCGGGCATGGCCGTGCTAATTGCATAGCGCCCTGCCCGCGTTTTTTGTGGGCGGCAGCATGCAGGCTAACAATGACATGTAGGAGCCCATGCTTGCATGGCGAACCGAGGCAGCAGAGACCAACGTCAAGGCACCATTGTTTCTGGAGAGACCTGTCGAGCTTTGCAATTCCTGATCGCCCCCTGGTCGATTCCCGCGCAAGCGCGGTTCGCCATGCAAGCATAGCTCCTACAGCAGCTTCGTAGAAATGACGAGGTCCGGGGAATTTTCCAGCCTTTCCCTATCCAACCAGCGTAGCTTGTAGCTTGTAGCTTGTAGCTTGTAGCTGTTCTAAACTCGCCCCCCATGCGCGACGATACCGACGATTTCCTGTCCCTGTTCCTGAACGACACGCCCCTGCTGGACGTGCGTGCCCCCGTGGAATTCGCCAAGGGCGCCTTTCCCGGTGCTGCCAATATCGCCCTGATCAACGACGACGAGCGCCACCAGATCGGCATCTGCTACAAGCAGCATGGCCAGCAGGCGGCCATTGATCTGGGTAACCAGCTGGTCAGCGGCGAGGAGCGGGAGCGGCGCATGCAGGCCTGGCAGCAATGGTGGCAGGCCAACCCCAACGGTTATCTGTATTGTTTTCGTGGCGGGTTACGCAGCCAGACCACCCAAGCCTGGTTGCGCGAAGCCGGCGTCGATGCGCCGCTCGTCGCCGGCGGCTACAAGGCCATGCGCCGTTTCCTGCTCGACGAGCTTGAGGCCTGCATCGCCACGCTGCCCTTCGAAATTCTCTGTGGCCGTACCGGCTGCGCCAAAACCCGGGTCATCGAAACCCAGACCAACGCCGTGGATCTGGAAGGCCTGGCGCATCATCGTGGCTCCTCGTTCGGCCGTCGCCCCGGTGGTCAGCCTACCCAGATTGGTTTCGACAATGCCCTGGCCATCGCCATGCTCAAGCAGCGGGCGCAAAACCCGAGCTGGGTATTGCTGGAAGACGAAAGCAAGTTGATCGGTCGCTGCCACCTGCCTTTTTCCCTGCAGGACAAGATCAAGAGCTGCCCGCGCATCATCATCAACGAGACGCTGGAATCCCGGGTGCAGGTCACCCTGGAGGATTATGTGGTGGGCCCGTTGGAAGAATACCGTCAGCACTTCGGCGAGCAGCAGGCTCTCCATTATCTCGGCGAGGAACTGCTCGCCGCCATGGACCGCATCCGCCGCCGCCTGGGCGGGCTTCGCCATCAGCAGCTGCGCCAGCTACTGTCCGAAGCCCTGGCCGTACAGGCCATCAGCGGCGACACCGGGCTCCACGAAGACTGGATCCGCACTCTGCTACGCGACTACTACGACCCCATGTACGACTACATGCTCTCCCACCGGGAAGGAGACATCGTCTTTGAGGGTAGCCGCGACGAGGTCATGGCGTTCCTGGAAGACCGACTGACACCTGAAGCCTGAAGCGACAGTTGGAGCCTTGCTCGCAAGGCGAATAGTCCGCAGAACCTATTGGCGGGCATTCGCCTTGCAAGCAAGGCTCCAACGAAAGGCGGAGAGGAATTATCTCCCCGGTTTGGCTACGAAATTCCGTTGGAGCTTTGCTCGCAAAGCGAAGGGCACCCCGCTGGCATGGCGCCGGAATAACGCCCTTCGCCTTGCGAGCGAGGCTCCAACGGATATTTGGGTTGCTGGCTGGCATCCCCGGCTAAGCGTTCTATAATCACCCTGTCGTGTCTGGCCGGGCCCGCGACGGAAATTTCACTTTGCCCGGTAAGCCTCCCTATTGAACGGAGTCAACAATGCGCTTCCCCTTTCTTGCCGCTCTGCTGGCAGCAGTGCTGCTGTCTGCCTGTAACGAACCCCACACCGGGACCTTCGTTTTCACCGCCATCCCCGATCAGGATGAATCCCAACTGGAAAAACGCTTCGGCGTGGTTGCCCTCTATCTGGAGGAGCAACTGGGCGTACCGGTGAAATATGTCCCGGTGAAATCCTATGCCGCCGCCGTCACTGCCTTCCGCAATAACGAAGTGCAGATGGCCTGGTTCGGTGGTTTGTCCGGTGTCCAGGCCCGTCGCCTGGTACCTGGCTCCCAGGCCATCGCCCAGGGCCTGGAAGATCCTGACTTCAAATCCTACTTCATCGCCAACACCAGCACCGGCCTGAGCCCGTCAGAGACACTCACCGAGGCCTTTGTGGAGCAAACGTCCTTTACCTTTGGTTCCAAGGGCAGCACTTCCGGGCGCCTGATGCCGGAGTTCTACCTGCGCGATACCTTCAACCAGTCCCCGGACCAACTGTTCGAGAAAGTCGGCTTCTCCGGCGACCACAGCGCCACCATCGCCCTGGTACAAAGCGGCGCCTATGCCACCGGCGCGGTGAACTACAAGGTGTGGGAGCGCGAACTGGAAGAAGGCAAGATCGACACCGACAAGGTCCAGGTCATCTGGGAAACCCCCGGCTATCCGGACTATCACTGGACCGTGCGTGGCGACCTGAATGACAAGTTCGGCGACGGCTTCACCCAGCGCGTCACCGAGGCCCTGCTGGCCATTGATGACCCGGTACTGCTGAACGCGTTCCCACGGGAAAAATTCATTCCCGCCAGCAATGACGACTTTGCGCCCATCGAGGAAACCGCCGAAGCCATCGGCCTGCTGGACGCCCAGTAACAGGATCGGATTTTGACATTCCATCTTGAAAACGCACGGCTTGGCCATCCCGGCCAGGTCGTGTTTGCGTCCCTGTCGCTGACCATTGCCGACGGCGAGAACGTGGCGCTGCTGGGCCCTTCCGGTGCCGGCAAATCCACCCTGCTGGCCGCCCTGCGCCAGCAGCAGGAAGCCCGTTGTGCCTGGTGCCCCCAGGCCGGTGACCTGGTGCCCATGCTCAGCGTCTTCCACAACCTCTACATGGGCGCCCTGCCCCGCCAACGCACCCTCACCAACCTGCGCAACCTGATCTGGCCCAGCGCCAGGGAAAAAGCCAGCGTGGGCCAACTGGCCCGGGAGCTGGGGCTGCAGGACAAGCTGTTCACCAGCGTGGACCAGCTATCCGGCGGTCAGGCGCAACGGGTTGCCCTGGGGCGGGCGCTCTATACGCAGCGCCCCGTGCTGCTGGCCGACGAACCAGTCTCCAGTCTGGATGAGCATCAAGGGCTTGATCTGCTGCAGCGGGCGCTGGCCCGACACCAAACCGCCGTGGTCGCCTTGCATGATCGTGAGCTGGCGCTGCAATGCTGTGACCGCATCATCGGTCTGGGCGAAGGCCGCATTCTGCTCGACGCCCCCGCCAGCACCTTGAGCCTGGGTGATCTGGACACGCTCTACCTATGAGCCTCGGCGCCCGGCAGCCCGTCAACACCACCGCCGCCCGCTGGCGCCGGGCCAGCTTCTGGCTTGCCGTGGCCGGGCTGATCGCCCTGGCGTTTGCCGACCTGGAGATCACCCGTTCCTCCCCGGGCAGTGAACTGCTGCGCATGGGCCAGGGTTTTCTCGCCCCGGATTTCTTCTCCACCGATAACCTCTGGCGGGCACTGGCCAACACCCTGGCCTTCGCCTGGCAGGGCACCGCCCTGGCCGCCCTGTTCGGCTTTCTCATGGCCATGGCCTGGCATCGCCGTTGGGTGCGGGGTGTTGCGGCCAGCATCCGCGCCGTCCACGAACTGTTCTGGGGGCTGCTGCTGTTGCAGGTGGCCGGGTTGAGCACGGTCACCGGGGTGCTGGCCATCGCCATTCCCTACGCGGGCATCTTCGCCAAGGTCTTCGGTGAATTTCTGGAAGAAGCCGACCCAGGCCCTGCCAATGCACTGCCCGTCAGCCGCCAGCGCCTGAGCGTGTTCTTCTACGCCCGCCTGCCGCTGGTCTGGCAGGCCTTCAAGGCCTACGGCGGCTATCGGCTGGAGTGCGCCATTCGCGCCTCCGCCATCCTCGGCTTTATCGGCCTGCCCACCCTGGGCTTCCACCTGGAAACCGCCTTTCGTGAAGGCAGCTACGACCAGGGCGCCGCCCTGTTATACCTGTTCTTTGCCATCATCTTTACCCTGCGCTGGTGGCTGCGTCCGGCCCTGATCCCCGTGTACCTGTTGGCCGCTATCGCCTGGGCACCGCCGCTGTTCACCGGCCGGCTCGATACCCTGGTGCGCTTCGTCACCGTGGATCTGGTGCCAGTACCGCTCCGCCAGGGCGGCGGGCTCATGGAACTGTGGCACTGGTTCGCCATGCTCTGGCAGCAACAACTGTGGCCGGGGCTGTGGCAGACCCTGGTGCTGGGCCTCGGCGCCCTGCTGCTGACCGGCGTGCTTTCGCTACTACTGTTCCCGCTGATCTCGCCCCTGTTCGGCAACCGGGCGAGCCGTACCGCCGGCCATGGCTTGTTGGTGGTCATGCGTACCACCCCTGAATTCTTTCTCGCCTTCTTCTTCCTGATTCTGCTCGGGCCCTCCATGCTGCCCGGCATCCTGGCGCTGGCCCTGCACACCGGCGCCATCGTCGCCCACCTGACCGGCCGGTTCAGCGAAAGTCTGAAACTGCGCGCGGACGCCCCCACCGGCCTCAACCGCTACGCCTGGGAAGTGCTGCCCCGCGTCAGCCCCAATCTGCTGGCCTTTCTGCTCTACCGCTGGGAAGTGATCATGCGCGAAACCGCTGTGCTGGGTATCCTTGGCATCCATACCCTGGGTTTCTATATCGATTCCAGCGTGGCGGAATTCCGCTTCGACCGGACCCTGCTATTGATCCTGGCCACGGTCATGCTCAATCTGGCGGTGGATGCGTTGTCGCGGGGATTGCGCAGGCGGCTGCGGTTGAAGCCGGGCTTAGGTTTATAAGAAAGAGCAAATCAGACTTGTAAGAAGCGTCTACAACGGTGCCGCCTTATTCATAACTAGCGAAAGGACTAGCGATGCTTGTAACCAAAACAGGAAATCTGCTCAGCGAAGAACACCAGCCGGTTTCATGCGACAGCGTTGACGATTTACGAGAGATTCTCTCTGGCATGAGCTGGCAACAGTTATCTGCTATAAAAATTGAAAAAGATGGAATGGCCATAGAGGGCTCCGGGTCGACTGAAGATGGCTTTTCCGTTGTGTTCTATGAATCAAATACCGAATCAGTCACGCCTAGTGATCCGACTTTCGATGACATGACCGACATCCTCACCAAATTCTATGAAGGTGATGATGCTTGGAGAAACAACAGGGCATGGGAAAAGCCCAAATATCCACAAAGAAAGGAAAACACGTCTCCGTCACGCTCGGGGCTTCTTTTGAAACTTATTATCTTTTTTGCTGTTGGTTATGCCGTAGCTCAACTATTGAATGCTAGCGGTTAATAACCGGGCTTTGGACGGCTTGCCCTCCACAATACACTCGCAGTTATAGTCAACGTCACAGCCAAGGCAAACCATGAAACTCTATCAAGTCGATGCCTTCACCTCCTCCCTGTTTGCCGGTAACCCGGCAGCGGTGGTGCCGCTGGAGCGCTGGCCGGACGATGCCTTGCTGCAGAACATTGCCATGGAGAACAACCTGTCGGAGACCGCCTTTCTAGTGCCCGACGAGACCGGCTATGCCCTGCGCTGGTTTACCCCCAGTGTGGAAGTGGATCTGTGCGGCCACGCCACCCTGGCCGCTGCCTGGGTGGTGTTCAACGCGTTGGGCTTTCCCGGTGAGCGGATTCGTTTCAATACGGCCTCCGGCGCGCTTTATGTGGACCGTAGCGGCCAGACCCTGAGTCTGGATTTCCCTGCCCGCCCGGCACAGCCGCTCAGCAACCGGGAACCCTTCGAACAGGCACTGGGCATTCCTCTCAAGGACGTGCTGCAGGCCCGTGACACGCTGGTGGTGCTGGACAGCGCCGAGCAGGTACGCAACTTCCAGCCGGATTTCACCGCCATCGGCAAGCTGGATACCTTTGCGATCATGATCACTGCCCCCGGTGACGACTGCGATTTTGTCAGCCGTTTTTTTGCCCCGGCCAAGGGTGTGCCGGAAGATCCGGTGACCGGCTCCGCCCATTGCACCCTGGTGCCCTACTGGGCCGAGCGGCTGGGCAAACCGTCTTTGCACGCCCGCCAGCTTTCCGCCCGAGGTGGCGAGCTGCACTGCACCCTCAAGGGTGACCGGGTCACCCTGAGTGGCCAGGCCCGCTGCTTCCTGAAAGGCGATATCCTGCTGTGATGACTCCCTCGGCCAATCACGATCTGGTACTGGTGGGCGGCGGCCACAGCCATGCGCTGGCCCTGCGCATGCTGGCCATGAAACCGGTACCCGGCGTGCGTATCACCCTGGTATCGCCGGATGTCCTCAGTGCCTATTCAGGCATGTTGCCCGGCCTGATTGCCGGCCACTACACCCTCACCGATACCCATGTGGATCTGTACCGGCTGTGTATCGCCACCGGCACCCGCTTTATCTGCGCCGCGGTGACACAGATCTGCAGCGCCGAACGGCGCCTGACTCTGGACGATGGCAGCACCCTGGAATACGACTGGCTGAGCCTGGATGTAGGCGCCACCCCGGACCTGCAACCAGTGGGCGGCGGGCACCCGGACATCGTACCGGTGAAACCAGTAGCCAGTTTTCACCAGCGCTGGCAGCAATGGCGCGATGACGACAGCCCTTTGGCCGTAGTAGGCGCCGGTGCCGGCGGCACGGAAATGGCGCTGGCCATCGCCGAGCATCAGCGGCAAACGGGTCGCCACGGGGCCTTGTCACTGATCAGCGGCGGCATACTTCTGCCCGGCTACCCGGAACCGGTACGCCGCCGTATGCAACGCTATCTGGATGACTACGGCATCCAGTTGCACGAACACACGCGAGTGGAAAAACGCAACGACGCGCTCTACGCCAACGACGTCCCACTGGATGCCACGCGGGTGCTCTGGTGCACCGGCGTGCGTGGCACCCGGGTAATCGCTGACAGCGATCTGGACTGTGATGAAAAAGGCTTTGTGCGCGTACAAACCACCCTGCAAAGCCGCAGCGACAACCGCGTGTTTGCCGCCGGCGACTGTGCCGCTTTTCCTGACAGCCTGCCCAAGGCCGGCGTCTATGCAGTGCGCCAGGCCAGGGTGCTGGCCGACAATTTAAGCGCCGCCATCACCGGCCAGCCCCTGCAAACCTATCGCCCGCAAAAACATTTTCTCGATACTCTCTGCCGGCGGCAAACAGGCGGTGGCCAGCCGAGGTGGCATTCTGTCCGCTGCCGGGCATTGGGTGTGGCGCTGGAAAGACCGGATCGACCGGGCCTTTATGGACAAGTTCGATAGTCAGCTACCCACCATGTCAGCGCCGCCGGTGGACACGGATGCGCTGCATTGCGCCGGTTGCGGTGCCAAGGTGGGCAGCGGGGCGCTGAACGAGGCCTTGCAGGATTTACAGCCACACATCCGTGAAGGTATCGAGGCTGGTGTGGATGCCGCCGATGACGCGGCCATCATCCACTGGGCCGACAACAAACGGCTGGTGCAAAGTCTGGATTTTTTCCCGGCCTTTATCGACGAACCCTTTTTGTTCGGTCGGGTGGCGGCACTGCATAGCCTCAGCGACCTGTACGCCATGAACGCCACGCCCCACTCCGCTCTGGCCAATGTGACACTGCCCTGGCATCACCCGAAACTGCAGGGCCGGGATCTGCACCGGTTGATGGCCGGCGCGTTGAAAGAACTGAACGCCGCCGGCTGCACCCTGGTGGGCGGCCACACCATCGAAGGTCCGCAAATGGCCGCCGGCTTTACCTTCAATGGTCAGGCTGACCCGCAGCAACTCTGGCACAAGGGCGGCGCCCGGGCCGGCGACCACCTGTTGCTCACCAAGCCGCTGGGCACCGGCGTGCAGCTGGCCGCCATGATGCAGAAAGGCAAACTGCACGGCCCCTGGCTGGATACCACCCTGGAGCATCTGCTGATCAGCAATCGCATCGCCCAACACGCCATGCAGGATATACCGGTGCATGCCTGCACCGATATCACCGGCTTCGGCCTGCTCGGTCATTTGCATGAAATCTGCCAGCAAAGTGGCGTAACCATGGCCATTGATACCGACACCATCCCCCTGCTGCCCGGCACCCTGTCGCTGATTGAAAATGGCGTGACCAGCACCCTCAACGACGCCAACCGTCAGGTGCTGATGCATTGCGATACGCAGCATATTGCGGAATCCCTGCTAACCGCCCTGTGTGACCCGCAAACCGCCGGCGGCCTGCTTTTCAGCATTCCCGACGCCGCTGTTGAACAGGCACAGGAGCGTTTACGTGAAGCCGGCGTAAAGGTGATAGAAATCGGTAAAGTCCTTGTAAAAAATACCGATAATTCGGCATCTATTCTTCTCCAATAGGGCCACACTGGTAGTGTGACTAGCAAATGGCAAGTTGCTGCAGGGCGCACTTTCTTGGACGGCGAATTTTCCAGAGCACGGGCAATCGCCGTCCAAGAAGACGTCCCCTGCAATGACCTGCCGCCGCAACCTGGCTAAATGGAGAATGATCATGAGCAAGCGTATTACCGGTATCCTGAGCGCAGCACTATTGCTGTTCATGCAGGTTCTGATCGTGCCCGCCACCCAGGCAGCCATGATTGGCAACGACACGGTTATCCAGCAACAGGATCGCGCCGCCACGAAGGCGCAGGTGATGGAACTGATGGATCATAAAGTGGCCGCCGCGGCACTGAGTGATTACGGCGTCAGCAAGGACCAGGTAAGCCAGCGACTCGACCGCCTCACTGACCAGGAGCTGCAACAGCTGGCCCAGCAAGCGGAAGAACTGCCTGCCGGTCAGGGTGTGCTGGGTGTGATCCTGGCCATTATCCTGATTCTGCTTATCCTCGACCTGCTGGGTGCCACCAACGTCTTCCCGGCCATCGACCCGGTCAACTGATTCGTGTCAGCCCACCACGGCGGAGAGGGTCAACCTTTCCGCCCACCCCTTCATAATGCAGGGCGGAAATACCCAACGGGTATCTCCGCCATTTTGCTGCTTCTGCTATTCCTCACCGGTTGTCAGAGCTTTCCACCGCCGCAAAGCGCCATGGTGGACACCGAGCAGCAACTGGTGGTGCCCTTCGTGCCCCAGGAAAAATACCAGTGCGGCCCCGCCGCTTTGGCCATGATGCTGCAATGGGCCGGCAAGCCGGTCAGTGCCGACAGCCTGGTGGATGAAGTGTGGCTGCCGGAACGGGAGGGCAGCCTGGGTATCGAATTACGCGCCGCCGCCCGTAGCCGCGGCCTGATGGCTTACCCGGTGGAAAACAGCGAAGCGCTGTTCAGTGAACTGCAGGCGGGCCGACCGGTACTGGTGCTACAGAACCTGGCACTGCGCCGCTGGCCCCAGTGGCACTTTGCCGTGGTCACCGGTTACCGGGACCAGGGCAACACCATGGTGCTGCACAGCGGCACCGATGCCATGAAAACCACCCACTGGAATCGCTTTATCCGCACCTGGGCGCGGGCGGATCAATGGGGCTTTACCCTGGTGGAGCCCGGCCAACTGCCTGCCAGTGCCGAACCGGACAAGCTATTCCGGGCTATTTCCGCCCTGCCCAATGCGCAAGCATTCTGGCCAGCGGCAGTAGCGGCCTTCCCGGACAGCGGCAAACTGCTGTTCGGCCACGGCAACAGCCTGTGGAGCCAGGGCCAGCAGCAGAAAGCCCTGGGCGCCTTCCGCAGCGCCACCCGCAAGGCGCCGGACTTTGCCGCCGCCTGGAACAACCGCGCCTACGCCGAACAGGCCCTGGGGGATGACGACAGCGCCCGCGACAGCATCTGCCGCGCTCATGCCCTGGCGCCCCAGGACAAGGCCATCCGCGACAGCGTGGCGGAGCTTACCGGTCAGTCCTGTTCTTCCTCTGCAGATGCCCCGTCGGCGGACGATTGTTGCGCCGCTAACTGATCGCGCTGCTCACGCAGCTTCGCCAGCTTGGCTTCCCCTTCCGCCAGTTGCGCTTCGCTGATGCCCTCGGCGCGGCCTTTGGCAATCAATGCTTCCAGCTCCGGGATACGCTGATCGGCGGCTTTGGCAAACGACGCATACACCTGCTGCTGCTGACGTCTCTCGTACTGTTGATACAGGGCCGGGTCGGCCAGCTCAGCGGTGCTGGGAGGCTGGCGCAGATCCGTGCTCGGTGCCAGCGGCGGCGTACGCGGATCTCCGTGGCGCATGCTCTCGCGCAGGGCCGCCACTGCTTGCAGCGAAGGTGTGGAAATGGACGCAGCATCGTCTGATCGGGAGACAACAGGCTGCCGCTCTGTTTCCGCCACCGTGTCGATCATGGGTAACGGCGCGGCGGCTTGTTCCTGCTTCTGTAAAGCAGGAGTCTCTGCGACAGGCTCGTTGTTTTCTGCCAGGACAGGCAAAGGGGTCTGTGCTGCATCCGGCAGCCACCGGGCCATCACCAGTACCACAGCCCCCAGCAACAGGGCCGCCAGCAGCGCCCTCATCACAGGATCTCCCGATTGATTCGCAGCGAAGCCTGCTCGGTGACCTCCGCCAGCAGACTCTGGAAGCGTTGCTGCAACCGTTCCTGAGCCACCGCCCGACCTGCACGGTAGCGGACCGATTCGCTATCCAGGCTCTGGTAAGCGGTCACTTTTTCCTCTACCAGAAAAAGCTCCCAGTAGGGCTCGCCATCCGCATCGGGGCTGCGGAACGGCGGCGACACCACGCCCTCTGGCTGCACAAACGCCAGCGCCCGGGTCCAGTGATCCTGCCGGGATTGCCGATCAATCCAGCCCAGCTCACCGCCTTGATCCCGGTCCAGTGCTACGGAGTAATCCGCTACTGCCTGATCAAATGACAGGCCATCGTGGATCAGTTCATGGACCCGATCCGCCTGCTGCTGACTGTTCACGCGCAGATGTCGCGCGCGCACCCGCTCGACCCGCGTGAACAGCGCCTGGTGCGCCGCGTAGTAGTCAGCAATCTGCGCATCGGTCACCTGGGCCGCCAGTTCACGTAGCTGCGGGTTGTCGTCGTGGATATCCTGCATCAGCCCCATGTCATGCATCAGTGTTTCCCGCTGCAGGGCGTCATCAATGCTGCGATCCATGGCGGCAATGGCCGTGCGGGACAAGCCGGCCTGTTGCTCAAACCAGTAAAACACGTAGGCCATGGTCAGCTGCTGCTTCACCGCTTCGCGAATAAAATCCAGGTTGAGGTTATGCATCTGTACCTTCAACTGGATGTTCTGCCGCCGGTACAAGTCCCACAGGGTCAACGTCTGTTCCGGCTGATCATCGGCAAAACGATAGCGGGCCAGCACATACTCACGAGCCGCCTGTTGCTGGGCTTCGGCCATGGTGCTGTACAGCGCCTGCTCCAGAGTCAGCATGGGCGCCAGCGCCTCGCGGGACAGGGCCAGCGGCGCGGTCAGGCTGTCCAAGCTGTTGCCCATCCCGTTATCGTTAACCGCTTCGCGCAGGGCATCCGCATAGGCAGTGCGAATCAACTTGAAACGTTGCTGCTCGTGGCGGGTGGCACTGTCGTAGCCCACCCGTTCCGGGTGCCCGTGGTGATCATGTTGCGCATCGGCCACCGCCGCCAGCAGACGGTTTTCCACCAACCCCTTGAGCACGCTTTCCCGGCTGATGTCCGGCTCGCTGCGGCGAGCGGCGGCCACGAACACGTCCAGGGTTGCGGCGGGAATGGCATCGCCATCCACACGGGCGGCCACGCTGTCCGGCAACGGCCCCCACTGCTGCCAACCGGCATAGCCGCCCACGGCGGCGACTGCCAACACAATGGCCAACATCCATCGGTGCATTGCCATGGAAGTTTTCCTCCAATTTTTCTTATTGCGCGTTCATTACCGTAGGGTGGATTAGCCGAAGGCGTAATCCACCAAAGCCACCACCCAGGACGTCGGATCCTGTGATGGTGGATCACGGCCTTCGGCCTAATCCACCCTACGCGGGCTACGGAGAAAACCGGCCCGGTTATGAGCCGGTTACCGGTATCAGGGGTTAACCTGGTGCGCGGCGTGGTTGAGCAGATGCACCACCATGGCGATGGCGTTGGGGATTACCGTCTGCCCCACCTGCACCCGGTCCGCGTGCTCGGTGCTGGACAGAACGATGCCACCATTACCATAGGCCAGGGCGCCACCCTCGGTGAGCAGCGGGCGAATGTCATTACCGCTGGGCGACAGCGGGGTGAAGTTCTGCAGGGCCTGATTCACCAGAGCGGTGTCGTTCAGATTTTCACTGTCGTAGTAATCCGCCACCCAGGATTCCCAGCCGCTGTGGTTCAGGGCCGAGGTGGTCCACACATGGTGGGGCTGCAGCAGGTCGGTGGTGTGCAGCACAAAACCCAGAGTCTGGGCGGTGGGCTGGCTGAGGAACTGGCTGTACCAGTACTGACCCAGGTTATCGATGGGCTGGAACGGCATTTCCTCGAAATCGTCATACATGGACTTGCTGGAAGTGCTGCCCTGACGATAGTTGGCTTCGGTAATACCGTAGGTGTTGTACTGCGGATCATCCGACCACCACCAGCCGGTCATGCCACCGGGGCCATCATCCAGATAATCGCCGTACAACCAGGACGCGGCCATGTTGTCGATATCGCCCCAGACCGTGAGCAGATCGTAGTTGTAACCGCCCAGATCATTACCGTGCACATCGGAACTGCGGGTGTGATTCTGGAAGTGCCAGTAGGAGGTGTAGTTCACCAATGAAGAACCGGCGTTGAATACCGGCGCGTAGACGCAATCACCGGAGACCGCACCACACAGATAGGTGTCCTGAAAATCATCCACGTCATAGGCACCCTGCCCGATCACCTCGGCGAACTGCTCCATGGTGTAGCCGGCCGCGTTGACCCAGGCCTTGAGGCGATTGTACTCGGTGGTGCCCGGATGGTTTTTCATGTATTCCACCGCATCAATGGCAATGCGCTTGTGGGTGATCTGCTGAAACGCCTGAGCAGGCATTGTGGTAACAGCGGCAGCCAGCAGGCCGCAGAGAGCTAGCTTGTTCATGGGTCCCCTCCCAATCTTATGAAGTTTATTGTGTTTATTGGTTAAACAATAAACACCCTTGCTTGGCTGACCAAGGACGCAGCCGGACAAAAAATGGACATTTTCTGCCAGAGCCTTTGCTTGGGTTTACAATGGCGACCTCCAGACTGCCGTGGATAAATGACTGAACGATGGACATCGTGTTTGTACTGGTGGAGCCCGCCCGGGGCGAAAACATCGGCGCCGCCGCCCGCGCCATCAAGACCATGGGATTCAATCAGTTACGCCTGGTGCGCCCCGGTGACATGACCGCGGCCCAGTGGGTGGCCCATCACAGTAACGAGGTACTGGAACAGGCCCGCACCTTCGACGACCTGGGCGCGGCTCTGACGGATGTGGACCTGAGCATTGCCTGCACCGCCCGACGGCGCCTGCAAAAAGACCGCTATGTGGACGCGGACCAGTGCGCCGCACTGATTGCCGCCAAGGGCGACAGCATCAACCGGGTGGCCATCGTGTTCGGTCGCGAAGCCAGCGGACTCACCGGTGATGAAGTGGCCCTCTGTGATCTGGCCAGCAGCATTCCCCTGGCCCAGCCACAGCCGTCACTGAACCTGGCCCAGGCAGTGATGGTCTATGCCTGGGAATTGCGCAAGCAATCACCACCCTCAACCGTCAGCAGCAACCCAGACACCTCCACCTACCAACATACCCGCGATGCCATGCGTGGTTTGCTGGCAGCGCTGGAGGTGAGACAGGAGGAGAACCTGCACCAGTGGGTGGAGGAACTGCTTCCGCTGGCCGGGGAACGGGAACTAGGCCTGGTGAGACAACTGCTGCGCCGCCTGCAACGCCTTGATAAGCTTGCCCCGAGCCCGGAATAAAAACACCGTCTTTACCCGGTGTCCTGAGCCCGGGTTCAGGTCACCCGGCAAACTATATTCAAAACACTTTGATTGCCCGTCACAGCCATTGGAGCCTTCAGGTTATGGATCGACGTCTGGCCCTTGTTCTGCTCATTTTCCTGCCTGCCCTCAGCCTGGCCCAGATCGGTGGTTTTTCCCTGCCCGGCGTCGGCGATCTGGAAAAGCAGATCAGCGAAAGCACGGAAAACAGTAATAACGGCAGCAATACTGACAAGAAACTTCTGGAGCGCACGCTGGAATTGCGCCGCGAAGTGGACAGCAATCAGCAAACCATCAAGGAGCTGGAAACCTTCGCCCGCCAGGCCTCCACCCAACGCGCCCGCCTGAGCGCAGAACTGGCCGAGGCACGCCAGCAACAGGACAACGACTGGGCTGACCAATACAAGGACCTGTCGCTGCAGGCCCTGATCGAAAAGCTCACCAGTCGGCTGGATGCCCTGGAAAAGAATCAGAGCCGTCTGGCCCAGGTCAACGGCGAGCTGACCCGCGCCCAGACGCTGCCAGAACAGGCCCAGAACGTGATCAGCAAGGCCATGGAGCGCATGGACACTATCCGCTCGCGGCTCAATGAAGGCACCGACGAAAATGGCGAACCGCTCAGCGAGAAACAGGAACAAGGGCTCAACATAGAGCTACGCGCCCTGGAAACCCGCATCGAGCGCTACAACCAGGAACTGGCCGTGGTCGACAAAACACAGGACGTCGCCCGCCTTGAACAACAGTTGCTCCGCACCGAGCAAGCCGTACTG